>NC_008786.1:4203916-4885332 GCF_000015565.1 Verminephrobacter eiseniae EF01-2
CAGAAATTGCCGCGCTTGACGGCGTCGAAATCCTTGCCATAGCGGGAGAAGTCACCAAAATTCAGCATCGGGCCGGAGAAGTACGACACCACCAATGCGATCGCACCGAGGATGACCGGCACCGCGTCCCAGCCCTGGTACTTGACCGTGCCCAGCGTCAGGTTGATGTTCTGCCAGCCCGCTTTGTGCACCAGCCACAGGGCCAGCACGATCATCACCACATACACCGCCGGGCCTGCCCAGTCGATGAACTTGCGGATCGATTCCATGCCGTGCCAGAACACCATGGCCTGCAACACCCACAGCAGCAAAAAGCCGGCCCAGCCCAGCGTCGACAGGCCGACGAAGCCGTGCTGTGCGACATCCGCATAAGGCGCCAACCCTGGCGCCAGCCGGAGCGCCAGCACCAGGAAGGCCGAGGACGCCAGATAGGTCTGGATGCCGTACCACGCCACCGCGATCAGGCCGCGAATGATGGCCGGAATATTCGCTCCCCGCACCCCGAACGACGCGCGGCAGATCACCGGGTACGGCGTGCCGGTCATCTGGCTCGGCTTGGCAACCAGGTTGCAGAAAAACTGCACGATCACAATCCCGGACAGCAACGCGAACAGCACTTGCAGGCTCGTCAAGCCGAGCTTGAACAAGCTCGCTGCCGTCAGGTAACCGCCCACGCTGTGCACGTCGGACATCCAGAACGCAAAGATGTTGTAGCTGCCCCAGGTCTGCTTGCGCAGCGGGGCAAGGTCCTCGTTGGTGAGCCGCGGATCGTGGTGCGGCGGGATGACGGAATCGCCGTCCTGGTGCGGCGCTGGCGCCGTCGATGGCGCCGTTGCCGGCGCGCAAGCTGGGGTCATGCTGTGTTCTCCTCGATCACGTCGGCGGGGCCGTATGATGTGGTGAATGCACGCAGAGTGTGCCGACGCCGGGTGGCTGTGGCAGCACGCTGCGGATGATGGTCTGCGGCGATTTCGCGGTCCGCTCGGGGCGCAGCGGGCATCAATCCCGGTCCGGCAGCGCAGCGGCCGCCACCAGGCGCCGGGTGTACGGATGCCGGGGCGCGTCCAGCACGGCGCTCACGCTGCCGCTTTCGAGCACCGCGCCGTCCTGCATCACCAGCACCTCATGCGCCATCGCGCGGATCACCTGCACGTCATGGGTGATCAGCAGGTAGCTCAGGCCCTTGTCGCGCTGCAGGCGTTGCAGCAGGCCCAGCACCTGCTGCTGTATGGTCACGTCCAGCGCACTGGTAGGCTCGTCGAGGACCAGCAGTTGCGGCTGCACGATCAGGGCACGGGCGATGGCGATGCGCTGGCGCTGGCCGCCGGAAAATTCATGCGGGTAGCGCTCCAGCAACTGCGCCGATGGCCCCTGCTCCTGGAGCAGCCCGACCTCGGCCAGCGCTGCTTGCACGCGCTGGCGGCGCTCGGCGGCATCGAGCGCCGGCTCGTGCACCTTGAGCCCTTCGCCGACGATTTCCTCGACCGTCAGGCGCGGCGACAGCGAGGAGAACGGGTCCTGGAACACCACCTGCACCCGGCGGCGCAGTTGCTGGTTGGCCTGCGTGTTGCGCGTGGCCGGTTGCTGCCAGGCCCGCCCGCCGACCTGCAACTGGCCGCTGTGCGGCAGCAGGCCCAGGATGGCCTGCGCCAGCGTGGACTTGCCGGAGCCCGATTCGCCGACGATGCCCAAGGTCTGGCCCGGCAGCAGTTGCAGCGTGGCCGCTTGCACCGCAACGAACGAGGTCTTCCTGAACCAGCCGCGCAGGCCGGGCAGCGCCATCGGGTAGACCACGCGCAGGTCCTGCGTTTGCAGCACCGGGGCCGCGCCGTCGGGCGGGCGCTCCTCGCGCACGGCGCGGCGCGGCTGGCTGGCGATCAGGCGGCGCGTGTAGGTTTGCTGCGGGGCGCGGAATATGGCGTCCACCGGCCCCTGCTCGACCAGGGCGCCCTGCTCCATCACGGCCACGCGGTCGGCAAAGCGGCGCACCAGGTTCAGGTCATGCGTGATCAGCAGCACGGCCATGCCGGTCTGGCGTTGCAGGTTCGACAACAGTTCCAGAATCTGGCCGCGCAGCGTCACATCCAGCGCCGTGGTCGGCTCATCGGCCAGCAGCAGCCGGGGCGCGCTGGCCAGGGCCATGGCGATCATCGCGCGCTGGCGCTGGCCGCCGCTGAGCTGGTGCGCAAAGCTGTTCGCCCGGCGCGCAGGCTCGGCAATGCCGGTCTGGGCCAGTAGTTCGATGGCCGTCTGCGCGCCTTGGGCGGCGCTCAGGCTTTTTTTCAGGCACAGGATTTCGGCGATCTGCCGGCCTATGGTCATCAGCGGGTTGAGCGCGCTCATCGGCTCTTGAAAGACCATCGCGATGTCGCCGCCGCGCACGCCCTGCATTTCGCGCTCGGGCATGGCCAGCAGGTCGCCGCGCCCTTGCAGCAGCGCCTGGCCGGTGCAGGCGGCCGCGCCAGCCAGGCGCAGCAGGCTCAAGGCGGTGATGGTTTTGCCCGAGCCGGACTCGCCCACCAGGGCCAGCTTTTCGCCGGCGGCGATGGCAAAGTTCAGGCCCCGCACCACCTGCTTGGCGCCAAAGCGGACACCGAGGTCTTTGACTTGCAGCAATGGCTCCGGGGCGCCGCCATGCTCCCCCCCCCCGGGGGGCAGCGGCGCGGATGGGTCTGTGACGGGCCGGCTCATCGGTCGGACTTTCGCGGATCGAGGGCATCGCGCAGCGCATCGCCCATGAAGGTCAGCAGCAGCAGCGTGATGACCAGCACGCCAAAGGTGGACAGCGAAATCCACCAGGCGTCGATGTTGTTCTTGCCCTGGCTGAGCAACTCGCCGAGCGACGGTGTGCCCGGCGGCACGCCCAGGCCGAGAAAGTCCAGCGAGGTCAGTGCCAGGATGGCCGCGCTCATGCGGAACGGCAAAAAGGTGACCACCGGCGTCAGGCTGTTGGGCAGGATGTGGCGCCAGATGATCTGGCCGCTGCCCACCCCCAATGCGCGCGCGGCCTTGACGTAGTCGAGCTGGCGGTTGCGCAGGAACTCGGCGCGCACGTAGTCCGACAGGCTCATCCAGCCGAACAGGCTCAGCAGCACCAGCAGCAGCGCAACGCTGGGCGCAAACAAGGCGCTGAAGATGATCAGCAGGTACAGATCGGGCATGGCGCTCCAGATCTCGATGAAGCGCTGGAATGCCAGGTCGGTCTTGCCGCCCAGAAAGCCCTGCAGCGCGCCGGTGAGCACGCCCAGCAGCACGCCGGTGACCGTCAGCGCCAGGCCAAACAGCACGCTGACGCGAAAGCCGTAGAGCAGTTGCGCCAGCAGGTCGCGCCCCCGGTCGTCCGTGCCCAGCCAGTTCTCGCCCGAGGGCGCTGCGGGGCTGGGCGCCGGGGCATGGTAGTTCAGCGTGTCCGGCCCGTAAGGGTTCAGCGTGTACAGCGCCCAGTTGTCGCCCGCGCTCAGGCGCGCGCGGATGAAGGGGTCGAGGTAGTCGGCGGGGGTCTCGAAGTCTCCGCCGAAGGTCGTTTCGGGGTAGTCCCGGAACATCGGAAAGTAGTTCTGCCCCTGGTAGTGCACGATCAGCGGCCGGTCGTTGCTGAGCAGTTCCGCGCACAGGCTGGCCAGCACCAGCGCGCCAAAGATCAGCAGGCTCCAGTAGCCCAGCCGGTTGCGCCGAAAGCGCAGCCAGGCGCGGCGCGCGGGCGATTGCGATGAACGAGCGGGGCGCATCGGGGCGGTCGCAGTCGGTGGCGGCGCGGTTCAATCGAACTTCACGCGCGGGTCGACCCACACATAGCACAGGTCGCTGACCAGTTTGGTCAGCAGCCCGAGCAGCGTGAACAGGTACAGCGTGCCCAGCACCACCGGGTAGTCGCGGCGGATCACGCTCTCGTAGCTGAGCAGGCCCAGGCCGTCGAGCGAGAACAGCGTCTCGATCAGCAGCGATCCGGCAAAGAACGCGCCGATGAACGCCGCCGGAAAGCCGGTGACGATCGGAATCAGCGCGTTGCGAAACACATGCCGGTACAGCACCTGGCGCTCGGACAAGCCCTTGGCGCGGGCCGTGAGCACGTATTGCTTGCGGATTTCTTCCAGAAAGGCGTTCTTGGTCAGCATCGCCGTGACGGCAAAACTGCCCAGCACCATGGCCGTGACCGGCAGCGTGATGTGCCACAGGTAGTCGACGATGCGCGCGCCCCAGGACAGCGCATCCCAATGGGCCGAGGTCAGGCCGCGCAGCGGGAACCATTGCAGTTGCCCGCCAAAGATCACCAACAGCACCACCCCCAGCACAAAGCCCGGGATCGCATAGCCGAGCAAGATCAGCAGCGTGCTCACCAAATCGAAGCGCGAGCCGGCGCGCACCGCCTTGGCCACCCCCAGCGGCACGGCCACCAGGTAGCTGATGAAAAAAGTCCACAGCCCCAGGCTGATGGAGACCGGCAGTTTCTCCTTGACCAGGCTCCAGACGCTCTTGTTCTGAAAAAAGCTCTGGCCCAGATCGAAGCGCGCAAACTGGCCCAGCATCTGCAAGAAGCGCTCGTGCGCGGGCTTGTCGAAACCGTACAGCGCCTTGATCTGCGCCAGCCGCTTCGGGTCCACGCCCTGGTTGCCGCGGTAGGACAGGCCGTCGGATGGGGCAGCGCCGCCCTTGCCCGCCGTCGCCATGCGCGCCTCGACCAGGTACTGCTCGACCGGGCCGCCGGGCACGAACTGTATGACCACGAACGTCACCAGCAGCACCCCGAGCAAGGTGGGCAGCATCAGCAGCAGGCGTTTGGCGCTGTAGGCGAGCATGGGGTTCAGGGCCGTGGTGGCAGCAGCAATGGTAGTGGTGACAGGGCGGCGCTCGCTGGAACACCTTCGCCTGCGGCTACGGTGTGAGCGCCTTCGGGCGGCCGGGCGGCGATCGCTGGAGCACCTTCGCCTTCGGCTACGGTGTGAGCGCCTTCGGGCGGCCGGGCGGCGCTCACGACCCGATGCTCCACCACGCGAACATCAGCCAAGCCTGCGCATCGGCATAGGGGGGCATCGGCCGCTGGTAGGCCAGGCGCTTTTGGTTGTACACGATGCGGTGCGAGGCCAGGCGCCATTGCGGGATCAGGTAGTGGCTGTGCATGATGACGCGGTCGAGCGCGCGGCAGACGGGCAGCAACTCGGCCAAGCTGCGCGCGCGGGTGAGCGCCGTGACCAGCGCATCCACCGCCGGGCTGCGCACGCCGGCATAGTTGGCGGCGCCTTCCACATCCACCCTTTGGCTGCCGAACAACTCCTGCATCGCCTGGCCCGGGTTGTAGGTGCCGGGAAAATTCAGGGTGATGATGTCGTAGTCGAACTTGTCGAGGCGCTGCTGGTACAGGGCGAAGTCCACCGACACGAAGCGCAGCCTGATGCCGAGCTTTTCCAGGTTGCGCATCCACGATGCGACGGTGCGAACGCCGACCTCCTTGCTGTCCATGTATTCGAGCACCAGCGGCTCGTCGCGGGCGTTGCGCAGCGCGCCGGCGCGGTAGGTCCAGCCCGCATCGGCCAGCAGTTGGCGCGCCAGGCGCAGGTTCTGGCGCAGCGAATGGCCCTGGCCCCCGTCTTCGGTCATCGGCGGGGTGTACATGGGGCCGAACACGGCCTCGGGCACTTGGCCGCGCCAGGGCGTCAGCCAGGCCAGTTCCTCGGGGCCGGGGCTGCCGCTGGCGGCGCAGCGGGTGTTGCCGAACAGGTCCTGGACCCGGGCGTAGCCGCCGTAGAACATCCGGCGGTTCATCCACTCATAGTCCAGGGCCAGGTCCAGCGCCTGGCGCACGCGCACATCCTGCAACAGCGGGCGGCGTGTGTTGAGCACATAGCTCTGGAACCCGGCAGGCAGTTGGTGCGGCATTTCCGCTTTGGCCAGCACGCCCTGGTCGAAGAGCTTGCCGTTGATCCGGCGCGCCCAGTCGCCGGCCGAATAGACGGTCATGAAGTCGAACTCGCCGGCCTTCATCGCCTCCAGCCGCGCGGTATTGTCCTTGTAGATATTGATGGTGATGCGCTCAAAGTTGTAAGCGCCCTGGTTCACGTTCAGGTGCCGGCCCCAGTATTGCGGGTCGCGCACATAGGTGATGTCGCGGCCGAATGCCACCGGCCCGATGCGGTACGGGCCGCTGCCGATCGGGGTGTCGGTGACGATCTCGTCGAAGCGCTTGGCCCGGCCATCCGCCTGCCGGCCCCAGGCGCGGCTGAAAATCGGCATGCCGCCCACGGTCAGCGGCAACTCGCGTTGCGGCTGCCTGAAGCGAAAGCGCACCGTGCGCGCATCCAGCACCTCCAGGCCCGCCACCTCTTGCAGCATGCTGGCGTAGCCGGGGGCGGCATGGGGGCCGGTCAGGGTCTCGTAGCTGTGCTTGACATCGGCGCCCTGCACCGGCTCGCCGTTGTGAAAGCGCGCCTCGGCGCGCAGCCGGAAAGTGGCGCTCATCCGGTCTGCCGCGACCTCCACGCTCTCGGCCAGCAGGCCGTAGGCCGAGGCGGTCTCGTCCATCGAGCCGGTGAGCAGGGTCTCGAACAGCAGATCGCCCAGGTAGGCCGGCGCCGCGCCTTTCATCGTGAACGGGTTGTACTTGTCGAAGGTGGAGTAGCGCAGGTTGCTCACCATGCGCAGTTCGCCGCCCTTGGGGGCCGCCGGGTTCACATAGTCGAAATGGGCAAACCCGGGCGGGTATTTCAGGTCGCCCCACAGCGCATAGCCATGCGCGGCCCGGGCCGGAGCAGCGCACACCATCAGCAAGAAAATCAGCCAAAACCGCATGCGACAATTCTGCCCTAAGCCACAGGCGGTTTTGTCTTCGGCCGCAGACGGTTTCGTATCCCCGCGCGCCAGGCAACCGTGGCCAACGACCGGCGCGCAGGGGCCCCTGCCGGGGCCGGCAACGCCAATGTCCCGCATTCCAAAGGAGAACACCCATGGGTTTTTTGACCGGCAAAAAGCTGCTCATCACGGGCCTGCTATCGAACCGCTCCATCGCCTACGGCATCGCCCGGGCCTGCCGCGCGCAGGGCGCCGAGCTGGCTTTCAGCTATGTCGGCGAGCGCTTCAAGGCGCGCACCGGCGACTTTGCCGCCGAGTTCGATTCCAGGCTGGTCTTTGACTGCGATGTCGCCAGCGATGAGCAGATCGGGCGCCTGTTTGCCGACCTGGCCCAGACCTGGCCGCGCTTCGATGGCTTGGTGCACAGCATCGGCTTTGCGCCGCGCGAGGCGCTGGCCGGCAACTTTCTCGCCGGCCTGTCGCGCGAGGGCTTTCGCAGCGCGCACGACATCAGCGCCTACAGCTTCCCGGCCATGGCCAAGGCCGCCCTGCCCTACCTGAACGACCGGTCCGCGCTGCTGACGCTGTCGTACCTGGGCGCGCTGCGCGCCATCCCGAACTACAACACCATGGGCCTGGCCAAGGCCAGTCTGGAAGCCTCGGTGCGCTACCTGGCCGAGGCCGTGGGCCGCACCGAAGACGGCCGCAGCATCCGTGCCAACGGCATCAGCGCCGGCCCGATCAAGACCCTGGCCGCCAGCGGCATCCAGGACTTCGGCAAGCTGCTCGGCCGCGTGGCCGGCGCCAGCCCGTTGCGGCGCAACGTGACCCTCGACGAGGTGGGCAATGTGGCCGCCTTTTTGCTGTCCGACCTGGCCTCGGGCGTGACCGCAGAGATCGTCTATGTGGACGCCGGCTTTGGCCAGACCGCCGGCCTGAGTGTCGATCAGGTCTGAGCCGCCTCATTCCATTGATGGAATCACTTGTTTTTCCAGCCCCTGCCCGCCACCGGGTTGGCGGCCCCGATCGGGCGCGGCGGCAGGCCGGTGTGCTGCGTCAGCAGGCGGCCTTTCGGCACGCTCGGCGGTGCGCTGGCCACCGGGGTTGCGGGGGTTGCGTTTTTGCGGCGCGCGCTGTGGTAGCTGCCGTCGGTCAGCGGCTGCATGCCCGGAATCAGGTGCTGGCGGCCATTGCCGATCAGGTCTGCGCGGCCCATGCTTTTGAGCGCTGCGCGCAGCAGCGGCCAGTTGTTCGGGTCGTGGTAGCGCAAAAATGCCTTGTGCAGGCGGCGGCGCTTTTCGCCGCGCACGATGTCCACGGCCTCGCTGTCGCGGCCGACCTTGCGTAGCGGGTTCTTGCCGCTGTGGTACATGGCCGTGGCACTGGCCATCGGGCTGGGGTAGAAGGTCTGCACCTGGTCGGCGCGAAAGCCGTTCTTTTTCAGCCAGATGGCCAAGCGCAGCATGTCCTCGTCGCTCGTGCCCGGGTGGGCGGCGATGAAGTATGGAATCAGGAACTGCTTTTTGCCGACCTCGGCGCTGAACTTCTCGAACAGTTGCCGAAATTGCTCGTAGCTGGCGATGCCCGGCTTCATCATCTTGGCCAGCGGCCCGGGCTCGGTGTGTTCGGGCGCGATTTTCAGGTAGCCGCCCACATGGTGCTGCACCAGTTCCTTGATGTACTCGGGCGATTGCAGCGCCAGGTCGTAGCGCAGGCCGGAGCCGATCAGGATTTTCCGGACGCCCGGCACGGCCCGGCTGCGGCGGTACAGCGCCACCAGTGGGCCATGCCCGGTGGTCAGGTTCTGGCAGATGCCGGGGTAGACGCAACTGGGCTTGCGGCAGGCGGCTTCGATCTCGGGGCTGCGGCAGCCGAGGCGGTACATGTTGGCCGTCGGGCCGCCCAGGTCGGAGATGGTGCCGGTAAAGCCCTCGACCTTGTCGCGGATGTCCTCGATCTCCCGGATGATCGAGTCCTCCGAGCGGCTCTGGATGATGCGGCCCTCATGCTCGGTGATCGAGCAAAAGCTGCAACCGCCAAAGCAGCCGCGCATGATGTTGACCGAAAAACGGATCATCTCCCAGGCCGGTATCTTGCTCGCGCCGTCGTGGCGCCCGTTCTCGTCCGCGTAGACCGGGTGCGGGCTGCGGGCATAGGGCAGGTCGAACACATGGTCGAGCTCGGCCGTGCTCAGCGGAATCGGCGGCGGGTTGATCCACACATCGCGCGCCGAGGCGCCGGCGCCATGCGCCTGCACCAGCGCGCGGGCGTTGCCGGGGTTGGTCTCCTGGTGCAGCACGCGGCTGGCGTGGGCATAGAGCACGGGGTCGCTCCTGACCTGCTCGTAGCCGGGCAGGCGGATCACGCTGCGCTCGCGCGGCGCCAGCCCGGGCCTGGGCCTGGGCCTGGACTTGAGCGCGGGGTTGGCGACGAACCCGATCGGCTGGTAGCCCTTGTCGCCTGCGGCAGATGCGGCCCCTGCGCCCGCAGCCACTGCGCCGGCAGCATCTTGCGGACGGCAGCGGCTGCCTTGCACCGCAGTCTGTACCGCAGCCTGTGTCGCAGTCTGTGCGCCGCTGTCGAGGTAGGGGTTGACATGCTGCTGGACGCGGCCGGGCTGATCGACGCTGGTCGAATCGATCTCGCACCAGCCCTGCCCGCTGGCGTCGCCCGGGCGGCGCACGAAGGCCGTGCCGCGCACATCGGTGATCTGCCCGATCGGCTCGCGGGCGGCCAGGCGGTGGGCCACCTCGACCAGCGCGCGCTCGGCGTTGCCGTACAGCAGCAGGTCGCATTTGGCGTCCAGCACGATGGAGCGGCGCACCTTGTCGCTCCAGTAGTCATAGTGGGCAATGCGGCGCAGGCTGGCTTCGATGCCGCCCAGGATGATCGGCACCTCCTTGTACGCCTCGCGGCAGCGCTGGCTGTAGACGATGGCGGCGCGGTCCGGGCGCCGGCCGCCGATGTCGCCCGGGGTGTAGGCATCGTCGCTGCGCAGTTTGCGCTCGGCGGTGTAGCGGTTGATCATCGAATCCATGTTGCCCGCCGTGACGCCCCAGAACAGCCCGGGCCTGCCCAGCCGCTGGAACGGCTCGGCGCTGTGCCAGTCGGGCTGCGCAATGATGCCGACGCGAAAGCCCTGCGCCTCCAGCGTGCGGCCGATCACCGCCATGCCGAAGCTCGGGTGGTCCACATAGGCGTCGCCCGTCACCAGGATGACATCGCAGCAGTCCCAGCCCAACTGCTCCATCTCGGCGCGGCTCATCGGCAAGAACGCTGCCGTGCCAAAGCGTTTGGCCCAGTACGGGCGGTAGCTGGTCAAAGGCTTTGCGGCGCG
This sequence comes from Verminephrobacter eiseniae EF01-2, assembly GCF_000015565.1. NCBI lineage: Bacteria > Pseudomonadati > Pseudomonadota > Betaproteobacteria > Burkholderiales > Comamonadaceae > Verminephrobacter > Verminephrobacter eiseniae. The sequence goes on from NC_008786.1 coordinate 4,214,037, forward strand.
CGCAAAAAAGGAAACGTCAACAGGATCTGTCATGTTCAGGCCAGGCCGGCGGCCAATGGATCGGGCGCCGGGGTGGCGCTGGTTGCGGGTGCGCGACTGTACTGCAGTCCGCAGCGCCGCGAGGCGTGCAAGGGCATGGCCATGCGCCGCCGTAAACTGCTTGCCCGATGCGCCCTGCACCCGATACCCCGACTGCGCGCCATGCCCTGGCGGCATGCCATACCCTGGCTGCGCCAGCGCACAGCGAACTCATCATCAAGAAAAGCCGCTTCATCGGCTGCGTGCAGCCCATGGCCGACCGCGCCAGCGCCCAGGCGGCCGTTGCCGCGCTGTGGCGCCAGCACCCGGGGGCGGCGCATGTCTGCTGGGCGCTGCGGGCGGGCGGCCAGTCGGCGGCCGTCGATGACGGCGAGCCCGGCGGCACGGCGGGGCGCCCGATGCTGCAAGTGCTGCAGCACCAGGCGCTCGATGCGGTGCTGGCCAGCGTGGTGCGGTATTTCGGCGGCGTGAAGCTGGGCGCCGGCGCTCTGCTGCGCGCCTATACCGACACCATTGCCCAGGCCCTGCGCGACGCCCCCAAGGTCAGCCTGCAACCGATGCAGACGCTGCACTGCCAACTGCCTTACGCGCTCGAAGGCTGGCTGCGCCGCGAGATCGAGGCCGCCGGCGCGCAGTTGCTGGCGGTGCAGCATGGCGCGCGGGTCACGCTGCAACTGCGTTTGCCGCAGGCGCAGGCAGCCCGCCTGATGCAGCGCGTCAACGACAACGGCCAGGGCCTGGTGCAGTGGTGCCCGGCGCCGCGTTGAAGCGGGGCGACAACAAAGAATTGGCGCCCATCCCGACACCCATCGACATCGGCACCCGTCGGCACCCATCAGCACCCATCAGCACCCATCAGCGCTCCAGGGCCAGCGCCACGCCCATGCCGCCACCGATGCACAGCGCGGCCAAGCCCTTGCGCGCGTTGCGGCGCTGCATTTCGTACAGCAGCGTCACCAAAATGCGGCAGCCGGAGGCGCCAATGGGGTGGCCTATCGCAATCGCGCCGCCGTTCACATTGACCTTCGCCGGGTCGATGGCCAGTTCCTGGTTGACTGCGCAGGCCTGGGCCGCAAAGGCTTCGTTGAGCTCGAACAGATCGACATCGGCGACGCTCCAGCCAGCGCGCTGCAGGGCCTTGCGCGATGCCGGAACCGGGCCCATGCCCATGGTGGCCGGATCCAGCCCGCTGGTGCCGAACGCGGCGATGCGCGCCAGGGGTGCAAGGCCCAGTGCGGCGGCCTTTTGGGCGCTCATCACCACCACGGCAGCGGCGCCGTCGTTCAGGCCCGAGGCGTTGCCTGCGGTGACGCTGCCGGCCTTGTCAAAGGCCGGGCGCAGGCCGGCCAGCGCCTGGGCGTTGGTCTTGCGGTTCAGGTATTCGTCGGCATTGAACAAAATCGGGTCGCCCTTTTTTTGCGCCAGGCCGACCTCCACGATCTCGTCCGCGAACCGACCGGCGTCTTGCGCCGCCGCCGCTTTTTGCTGGCTCGCCAGGGCCAGGGCGTCCTGCATCTCGCGGCTGATGCCGTAGGCTTTGGCAACGTTCTCGGCGGTGATGCCCATGTGGTACTGGTGGTACACATCCCACAGGCCGTCGGTGATCATCGAGTCGATCAGTTTCCAGTCGCCCATGCGCTGGCCATCGCGCGATCCGTTGAGCAGATGGGGGGCCAGGCTCATGCTCTCCTGGCCGCCGGCGACGACGATCTGGCTGTCACCCCAGGCCACGGCCTGGGCGGCGAGCATCACCGACTTCAGGCCGGAGCCGCACACGGCGTTGATCGTCAGCGCCGGCGTCTCCTTGGCCACACCGGCCTTCATCGCGGCCTGGCGCGCCGGGTTCTGGCCCACGCCAGCGGCCAGCACCTGGCCCATGATGACTTCGCCGATCTGATCGGAGGCCAGCCGCGCGCGCGCCAGCGCTGCGCGGATCACGATGGCGCCGAGTTCGCTGGCCGGCGTCTTGGCCAATGACCCGCCAAACTTGCCCACGGCGGTACGGGCGGCGGAAACGATGACGATGTCTTCCATGGGGTCCTTCTTTCTCGATGGCTGGATGAATCCGGGTCCGGATCACGACTTTTGCAAAACATAGCGGCCCGGCGCCGGCTCGATGGCTTTGAACCTGGCGCCTTTGCCATAGCTGCGGGGGGCCGCGATCTGCTTGCCGGCATGGCTTTCGAGCCAGTCGGACCAGTCCGGCCACCAACTGCCCGGGTGCTCGGTCGCGCCATCGAGCCATTGGGCGCGGCTCGCGGGCAGCTTGCCGTCGGCGCGAATCCAGTGGCTGCGCTTGCGTTGGGCGGGCGGGTTGATGACGCCCGCGATATGGCCCGAGGCGCCCATCACGAAGCGCTTTTTGCCCGGCAGCACCTGGGTGCTGGCGTAGGCCGCATCGATCGGCACGATATGGTCTTCGCGCGAACCGTAGATGTACACCGGCAGTTTGAGCCGGCCCAGGTCCATCTTCTGCCCGCACACCGTGAGCTTGTTCGGCTGGACCAGATTGTTTTCCAGGTAGAAGTTGCGCAGGTACCAGGCGTAAAAGGGGCCGGGCAGGTTGGTGCTGTCACTGTTCCAGTACAGCAGGTCGAACGGCGGCGGTGTTTCGCCCTTGAGGTAGTTGCCCACCACGTAGTTCCACACCAGGTCGTTGGGCCGCAGAAAGCTGAAGGTCGAGGCCAGATCCTGCCCCTTCATCAGCCCGCCCTGGCCCATTTGCAACTCGCGGAACTTCACGAAGGCTTCGTCGATGAAGACATCGAGAATGCCGGTGTCGGAAAAATCGATCAGCGTGGTCAGAAAGGTGGCGCTGGCCACCGGCTCCTGCCCGCGCGCCGCGAGCACGGCCAGCGCATTGCTCAAGATCGTGCCGCCGACACAAAAGCCCAGCGCGTTGATCTGCCCGGCGCCGGTGATGCGCTGCACCAGGTCGATGGCCGTGATGGCGCCGTCGGCCACATAGTCGTCCCAGGTCTTGTGGGCCAGGCTGTCGTCGGGGTTGCGCCAACTGACGACAAAGCTGCGGTGGCCCTGCTCGACGGCGTAGCGGATGAACGAGTTGCCGGGCTGCAGGTCGAGGATGTAGAACTTGTTGATGCAAGGCGGCACCAGCAGCAGCGGGCGCTCGTACACCCGGGGGGTCAGCGGCTTGTATTCCAGCAACTGGAACAGCGCGTTCTCGTAGACCACGGCCCCCTCGGTGGTGCCGACATTGCGGCCCACCTCGAACAGGCTTTCGTCGGTCATCGACACATGGCCCTGGCGGATGTCGTGCAGCAGGTTCTGCATGCCTTTGGCAATGCTCTCGCCCCGGGTGTCGATGGCTTTCTTCTGCGCCTCGGCGTTGAAGGCCAGGAAGTTGCTCGGCGCCATCGCGGCCATCCACTGCTCGACGCCAAAGCGGATGCGGGCACGGGTTTTTTCATCCGCCTGCACCGCATCGGCCAGGCCCATCAGGGTACGGGCGTTGAGCAGGTAGGCCGCAGCGGAGAACGCCGCCACGGGGTTGCTGGCCCAGCCCTCGCCGCTAAAGCGCCGGTCCCGGGTTTCGGCCCTGCCCTGCAGGCCCTGCACCCATAGCTGCTGCGCTTCTTGCAGATACTGCTGCTGCAACGCCTGCAGCTTCGGCTGCGAGAACTGGATCGGCGCCGCTGCGGGCAACTGCGCGCCCAGGCCGAGCGCCGGCAACGATTGCAGCGCCTGCGACCAGCTTTGCCCGAGAATCTGTTGGAACTGCTGAACGCGCTCAGCCCAGGGTGGTTCGGAATTCATGCCCATTGTCTCCATGGTGGACCGTTTGGTTTGCAGTGAACACGCAGCGCCAATGTACCTCATCGTCATGGCATGGACTGCATGGACTTGTGTCCGCCTGATGCTGGCGCCAGCGCCGGCCGGCAGCAGCCGGTAGGCCGCGTGTCCCTGCGGGCACCGGGCGCTCCGGAGGCAGGATGCCAGGCGCGCCATCCGGGCGTCCGGGCACCGGGCGCAGCGCAGACCACGCATCAGGCCAATCAGACCAAGCAGGCCGGCGCGGCCCCGAGCCTCAGCAGCGCCAGATGCAGGCCGCAAAACGCCCGCTGCCACCCAGCGCAGCGCCGTCGCGCCGGTGCGAAAAGAAATCGGCGGCGTTCGTCACGGTGCACCAGGGCGCCTGCCCGTCGTTGCCATACACGCGGGTGATGCCCAGCGCACGCAGCCGCAGCCGGGCCAGGCCGGCCAGATCGCACAGGTATTTGCCGGGGGCCTGGCTGCGGGCGGTAAAGCAGGCCCGGGCGGCGGCATCGGTGTCGCAGAACGCGGCGCGCACTGGCGCGCCCACCTCGAAGGCTTGCGGGCCGATGCAGGGGCCCAGCCAGGCCAGGGTGTCTGCGGCAATCGCCTCTTGGTTGCTGGCGAGTGGCGCGAGCCAACCATGGACCCGAGCGCAAAAATGCCCGAACACCGACTCCAGCACACCCTGCCCGCCCTGCCCTGCCAACCCGCGCCAGCCCGCATGTGCCGCCGCCACGACGGGCGCCAGGCGGTGGCTCAGCAACACCGGCAGGCAATCGGCCACCAGGATGGTGCAGGCCACGCCTGGCGTGGTGCTGATGCAGGCATCGGCCGGCATGCCATCGGGGCTGTGGCCATCGAGTGGCACCACGGCGCAGCCATGCAACTGGTTCAAAAACACCATCCGAACCCCCGGCAGCGCAGTTTGCAAGGCGCGCCGATTGGCCCGCACCGCAGCGCCGTCATCGCCGACATGCAGGCCCAGGTTCAGGCTGTCGTAAGGCGGCGGGCTGACGCCGCCGGCGCGGGTGGTGCACAGCGCATGCACGCCCGGCGGAGCCGGCCAGTCGGGCCGCCACCCGAGCGCTGCAGGCAGGGCCAGGCCCGGCATCAGGCCTCGCTGTCCGGGCAGGCCGAAGGCTGGGCCTGCCGGAATGCGGGCAGCGCCATGCAGGCCGCGAACACGCCCTGCGTGAGTGGCAGATCGTCCAGGGCCACATTCATGCGCTGGCCATTGAAGACCTGCGGCACCAGGCAGCAGTCGGCCAACGTCACCTGCCTGCCCCAGCACAGCACCGACGGCGCCAGGCCCTGGGCGGCGCGCTCGCGCGCCAGCAGCGCCAGTTGGCGCTCGACAGCCTCCAGCCCGCTGCGCACCCAGTGGCGGTACCAGGCGTTCTTGGCGGCTTCATCCAGTTTGAGCTCGTGCACCAGGTACTTGAGCACGCGCAGGTTGTTCAGCGGGTGGATATCGCAGGCCACCATCTGCGCCAGCGCGCGCACGCGGGCGCGCTCCAGAGCGCCCGCCGGCAGCAGCGCGGGCCGGGGATGGACTTCGTCGAGGTATTCGATGATGGCCATCGACTGCGTCAAGACCTGTCCCTCGTCGGTCACCAGCGTGGGCACCAGCGCATCGCCGCTGCGGCTGGCGTAGTCCGGCGCCTTGTGCTCGCCCTTGAGCAGGTGCACCGGGCAGTAGTCGTGGCCCAGGCCCTTGATCTGCAGCGCAATGCGCACGCGAAACGAGGCCGAGGAGCGAAAGTAGTTGTACAACTGCATGGTGTGTGGAAAGCCCGGCGCAAGATCAATGCAGCAAGATCGGTGCAATCGGTCCGGGCGGTGAGCGCAAGTGTAGCCCCGCAGCACAGCGCCCATGGCACACTGCCGAACCACGGCGATCCATGCCGACCGCCCCCTGCCTTCGCCCTCCACCCCTTCACCCCTTCATCCTTCGCCCCCTGGTGCGCCGCCAGCCCGAAAAACGAAAGCCCGACATGCGCTATGTGTTTCCTCCCGCGCCCGTGGTCAGCCTGCCCGTGGTGGGCAGCAACGACCGCTTTCCCGTGCACCGCGTTTACTGCGTGGGCCGCAACTATGCAGAGCACGCCAAGGAAATGGGCTTCAGCGGCCGCGAGCCGCCGTTCTTCTTCATGAAGCCTGCCGATGCCATCGTGGCGGTCAACGCCGGCGAAACCGGCCACTGGCCCTACCCCGGCCTCACCGCCAACCTGCACCACGAGATCGAACTCGTCGTGGCCATTGGCAAGGGGGGGTACCGCATCCCGGCGGCTGACGCTCCGCAGCATATCTACGGCTACGCCGTGGGTCTGGACATGACACGCCGCGACCTGCAAAACGACATGAAAAAACAGGGCCGCCCCTGGTGCGTGGCCAAGGGCTTTGACGCCAGCGCGCCGATCGGCCCGATCACGACGGCAGCACAGGCCGGCGCTGTAGAGCAGGCCGCGATCTGGCTCCAGGTCAATGGCGTCGACCGCCAGCGCAGCACGATAGCGCAGCTCATCTGGAGCATTGCCGAGACCATCGAGCAACTATCCACCGCCTGGGCACTGCAACCCGGCGACCTGATCTACACCGGCACCCCCGAAGGCGTGGGCGCCGTCGTGCCTGGCGACACACTCACCGGCGGCGTCCAGGGCCTCACCCCGCTGCGCCTGCGCGTGGTGTGAGCGGTCGCCAACGCACCCACAGCCGCTATTTCGCTATTCTTTCTTTCGCTATTCTTTCAATAGCTGCAAACGCATGTTTTGCAGGTACCACCCACCCACTCGACTCCCCCAGCCCGGCATGACCTACCGCAGCCCGATCCAACACTGCCGCGCCTGTGGCGCCGCCGTGGTCTACCGCCGGCCCGACGACGGCGACACCAAGCAGCGAGCGGTATGCCCGGCATGCCACACCGTGCACTACGAAAACCCGCTCAACGTCGTGGGCACGGTGCCGGCACTGCCCGACGGGCGCGTCCTGCTGTGCCAGCGCAACATCGAACCGCGCCGGGGCCGGTGGACGCTACCGGCGGGCTTCATGGAGCTCGATGAAACCACGTCCGAAGGCGCCGCGCGCGAGACCGACGAAGAAGCCGGCGCGCAGATCGAAATGGGCCCACTGTTTTGCCTGCTCAATGTGCGCCGCGTCGGCCAAGTGCACCTGTTTTACCGCGCCACGCTGCTGAGCGAGCGCCTGAACCCGGGCCTCGAAACCATGCAGGCGCGCCTGTTCACCGAAGACGAAGTGCCCTGGGACGAACTCGCATTCCGCACGGTCAAGGAAACACTGACCTGCTACTTTGCCGATCGCAAAACCGGCGCCATGGGCATGCACTTCATCGACATCGAATAGGCCCGGATCCGCTGGCGCCCAGGCATGGGGCGCAGATGATGCAGGCCGCTGGCGCAAAAGACGACCAGAAGCCGTGCTGCATCAATTATTGCCAGCAAACCCTGCGGGCTTCCTGAAGGTCGGAAAATCCACTGTAGTCAGACACATTTTTTCTCCCCAAATGATCGATGGAAAAATCCCCGCACCGATCATTGGCCATCGCAGAACCCGCCCTGCGCGTAGCCTTGACGGAATATTCGTCCCTCTTTTTGACCCCATTCTCGACCTTAAGTACTACTCTAATATCATAGAGTGGGCTCCCCATCTGTGGCTCTGGAGAAACGCGGAGCCGGGACGGGAACTGCGACGCATCCGTCACCTCCACACCGGCACTGTTTTGATCGTAGCGAAAATTCTCCGTATAAAACCGCTCCATCCATTGCTGCGCACCGACCAGGGTGGCCTTGGCGTCTGCGCGCCGGGATTTGGCCAACTGCTCCTTGAAGGCGGGGTAGGCCAAGCCAGACACGATGCCTATGATCGCCACGACGATCATCAACTCGATCAGTGTAAAGCCGCTCTGCATCCGTTGGTGTTTCATTGGTCTGTCCTCAGTCCTGGAATTTCCCGCCATTGTAACCGTGGCACAGTGCTCACGCAGATGGTCGCATCAGCACTACTGCCGACGATCCTCCTGGCGCGTTGCCCGGGGCCGCAGGTGGCGGCCTTGGTGCAAGTGCCTTCCGTGCAAGTGCAACCGGCTTCCCCGGCTTGGCAGGCTTTGGTAAAAGCCTTTTTGGTTTTGTCAATGACCAAACGCACCTTTTGATCGCCAATGTCCCTGGCTGTGACAAGCACCTTCGTGCTGTTCAGCATGATGCTGCCTTGGAGATCGCGCTCGGCCTTGCCCGCAATCGGATCCACGGTATAAAACGCCGTGCGGTGGTTTGAAAAGCAAGGCGCAGATTCTCCAGTGACGACTTCCCTCGGGCGAACCGTCACAAACGACAAGACCCCTGCATCCAGAAACGGGTCTGACAGGACAGCCTCGCCGGGACCTGGCAAATCGATATACCAGCCATTGTGGGCAGACCAATCCAAAGCCGGGGTATCGGCAGCGACGGTGACCACACCCTCGGCGTTGCGTGTGTATGTGCGGCGCACCAAGGTATTGGCATCGATGGTCCGGGTCTGAGCGAAGGGCGGCGCTCCGGCGACGGAACGTCGATCCCAAATGCCATACACCCGCTGCGTCACCCCGACCCTGGGGAAATCTGCATCACCAAATGCATTGCCGGTCGCAAAATTGACCATGAGTCCGCCCTGGCCCATATGCATGAGCTGTGGCGCCGTCGTAATCGGATGGCCGGCATTGTGCAAAGGCCAGGTGCGACCGACACTGCTGGCATTGCCTGGTCCGAAGGATGCTGATCCATCCTGGGGATCAACCTGCCACATGGTCGGGTTGGTGCGGTGCTGCAAATTAAATTTCCAGATATTGCCCTTGAGATCGCCCGCATAAGCCACATCGGCCGTGCCATCGCCATCGATATCTTCCCAGCGGGGCATCGACAGGCCGTTGCCGGGTCCGGCATCCGCCACGATTTTCAGGTAACTCCCGTCACGACCCGGCGTCCAGCCATTTCCACCGGGGCCATCGACAAAAAGAACATACAACACCGCCTTGCCCGATTCGGATTTGTAGCCATTGCCCAAAAGCAGGGCATATTTGCCATTGTTCATCTTGGCGACCGGCAAGGCCTGGTTGGAGGTGGCATGGATCGACACCTCCCCGGTGATATATCCCAGGTCCGGGTCATCGGCCGCAGTGAATTGCCACTTGAACACATTGGCCGCATTGTCTTCAGTCAAATCGGCAATACGGGTGGCATCCAGCGCAAAAACACCTTTGCCACCGCGCCCCAAGGTGCCAAATACATAGGTTTTCCAGGCGGTGCCCGCTGCGATGCCCACTTTGACATCGGCAGAAAAAGGATTGCCGTCGACATAGGGCCAGACCGTGCCATGGGGAGGAAGATTCTCGGCGCCGGTCACAAAATCCTTTCCAGCCAATTTCGTGCGCCCGGCAGCGTTGCTACCCCGCTGCAACGGTATCTCCGCCAGCCGGTTGGCCAATGCGCCTGGCACATAGGCAAAAACCTCGGCACCGGTGTCGGGATTGAACGCATGCAACATGCCGTCGTTGGCGGCCACCCAAAGCAGCTTGGCGCGGTCTTTATGGTTTTTGAAAAAAGTGACATAACCGTCGTCCGACCTGAGGCCGGCCAAGGTAGCGTCAGGGCGGCCCTGGACCCAGGGAGTCGCATTCACCACCGGGCCAAGCAGGCTGCCCACACGCTGACGCAGCCCGTTGAAGCCTTCCCGTGATTGATCGCCGCGAATATACTCCAGCGCCAACTTGGCATTCGTTCCCGACAACCGGTTCTTGCTCTGCGCCGTCATTTTATTTTTATAATCTTCAGGCAGGCTCGTCCATCTGAATTTGACGCCTGCCGCCGGGCCATTTCCGTTATTGGTAATGATTTCTCTGCTGTTGGCGACATCGGTCCGAGCCTGGAGCAGGGCCCCCGCTTTCCAGGCCGGCGTGGCACTGAATTTCCCGCTGGAATCGACTTCATAAGCCTCCAGTTCACCCGTCACGGCAGTGCTGTCGAAGCGCGCCATGAATTTATGCTCGGCGCTCGACAATTGCGCTGCTGCAATGGTCGGCACGGCATTGGTGTTTTTGGCCAGCACATTGAGCGCATTGCGCAGGTACGCTTCCAGCAACTCCGGGCGGCGGCCAAGGAAATACCCGTCCGGAATGTCATCCTGGCCGATGCTTCCGTCCGTTTTGATACTGTCCCAGGTATCCTGGGTGGAAGGCATGGCCAGGGTTTGGTAGGTGCCATCGGGATTTTTTACACCAGACTTGAAGGAACCGTATTTTCCGGCGTACCAGAGTGGATCCTTGATGAGGGCATTCTTTTCTCCCACCATGTTGAAAGTATGGCGAACGATGAATTCCCGATTCTGTACCGTAAAATACGGATGCAGATGCGGATTGTTGGGATCGCCGGTAGATCCATCCCCTGAGACACTGCACACGGTTTCACTGTACCTTGAACTGCTTCCAGGGAGCGTTCTGTTTCTATAGGAGGGCTGGCCACACAGATAATCACTTTCCGGCGATATTCCAGTGAGCAGCCCGCCGATGTGTTGATGGGTGAGATATCGGCCATTGCCGCTGCGGCCATCCGGATTCTGAACTCCGATGATGCTGAAGCCATGCGTCCCCGAGCCACCGCCGGCGACATTGGTAATATCTGTCAAAATACTGATGTCCCAGCCGGAAGGGGAGTTTTCGTTTTTGCTCAAGTCATAACGAATGAAGCCGGTGATATCCATATCGTGGTCACCGCCCATCAAAATATCGTTCCAGGTCACCATGAATGCGCCATGGGTCGGGCCGGAACTGATGGAGGCAAAGGTCATGGGGGAGCCTACCTGACCGCGCGCGAACACGCTTTCGGGCGTGATATATACATATTTTGGAGGCACGCTGCCCGGAACGAGAACGTCGATGCGCGGCGCTCCGCCGGAGAGGGAAACCGCCATGGTCTTGATCTTCAAGGCATTTTCCACTGTGGCAAGGTCGGCAGGAGGGCGGGTCAAATGACGAATCTGCGTGGTATTGCCATAGAGCGCAGCGCCCGCCATCTGGTAGGTTCCCCCCATGGCTGGAGCTTCGGGGCAAATACCGTTCACATCGGAAAGCCGGGTCACTGTTTTCGCAGCACATGAATTCTTGTCGGTGGCGGCCGTCATATTCTTGCCGGCAACGGAACCGACGGAACGAACCGTATTGCTGATGCCTTCTGCATCACCTATCTTGTCGACAAAGGAATCAAGGCCGGCAGCGGAATCCGGCAAGGTACCAAATGGCACGACCCCTTGCCCATCGAAACTGAGGGTGCTGGAAGAAAGTGCCAGAATGTTTAATGGACGGCAAACCGCATTGCCATATTTGGCCCTGCGTGTCTCTGAATCGGTGAACGGGTCGCTCCAGTTGGCAACCGGCATGCCGACACTGCTATCGGCAGTCCTGGATGACGGATTGGTCGGCGTGGGTGTCGACCCGTCATAAGCATAGTATTGCAATGCCTGGATCAGCATTTCACCCATCGGATTACCCCAGGCCGGCAGTTGGGTTTCACCAGAGTTGCTTGGCGCCACACTCGCTCCCCATCCCGATCCGTAGGTATGGTCTTGCATGCGCCCATAAAGAACGATGGCGTCGAATGTCTTGATGACGCCAGGAGCTATCGTCTGGTTATTATCCAGTGGCACTGCGGGGCAGCCAGACGAGGCGCTATGGCAAAAAACACCGGTATCATGATTGATTTCATCCTCCAGATCACGCATGTTTTTTCGCAGCGCCCCTGCCGTATTTTTCCGGTCATAACTGCCAGTGATCAGTCCGAACTCTGCCCGGGCCGCTTCGCCATGGGCTTTGGGGTAGCCAAATTCCTGAAGCAAGCCAAAGGGTTTCAAGCCGGATGGAAAGGCCTGGCAACGCTCTGCACCCAAAATTGCAGGGTCGCATACCTTGACCCGAACATTCAAATCCGGTCCAATGCCGGAGTAAGTAGCACCATCCAGTGTCCGTGACGGAATGCTCGTTTCATGCCGGACCCCTCCACCTCCTGGCTGCAGGTAGAATTGTGCGAGCTTTGGCCCGAAAGTGCCGGTCTTGTAATTATCGGGAGCGTCACGCCACCGGCATACCAGCAATTCCACGGTCGACCAGAAGCGCACATTCCCCTTGACCAAACGCATAATGGGTTGCGATGTGCCTGGATTTTCGCTGGTGCCGGTCACGCAAATGCTCAGACCCGCATAAACCCCGGCGTTGTTTCCCGTTGTCTTTACCAGAGATCCCTCACTGAACGGCGTGTAATCACGGATGTCGGTTCCCCTGTAATACTTGACGAACGAATGCGCGTCCAGAACCAATCTGGACCCCATCAAAACCGTCGACCCACTGCTGTCTTGTTGCCTGTATCCGCCATACAGCATCTTGCGAACGGTATCCAATCGGGTCATCGTGGCCCAGTTGAGGAAATTGCCGCTCCAATGGGATACCTGGGGTGAGCAACTGTATTTGATGGCAGTCACCGTGCCGACCGTGACGGCGGTCTGGGTGGCCATGGCTGCCGGATTGAATTGGCCGGCATTGTTGTCGTAAGCATAGCATTTGCTCGCATCGAAATAGCCGTAATACAGGAACGTTGGCTTGAAGGTGGTGTCGATGACATCATCGCCATCGATGTCCTCAAAGTCGTTGTAGATGGGGCCAAAAAGCAAATGGTCTTTGGACGCAGTCAGCATCACCATGGGCTTGCTGGCAGCGCTGACGATATTCGGCGGTATTGCGTTTTCCGGCCTTGATACATCAACGTCTGCAGACGCTGCCGACAGCATCATGCTGCCGGCCATGGCGGCCAACAGCAGACCCGGCTTGATGGCAGCCGATATTTTCACGGCCTGTTGGAGCAGGTGATGAATGGCCACGGACTTCTCCCTCATGGAAAAAACACTGTCTGCAAAACGACCTGGGTTTTCGTTGAATATCCAAAACCTCGTGCAGTGATTCTGTACATCGTCGCCCACTGGTTGGCGCTTTCGGAGGTGGAGGTAACACTGGTTTCTGCGGAGTTTCTGCGCACATTCTTGCGCTTGAATACTTCGATCAAATATTCCGGCTGTTTCGCTACGCCACGGATGGGGGACGCGCCGGTATATGTGCCGAAGGGAACTCCTCCGATGAAATCATCACAGTGGTCATGGTTCACGGGATCACGTCCTGGCTTCTTGACCCCGTCCGGATCGTCGTCAGCAGTCCACCTTCCTCCCTTGCTCTTTGGCCACCAGGGTTCCGCAACATCCCGGTTCTCGGTGTCGTTCGCCGTTTTCCAATTGCTAATGGCATAATCTTCATCAGCCTTGTAACAAAGACCCTTTACGCATCCTTCGTTGAAATCCACGGGGTTCAAACCATATGTCATGCTGGAGGATGGATTGCGTGAGCACGATGCCTTCTTCGACTGCAATCCCCCCAATGAAGCGCTGTCTATGTCCCGTTCGGCGTCCCGCAGCGCTGATTCTGCTGCCTGCCTGGCGATTTCCTGGTCCATCTGATTGCGTGCCATGCTTTCGGCCAGCATGGATTGGCGGGCAGTCCAGATGCCGATTCCGGTGATGGCCACCAAAAACAGCATGACGACCACCAGGGCAACGCCGCGCTCTTGCGCTCTTGCGGCACTGCGTGCGCTGGCAACGGGTTTCATCAAATATTGCATTGCCCATACCCTCAATAATGCTGCTTCATATTGTTGCGCAGGCCGAATTCTTCAACATACCGGGTAATGGTGTCCCCGGCGGGCTGGATTCTCTTTTCATTGTGGCAATCGCGGTATGTGCTTGCCGCACCCGCTGCGCTCGCCGTGCCCGCTGCGCCTGGCAGGCGCGTATTGCCGCCAAGGGTGCGTGTCAACAGGCAAACGCGCACCGCAATCACATTTTGCCAACGCTGCGGGGCATTGCTACTAATTTCTGTTGCCGTAAAAAACTTCATACCCGTTCCGTCATGGATGCCGTAAGCAAACTGCAGGTCTTCCAGTCCTGCCACGATGGGTTGGTATGTCTCGAGGCCCACATTTCCAGGGGGGGCGCTGCCATTGCCGCTGCACACCAGGCTCTTGGTCATGATATCTCTTTGAAATTGATCGAATGCAACTCTGGTAGTCTTCAGCGTAAAGCGATTCGAGACGAAAACGGGTAGTTGCGGGGGGCCGGCTTTATTCGTTTTCACTGGTTTAAGAGTGTCCGGCCCCGACCTGCGCAGATTGCCCGCAGCGTCCGCGTTTCTCTTGCGTATGGCGTTTCGGGAATCGCCGCCCCCCGGGAACTCCGGGTCGTCCTCTGGCGAAGCCACATCCCGGCCAGTGCAGTCGAAGCGCCGGCTGGCATCGCCCCCCATGAGACGGCTGTCGCTGGTGAAATAGTTGATGACCACGGTATCTGCAGCGTTAGCGCTTTGTGTGCCGCAGATACTGTTTTGCACATTGAACTCGGCGGCATCGCAGCCAAAAATACCCGTTTGGAATGCTGCGGGGCCTTGTGGCCAGTCGCTAGCGCGAATGTCTGGTGGGGCTGATGGATCGGATGGCAACGGGGGATAGGTGTCGTACATGCCTTTTTGGCTGATCTCGGCGGTCAAGTCCCTCGGTGTCGCCGCTGTGGCAGGATAAAACCCTGCCATCATGATTTCACGCCCCAGCATTTGCATTACGAATGCGCCGGTTTCGCGGCTGCTGCTGGTTCTGTCGATGGCTCTTTGTGATTCGCGCACGGACAGATAGGTATAAGCAGCAGCGATCACGACCGCCATGCTGACGGTCATCGCCACCAGCAATTCGATGATGCTCAGGCCCTGCTGCGCTCGGATCAGTTTGGTCATGGTGCTTACGGAATAAAAGAAAATCGGGCACAGCGAACCCCGTCAGGGGCAGCAGCCTCAGACGGGCAGCAGGTTTGTTGGGCCATTCCTTTTTCCTCATCGGAGCAAACGCAGGTTTTTTGGGCCATTCCTTTTTTCCCACCGGAGCAAACAGATGCGGCAGCCCGATCCTGCGCTTCACTGTCAATGAGTTCCTTGTCAAACCACATCATGGTGACAGTCAGTCCGATTTGTCGATTGCCTGAGATCAGGGCAGCGCCCTGCGGCAGGTTGTTGCGAACCCGTTGCCGCCAGACCTGCAAATCATGGGCGGCACGCTGTGAAGGCGTGCAGATGGCGGTTTCACAGTCCGGTGTCACGGGTTTCAGCGCGTCCGATTGCTGGGCTGCCCAAGTGGCGTCGATGATGTACTTTGATTCTGTATTCACCCCCGGCTCGGCGAAACTGCTCCCTGCAGCATCCGGATTGATGCGAACCCGTTCCGACAACTCGGAAAGCAAGGTCGATGCGGACGAGCGCGCCCAGGTGTTTATCTTGTATTTCATGGTCGCTGCCTGAAGCCCTGCAATACCCAGCATACCGATGGACAAGACAACGATGGCTACCATCACCTCCACCAGGGTGACGCCGTGCGTGCATTGCCGTGGTGGCAAGGCGGTGGGTTTTCGTTTGGGGTGATTCATGACAATACCATCATCAGTAATCCTGACATGCCCTATCCGATGGAATCCTGCGGGTAATCCCCAGAGCATCCAGGCAAATATTGAAGGCGAATTTTTTTGTCAATGGATCTTCTTTCCCCTTGTAGACCAGATTGATCTGATCCCACTGGCTCTTCGGAAGTCCGCCACGCGCATTGAATGTCATTCTTGCTTGTCCCGCCAGCAATTTGTAATCCGCATCTGTCGCCGGGCGGGCCAGCAGCAGATCCTCCGGTTCCGGGGTCAGGATCGGGTCCAGACTATCGCAGGTAGGATTGATGAAAATGATCCAACCCTTGTTCCAATCGGGCTTCAGCGCTGCGGTGCAAGTTGGCTCGGGATCGCCTGCATTGGTGCTCGTGCACAAGGTGAAACAGGTATTTCGATTGACAGCCTCGCTGCGGACTTTCAGAATGCTGCCGATAAATTCGTTACCGAGATTGGTCAGTCTGCTGCGAATAATGGAGTCCCGCACCGAGGGCGCCGCCAAACTGCCCAAAATGACCGCCAAGGCCAGTGTCACCATGAGTTCGATCAGCGTGAAGCCTCGCGCTGCGGTCACTGTGGTGCATGAACGGTTTTTCGGCAATTGTTTGCGCAGCCATTGCCATTGCATGCTTTTGCCTTGTTTGGCAGCGCCAGCCCGGGATGGTCGATTGGTCATGCGGAGTATCTTATGTGGCGAAGTGCAACTTTACGCAGTTACAAGTTTCCATTCATCCTGTCGATGTGACCGTCTGGTAATAAATGGCGGTATGCCAAGCGTCGGGTATGCGCAGGGCGACATGCTTGGTTGCACGCGCAGGTGCCGGCCGCTGGAGGTATTCAAGGGCCATACGGCCGATTGCGCCGCAGTCGCTGACCAGGTCCGCAAGCCAAGGCACTGGCATCGAGCGCGCAGCGCATGGACGCTGGGCCGGGCAAGGGCAGTGCCGGCAGGACGGATGCCTCGGTCGCAACCGCACCAAGAGCCGGGCAGCGGCGGGCGGCCCGTCAACGATCGAGCGGATGCTCAGTGATGCACTGGGGCAGAGCCGCATTCACTCGGGGATCTGCCAACCCTTGCCGGTGGCCTTGAAGGTTTCCGGCAGATCAGCAGATCGAAATGCGCGTTCGACCCAAGCCCATGCTGTTCGACGACGGGCACTTGGCATTGGTCAACGCCAGCCACATCCTGGTGTCGCGTCACGGATCATCTGTCGGTCTGCGCTGGCCATCGAAGCGCATCGCGGCGTTGCATCGCTTGCCAATACAGCTCGGTATGGGCTGCGCGCTGCGCCTTGCGCTGCGCTCCGATGGCTGCGCGCAGCCTACGACATCTGATCCGTGACGCGACACTAGCCGTGACCAAAGCCGTTCGCTCCGATCGCGCCCAGACGCCGGCAAACACGCCCCGGACGGCAGCCCTTGCCAGTTCCGGTACCCTGCTCGCGGGCTTGGGCACCCTGAGCTGCAACGTCACCCATGCCGCGCTGAACCCGCAGGCCAAGATCGCCCTGACGACCCCCCACTGCCTTGCAGGGCAACGCCTTCATAACGGGCTACAGCCGTTTTGCTGTCGCCCGTTTTTCTTGGCGCGCCGGGGTGGTTTCGATGCGCATTCAGCATCCGGAAAACGGACGGCCCTCTGCGCCAACATAGCTGCCGCCCCATGGCCCCCAAGATCAAGGCATCCCGGTGCATGGCCCATTCATCGTTCTTTGCCCGCCCTGCGGGTGGATACGGGTGGAGTGGTTGGAGTGGTCGCCGCAAAATTTGCGATATGTACGGCCGGTTTTCCGGCTGCAAAAAGACCATTCATCGAAGCGGGCAGCGGGGCATCGGTGAATAGCGCATCTATCTCGCTGATATGTCCCAGACGCACCAGCGCGGGGCGGCCAATTTTGGAGCGATCGGCCACCAACAGCACTTGGTGTGACTGGGCCATGACGGCCTGGGTGACGCGAATTTCACGGTGATCGTAATCACGCAATGTGCCGTCGAGGTCAATGCTGCTGATGCCAATGACGGCAAAGTCGACCTTGAACTTCTGGATCAAGTCAATCGCCGCTTCACCGGTGATGCCTCGGTCACGCGGGCGCACAACACCGCCCGCGATGATGACTTCGGCCTGCGGGAAGTCGCACATCACGGCAGCGACATGGAGGCTGTTGGTAATGACCCGCAAGCCTCGATGCTGGCGCAAAGCGCTGGCGACCGCTTCGGCGGTGGTTCCCATGTTGATGAAGATGGTCGAGCGGTTCGGGATGTGTTGGGCCGCCTGGGCCGCAATCGCCTGCTTTTCTGCCGAAAGCAGCGTCTGGCGCGTGGAATGGGCCAGGTTTTCCAATCCACCCGGAAGACGCACTCCGCCATGGTAGCGACTGAGTCGCTGGTGTTCTTCCATGAGCAGGACATCGCGGCGAATGGTTTGCGGCGTGACCTCGAACATGGCTGCCAGGGCTTCGATCGTGCTGGAGCCTTCTCTCTGGAGGTGGTTGAGCAGTTCTTGTTGTCTATTGTTGAGTTTCATGGGGCGCTGCATCAGTTTTCCACAGAAGTTGGTGGCGCGATGGCCCGGCCTGCTTGGGGGGGGCAGTGCAAAGCATACATCCGTGCGCCCGTACAGAAATTCATTCAACAAACAATCGGGAATTTCCATGGGAACATCTTCGATTTGTTCTGTTAGATTCCAAAAGAAATGTTGTTTTTGATCTTTTACGAAAGATGAAAACGCAAAAAAACCCACATCCAAGAGACTCATGAGCGACGGCAGCACCTTCTTCATCGGCAATGCTTGGGCAGCGCCACTGCGACCTGGATTGCCGTTGCAGGCATTCGATCCGGCAACCGGGTCTTTGCCGCGCCCGACGGCAACGGGAGGGCTTGCAGATGCAGACCGTGTGGTGGCTGCTGCACATGCTGCGCAGCCCGTTGGGGAGAATTTGCCTGCGGCGCAGCGTGCCGCAGCGATCGACGGTGCGCGCGGCATCGGGGAGCTCCTGCGGCACCGGGCCGTGCAGATGCCCGTCGCGCGCACGGTGGCCGACAAGGTTGCAGCATGAGCGGGAGCACACAGCCCTTGCTTGTGCTGAGCGATGTGCGCAAGACCTTTGGCGGCGTTACGGCGCTCAAGGGCATCAGCTTTGGTGTGGGTGCGCGTGAGGTGGTGGGGCTGATCGGCCCCAATGGTTCGGGCAAGTCCACCTGCGTGAATGTCATTTCGGGCGCACTGCCGCCCACCCAGGGGCAGATCAGCCTCGAGGGACAGCGCATCAGCGGTCTGCCAGCCCATCAGGTAGTGGCCCGAGGGCTGGCCCGGACCTTTCAGACAACGCAGTTGTTTGGCGAATTCAGCGCGCTCGACAATGTGCTGGTGGGGGCCAATGTCTGCCAGCGCCAGGGCTTGCTGGCGCAGATGCGGGGTTGGCGCAGTGCGCGCCGCGATACTGCGGATGCGCAGGTCCGGGCGCTGGAATTGCTCGAATTCACAGGCTTGGCCGACGAGCGCGATGTGCCGGCGCGCCGGTTGCCCGTGGCCCGGCAGCGCTTGCTGATGATCGCCTGTGCTTTGGCCAGCCGGTCTTCGGTGTTGTTGATGGACGAACCGGCAGCGGGCATGGTCGCCAGCGAGCGGCGCATGCTATCGGCATTGATCCGTCGACTGCCGCGACGCAATGTGAGCGTGATGGTGATCGAACACCATATGGCGCTGATCATGGAGGTCTGCCAGCGCATCGTCGTTCTCAATTTTGGTGAAAAAATTGCCGAAGGCACGCCCGCCGAGATCCGGGCCAATCCCGCCGTGATCGAGGCTTACCTGGGACACCAGCAGTGAAGCCGATATTGCAGGTTCAGGGCCTGGTTGCAGGGTACGGCAACATCGAAGCCGTGCATGGCGTCTCGTTGGATGTGGCGGCTGGCGAGTGCGTGGCACTGATCGGCCCCAATGGGGCAGGCAAGTCCACCCTCCTCAAAGCAATTTGCGGCTTGGTGGAGGTGACGGGCGGCGACATCATTTTTGATGGCCATCCGTTGCGCGCGATGCCTGGGTCTGCGATTGCCGCCCTGGGGGTGAGCATGTGCCCCGAGGGGCGCCAGGTCTTTGGCGAAATGAGCGTGTTGGAAAACCTGCGCATGGGGGCCTACAGCCGGCGTCATGATCCCGCCTGGAAGCACGACCTGGAGGAGATGCTGGAATTGTTTCCTCGCCTGCGCGAGCGCACCGCTCAGAAGGCCGGCACGCTATCTGGCGGAGAGCAGGAAATGCTGGCGATTGCCCGGGCGCTGATGGCACGGCCCCGCCTGTGCCTCCTCGACGAACCCTCGCTGGGGCTGGCGCCCAAGATTGTCGATGAGGTCGAGCGCTGCCTGATGGCGATCAAGCAGCGCGGCGTGACCATGCTGCTGGTCGAGCAGTCGGTCTCCATGGCTTTGCGTGTGGCAGATCGTGGCTATGTGCTGGAGACCGGGCATGTGGCGCTCAGTGGCAGCAGCGCCAGCCTGCGCGACAACCCCGAGATCAGCAATGCCTACCTGGGGCATTGAGGTCGACTTTTCGGTGATGGGCCTGTGGCGAATTTCAAAGGAGTGAGACAACATGGCGCAACGACACGGCAGGCATGGCCTGGTGGCAGCATGCATGGGACTGGCAGGGATGACGGTGGCGCTGGTCGCGCACGCTGCGGACAAGACCTTGACCGTGGGGGTCAGTGATGCCCTGTCGGGTGGCGGGGCGGTGTATGGCGTACCCGAACTGCGCGCCATCGAACTGGCCGTCGAAGAGGTCAACGCCGCAGGGGGGATTCCTGTCGGTGGCGATGCCTACCGGCTCAAGACCATCTCCTATGACGACAAGGCCGATCCCACCGAGGCGACCAATGTGGCGCGCAAACTGCTCGACCGCGACGGCGTCAAAGTCTTGCTGGGCTACTGCTGCTCGGCCTCGGGAGGCGCAGTGGCGTCTTTCATGGGGCGCGAGGATGCGTTGATGCTGGTGGGCACGGCAGGCGCGCGCGATATCACCGCTGCGGGCAACCCGAATGTGTTTCGCACCCGTCCGCCGGGTGATTACACCGGCGCTGCGGCGGGGCGCTATCTCTACGACAAGGGGGTGCGCACGCTGGGCATCCTGGGGGTGCGTGATGTGGCCTTGTTCACCCAGTACCGCGAGGCATTGATCAAGCGTTTCGAGCAGGCTGGTGGCAAGGTGGTGGCGCTGGAGACCTTTGGCGGACATGACCGTGACATGACCCCGCAACTGACCAAGCTCAAGCGCCTGGATCCCGATGCGGTCTTTATTTCGGGCTATGTCGAGCAGGCCGCGTTTGCCTACCGCCAATTCAAAGAAATTGGCATGAAAATGCCGCGCTACGGCTTTAGCGGCGGCAGCGAAAGGCAGTTTCTGAAAGTGGCCAGCAGCGAGCAGATGGAAGGGGTGACCGACCTGCTGTCGGTGGAGTTTTCGGTGCAGGCGCTGGGCAGCGAAAATGCCAAGCGTTTTGCCGATGCCTACAAGAAAAAGTACGGCGAGGAGCCTACCCCCAACACCGCCTATGCCTACGATCAGGTCTACGTGCTGCGTGATGCGCTCAAGAGTGCGCAAAGCACGAGCGATGTCAAGAAGCTGATCGCAGCGTTGCGCGGCCTGCCCGTGCCCAAGGAAGTCTTGCTCAAATACCAACCGATCGACGGAAAGATGTTTGACGGGAACGGCCAAGCCTATATCTCCAATGGCGCATTCCAGTGGAAGCAGGGTCAGTGGCAGTTCCTGGGCGAGTTGCCTTCGGATGCCAAGGCCTATTCGGCTTACCTGCGTTCGTTGCGCAAATAGGCTGGATCCGGAGCCAGCCCCCACGATCCGACGCCCCCATGCTGCACAGGGTGTGCCGTGTTCATCGAACTGATACAACAAATTCTCAACGGTCTGGTCGTAGGCAGCGTCTACACGCTGATCGCACTGGGCTTGACCGTCATTTTCGGCATCCTGGGCATTGCCCACTTTGCCCATGGCAGCGTGGCCATGTTTGGCGGCTACCTGACCCATGCGCTGATGCAGCGCATGGGGGTGAATATCCTGCTGGCCATGGTGCCGGCCATGCTCGTCGGCGCCTTGCTGGGCATGCTGATCGAGCGGCTGGCTTACCGACCCGTGCGCGCGGGGCCGCCAATCAACGCCTTCATCGTGGCCTTGGGGCTGACCATGGTGATCGAAAAACTCAACCTGCTGCTGTTCGGGGTCGATCAGGTGGTTTTGCCCACCCCGTTTGGGCGCACCCTGGAATGGGGCGAGTGGGCCATGCCCGAATTGCGGATCTATGTGTTTGTGATCGCGGTGTTGCTGGTGCTGGCGCTGACGCTGTTCATGCACCGAACCTGGATGGGCGCGTCCATCCGCGCCGTGGCGCAGAACCGTTCGGCAGCAGTGCTGATGGGGGTGAATGTCAATCGCGTCTCATCCATCGTGTTTGCGCTCAGTTCGGCGTTGGGGGTGGCTGCAGGCGTGCTGATCGGCGCCTTGTTTGCGATTGCGCCGGGGGTGAGCGGTGGATTGGTGATCAAGGGCTTTGCCGTCTTGATCCTGGGCGGACTGGGCTCTATCCCTGGCGCCATCGTGGGTGGCCTGATTCTGGGGGTGAGCGAGGCCTTGGCGGCGGGCTTTGTGTCCTCGGCCTACAAGGATGTGATCTCTTTTGTCATCATGATCGCGGTGCTGCTGCTGCGCCCCGAAGGCCTGATGCGCAGGAAGACATGAAAGGCCATCGAAACCATGCAGAAAAAAACAATGGCGGTGCTGGTCTTGCTGGCGCTGGTCGCTGCGCTGCCGCAGGTATTGCAGGTCAAGTACTTCATTCACCTGGCGGTGCTGGCCATGCTCTGGGCGATGGTGGCGCAGGGCACGAATTTCATTCAGGGCTATGCCGGCTATGTGTCCATCGTGCAGGGCGGCTTCATGGGCGTGGGCGCCTACAGCTCGGCCTGGTTGAGCATGAACACCGGCTTGCCGGTCTGGCTTGCGTTTGTCGCCGCGCCACTGTGCACCGCCGTGGTGGCCCTGTGTGTGGGCTATCCATCGCTGCGTGTCAAAGGCCATTACTTTGCGATCGTGACCATGGCCTTCAACATGGTGATCTTCATCTTCCTGGTCAATGCGATCGGGCTCACCGGCGGGGAATCGGGGCTGAGCCGGATTCCCGCGCCGCCGGGCTTCACGCTGCTGGGGCAGGAGGTGGATTTTCAGAACCGCGCCCATTACTACTACCTGGTGCTGCTGGCCCTGGTGTGCAGCAGTGTGCTGGCCGCCTGGCTGGTGCGTTCACGCGCCGGGCGCATCTGGCAGGCGATCCGCCAAAACGAGATGTACACCGAGGCGCTAGGGGTGGCGACCTGGCGCTACAAGCTATTGGCTTTTGTGGCCAGCGCGCTCTATGCCGGCTCTGCCGGTGCCTTGTATGCGCACTATGTGGGCTTCATCAATCCGACGCCGTTCTCCGTGGATGCCTCGATGAACGCGATTTTGGCCGTGATCCTGGGCGGCAGCGCGACGCTCTCCGGTCCGATGGTGGGGGCTGTGCTGGTGGTGGCCTTGCCCGAGATGCTGCGCATTGCCGAGACCTTCCGTTTTATCGCCTACGGGGTTTTGCTGATGCTGGCCGTGATGTATTTCCCACGCGGGCTGGTGCCCATGCTGGCGGGTTGGTTTCGACCCGGGCAGTAGATCGACCGGGGCGCGCTGTCTTGGTGGCCTCTGCGCGCGCCGAGGCCAGCGACATTGAAATGAGAAAGGTATGGCCATGGGCTTGAATATTGCAGAATCGGTGCGCTGGCAGGCGCGCCAACGACCTGACGCCATCGCGCTGATCGAAGGCGCGCGCCGGGTCAGCTATGGCGAGTTGGATCGAATGGCCGCAGGTTGTGCCAATGCCTTGCGCGTCCTGGGCGTGCAGCCGCGTGAACGCGTGATGATCGTGTTGCCCAACTCGATTGCCTGGGCAGTCATGTACCACGGCGTGTTGCAAAGCGGGGCCATCCCCGTGCCGATCAACCCGCTGCTGGTCACGCCCGAAATCGCGGCGATTGCGCGCGACTGCGATCCGGCACTGATTTTTGATGATGGCCGCCATGCCTGCGAACTGCGTGAGGCACTGCCGGAATTCAATGCGCGTGGCACCATCATCGATGTCGGTGTCGAAGCGGCAGGACTGACGATCATGCCGGGCAAGCTGGCCCACCCGTTTCCCGAGTTTGAGCCGGGAGAGACCGCAGTGATTTTGTACTCCTCGGGATCGACCGGGCGGCCCAAAGGCGTGGAGCTGTCGCATTTCAACATCTTGTGGAACGTACAGGCGTTTGCGCACGATCTGCTCAAACTGACGCCGCAGGATCGTGGCTATGGTGCGTTGCCATTTGCCCATGTGTTTGGCCATACCTGCATGTTCTCCACCTTTCTTCATGTCGGTGCCAGCATCGTGCTGGCAGCCAAGTTTGACGCCGCGAGCGCCATGCGCGCCATGGCCGGGGAGCGGGTGAGCGTTTTCATGGGCGTACCCACCATGTACTGGAATCTGCGCGATACGCCGATTCCCGATGGGGTCGATCTGTCCGCGCTGCGCGCTTGCGTGTCGGGCGGGCAAGCCTTGTCAGAGCAGGTGCACCAGCGCTTTGAGGAGAAATTCGGCGTACTGATTTCGGAGGGCTACGGCATGACCGAAGCCAGCCCTTCGATCGTCGGCAACCGCTTCACGCCCGAGGGGCGGCGCATGGGAGCAGCGGGCAAACCGTACTGGGGCGTCGAAATTCGTATCCATGGCAGTCAGGGCCAGGAACTGCCGGCGGGCCAGGACGGTGAGGTCATCGTGCGCACCCCGGGCATGGCGCGGGGCTACTTCAACCAGCCCGAGATGACGGCGCAGACCTTTCGCGACGGGTGGCTGCATACCGGCGACATCGGCCACCTGGATGCCGATGGCTTCCTCTACATCGTCGATCGCAAAAAGGAACTGATCATTACCGGCGGCTACAACATCTACCCGCGCGAGATCGAGGAAGTCCTGTTTGCGCTGGAGGGCGTGGTCAAGGCCGCCGTGATCAGCGTCCCCGACGCCCGGCTCGGCGAGCGCATCGTCGCGTTCGTCGAAACCATCCGCCCTCTTGGCGAGCAAGAGGTGTTGACCCATTGCCAGAAGCATCTGGCGCGCTACAAGGTGCCGCGTGAAGTGTGCTTTCTGCAGGAGTTTGCGCTCGATGCCAGTGGCAAGGTGGACCGACAGCGGTTGCGCAAGGAGTACCGCGAGCGCGAGCCCAGCGCGGCGTGATGCATTTTTTCAAAGGAAACCGGCGATGACTGACCAGGCGTTTGAGCAACTCTTGCTGCGTTTCACGGCGGCTGCCGAAGCCGGGGATGGCCAGGCCTTTGCGGCCTGCTTCACCCCGGATGGCATCTACCATGACTACATCTATGGCGACCACCAGGGGCATGCCGATATTGCCCACATGCTGGTCAACCTGTTTCGGCGCGATGCAGGGCCTGACTACCGCTGGGAAATGCGGGACCCGGTGTGCAATGGCCGCATTGGCTATGCGTGGTCGCTGTCCAGCTTTACCTCGCAGGTGCCCGAGTTTGCCGGCCGCTCCGTGGTGATCGATGGCATGAGCCGCTTCGGGCTGCGCGATGGCCTGATCTGCGACTACAGCGAGTCGGTCAATGGCGGTGTGGCCATGGCCCAACTGGGCGTGGCCGCGCCACGTATCGAAAAGGTGCTGCAGCGCTGGGCAAAGCAGTTGCGCGAGCGCCCTGCGGTGCAAGCCTATCTGCAACGTCCCAAAGGCCGCTGGCCTGGCCCTGCACAGTGATGTGCAGACCCTGCGGCTTTTTCTGACTGGAGTGTCACCATGGGCTATCAACACATTCTCTACGCGGTGGATCATCACATCGCCACCATCACGCTCAACCGCCCGGCCCGCCTGAACGCCTGGACGGCCACCATGGAGCGGGAGGTACGCCAGGCGATGGAGCAGGCGGCGGACGATGACGGCGTGCGCGCCATCGTGCTCACAGGCGCTGGTCGCGGCTTTTGCGCAGGCGCCGACATGGACGAACTCAAAGACCTCGATCCCAACGACATCAAAAGCGACGCCTGGAGCCGGCCTTTTGACATGAATCGCCGTGCCGACTACCAGACCCGCTATGGCTTCTACCCTGCGCTGCCCAAGCCGGTGATCGGCATGCTCAACGGTGCCACCGCCGGGATTGGGCTGGTGCATGCGCTGTACTGCGACATCCGCTTCGCCGCAGACACAGCGGTTTTCACCACGTCGTTTTCCCGCCGCGGCCTGATTGCCGAGCATGGCCTGAGCTGGATGCTGCCATTGATCGTCGGCCATGCGAATGCGCTCGATCTGCTGTTGTCGGCGCGCAAGGTGCAGGCTTGCGAGGCGCTGTCCATGGGGCTGGTGAACCAAGTGTTTCCAGCCGACAAGCTCCTGGAGCAGACCTCTGCCTATGTGCGTGACCTGGTGGACAACGTCTCACCGCGTTCCATGCGGGTGATCAAGCGCCAGCAGTACGACGCCCCCTTCCAGACGCTGGCGGAAAACACGCTGGCCGCGAATGCCGAGATGTCGCAAAGCGTCCTGAGCGCAGACTTCAGGGAGGGAGTGGCGCATTTTCTGGAAAAACGCCCCGCCCGCTTCACCGGCCATTGATCCTGTCCGGGTGCGATCGTGCCCTGCGACCAGCCTCTGGCCATGGCCGCATCGGCGGCGCAATGGGCGATGCGGCCCCATGGTCCGCAACGTCGCCATGCGCTGGCCGTGGGCCTGTCGGTCGTGTCCGAAACTGCACGCATGGTCAGCCAGCAAGCCAGCAAGCGGTGCCGTTGCATCGCACAATGGGCGTGACCACTGAGAGTCTGAGAGTTTTTCGATTTTCAGAAGGTGGACGGCTGCCCTACGCCAGCCATGGCGGCGGGTTCGCGGCGCGAGTGAGGTAGCCACAGTGCGGCGGGTACGTTGGCTTTGAGCGTTGCAGGTCGCTCACCATGGCCTTGCGGCGCATTGATCCTGGCGCGCAGGGCCCTCAAGTCAGCGCTGCCGCACCTGCGCACGCACCTGTGCCCCAGCCGATGAGCTGCGGCGCCAGCGCCACCGTCCTCATCAGGTTGTGTGCCAGGGCATACCACCAGGCAATGCACTTGACCTTGGCCAGTCCGCGCACGGGCATGCGCAGCAGGCCGCGGTTGCGCGCCTGCGCGTTCACGCATTCGGCCGTGGCCGCCCGATCCTTGTAGATCTCGCGGGCCTCATCGGTGCTCATGCGCTGGCGCCACTGCGCCACGGCTGTGCTGTCGCCGGCCTTGGGTTGGAACTGGCTGCCCGGTGCGGGCGGCGGCTGCTCGTCGTCCTGGCCTTGGCTCTTTCCCTTGGGTGCCCTGGCTTGGGGCACCGGCGCATAGACCTCGGTCTTGTCGGCCACCGCGTCCAGTTGGCCGTGCGCTGGCAAGCCGCCGTCGACCAGCCATTGTTCGGCCGCCTTGCCCACGCGCTGGTGCACTTGTTGGACCATGGGCGCCAACTGGGCCATGTCGCTGCCGGCGGTGACGGTGTCCACGCCCACGATCACCTGGCTGGCGCAGTCGGTGGCCAGTTGCACGTTGTAGGCCGGGCGCCAGCCGCCGTCGGCCATCTTCATGTTGCTGGCATCGGCATCTGTCGTGCTGGCACGCGCCTTGTCGATCGGCCGGCCATTGCGCTGCTTGATTGCCTCCAACTCGGGCAGCCGCGCCAGTGCCGCGGCCAGTTGCTGCTCGCGCAGCTCGGCTGCCCGCAGCCTGGCCGCCTGTGCCCGTCGCTCGGCCTGCCCCGGGTTCTCGCGGGCTTGCTCCTTGAGCGAGTGCACCATCTCGGTGGCCTTGGCATGGTGCTCCTTGAGCGTGCCCTTGCGCCGGAACGAGGCCGCCCCGGCGCTGGCGCGTACCCGCATGCCGTCTTGCGCCACGCGCACCAGCCGGATCACCCCGACGGCAGCCAGCGCGGCCACGTTGTGGCTGAGCAGGCGGTCCATCAGCGCCTCGTTGCCCACCCGAAAGTCATTGAGCGCGTGGTAGTTCACCGACACACCACCACAGATCCAGCGGTACGCGTCGTGGCTTTGGCTCAACCGGGCGACCTCGCGCCCGCTGCCGACGCCATCCAGCGTGGCGTACAGCCACAGCGAGAACAGGATGCGTGGATCAATGGCCCGGCGCCCAGGCGCCGAACCTCGGGCCCGGATGGCATCGAACAGCACGCTCAGATCCTGCTGCTCCACGTAGCGCCACACCAGCCGGGCCCGATGGTCTGCAGGCAGCAGCGAATCCAGGTCGGATGCGCGCAGCTCCACTTGCAAACGGTTGGGCTCCTGCACGCGTGCCGGGGCACTGGCTGGCGGTGCGCTACAAGGGTGCATTGGCGCGCCAGCACTCGCTGCTGGCACATCCATGCCTTCGAACATGGCCTGATCCTGGGGCATCGCGGAGCGCTGGCTTGACGTCATACCTTGCCCAAGCCAGTCTCGGGCCACTTCCCAACGGTCAGCGGGGAAAAACTCTCAAGCTCTGAGTACACACACACACTCAGTGTGTCTGGTGCGTTTGCTCACAGCGGTTCAGTGGCTCGCAAGGACCGGATGCTGCCGCTGTCGCCAGGGCGTGCCGAGAGCCACGGATTCGAGTACAAGAGAAACGGCACGCTGAGCTTGTTCGCGGCGCTGAACACCGCCACCGGCCAAGTGCTGGGCAAGACCGCGGCGCGCCACACCAGCGAGCAGTTCGTTGCCTTCCTTACCGACATCGTCGCCAGCCAGTGCGAGCGGCAGGAGATCCATGTCATCTGCGACAACGTCAGCAGCCACAAGACCCAGCGCGTGCGGGACTTCCTTGTACGGCACGGCAACGTGCGCATGCACTTCACACCCACGTACTCGTCGTGGCTGAACCAGGTGGAGAACTGGTTCTCGCGCATTCAGCGTGATGTCATAACCCGCAGCGTATTTACCTCGGTGCAGGACTTGGGGCGAAAGCTGATGCGCTACATCCGCGAACACCACAAGAATCCCAAGCCCATCAAGTGGAAGTACGACGATCCATCACGGCGCATTCGACAGGGGCTTATTCAATGATGCAGTGGACTAGTACCGCTGCACAGAGGTTTTGACGGAATGGCAGGGCTGCAGGACAGGCAAGCAGTTGTGGTCAATGAGCAGTTCGATACTGCGCGCCATGCCCGCTTGGCGGCGGATCAGTCCATCGCGTTCGAGATGGAGCACCATCTGATGGATGGACGGTGCGGTGACACCAAAAAAGCGCTGCATATCACGCTCAGCCGGTGCGCGGGCGTTGATCAGTCCATAGGCCCAGATGAAAGCCAGATACTGGCCTTGCTTGTTGGTGAACCCCGGGCAGCCTGAACGTGGCTCAGACAACGCCATCGATTTTTGATCCATTTGTTGATCCATTCTTGACTCCAGCGATCAAAGGAGGCTCCTTGAAGGAAGCCATCCGAATGAATCTACAGTATCGAGTCGAACTTGAGCCGTCCGAGCAAGAAATGCTTGCCACCTTGCTGGGCGCAGGCAAGCATGCGGCCCGCACGCTCAAGCGAGCACAAATTCTGCTGGCTGCTCACGCTGGCCGCGATGACGCGAGCATTGCCGCTACCGTGGCGGTGGGTGAATCCACGGTGTACCGTACCAAGCGCCGCTTCGTGGAGCTGGGCCTGGAGGCTGCGCTTGCCGAGCAGGCTCGGGCTGGAGCGCAGCGCAAGCTCAGCGGCAAAGAGCAGGCCCTGCTGATTGCCACGGCCTGCGCCAATCCGCCAGCCGGGCGTGCGCGCTGGACGCTGGAATTGCTGGCCGATGAGTTCGTGAAGCTGACCGAGCACGAAGCACTATCGTGCGAGACGGTACGCAGGCGCCTGGCCGAGAATGATCTGAAGCCTTGGCGCAAGGACATGTGGTGCATCCCCAAGGTTGACGCTGAATACGTGGCGCGCATGGAGGACGTGCTCGACTTGTATGCCCAAGACCCCGACCCGCAGCAGCCGGTGGTGTGTTTCGATGAAAGCCCGACCCAGCTCATTGGTGAGGTGCGCCAGCCGATCCCGGCCGAGCCGGGCCAGCCCTTGCGCTATGACTACGAATACAAGCGCAACGGCACCGCCAATCTGTTTGTCTTCCTCGATGCGCATCGCAGCTGGCGCAGGGTCAAAGTCACCGAGCGGCGCATGGCCCAGGACTTTGCCCAGTGCATGCGTGATCTGGTGGACATCCACTACCCGCAGGCCGAGCGCATCCGCCTCGTGCTGGACAACCTGTCAACGCACACGGCTGCTGCGCTGTACCAATCCATGCCACCACAAGAGGCACGCCGCATCCTGCAGCGCATTGAGTTCCACTACACCCCCAAGCACGCCAGTTGGTTGAACATGGTGGAGATCGAGATCGGTGTGCTGCGGCGCCAGTGTCTGGATCGCCGCATTGATTGCCGTGAGCGGCTCATTGCTGAGATTGAGGCGTGGGAGCATCTGCGAAATGCCAGCGGTGCTCGCATCCACTGGATGTTCTCTACGGACAAGGCCAGGCAAAAGCTAGCCAAGGCCTATCCGGTACCAGCTTGCGGCAAACCGTCATAACCTCTGTGCAGAGGTACTAGATGCAACCCCAATGGCAGGTTGTGGATGAACCGACTACGTGTACGCTTCGGCACAATAGTTTCTATTCTCCGGAGCCGGAAATCCAATCACTCTGCGGGTGATGGCAGGCGACAAAATGATCATCCCCGCATGCCTGCAACACAGGCTCCTCACGGGCGCACAGCGCGGTTGCCTGCACGCAGCGCGTATGAAATCGACAAGCACCCGGCATATTCATGGGCGACGGCGTCTCCCCGTTGTCCGGCGTCGCCAGCGCCCTCGGTCGTTGCGGATCGGGAATGGCATCGAGCAACATGCGTGTGTAAGGGTGAGCGGGCCTGGAATAAACCTCGTCTGCAGCCCCTATTTCGCAAACTTTGCCCAGATACATGACCATCACACGGTCGCTGATGGACTTCACCACCAACAGATCGTGCGAGATGAACACCATGGTCAACGCGAAGTCTTTCTTCGCCTGCTCCAGCAGGTTCACCACCTGCGCCTGCACCGACACGTCCAGCGCCGACACCGGCTCGTCGCAAACCAATAGCGAAGGCTGCAGCACCAACGCGCGCGCGATGCTGACACGCTGGCATTGCCCGCCCGACAACTCGTGCGGACGCCGCTGGCCAACCTGGTCCGCATCGAGTCCGACGGCGGCCAGCATCTGGTGCGCACGCTCTCGCCTTTCGGCCGCGGTGCCGAGGCCATGCACCTCCAGCGGAGTCTCGACAATTTTCTGCATGGTCTGCCGTGGATTCAACGACGAGACCGGGTCCTGAAACACCATCTGCAGGCGCGGTCGCATGGCTCGTAGAACTGCCTCGCTACGACCTGTCAAGGGCGAACGTTCGAACCAGATGGTCCCGGCCGTGGGTGGAGCCAGCATCATCAGGGCCTTGGCCAGCGTCGACTTGCCGCAGCCCGATTCGCCGACCACGCCCAGCGTCTCTCCAGGCAGCAGGTCGAAGGATACGTCTGAGTAACCGTCTTCCGAGTCAAGTGCCGTGCAGCGATTTATCCCAAGGTTTGCCGGTTCTGACCATGGCGTTGAGCGTGGTCAGGAGTTTGCGCATGCACGCCACCAGAGCGACCTTGGGCAGCTTGCCGGCAGCCTTGAGGCGTTCGTAGAAGGCCTTGATGGCCGGGTTGTAGCGAGTGGCAGTCAGCGTTGCCATGTACAGCACACGCCGGACCTCGAAGCGTCCTCCTTGCACCCGTCGTCGGCCCTTGCTGCTGCCGGAATCGTTGGCCATGGGCGCCACGCCTACCAGGGCTGCGATCTCGCGCCGGTTGAGCCGGCCCAGTTCGGGCAACTCGGCAATCATCGTGGCGCTGGCCACCGGACCAACGCCTGCGGCCGACTGCAGCAGCCGGTCCAGATCGCCGAAGTGCTCCCGCACATGGCCCACCATCTGCGTCTCCAGCTCATTGAGCTGTGCCTTGATGGCAGCCACGATGGCCTCGATGCTTGGGTGCAGCTTCGCGGGGGTGATCTGCAGGCGCTGGCGTTCGGAATGAAGCATGGTCAGCAGCTGGCGCCTGCGTGTGACCAGCGCAGCCAGCCACTGCTGGCACTCGTCGGTCAGGGGGCGCAGGAAGCGGCTCAGGTCTTCGCGGCGCAGCAGCACCGCGGCCAGCTCCGCGAGCATGCGTGCATCGACCGCGTCGGTCTTGGCCAGCCGGCCCATGGACTTGGCGAAGTCGCGCGCCTGGCGCGGATTGAGCACCGCCACGGGCAGGCCTGCGGCCTGCAGGGCACACGCCAGCGCCACCTCGTAGCCACCGGTGGCCTCCATTACCACCAGGCCCACATCCAGGGGCTGCAAAAGCGCTGCAAGGGCCGAGTGGCCTTCAGCATCGTTGGTAAACCGCTGGGCCCCGCTCTTGGGCTCCAGCACACAGACATCGATGTGCGCCTTGGCTACGTCGATGCCCACCGTCATTGAGGTAACAGACATGATCTTCAGATCCCTTGCTTGTGCATGCGCGCTCAAGCTTGGCGCGCGTAACCGTTCGGGCTTCACGAAGACCAGCGCGGCGGCCGTGCGTTCTGTACTCAGTCACGGGCTCCATCACCCCAGCCGCTACCAAACTGCACGGGCCCGTCTGGCCGCCTCAACGGCGTTCAGACTCTACCGCGCTGGGCCGGTTTAAAGATACAAGACCGCCTGCACGCGCTGCCCGCCTTTGGCCCGGTAGACACGAACCAAGTTCTCCACACGCAGCAGCGCCAGATCTGCGGCGCGCAACGCCGCCGTTCCATTACCGGCCATCATTGACTCCTTGCAAAGGATTCCAGCATGCGAAGCGGTGCCGTTCTCCGGCCATTGACTCGGCTGGTGACATGCTCGCGCAGCTTGCAACGGTATCGCGGCAGCGCGGCGCAAAACCGCAGCCGGGAACCGGCTGCGCAAGGTTGGGCGGGCGCCCGCCAATCACGTACAGCAGAGCGTGGCTGGGCGCATCCAGCCGGGGCATGGACTTCATGAGCGCCTCGGTGTAGCGCATGCGGGGCGCGGCGAACAGGTCGGCAGTCGGGGCTTCCTCGACGATGCGGCCGGCGTACATGACAGCGACGCGGTCGCACATCTGCGCCACCACGCCCAGGTTGTGGCTGATCAGCACCAGCGCCATGTGGTGCACCTCCTGCAGGCTGCGCAGCAGTTGCAGGATTTGCGCCTGCACGGTCACGTCCAGCGCCGTCGTTGGTTCATCCGCGATCAGCAAGCGCGGCCCGCAGGCCAGCGCGATCGCGATCACCGCGCGCTGTCGCATGCCGCCCGAAAGATGGTGCGGGTGGTCGTGCACGCGCCTCTCGGGCGCCGGAATCCTCACCTGCTGCAGCAATTCGACCGCCCGTTCGCGGGCAGCGCGCTCGCCCAGGTCGGTGTGGCGACGCAGCACCTGGATGATCTGCTGGCCAATGGTCAGAACCGGGTTCAGCGAAGTCATGGGGTCCTGGAAGATCATCGCGATCTCACGCCCGCGCACTGTGGACAGTTGAGCCTCATCCAGCGCGGCGATGTCGCGTCCCGACAGCAGGATGCGGCCGGAGCGCTGGCTGTAGGGTGCCGGCGGCAGCAGTCCCATCAGGCTGCGCGCCAGTATCGATTTTCCCGAGCCCGACTCGCCAACCACACCCAGCGTCTCGCCTCTGTTCAGCTGCAAGCTGACACCATCGACGGCACGTACCAGGCCATGGGGCGTAGCAAATCGCGTCTGCAGATTCTCGACCTGGAGCAACCGCGTCTCCAGGGCCTGCGTCGCTTGTTCAGCCATCATGCTGCACTCTCCCGAACGTCCAGTGAGCGCTGCACATACTCGCCCACACGGTTCAACGCAAAAATGGTGACGAAGAACACCAGCGCAGGGAAGAACACTGCGTGCGGCGCCTCGTGCATGTTGCTGACCTCGGCCGCGATCATCCCGCCCAGCGTCGGCATCGGCGGAGGAACGCTGAGACCCAGAAAACTCAGAGTGCCTTCGGCCACTGCGGCCAGCGCCACCATCAGCAAGGCATACACCATGACCGGCGTGACCAGGTTGGGCACGATCTCCCGCATCATGATGCGCAGGTCGCGCATGCCGGTGGCGCGCGCGGCCATGACGAAGCTCTGTTGCGCGAACATCAGCGTGTTGACCCGCGTAATGCGCGTGAAGGAACTGGCGAACACCAGGCCAAGCGCCAGGATCACCTTTGGCAGCGCTGCACCGGGATAGGACATCAGCGCCAACACCAACACCAGCGGCGGGAACGCCATCAGGATGTTGTTGGCCGCCAGGATCCAACGCTCCACGTTCCCGCGGTAGTAGCCGGCCAGTAAACCAAAAAGCCCACCGATCAGCACGCCCACAGTCACCGACCCCAGTGCGACGGTCAGCGTGATGCGCAGGCCGAACACGATCCGGGACAATACGTCACGCCCCAAACCGTCGGAGCCGAGCCAGTGGCCTTCACCGGGTGGTGCAAGCATCAGCAGCAGGTCCTGCTCCAGTGGGTCGCGCAATGGCAACCAGGGTGCCAGAACGGCTGCCAGCGCCACCAGAGTCAACCAGCCGGCCGGCATCCACAAGCCAAGCAACCGCCGGGTATTGCGCCGCCGCGACACGGCATCAGCGCGGTCAGTCAGCGCCACCCTCATGCGCCCCCCCGTTCATCGCGCAGTCGCGGGTCGAGCAGGAAGTAGATGAGGTCCACCAGCAGGTTGATGGCGATGAAACTGATGGCGACAAAAAGCACGATCGCCTGCATCACGAGAAACTCCTTCTGGTAGATGGATTCGACAAGCAGCTGTCCCAGGCCGGGCAGACCAAACAGCACCTCGATGGTCAGCGCGCCGCCGAGCATGCGCCCAACGTTCAGCCCCACTGTGGTAACCAGGTTCAGCGAAGCCGGCCGCAGAGCATTGCCGACCAAGATGCGCACCACCGACAGACCCATGCCACGCGCCAGCAGGATGAAATTCTGTTGCAGCGTCTGGATCATTTCGCTGCGCAGCACGCGCACGTAGATCGGTAAGTCGTGCAAAGCCAGCGCCAGCACCGGCAGCACCATGGATTTGAGATTGCCCGACACGCTTTCGCCAAGCGGAACGAAGCCGGACGCCGGCAGCCATTGCAATTTCAGCGCCACGAAGTAGATCAACAACACGCCTACCAAAAACGAGGGCGAAGACAGGAACACCAGAGAGACGCTCATGGTGGCCCGGTCAACAACCCGGCCCTGCCGGTAGGCTGACCAGACGCCAAGTGGAATCGACAGGCTGAGCGAGACGAGCACGGTCAGCACCATCAGTTCGAGGGTGACCGGTAGCCGCGCCCCGATCGCATCGAGCACCGGTTCACCCGAACGCATGGAACGCCCGAAGTCGCCCTGAAACGCCCGCCCCAGCCACTGCAGATAGCGCTCGTACAGCGGTCGGTCCAGGCCGAGTTGCTGGCGGGCAGCCGCCAGCAATTCCGGAGTGGCCGAATCCCCGAGCATGATCAGAGCAAGGTCGCCCGGCAGAAAGGCAACCAGCGCGAAACTGACCATGGAAACGGCCAGCACAGCCCCGGCTACCGGCAGCAGCCCATGCAGCAGACGTGAGAGCATCGGCTTACTCTTTCCAGACCGCGCCTACGCGAATCAGTGAGTCTGGTACCAGTTCTACCCCACGCACGGCCTGCGTCGTGACGATGGGAGCGGTGATGTAGGCCAGGAACACGTATGGCAAATCCTTGGCCAGCAGTTGTGAAATCTGGTTATAGATTTGATTGCGTTTGCTCGGATCCATCTCCATGCGGCCCGCGTCGAGCAAACGGTCCATTTCGGGATTCGCGTATTGGATATAGTTGGACGAGATCTTCTTCTCAGCATTGCTGGAATGGAAGAAGGTGTAGGCGTTCAGATCGGGGTCGGGACGGCCAGACCAGCGAAACAGCGTCGTATCGAATTCGTGGGTGAGCATGTTTTGCACCAGCCGCGCCTGATCGACTGGCGTAAGGGTCACCTTGATGCCCGCACGCTGCCACATCTGCTGCAGCGCTTGCGCGGCCTGCAACGCTATAGGGGTGTTGTCCATCATCAGGCGCAGTTCCACCGCTTGCCCGTATTCGGCCAGCAGTGCCTTCGCCTTGTCCAGGTCATAGGCTGGGTAGTCCGTGACTGGCGACAGGCCTGGCAGCCCCTCACCAAAGGGTGTGGTAGCGACCTTGTACATACCCTGGTACACAGCCTTCACGAGCAACTCGCGTTGCGTTGCGTGAGCGATCGCCTTGCGCACGCGCATATCCGCCAGCGCCGGATGCTTCGTCCGCAAGGCGATGAATATCGAGCCGAAACCATCAGGCTCCAGGACCTTGAATCGCCTGTCCTTTTTAGCTGCAGCGACGAACTTGGGCGAAGCCTGGGTCAGGATGTCGAGTGCTCCGGACTGGAACGTGGATTCGCGCGTCTCGTTGCTTTGCAGCCCACGGTAGATCAGCCGATCCGCATAGGGCTGTCCCTGCCGCCAGTAGTTGGGATTGCGCTCACCCACAAAGCGTGAGCCCTTGACCCATTCAACCAGCTTGAATGCCCCGGTGCCAACCGGGACATTGCCGAACCCCACCGGATCGGCCTTGAGGGCTTTCGGCGAGGCCATCATGGCAGCCGTATCCGCCAGCAATGCCGCGAAAGCAACACTTGGCGCTTGCAGCCGGACCACGACCGTATGCGTATCAACGGCTTTGACCGATTCGACACTGCTGATGTTGGCCAGGCATCGGCAGTTGTTGACCGGATCACGCACACGGTCCAGGTTGTAGACCACGGCATCCGCATCGAAGGGCGTGCCATCGTGGAAAGTCACACCCTGGCGCAGTTTCAAGGTGTAGGCCCTCCCATCCGGCGAAATCTCGTAGGCCGTAGCCAAGCTGGGCACCAGCTTGCCGCTGGCGTCAATGTCTAGCAGCGTGTCGAAAACCGCCATCGCATACTGACGCTCGACATAGGAGCCCAGCCGCAAGGGGTCAAGCGACGCCGGATCGGCCTCAACGCCGATGTTCAAGGTACCGCCGCGTTTGGGCGTTTCCGTCTGTGCCCGGGCCAAGGTAGTGGCCGCCAGACCGGCCAGGACTGCCGTGGCGACCGCGCCGCGCAGGGTCAGGCTCCAGCACCGGATCGGTGATTGCAAGTCAAACATCTTGTCTCCTATAAATATGTAATGGTTCGATGCGCGAATGACGCCTCTATATCTGGGTCTAGGCGCAGGGTTTACTGCAACGGCGACCGAGAGCGCTACCGGCCGCTCCAGACCGGCTTGCGTTTTTCAGCAAAGGCCCGCAGGCCTTCCTGGCGATCCTCCGACTGGAAGGCCTTGGCGACCAGCGCCATCTGGCCGTCCCACAGTGCCGCCTCGGTTTGCTCGCTCGCTGCCTGCACCACGGCCTTGCTGGCCGCCAGGGCCAGCGGCGAGTTCTGCACCAGGCGTTGCGCCAGCGCCAAGGCGTCCTGCAGTGCGCACCCCGGAGAGGACAGCTGGTTGACTACCCCCTGCTGATGGAAATAAGCCGCCTCGCGGATGTCCCCGGTCAACGCCAATTCCATCGCTAGGTGGTGCGGCATGCGCCGCGGCAAGCGGAACAGGCCGCCGCCGATGGCGACGACGCCATTGCGCACCTCGGGCAGACCCAGCTTGGCACTGGATGCCGCGACGATGAGGTCGCAGCTCAGGCACAACTCGAGCCCGCCGCCGACGGCATATCCTTCCACGGCCGCGATCAACGGCTTGGTGGACGGCTTGCTGAACATGCCGAAACCGCCACGCTCCGGCGTGGCCGGACGCTCGCCGCGCGCCACCGCCTTCAGGTCGGCGCCAGCGCAGAAGGTGCCGCCCGCGCCAGTGATGATGCCGACGAACAGGCTGTCGTCCGCATCCAGCATGTCCATGACGGCCTGCATCTGACGCGAGGTGGCCAGATCGAACGCGTTCCGCGCCTCAGGGCGGTTGATCGTGATGATCAGGATGCCGCCTTCGCGCTGCGTCGTGATGCTCTGCGCTTCGCTCATGGCTCGCTCACATCGAGAACGAGAAGCCGCCATTGACCGGATAGGTCTGGCCGGTGATCCAGTCGCTGGCGCCGGAAGCCAGGAACAGCACCATGTTGGCTACGTCGGTGGGCTTGCCAGGGCGGCGGATGACGTAGTGCGACATCATCTTCTTCAGCCGCTCGGGATCGGCATTCAAGCGCGCCTCGATTGGCGTCGTCAGCGTGGCAGCGATCGCCACGCAGTTGGCCGTGACCTGGTGACGGCCCATGGTGCGAGCCACCGCACGCATGAAACCGGCTGCCCCGGCCTTGGCCGCGGAGTACACCTCCAGGCCGGATTCACCGACACGGCCCGCGTCGGAAATGATGGTGATCAGGCGGCCGCTCTTGCGCTCGATCATGTCCGGGATCACAGCGCCCGTGCAGTTGATGACGCCGTACAGGTTCACATCCACGGCACCGCTCCAGACCTCCGGCCCGAATTCCCAGAATGGCTTGCGGCCGTCAGGTGACGGATGGGCGCCCAGATTGCCTGCATTGTTCACCAGCACGTCGACCGGGCCGGCCAGATCGCGCACCTGCGCGATCATGGCCTTGACGCTGACGTTGTCCGTGACGTCGGCCTGCACGGCATAAGCCTTGCCTCCAGCGTTGCCAATGGCTTTGGCGACCGCCTGCGCGCGCTCCAGGAAGTAATCGTTGACGATCACGGTCGCGCCATGGGCTGCCAGATGTTCAGCCACCTGCTGGCCGACTCCCTGACCGGCTCCCGTCACCAGCGCCACGCGCCCCGTCACATCCAGAATGTCGTTCATACCCGTCGTTCCTTTCCAATCCAGTAGGGGTTTCTCAGTTCTCGCTTGAGGACCTTGCCCATGCCATTACGGGGCAGGTCTTCCACGAACTCGATGCGGCGTGGCTGCTTGTAGGACGCCAGGTAGCGCTCGCAATGCGCCAGCAAATCGGCCTCGTTCGCCGCACGTCCGGCCTTGAGCTGGCAGAACGCCAGCACCTGCTCGCCGAAGTCCTCGTCGGGGATACCGATAACGGCGACATCTTCGACCGCGGCATGCCGCATCAGGACCGACTCGATCTCGGCCGGATAGACGTTCACTCCGCCGGTGATGACCATGTCCTTGACGCGGTCGGTGATGAACAGATAGCCGTCTTCGTCCAAATAGCCGACATCGCCGGTGCGGAAAAACCCGCGCGCATCCAGCACATCCTCACCGAGTGCCGGTTCATTGAGGTACTGCTTGATCGTGATCGGCGTCTTGACCCACAACTCGCCAATCTGGCCCGTCGGCAACAGGTGGCCAAGGGCATCGCGTACCTCGACCGACACATGGCGAAACGGCAGGCCGCTTGAACCTGGCTTGCGCTCCTGCATGGCGGGCAACAGCGCGCAGACCATGCCGGTTTCGGTAGAGCCGTAGTTCTCCTGCAAGGTGTCGCGGCCGAAGTAGGACAGCATCCACAGCTTGAGTGCATAAGGAACCGGCGCCGCCCCCACACCGATGCGGCGGATGGAGGACACGTCGTACCGCGCCAGCACTTCAGGCGCCAGCCCCGCCAAGCGTTTGAACATGGTTGGAACACCCGACCAGAGGTGCACGTGGTGCTTCTGGATCAGCGCCAGCACGCCCTCGGCATCGAACCGGCGCTGCAGCACCAATGTGCGGCCCTTGCGGATGGCGCTCCACATCTGGCTGGGACCGGAAGCGTGGTGCATGGGCATGTTGACCAGTTGCACCCGCACCCCTTCGACGGCACCTGATGCATCGACACTTTCAAAGTATTCGCGCAGCGTGACCAAATCCGTCGACGGCCTGCCCACAGCCACCCCTTTTGGCAAGCCCGTAGTGCCCGAGGTATAGATCAGCAGGCTGGCCTCCGCCAGTGATTGGCGCGCCACTTCAGGCGCCTCCAGCAGTTCCGACCAGGGCACGAAGCTTTCGCCCGGCGTTTCAATGGTCACCACCAGCGGCACCAGCGCAGCCTGGACTGTGCGCGAGACGACGGCCAGATCCTGCGCGTCGGTGATGAACACCTGCGCACCGCTGTCGGACAGCACGTAGCGGGCTTCTTCGTCGGTCAGACGCCAGTTCACCCCCAGCATCGAACAGCCCAGCTTGGCGAGCGCGCCGGATAGCACCAGCCATTCCATGCGCACTTCCATGCTGAGCGCCACGATGTGGCCATGCTCCACGCCGCGCAGGTGCAAGGCCTGCGCGACGCGGTTGGCCCGCGCGTTCAGTTCCCGCCAGGTCAGGCTGCGCTCGCCCTCGATGCAGGCCTGCGCATCAGGTGTTTGGACAGCCCAGTATTCGATGCTGCCCGGTCGGATCTCGTCGGTCACCTTTTCTTCCTTCTGGAAAGACAATGGGGCCGAATGTAAGATACTTGCTGAACAACAAGCTAGTTATGTATTTCCCTAGTGCGCTCAATCGGATGGGTTCATAGGATTCGCCCAGCCTCGTCCTCCACACCCATGAACATGACACGCTCCCTGCTCAAGCCCGCGCTGTACCAAGAGGAATCAGCGCCACGCCCCCCCTTCGCTGCGAGGCATGCGCTGCGACGCCTGCGGCTATGTGTTTTTTCCACCGCAGAACCTCGGTTGCGAACAATGCGGCACGACCGGCAGCGCGTTGCGCCCCTGCCAGCTCGTCGGCAGTGGCACGCTGATGGCACGCGTGACGGTGCACCTGCACGCCAAGCCGGAGCGCCCTGCCCCCTTTGTCATCGGTACGGTGCGCCTGGATGACGGCCCCGTGGTGCGCATGCTGCTGGACGCTCCGCCCGATACCTTGCCTCCGATTGGCAGCCCCATGGTCGCCGTTCTATCGCCGGTGGCATCCGAGGAAGGCTCCCGCGTGCACGACTTGCGCTTCTCACTCGCGCAACCTGCCCCACTTCAGGAGTAAGTCATGCCTGTCACCCTTGGTTCCCTACGCCCCGTCTACGTGGTGGGCGTGGGATTGCACCCCTACCAGCCGCTGAGCGAGACGCCTTATGTACAACTCGGCCTCTCTGCAGCCCGCGACGCCCTGACCGACGCACGCGTGCCGTGGGAGTTCGTGGATTCGGCCTACGTGGCCAAGGCCTTGCTGCCCATGGCCGTCGGCCGCCCGATGCTGCGGCACCTGGGGGCCACCGGGCTGCCTATCACCCATGTCGAAAACGCATCGGCCTCCGGATCCGCCGCTTTCCGCCAGGCCTGCATGGAAGTCGCTTGCGCGATGAGCGACATCTCCTTCGTCATCGGCGTCGACAAGCCGACCGCGCTGGGGTCGCGAGCGGAAATGCTGACCGGCATTCCTAACTTGGCCGACGACGCCATCGTCCCATTCACGCATTTCGCGCTGCTGGCCGATGCGTACGCGCAGCGAACCGGCTGTTCGTTCGAAGACATCGCGCGCGTCGCCGGCAAGAACCTGCGCAATGCCAGCCTGAACCCGTTCGCCCAACGCCGGCAGGCCAAGACGCTGGATGAAATCCTGGGCGGCAAGAAAGTCTCCGGCCAGTTCACGACCCTGCAATGCACCCCCGTGGGCGAAGGCGCAGCCGCCGTGGTGGTTGCCTCCGAAGAGGGTCTGCGCCGTGCCGGCCTGGGATTGGAGCGCGCCGTGCGCATCACGGCTTCGGCGGCCCGCAGCCAGCGCGTCTACACCGACCCCACGCGCTACGACGAAATGCTGACCAAGGAAACCGTCGAGGCGGCACTGGCACAGGCGGGTGTCTCCGCTGGTGGCCTGGATGTAATCGAACTTCACGACGCCTTCACGGTCGAGGAACTCGAGTACCTGGAAGCCATCGGCGTATGCGGTCACGGCCAGGCGGCAGGCCTTCTAAAAGAAGGTGCCTTCGACATCGGCGGACGCTGTGCCGTGAGTCCTTCAGGGGGCCTGATCGGCATGGGACACCCGATTGGCCCCACGGGCATTGGGCAGATCGTGGAGATCACCCGGCAGTTGCGCGGCGAAGCTGGCGTGCGACAGCACCCCGATGCGCAGATCGGCCCGGCACACATGGTCGGACTCGGCGCGGTGTGCTTCGCCCACGTGCTGCAGAGCCTCTAGTCCACTGCATCATTGAACAAGCACCTGCCGAATGCGCCGTGATGGATCGTCGTACTTCCACTTGATGGGCTTGGGATTCTTGTTGTGTTCGCGGATGTAGCGCATCAGCTTTCGCCCCAAGTCCTTCACCGAGGTAAATACGCCGCGGGTTATGACATCACGCTGAATGCGCGAGAACCAGTTCTCCACTTGGTTCAGCCACGACGAGTACGTGGGTGTGAAGTGCATGCGCACGTTGCCGTGCTGTACAAGGAAGTCCCGCACGCGCTGGGTCTTGTGGCTGCTGACGTTGTCGCAGATGACATGGATCTCCTGCCGCTCGCACTGGCTGGCGACGATGTCGGTAAGGAAGGCGACGAATTGCTCGCTGGTGTGGCGCGCCGCGGTCTTGCCCAGCACCTGGCCGGTGGCGGTGTTCAGCGCCGCGAACAAGCTCAGCGTGCCGTTTCTCTTGTACTCGAATCCGTGGCTCTCGGCACGCCCTGGCGACAGCGGCAGCATCCGGTCCTTGCGATCGAGTGCCTGGATGGCGGTCTTCTCATCGACGCAGAACACCACGGCGTGCGCCGGTGGATTGAGGTACAGCCCGATCACATCGGCCGCCTTGGTCTCGAAGTCCGGGTCGTTGGACACCATGTGTCGATCCAGCCTTTGCGGTCGCACGTTGTGCTTGCGCCAGATGCGCTGAACAGCAGAAACGGATACGTCGCCAAGTTCAGCCGACAACTTGTAGCTGCTCCAGTGCGTGGAGCCATCGCTCGGCTTGCGCCTGAGCGTGTAGTTGAGCACCCGCGCTTCCAGTTTTGCCGGTGGCTGCTTGGGCGCGCGTCCCGGGTGCCGGGCGTACATGCCCGCCAGGCGCTCGCTGAGAAAGCGGCTGGACCAGCGGGAGATGAAACGCGAGTCGCATTCGAGCCTTTGCATGATGGTGTCGCGCGACTGACCCTCTTCGAGCATGAGGATC
This sequence comes from Verminephrobacter eiseniae EF01-2, assembly GCF_000015565.1. NCBI lineage: Bacteria > Pseudomonadati > Pseudomonadota > Betaproteobacteria > Burkholderiales > Comamonadaceae > Verminephrobacter > Verminephrobacter eiseniae. Next base: position 4,256,622 of record NC_008786.1, read on the forward strand.
AGCTTGGCCCTGCGCACGTCCGCCACGCGCGCCGTGCGGCTACGCGTGGCGGTCAACAATTTGTCTCGCTCGGCGTCGGTCAGATTCATTTTTCCCATGCGTTGCATTTAACCACAAGCGGGGTGTTGTTTCAATGGTGCAGTGGACTAGTATTCTCTGCCCAGAAACGATTCTCCAGCGCCATGTCCGCCCAAACGCCCTCGAAGCGAAACACCCAGTCCTCCCGCAGAACACAAGCAGACCGTCGCCAAGACGCCGAGCAGCGCCTGCTCGAGAGCGGGCTCAAGGTGATCGCCCAGAAGGGCGTGGCAGGCATGACGCTCAACGAGGTTGGCGCTATCGCTGGCTACAGCCGAAGCTTGGTGGCGTATCACTACGACAACAAAGAACAATTCCTCGGCGCGCTGGCGCACTATGTGCGCCAGCGCATCCAGGAAGTCCGCGACCAGAGACCATCCGCGGAACCCGGCCTGCCCCGGCTACTCGGCAGCATCGCTCAGTACATGCGCACCCCTAGTTCACATGGCCGGGCGATCTATGCCATGCTCAATGAAGCCATGATCTTCGATGGCAACCTGCAGGTATACATGCGTGAGTTCACGCAGTTGACGATCAACACTTACGCCACCCAGTTGCGCATGGCCATCGAAAAAGGCAAAATCAGCGCCGATATCGACGCGGAGACCACCGCGATCGTCATCGTGGGGATGCTACGCGGCACCGCCATGCAATACCTGCTGGATCCAGAGCGGTTTCCAATGGAGAAAATCACCAGCACGATGCTTGATAGCGTGCGTCGCATGCTGGGCGCGACCTGAGCACCGGCCCCGGCATCCGCGGTTAACATTCGCCGGGTCCAACTTGCGAGTCAGATTGCAAGTTCCTAGCATTCAAGCATGTCAACACAGAGCCAGCCTTTGTCCAGCCCATCCGAGAACCCCGAAACCCTTGCCGATCCGAGTCGCCCCCGCGTGCGCCGCACTCAAGCCGAACGCGTCGCCGAATCGGACCGCCGCTTGATAGAAGCAGCCATCCGGCTCATCGCCCGCGTCGGCTACACCCACACCACGCTCGAATCTATCGGTGTCGAAGCTGGCTATAGCCGCGGCCTGGTCCAGCATCGCTTCGGCAGCAAGGAGCGGCTGCTGGAAGAACTGATCAAACACATCACCGCCGATTACCGCGAGCGACTGCTTGTGCGCCTGCAAGGCTTGCGCGGTATGGACGCGCTGTTCTGCGAGATCGACTGCTATCTTGAGGGAATGGACATGCCAGCCGAGCGATCACTCGCCTTCTTCATGTTGATGCAGGAGTCGCTAGGGCCGGTGCCGCAGATTCGTGCCACCTTCGCAGCCATCAGTGCGCGCTGGCACCGAGCGCTGACGCGCCAGATCGAGATCGGACAGCAGACGGGCCAGATCCGCTCCGACATCGACCCGGCCAGCGAGGCGCAACTGCTGATCGCGACGCTGCGCGGCCTGCGCATGCAGTCCATGCTGGACCCGCAAACCAGCAACACGGCGCTGTCCATCGAGTCGCTCAAGAATAACCTGTGCGCACGCCTCCAGGAACCCCGGCACACGCCCAGTGCGCGGTCTCGCGAATGAGGTGCGTCCGTTACGTTATTCGGCCTGCGTTGGCAGAAGTCAGTTCCCCCACGCTTGTTGAATGGCATCGATAAGGTCTTTGAGCACCTGAGCAAAGCGCTTGCAATCCTTGGTCTTCGATCCTTCCCGTGCTTCGAAGCTGATGTTCATAGCGTAGAGTTGGTGATCAGGCCCGATGAATGCGCGGCCCACGGCCTCATTCCCCGGCATGAACGCTGCGATGCTGTAGCCCCGCTTCTTGCCTTGCGCCACAGCGCTTTCCAACTCCCTGCGTCGCTGCGCTCCGCGGGAACTCGCACTGACACCGATCCTGGCGAGCACGGATTGCAGCACCTCCGGCGGTAACGCGGCCAGATAGGCCAAACCGACAGCAGTTTTTTGGACAGGCACGCGTGTGCCAAGCGTGACGCGCCGCAATTTGGAAACACTGTCAGGACTATGCCGTATGGACAGGCGGTGGATCCCACCGCGTTCTATGCGGAGGCGATGCGACTGTTCCGCAACCGCAAGCCCCTGGTGGCGGCGGTCGAGGGGGCCGCAGTTGGCGCGGGGCTGGGCCTGGCGCTGTTGACCGATTTTCGCGTGACCTGCCCGGAGGCCCGCTTCAGCGCAAATTTCAACCGCCTGGGCTTTCATCCTGGCTTCGGACTGAGCCTGACGCTGCCCCGCCTGGTCGGTGCGCAGAAAGCCGCCATGCTGTTCTACACCGGCCGCCGCATCGGCGGCGAGGAGGCCGTGGCCATCGGCCTAGCCGACGAGCTGGTGGACAAGGTACAGGTGCTCCCGCGCGCCATGGCACTGACGCAGGACATCGCAGCTTCGGCACCGCTGGCGGTGGCCTCCACGCGCCGCAGCCTGCGCGAAGGACTGGCCGAACAGGTGGCCGAGGCCAATCAGCAGGAGTTGGCGATCCAGCGCGAGCAGTTCCGCACCGAGGATTTCCGCGAGGGCGTGGCCGCGATGGCGGCGCGCCGCTTGCCCGTGTTCCATGGGCGTTGACAGCAGACAAGAGTATTCGAGAGCCCATATGACAACCTCACCCACTATGCCCGACGGGCAGCGCCAGCGCGCCCCAAGCAGTGGCCCGCTCGATGGCATTCGCGTACTGGACCTGACTTCGGTCGTTCTCGGGCCCCTGGCGACCCAGGTACTCGCGGACCTGGGCGCCGACGTGATCAAGATCGAAGGCCCAGAAGGCGACATGATGCGTGCCAACGGTGTGTCGCAGCACGCCGGAATGAGCTCCATCTACTTGGCGCTGAACCGGAACAAGCGCTCGGTCGTGCTCGACCTCAAGAATGAGGAAGGCGTCGCAGCGCTGAGGCACCTGATCGCGCAGGCGGACGTGCTCGTGCACAACATGCGCGTGGCCGCCATCGAGCGGCTGGGCTTCGGCTATGAGGCCGTGGCAGCACTGAATCCGCGCTTGGTCTACTGCATGGCCACCGGTTTCGGGCAGGACGGACCGTACAAGGACAAGCCCGCTTTCGACGACATCATCCAGGCGGGCTCCGGCTTGGTATCCCTGAACACGAACGGCGGCAACCGGCCGGAGTATGTGCCCAGCCTGATCGCCGACAAGACTACGGGGCTCGTGCTGGCCAACGCAGTGCTGGCGGCTCTACTGCACCGCGAGCGCCGCGGCGTGGGACAGTGCGTGGAAGTGCCGATGCTGGAGACGATGGCCAGCTTCGTGCTGGCCGAGCACATGGGTGGCATGACGTTCGAAGGTTCCACGGAAAGCGCGGGCTATGCGCGCTTGTTGCACGGCGGCCGACGGCCCTTGCAGACCCGGGACGGCTGGATCTGCGCGCTCCCCTACACCGATCGCCACTGGCGCGCCTTCTTTCATGCGGTCGGCCGGGACGACATTGGCGATGACTGCCGGGTTGCAGACAAATCTCAGCGAAACGCCAACATCCGCAAGCTCTACCAGCGACTGGCTGAACTCATTCTTGAGCGCACGACAGCCGAATGGATGGACCTCTTTGAGCAATTGGACATTCCAGCGACACCCATCCATGCACTCGGCGACCTGCCGGAACACCCGCATCTGAAAGCGGTCGGGCTGTTCCAGGAAACGCATCACCCGACGGAGGGCCCGCTCAGGGAGATCCGTCCGCCGATGCGGTTTTCAGCCACGCCGCTCTCCTTGCGGCGGCACGCGCCCAGCCTGGGCGAGCACACCCACGAAGTCTTGCTGGAAGCCGGCTTCACGCGCGAAGAGATGACGCGCGTCGTGGCAACAACGGCAACCGCGGTTGATTGAAACCCCTTGAGGAACGTATCGTGAATTTCAAACTGGAAGAAGAACACCAGATGATCCAGGACTTGGTGGCCCGCTTTGTGCGCGAGCAGTTGATGCCACTGGAATCGTCAGCGCTGGCACGGGAGGCATCGACCGGCGTGCTGGCACTGCTGCCGGAGGAGCAGGAACGGCTCGACGCGCTGTCGCGCGAACTGGGCCTGTGGGGACTGGACGCGCCCGCCGAGATGGACGGCCACGACCTGCCGGTGGTCGCGATGGTCGGCGTGAACGAAGAGCTGGGCAAAACCATCACGCCCTACGACTTGCCGCCCGACTCCCCCAATCTGCGCATGCTGATGCAGACCGCCAACGCCAGCCAGCGGGAACGGTATCTGGCCCCTTATGCACGGGGCGAGACCGCCTCGGCGATCGCGATCTCGGAGCCCGGTGCCGGCGGCGATCCGTCGATGATGAGCACACGGGCGGTGCGCGAGGGCGACGACTGGACCCTCAACGGCCGCAAGATCTGGATCAGCAAGGCCGACAAGGCCGACTGGACCATCGTGATGGTCGTCACCGACAAGGCACTGGGCGCGCGCGGCGGCATCTCGGCCTTCATCGTCGACAAGGGCACGCCCGGCTTCAAGGTGGAGCGGCGCATTCCTATGATTGGAGGGGTCTCCACCTACGAAGTGGTACTGGAAGACTGCCGTGTGCCCGGCACCCAGCTCCTGGGTCAGGAAGGCGCCGGTTTCGCGCCGATGCAGGCGCGCCTGTCCAGCCGACGGGTGCAGATGGCCGCCTGGTGCATTGGCCGCGCGCAGCGGGCGCTCGACATGATCTGCGAATACGCGCCGCAGCGGCGGACCTTCGGCGCACCCCTGGCGGAGCGCCAGGCCATCCAGTGGTGGGTCGCAGACGCCGCCACCCGCATTCACGCCTGTCGGCTCATGACCTATGACGCAGCGGCCCGCATCGACGCCGGCGACGAGGCGCGCACGCAGGTTTCCATGATCAAGGTCTTCGCGACCGAGATGGCCTGGGAAGTCATCGACCGGGCCATGCAGGCCCTGGGCGCGATGGGCATGACCAAGGAGCTGCCCCTGCAGCAGATGGCCAACGAAACCCGGCTGATGCGCATCTACGAAGGCCCGAGCGAAGTGCACCGGTGGGTGATCGCGCGGGACCTCCTGGGACTCAAGCGCTGACCTCGGGCGCTTGAGTCCCTGCCCCAGCAACGGTTCACAACCCATGAAATCAAAAAAGGAGACAGCATGACTTTCGCATCACTTAACCGCCGCCGCATGTTAGCCGGACTCTGCGTGGCATCCGCTGAGGCCTCTTGACCCGCCCTGGCACTGGCATCTGACGCCTTCCCGTCCAAACCGCTGCGCTTCGTCGTTCCGTTTCCGCCGGGCAGCGGCACCGACACGACGGCTCGGCTGTTCGCCCGGAAGATTGGCGAGATTACTGGACAGGGCGTCGCTGTAGAGAATAAGGCCGGCGGCAACGGCTTCATCGCGGTACAGAGCCTGTTGAGTGCACCGGCCGATGGGCACACGGTTTTCATCGGCAGCAATTCGACTCTCTCCACCAATGCAGCCCTGTTCAAGAAGCTGCCGTACGACCCGCTGAAAGACTTCGCGCCCATCAGCCTGCTCTCGCGCGGCGCCTGCGTCGTCATCGTCCCGGCCAATTCCAGGTACCAGACGCTGAAAGACCTGATCGACGATGCGCACAAACGGCCCGGCGCGTTGAACTACGGGTCCGGCTCCATTTCCTACAGGCTCTACTCGGAATGGCTCAACGAGATGGTGGGCATGAAGACCACCGAGATTCCCTTCAAGGGGGCAGGGGCAGCCATCAATGCAATTGTCTCGGGCGAGGTGGACTTTGCGGTGGTGGACGCTAGTGGCGCTATCGAATTGATTGTCGGCGGGCGGGTTCGCGGTTTGGCATTCACCGCGCCGGATCGAAGTCCACTGATCCCGAATGTTCCGAATGCATCGGAAGCGGGCATCCCCAATTTCCTGGCCTACAACTGGGTAGCGGCAGCTGTGTCCGCAAAGACGCCCGCTGCCATCGTTGAAAAACTGATCGCCCTATTCCAGCAAGTGGGCGCCGCACTCGACGTCCGGGAGTACTACTCGCGTCAGTCCACGTCGCTGCTCATGACGCCGCCGGCCGATCTGACGCGCTACCAGAAGGAAGAGATCGACCGGTGGAAGCGGTTGGCTCAGACGGTGAACATCGAACAACAGTGAGAGCGCCGAAGGCCCGTAGTGGCATCGGCGTCCAAAAAGAAAAAGCAAGCATGGGTATCCGATGGGGCCGTTCCAGGTGACGGACCTGGTCGGCGGCGACATCGGCTGAGCCACGCGCAAGCGCCGCGCCGCCACGCGCGGCCCGGCGGAACGCTACGTGCAAATCGCCGACCGCATCTGCGAGCGGGGCTGGTTCGGGCAGAAGACCGGACGCGGCTACTACCTATCCGAAGGCGGCTCGTGCGCCGATCCTTTGCGTCCACCAAACGACACGTAACAGTCGACACCCGCAGTCGAGAAGTTGACCGTCACCATGCCGGCAGGACCGGGACGCTTGGCATGCGTCGCGCAACTCAGGCTCGTGGTGATTCCCAACTGAAAGACCAGACTCGGACCATTGCGCGCTGCAGCCCCTCATCGGACGGCATCAGCCCCATCGTTCGCGCCGAGCACGCCGTTGGGTGATCAATGTGACGCGGCGATGCGCCCATTGTGAACGCTTGCCAATCGCCCACCATTTGGTGATCTGACCCTGAAGAGCAGTGTGCGCCCCGTTTTTGGCGCATTGGCTCAGACAACTCAGCATCAAGGGTTAACACCAATCATCATTAACTTGCGATACATACCGCAAATAAATATGATGACCACATGCAATGCTTGCACACACAGTCTTCTGAAGCACCCGGCGCCGCGACCGATGCTGCCCGCGTGCGACGCACCCAAGCCGAACGCGTCGCAGAGTCAGACCGCCGCTTAATGGAGGCAACCATTCGGCTAATCGCCCGCATCGGCTACACCCACACCACGCTCGAGTCAATCGGCATCGAGGCCGGCTACAGCCGCGGCCTAGTTCAACACCGGTTCGGCAGCAAAGAACGGCTGCTGGAAGAACTGGTCAACAAGATCGCCACGGACCACCGAGTGCGGTTGCTGGCACGGCTGAAAGGACTGCGCGGTATGGCAGCGCTGTCCTGCGAGATCGACTGTTATCTCGAAGGCATGGACACACCGCCCGAAAGTTCTCGTGCGTTCTTCATGCTGATGCAGGAGTCAATCGGCCCCGCACCACGCGTACGGAGTACCTTCGCTGCCATCAGTGTCCGCTGGCACCGGGCTTTGGCAGGCCAGATCGAAGCAGGCCAACAGGCCGGCCAGATCCGCCCCGACATCAACCCGGCGCGTGAGGCACAACTGCTGATTGCTGCACTGCGCGGCCTGCGCATGCAGTCCATGCTGAGCCCGCAAACCAGCAACATCGCGCTTGCCATCCAAGCCCTCAAGAACGACCTGCACACAAGACTAGCGGCCGCCTGCGCCGAACGCTAGCCCGCCCCCGCCGGACCTGTCCGCGCGACTAAACGACGACGGCCAAGCCCTACCCACACCACCTGAACATCATTTCGCAAGGAGACAAACCATGAAAACGCGGCATATCCGGATCGTGCTCAGTTGCGCATTGCTGAGCCTGACCACAACCCTCACACAGGCTGCGGAGTTTCCCAGCATGCCCGTACGGATCGTGGTGGGCTACGCCACCGGCGGCGCCTCGGACATCGTCGCCCGGCTGCTGCAGCCCGAACTGCAGCAGCGCCTGGGCCAACCCGTCATCATCGATAACCGACCTGGCGCCAACGGCAACATTGCCAATGAAGTGGTCGCTCGCGCCGAAACCGATGGTCATACGCTGCTGCTCGGCAACCCTGGCCCATTGGTCATGAACAGCTTCCTCTACAAGCAACAGCTGATCGACCCGGCTAAAGCCTTCGTCCCAGTGACGCAGCTCACCGAAAGCCCAATGGTCGTCGTCGTGCCTGCCGCATCGCCGGCCCGGTCGCTGCAGGAACTACTTGATCTGGCTAAACAAAAGTCTGGGGGCCTGTCTTACGGGTCCGCCGGCAATGGCAGTTCGATGCATCTGGCCGGAGCAACACTGCAGATGCGCTCCGGAGCACCTCTCGTGCACGTGCCCTACAAAGGTACCGGTCCAGCCATGACAGACCTGCTGGCAGGCACGCTGGATTTCATGCCCGACAGCCGCTCCACCACCATGCCCTTCATCCGCGACGGGCGCCTGCGTCCACTGGCCGTCACCGGTGCGCAACGCGTCGCAGACCTGCCGGACGTCCCCACCGTCGCTGAAGCCGGCGTGCCAGGCTTCAAGGTCACCACCTGGCTGGGCATCGTCGCCCCTGCTGGCACACCGTCCGAGCGCGTGCAGCGCCTCTATGAGGCGTTCAGGGCGGCCTTGCAAGCCCCCGCAGTCAAGGCACGGCTCGAGGAACTGGGGACCTATCCCGTCGGCAGTACGCCCAAGGCTTTCGCCCAAGCCCTGGATAGCGAGCGTCAGGAAGCCCGTCAACTCGTACAAAAGACAGGAATGAAGATCGAATGACTATCTCGACACGCACATCACCAACTCCGGAAGCGCCGCAGCTGCAGCTTGCACTCTGTGCGCGCTGCTCGGGCCTGAGCTTCCCGCCACAGGTTCCGGGTTGCCACCATTGCGGTGCACCCGCCAGCGAGCTGCACATGCAGGACTACGAAGGGCCGCTGCGCCTGCTGAACTTCGTCACCGTCCACGCGACCTTGACGCCCGGCCTTCCGGTACCAGCCGTCATCGGCGAGGTGGCCCTGGCACCGGATCTGGTCGAGGAAGTGCTCATCGACGTCGGCAGCGAAGACGAACTGCGTCTGGGCATGGCCCTGGAGCCAGTCTGGCAGCCCGGGAAGGCTCAAAGTGACGGCACTTGGGTGTTCCGTGCACCTGCAGCGGAGGTGGCATCTTGAACCGGCTGCTGCGTGAACGCACCGTCTACGTCGTGGGCATCGGCATGCACGCCTATGGCTTCCCATCGGAAACACCTTATGTGCAACTGGGCCTGCAGGCTGTCCGAGAAGCCCTGGACGATGCCGACTTGGCCTGGCCCCAGGTGCAAAGCGCCGTGGTCGGCACGGCGGCCCTGGGCATGGCCGCTGGCCGTGTGATGCTGCGCCACCTGGGCTCGACTGGCCTGGAGGTGCTGCAGGTCGAGAACGCCTCGGCGTCCGGCTCCACGGCTTTCCGCCTGGCCTGCCTGCAAGTCGCCAGCGGCGAGCGCGACGTGGTGCTTGCGTTGGGCGTCGACAAGTTCGGCGATGGCCGCCGCGCGGCCCTCAAGGACGGACTGCCTCCACTGAGTCCAACCTCGCATGTGCCGCTGGTGAAATTCGCGCTGTTGGCGCGTCGCTGCATGCGCGAGCAAGGATTGACGTTGCACGACATGGCCCGCGTGGCCGTCAAGAACCATGGCAACGCTGCGCGCAACCCCTATGCGCAGTTCCGCAAGCCACGCACGCTGGAGCAAGTGCTGGCCTCGCCGCGCGTGGTCGGCGATCTCACCGCGCTGCAATGCTGCCCACGGGGAGAAGGCGCCGCCGCGGTCATCGTGGTGTCAGAAGACGGGCTGCGCCGCCTCGACCTGGCGCGCACGCGCGCCGTTCAGGTGCTGGCCTCCGTCGCCAGCAGCGAGGAACTAACGCCGGAAGGCTCGCCACCGCTGGTCGAACTGGTGCGCAAATCCTCGGCGGCGGCGCTGTCGCAAGCCGGCATCGTGCCCAAGGATCTGGACATCGTGGAACTGCACGATGCCTTCTCCATAGAGGAACTGCTCTATACCGAGGCCATCGGTATCTGCGAAACCGGCGAAGGCGCGGCCTACGTGGCCCGAGGCGCAGCCGACATCGACGGTGGGGCTTGCGCCATCAATCCTTCCGGCGGCCTGATCGGCATGGGCCATCCGCTGGGACCAACCGGCGTCGGGCAGATCGCGGAGATCACGCGCCAGTTGCGCGGCGAGGCCACGGGACGCCAGCACCCCGGTGCGCGCCTGGCCTTGGCCCACATGATCGGCCTGGGCTCGGTCGCCGTGGCCCATGTGCTGGCTCGCGCCGGAACCTGAAGAAACATATGGATTACTCGACCCTGTTGTACGAAGTCGCCGAGGGAGTGGCGTTGATCCGGCTGAACCGCCCGGAGCGCATGAATGCCATCGGCGGCGCTATGAAAACAGAACTCCGGCAGGCCCTGCTCGAGCGTGCGCGCCAGGACCCGCAAGTGCGCTGCGTGATCCTCACGGGTGCGGGCGAGCGGGCCTTCTGCGCGGGCGCCGATATCAAGGAGCGCGCCGGTCAGGCCTTGCCCCAGCCGGAATACCACCTGCAGCAGAAGGCAACGCTCGCGCTGTTCCGCGAGATGGAACAGTTCGAGAAACCGCTGATCGCCGCGATCAACGGCGTCGCCATGGGTGGCGGGCTGGAGATCGCGCTGTGCTGCGACGTGCGTATCGCCGCGCGCGGCGCCCGGCTGGGCTTGCCCGAGGCCAAGATCGGCGCCTTGCCCGCGGCGGGCGGCACGCAGCGGCTGCCACGCCTGGTCGGCCCTGGCATCGCCAAGGAACTGATGCTCACGGGCGACGCCATCGGCGCCGAGCGCGCGCTGGCCATCGGCCTGATCAACCAAGTGGTCGAACCCGAGGCGCTGCTGCCCACGGCACTGGCCATGGCTTCACGCATGGCGGCCAACGCGCCGCTGGCGCTGCGCCACATCAAGCATGCCGTCGACCAGGGCATGCAGGTCGGTATCGACGCAGGACTGGAGTACGAGCGCTATGCCGCCGCGCTGGTGGTGTCCAGCGAAGACCGGCTGGAAGGCATGCGCGCCTTCGTCGAAAAGCGCCAGCCCCGATTCATTGGCCGCTGATCCGTATTCATCTCTTCACAAGCACACAAGGAAAACAACGCATGGATTTGCAACTGAACGGCAAGGTCGCCTTCGTCACCGGCGCGGGCCAGGGCGTGGGCCGCCGCATCTGCCTGGACCTGGCCGCAGAAGGCGTACGCGTCGCCGTCAATGATCTGTTCGAGGAGCGCGCCCGCACCGTCGTGCGCGAGATCGAGGCCATCGGCGGGCAGGCCCATGCCGCCGTAGCCGACATCACGCAGGAGCAACAGGTTCACGCCGCCATCGCCGCCGCCGAACAGGCGCTCGGCCCCATCGACATCCTCGTCAACAACGCTGGCGTGCTGGTCGAGCGGCGCGAGAAAGGCGGCCCCGCTCCTCTTTTCGTGGAAACTGATTCAGAGGGCTGGAAACGCATCGTCGACCTCAACGTCTTCGGCATGTTGCACTGCTGCAAGGCCGTATTGCCCGGCATGCGCGAACGCAGCCACGGCAAAATCATCAACATCATGTCCGAGGCCGGCCGGGCCGGCGAAGCCCGGCTGGCCGTCTACTCCGGCGCCAAGGCCGCGATGCTGGGCTTCGCCAAGGCCATCGCGCGCGAACACGGCCAGCACTGCATCAACGTCAATGTAATCGCGCTGGGAGCGGTCTCGCACGAAGGCATCCGCGAAGGCGCCCTGGCACCCACTTCCACGCCGCAGAACAACGAGCGCCTGTCCAAAATGCTGAACGCCTATCCGATCGCGCGCGGGCTGCAGCGCCTGGCGTGCCCGGAAGACGTCTCCGGCATGGTGTGCCTGCTGGCATCAGATCGCGCGGCCTTCGTGACCGGCCAGAGCATAGGCATCAGCGGCGGCTTCGTGATGCAGTGAGCGCCATGATCCATACACGGCTCACAGATCTGTTCGGCATCCGGCTACCCGTGTTGGGCGGCGGCATGATGTGGCTATCGGACGCACACTACGTGGCTGCGCTGGCGCGGGCGGGCGCGCTCGGTTTCATCACACCGCGCTCCTACGAGAGCCTAGATACCCTGCACGAAGCCCTGCGCACCTGCCGCCATGCCAGCGAAGGCCATCCGTTCGGCCTCAACATCACGCAGTCGCGCCGCAGTGAAGAAAACCGGATGATCCCGGCCTGGATCGACATGGCCCTGGAAGAAGGCGTGCGCAGCTTCGAGACCGTGGGCCCTGCTTCGAGGGCCCTGTTCGAGCGCATGCAAAACGGCGGCGGTCGCGTCATCCACAAGTGCGCCTTCATCGCGCACGCGCTCAAGGCGCAGGACGAGGGTGCCGATGCCGTGGCGCTGGTCGGCGGCGAAGCCGGGGGCCACCCGGGCACCAACGAACTTCCAACCTTCGTCCTCGGCGCGCTGGCGCTGGAATCGCAACGCCTGCACATCCCGCTGGCCATCGGCGGCGGCATTGGCAGCGGCCGGCAGATCGCGGCGGCCCTGGCCCTGGGCGCCGACGCGGTGGTCATGGGCACACGGTTGCTGGTCTGCGAAGAAATCTGGGCGCATGAGGACTACAAGCGGCATTTGCTGGCCCAGCCGGCGGAAGCCTCGATCCTGGCGCTGACGCGCACCGGCAACCCCTGGCGCGTGCTCGACAACGCCACGGTGCAGCGGACCCGCGAGCTGGAAGCGCAGGGCGCTACCAGCTATCCCGAATTCGGCGCGCTGGCAACCGGCCGGCTCGGCCGTGATAACGCCTATCTGCGCGGCGACTGGAACACCGGCCTGCTGTCCATGGGGCCGGCCATCGGCTTCGCCCATCACATCGAACCCGTACAAGCTGTGTTGCGCCGTTTGATGGCCGAAACCAGCATGCGTGTGGCTGACGTGCACGCACGCGAACTTCCCCTCTCCACCCTCCATCCCGCATGAACCCCAACCTCTTGATCTACAACGGCGGCCTGATACTGCCAGGCACCCAGTTGCAGGCACAGGCCGACCGCGCCGCCGCCGGCTTTGAACAGCTTGGACTGCGGGCTGGCGACACCGTCGCGGTGATGCTGCGCAACGATGTTCCCTATCTGGAGCTGATGCTGGCCCTCAACCAGCTCGGCATTCACCTGGTGGCCGTGAACTGGCACTTCCAGGCCGAAGAGGCGGCCTACGTATTACGCGACAGCGGGGCGCAAGCTCTGGTCATCCATGCGGACCTGTGGCCCACGCTGGCACCTGCCGTGCCGCCGGACGTGCGGGTGCTGGTGGTGCCCACACCACAGGAGATCATTGATGCCTACGGCCTGGCGCCGGCCCCTCTGCCCGACCAGGCGCTGCAGTGGGCGCAATGGCGCGACGGCTTCGCTCCCAGCATGACGCCGCCAGTCCCATCGCCGGGCAGCATGCTCTACACCTCCGGCACGACCGGCCGGCCCAAGGCCGTCATGCGCCTGCCCGGCACACCGCCCCAGCACGAAGGAACCATGCGCGTGCGCGCAATGGCCAGCCACGCCCGTGAAGGCATGCGCACGGCCCTGGTCGGCCCGCTGTACCACGCCGGGCCCAATACCGCCGCACGCGTGGCGCTACGGCTGGCCGAGCGCATCGTGGTGCTGCCGCGCTTCGATGCCGAGCAGTTGCTGCGCACAATCGAGCAGCACCGTCTCACACACCTGTCGCTCGTGCCAGTGATGCTGGTGCGGCTGCTCAAGCTGCCGCGTGAAGTGCGCGAGCGCTACGACCTGTCGTCCCTGGAGAACGTGACCCACGGCGGCTCGCCCTGCGCCCCGGAAGTGCGGCGCGCCATCATCGACTGGTGGGGCCCCATCGTCAACGAGACCTATGGCTCCACGGAAATCGGCCTGGTGACCATGGTCAGCGCGCAGGAATGGCTGCAGCGTCCGGGTACCGCTGGCCGCCCTTTCCCTGGAACGTCGGTCCGCATCCTTGGCCCCGAGGGCCAGATCCTGCCTCCGGGAGAAACCGGCGAGATCTACGTCGACCCGGGCGACAACGCCCTGCCCTTCACCTATCGCAACGACGCGGCCGCCCGTCAGGCCATCGAGCGCGACGGGCACATCACCAACGGCGATATGGGCTACCTCGACGCGGACGGCTACCTCTACGTCACCGACCGCAAACGCGACATGGTGATTTCCGGCGGGGTCAACATCTATCCGGCAGAAATCGAGCACGTGCTGGTGACGCATCCGGAAGTCGCCGACTGCGCGGTATTCGGCATTCCCGATGCCGAGTACGGCGAAGCGCTGGCCGCCGCCGTGGTGCGATCGCCAGGCAGCAGCTTGGACGCGGAGCAGGTGCGCGACTGGATGCGCCAACGCATGGCCGGCTACAAGGTGCCGCGGCACGTGGAATTCCATGCGGCGCTGCCGCGTGAAGGTATGGGCAAGGTGTTCAAGAACCAGTTGCGCGCCCCGCACTGGGAACGCGCCGGCCGCCGCATCTGAGAAACGCCATGTATCCACCATCGACACATCTGCTGTTCGGCACCGAGCCCGACCAGTACACCTTCGTCTGGCCCGGCCAGACGGTATTCGGGGCCGGCAGCGCCGAGCGCCTGTCCGCATGGATGCAGCACAGCGGTTCGCGAAAGCCGCTGGTGGTCAGCGATGCCGGTCTGGTAGCCGCCGGCCTGGTCGAACCGCACCTCGCGCGCCTGCGCGACGCCGGCCTGGTACCGTGCCTGTTCGACGGCGTGGAGGCCAATCCCACGCTGGACAACGTCGCCCAGGCCCTTGACCTCTGGCACTCGCAGGCCTGCGACGGCGTGGTCGCGCTCGGCGGCGGCAGCGTGATCGACGTCTGCAAGGTACTGCTGGCCCGGCTGTGCAGCGATGCGCCCGTGGAGCAGGTGCTGCGCGAGGGCGACGCGCTGCTGTGCCGGCCGATCCCGCCGTTCGCGGCCATTCCGACCACCGCGGGCACCGGCAGCGAAAGCACCACCGCCGCATTGGTCAAGGACGCCCAGGGGCGCAAACATGTGCTGCGCAGCCGCGCATGCCGCCCGCAATGGGTGGCGCTGGACCCGCTGCTGACACTGAGCGTCCCGCCCGCTGTCACGGCCTGCACCGGCTTCGACACGGTGATGCACGCACTGGGCGCGGCCACCAACCGCGCCACCAATCCCGTCGGCGAAGCCCTGGCCCTGCAAGCCATGGTGCTTTCGTTCCATGCACTGCCGCTAGTGATCGCTCAGCCCGACGCGCTGCAGGCACGCAGCGACATGCTGCTGGCCAGCTACCTGGCCGGCGTGGCAATGAGTCTGCGCGGCACCGACGGCATTCACGGGCTTTGCACGCCGCTGGAATCGCTGGTCGACGTGCCGCACGCGCATGTGCTGGCGGTCGTGTGCGTGCCCCTGATGCGCTTCACGCTGCCGGCCGCCACGTCTCCCTACGCCAGAGTGGCGCGCGCCTGCGGCCTGTCCGCAAAGCCCGCGGACGATGCAGCCTGCGCCGCAGAACTGGTCGAAGCCATCGACCACCTGCGCAGAGCGGCTCGGCTGCCATGCACATTGGCCGAACTCGGCGTCAAGGCGGACCGGCTCGAAGCCGTGATCGGCATCGCACTCGGCAGCCCTTCCGTGGCGCTGAACGCCCGCAAGCCGACACGGGACGACCTGGTCTCGCTCTACCGGGCTATGCAGCCCGCCTGAATTCCACCGTGTTCTTCACCCCTTATCCAGCACCATGCAAACATCCTCGCATCTGCGCACCGGCACCTATCCCTTACTGATCGACGGCCAGGAGCGCTCCTCCAGTGCAGGCCAGCACTTTGACGTCGACAACCCCAGCACCGGCCGCGTGCTGGCCCAGGTCACCCAGGCCGACGCGAATGACGTCGATGCCGCTGTGCGCGCCGCCCAGACCGCCTTCGACACTCATTGGCGCCATACCTCCGCACGGCAGCGCAGCCGGCTGCTGCGCAAGCTGGCCGACGCGCTGGAGCGCCGCACCGAGCAGTTGGCCTGGCTGGAAACCTGGAACGTCGGCCGGCCGATCACGCTGACCCGCGCCACCCTGGGCACCATGCTCGACGGGATCGACTACGTGGCAGGTGTGGCCCAGGGCATCGGCGGCCAGACCCACAACGTGGCCGACACGCATATCGTGAACTTCACCCTTCGGGAACCCTATGGCGTGGTCGGTCTGATCCTTCCGTGGAACTACCCGCTCACGCTGACCATCAGCAAGCTGATGCCGGTTCTGGCCGCTGGCAACACCGCCGTCATCAAGGCTTCGGAGATCACACCGCTGTCCACCGTGGAACTGGGTGCCGCCATCCTGGAGGCCGGGTTCCCGCCAGGCGTCATCAACATCGTGCACGGTCCCGGCGCCACCGTCGGCCAGGCACTGGTGGAGCACCCGCTGGTCGAGCGGATCTCCTTCACCGGCGGCACCGCCACCGGCAAGGCCATCTACCGCAGCGCCGCCGAACGCATCAAGCGGGTGACGCTGGAACTCGGCGGCAAGTCGCCGTTGATCGTCTTCGACGATGCCGATCTCGACCTCGCAGCGGCCATCGCCCTGCAGGACGTCACGAAGAACTCCGGCCAGATCTGCGTCGCCTGCACGCGGCTGCTGGTCCACGAACGCATTGCCGAGGCATTCACCGAGCGCCTGCGCCAGGCCTACCAGCACATCCGGGTCGGCCTGCCCGAAGACCCGCAGACACAGATGGGCCCGCTGGTCAGCCGCGCGCAACTCGAGCGCGTGCAGCGCTACATCGACATAGGCCGCGACGAACAGGCCAACCCGGAAGTGCTGCAGGACCTGTCGGGACGCGCCGAGCTGCGCAATGGCTATTTCGTCGCCCCCACCCTGTTCACCCAGGGCCGTAGCGGCATGCAGGTTGCGCAGGACGAAATTTTCGGTCCGGTGCAGGTGGTGATTCCGTTCCGCGACGAGGCCGACGCCGTGCGCATCGCCAACGACAGCCGCCACGGCTTGGCGGGCGTGGTCTGCACGCGCGACGGTGCCCGCGCCATGCGCATGTGCCACGCCCTTCAGATCGGCAACATCGCGATCAACGACCCAATCAAGGTCTCGGTCGACGCTCCTTTTGGCGGCTTCAAGGAGTCCGGCCTGGGCAAGGAGCGCGGCATCGACGCCATTCTTGAGAACACGCAAGTCAAGAACGTCCGCTTCTCGATGCGCTGATGCGGTCACGGCAACCAATCAGGGCACATCTAACCATATCAACAGGAGGCAGTGCGACTGGTTCACGGCGGGCAGAGCATCGCAGCGGCGGCCAGGACTCTGGGCGTGGTGGAACAGACGCTGTTCAACTGGGTCAAGGCGGATCGCCTGGGCAAGCTCACAGGCGCTGACAGCAAGGCAGTGAGCGCCGAGCAGATGGAGATCAGTCGACTGCGCGCGGAGCTGGCACGGGTGAAGATGGGGCGTGACATCTTGGGAAAAGCGACGGCGTACTGCGCGAAGGCGCAGAGCTGAAGTACGCCTTCATTCACCGCAACCGCCAGGCGTGGCCGATCTCTGTGCAGTGCCGAGTCCTGCAGGCCAGCA
Source organism: Verminephrobacter eiseniae EF01-2 (assembly GCF_000015565.1). Classification (NCBI taxonomy): domain Bacteria; kingdom Pseudomonadati; phylum Pseudomonadota; class Betaproteobacteria; order Burkholderiales; family Comamonadaceae; genus Verminephrobacter; species Verminephrobacter eiseniae. Next base: position 4,273,956 of record NC_008786.1, read on the forward strand.
TCACCGGCTACCACGAACACTTCGTTCGTAGAGCCAGCGCGGCCCAGCGGCACCATCTCAGCGACGACGCGCTGCTGGTGCACATCGAGGTGATCCACGCCGAAACGCGGGGCGGCTACGGCTGGCCGCGCACGTGGAAGGAACTGCGGGCCAGGGGCATCCGCGCAAGCATGCCGGGCTGATCTTGCACAGCGACCGGGGCAGCCAATACGCCAGCGAGGACTTCAGGGACGTGCTCGCCCAGTGCGGCATCACGGCCTCGATGAGCCGCAAGGGCAACTGCTGGGACAACGCCTGCAGCGAGACCCTGTTCGGTTCGTTGAAGGCGGAGCGACTGCATGGGCAGCGCTTCGTGACGCGGCGCCAAGCCAAGGACGAGGTCATCGCCTGGGTACTCTGGTACAACCGCACCCGGCTGCACTCCACGCTGGCGTACGTCAGCCCGGTGCGGTTCGAGCAAGACTGGCATGCGGCTCAGGCCAAGCAAGCCAATTCGTGACTCCGCTATGGGGTACGGATTCCAGGGGTAAGGTCACTACCGCACGGGGTACTGACCGTTGCGGATGAACCGATCGAAGGTGTCCTCCTCGGGTTCGCCATCGTCATGTTCTGGCCACTGCCACTCGGCGTCGGGTATCGACAGCAGCGTCAGCGAGTAGTCGTATTGGTTCGCGACCCTGGTCATTTCGGTCAGTTGCATGGGCGCTGGTTCGCGCGGAAATCAGGTCTGCGCCCGCCTGGATTGCATCTGGGCACCAACATTCAAGGAGATATCTTCTGTGAGGAGAGGCAGTCCGTGTTGTCAAGCGCGATCAGCAAGTTGCCATTGACCGAACGCCAGCCATTTCAGATCGGCGTGCTGCCACAGCACAATTGACCAATCTCGATGATCAACGGACACAGGCTGCACGGCGATATCGGGTCCGGCAGATTGCGATCCGGTTGTCCGAGGGGATCGAATGCACCCCGAACGGCGATGGGGTTGTTTCTGCCGCGCTGTTTCTGTATGCGCACCGGATAATCCAAAAATGAGGAAAAAGGCCGACTGCGTGAAATCGGCCTGCATCCCCCTTACTTCTTGTCCAGCCGGATGAAAAACGGCAGCGTCTCATCATCCACACGCGGCTTGAAAGACAAGGTATTGGCGCGCGCGGCCCATACCGAGGACAACTGCACGACCGGAATGATGGCGTAGTCGTCCTGCACCATTTTCATTGCGCTTTCAAACAATAGCCGGCGCTTGTCGTCGTTGGTCATGCGCATGGCGACCGATATTGCTGCATCAGCAGCGTCATTGGAATAATTCGTCACGTTGGATGCGCCGAAACCTTTGGATTTGTCGTTGGTGCGGGCAATGGCTGCCAAGGTATAGCCCGCTTCTCCGGTCAGTGAACCCCAACCGGCCAGTGATAGCACGTATTCACCACGCTTGCGCGCCGGAATGAACACGGTGCGCGAAATGGCGTTGATTTTCGTGTCGATGCCGATTTTGGCAAACATCTGCCCTAGCGCCGAGCAGGTCGCCGCATCTCCTGGCAAGCGGTCGCTGGTGCAGTGCAGGGGCAGCGAGAAGCCGTTCGGGTAGCCTGCTTCGGTCAGCAATTTTTTGGCCCTGTCGATATTCGTTGGCAACAACGGTGGTTTGGACAGGGCACCAAAGAAGCCGTCCACGATCAGTTGATTGGATGGCGTGGCCATGCCTTCGAGTACGGTGCCGGCGATGGTCTTGCGGTCGATGGCCAGCGATAGCGCTTCACGCACGCGCTTGTCGCGCAGCGGGTTGACTGGCAGTGGTTTGCCCGCCTTGTCGGTGATTAACTCGCTCTTTTCGCGCACGTCCGGGTAAAGCAGGTAGATATAGATGGAGTCGCCCTGCACCACGGAGAAATCGCGATTGTTTTTGAGTTTGGCGACATCGCCGTAAGGCAGGTAGTTGATCAGGTCGACCCGTTTGGATGACAGTGCGGCCAGGCGCGCAGCATCGTTGCTGATTTCGAGAAAATGCACTTTCTTCCAGTCTGCCGCGCCGCGCCAGTATTGGTCGAAGCGCTCCAGCAACAAATCGGCGCGCGGTTTGAACGAGATCAGTTTGAAGGGGCCGGTGCCAATGGCTGCCTTGCCGCTGTTGAAATCGGCGACCTTGGCCGCGCCGATGGAGGCGGGCACGATCATGATGCGCGCCAGGTCTTGTGGCAAGGCGGGGTTGGCCATCGAGGTTATGACACGGACGGTCAAATCATCCACGGCATCGACCTTGCTGATATTGCGTGTATTGATGACCAGGCCGGCATCCGGCCCCGCCGCCTTGGGAACGCGCTCCAGAGAAAACTTGACATCCTGCGCCGTCAGCACACTGCCATCGTGAAATTTCACACCGGGGCGCAGTTTGAATTCCCAGGTGTGCTCGTCGATCACTTTCCAACTGGTCGCCAGGCCGGGCTGGATTTGCAGTTTATCATCCTGAAACACCAGGGCTTCGTAGATGTTTTTTATCGCGGCGATTTGCGTGCCTAGCGCCAGGTAGTGCGGGTCCATCGCTTCCGGGCCGGCGCGCACGCCAATCCTGAGTTCCTGCGCCAGTGCCGGGGCCAAGGCCGCGGCGAGCAGTGCACTCATCATGGCTCGTTTTACGATTATCATATTGTTTCCTTTCGATGGGTGAATGACCGCGTTGAAGCGTGGTTTCTCGTCATTATTGAGATGGCACGCGCAAGAATGGCCTGGGGCAAGCTCCATGAATTCAGATGCCGCCCGCGCGCAGTGCTCCAGGGCACTGGATTGGCGCAAACCCATCGGCCCCAGGTCGATGGTGATGGTGTAAGCCGGATTGTGCGCCTTGACATTCAACTTCGCGCTGACCACGGTACCTACCCGCAGGTCCACCTTCTCAAAATCAAACCACTCAATCGTAGTCGTCATCGCGGAAACTCCCTTGTGTGCAGGAACGCATAACGGGGGGTTCCATTTTGATGTGGCGGCGGAACTTGCCGCTGCCTTCCAGCACGCCGTGTGCATCCTTGAACTGGTGGCCGTGGCCGAATTCAAGCGAGACATTCTCCCGGTAGGCATAGACGCCGCAGAATGGTTGCTTGGCTTGGAACATGATTCCACCGTACTTGACGATCTCGGTGGCCGAGGGCCCTGTGCGCATCACGATCTGGCGAACGCCCTGGACGATCTCGTGCAATATCGGGCCACAGATGTCCTCGACGAGTTGCTCAATTCGGTCTGCGGCTTTCATCGCAGCCCTCAACTCAAGGCGGTGCACAGTTCCACCAGCGACCCGTCGGGACAGCGCAGGTACGAGACCGATTGCCCCCAGGGCTTGCGTTTCGGCGCGGCGATCTCGATGGCACCGGCCTCCAGTGCAGTGGCGTGGGCCTTCTCTACGTCGTCGGTGATGAAGGCAAGCTCGACACCCAGTGGTTGCTCGGTCTGGCTGCAATAAACAAAGCCCTGCTTCGAGTTGGATTCTGCGAGCTTGTGCGATGCGAAGGAGATGGTGGTGCCGCCGGTTTCCAGTTCGCCGTAGTCTCCCTCTTCGGTCATGAAGCGCCGCTCGAACCCAAATGCTTTCTCGAAAAAAGCCAATGAAACCGCAACGTCCGGCACGTAGACGATGGTGTATCCGTATTTCATGGGACTTTCTTTCAGGCTTGAGAAAATGAGTGGGCCAGCCATCCGGTGTGTGACGGATGGCGCAGGGACACCGAGACGGTAACAGCGGGCTGGAGGCCGGCGAGTCTGCGTTCGAAAGGGTGAATCGACTGCGGCAGCGCCTCGGCCACCATGACCTGCGGGGCCATCGCTTCCGGGCCAGCGCGCGCACCGATCTTGAGTTCCTGCGCCAGCACCGTCCCGGCAAGCAACGCCACCGTTGGTGCCATCAGCATGGCGTGTCGTATGGTTTTCATATCCTCTCCCTTCGATGGATGTACTGCGTTGGAAAACGACTTTCAATCATCACCGAGATGACACGCCGAAGAATGCCCCGGCGCCAGTTCCCTGAATACCGGCACCTCGCGCATGCAGCGCTCCATGGCATGTGGGCAGCGCGGGTGGAAATGGCATCCGACGGGCGGGTTGAGCGGCGAGGGAATCTCGCCCTTGATCGCGGAAAAACGGCGCCGGCGCAAGTTCAGCGTCAGCATGTTGGCCAGCAATGCCTGTGTGTAGGGGTGGTTGGGGCGGGTGAAGATTTCTGCGGCCGGGGCCAATTCGACCAGGCGTCCGAGGTACATCACGGCAACGCGGTCCGAGATATGTTTGACCACGCCCAGGTCGTGGCTGACGAACAGGTAGGTCAGGTTGTGGTCGGCGCGTAGTTGCATGAACAGATTGAGCACTTGCGCCTGCAAGGAGACATCGAGCGCGGCGACGGCTTCGTCGCACACCAAGAATTCGGGCTGCATGCCCAGTGCCCGCGCAATGCCTATGCGCTGGCGCTGGCCGCCGGAGAATTGGTGCGGATAGCGGAAGCGGTAGGCCGGGTCGATCCCGGCGCGCTGCATGGCGCGGCTGACGTGATCGTCCAGATTCGCCTTGTCCACCAGCCCGTGCGTGAAAGGGCCTTCGCCGACGATGCGGTCGATGCGATGGCGTGGATTGAGCGAGGCGTAAGGGTCCTGGAAGATCATCTGCACCTTGGTGGTGGTCTTGACCACGCGCGCGCCCTGTTGCACTGCCACCGGCTGGCCGCGGTACAGCGCGGTGCCGCTGGAGGCGGCATGCACGCCGGCCACCATGCGCGCCAGGGTGGATTTGCCACAGCCGGATTCGCCAACCAAGCCCAGCACTTCACCTGCGCGGATTTCTACGGACAGGTTGCTGACTGCCTGCACCGTGGCCGGCGGTTTGGCGTGGCCGAGCATGCCCAGCAGCCGCTGCGTCAGGGTGGCGGCCACGGTGAAGTGTTTGGAGAGGTTGTTGAGTTGCACCAGGCTTGCTGGAGCACCTCCGCCTTCGGCTGCGGTATGAACGCCTTCGGGCGACCGTGCAGCGAAGGATGGGGCACCTCCGCCTCCGCCTTCGGCTGCGGTGTGATCGCCTTCGGGCGGCCGGGCGGCGATCATGCGCTCACCTGCGTTGCCAATGCCTGCACCGGATGCCAGCACCAGGCGCGATGGTCGGTGCACTGGTCGGCGCTGTGCGGCGGGGGCGTTGCGCGGCATTGCGCATCGGCACGCGGGCAGCGCGCCTGGAATGCGCAGCCGGGCGGCAGGGCGAGCAACATGGGTGCCATGCCGGGAATCTGGTACAGCGCCTGGCCTTTTTGCGCATGGCTCGGCACGGAGGCGATCAGGCCCGCTGTATAGGGGTGCAGCGGGGCGTCGAGCACTTGATCGACCGTGCCGTACTCGGCGACCCGGCCGGCATACAGCACGCAAATCTTGTCGGCCAGCCCGGCGACGACCGACAGGTCGTGCGTGATCCAGATCATGGCCATGCCCTCCTGCCGCGCCAATTGCTGCACCTCGGCCAGTATCTGCCCCTGAATGGTGACATCCAGCGCCGTGGTGGGTTCATCGGCGATGATCAGCGCGGGCTTGTGCAGCAGCGCCGTGGCGATGGCGATGCGTTGGCGCATGCCGCCGGAAAGCGCGTGCGGATAGGCTTGCAGGCGCTCGTCCGGCGCCGCGATGCCGACCTTGACCAGGGCGGCGCGGGCGCGGTCGAGCGCTTGCTGCTTGCTCACGCGCTCATGCACCAGGATCGCCTCGGTCATCTGCGTGGCCACGCGCAGCACGGGGTTGAGCGTCATCATCGGGTCTTGGAAGATCATGGCGATGTCGGCGCCGCGCAGGGCGCGCAGGGCCTTTTCCGGCAGGCCGACCAGTTCGCGCCCCTTGAGTTTGATGGAGCCGCCGGTGATGCGACCGGGCTTGTCGATCAGGCCCATGATCGATAAGCCGGTGACGCTTTTGCCGGAACCGGATTCGCCGACCAGGCCCATGATCTCGCCACGCGCCAGCGTGAAAGACACGCCGTCTACCGGCGTGACCGTGCCGGCAGCGGTCGGGAAGCGGGTTTGCAAGTCCCGCACTTCGAGCACCGGGAGATGTCCCGCGACAGGTTGCTGTGCCTGCTGCGGCATCTGCTGCGGGGGCGCCATCCTGCCCGGATGCACGCTCATCGTTTCAACCTCTGGCAACAGGTCTCGGTCACCTCAGGCACTTGCCGATGGATGAGATGGATACACCTGTTCGTGTCCAGCATTCGCTTGGTCATGCCCGGCTCCTTTTTTCCACTTCAAGCCATGTTGTGACGAAAAACAAGGAAAAGCAAGGCGCGTACCTGACTTGACCGAGCAATGGGCACGCGCAATGGCTCAGGGCTGCGTCCGAAACGCCAGTTGCGCCGTGGCGTTGATGCGGCGTGGCGCTTTGGTGAAAAAATCGCCGGAGCTTGGCCCATTGGCAACATTGGCAACATTGGCAACATTGGCAACATTGGCAGCATTGGCAGCATTGGCAGGCAGCACCGCCAGGAACTTGCCCGCCAAGCCATCCTCGGCATCGGCGCGGGTCTGCCACATGTCCAGGAACTGCGCGCGGCTGTAGGTGCGGTTGCCCAGGCTGGGGTCGGCCAGCCACACGGTGTCGCTGCTGATGCCCCGCAGCACCGCGAAATGGTCGTCCTTGCGCTGCTTCACATAGACCACGACCGGCATCTTCAGGCGCGCAAGCTGCTCCCAACTCGCGGCAAAGCCCTGCGCCCGAAAGCCAAACTGCGGCAGGGCGCGGGCCATGTCCTCGAAACTGGCCCGCCCATCGCCCTTGTCCATGGCCTCGAGCAGGGCTGCCTCGGTCAGGTTCTGACCATAGTGGCTGTTGAGCAAAGTCGCCAGCGATGCCGCGCCACAGGAATAATCCAGGTCCTGCTTGACGATGCGCTCGTCGCGCAGCGTCTTCCAACTCTTGAGCGGAACCAGGCCATGGGCCGAGTGGGTCGCCAGCAATGCCGCTTCAGGGCCGGACGCCTTGGCGGGGTCATCAGCCCGTGCTGGCGCGGCCAGCAGCAGAGCACAGCAAGCCAAAGTCCATCCAGACCTGATCACGCTCACGCGCCTGCTCCGCCAGGGACCAAGCCCGTCACGACCATGAGCACACCCACCAGAGCAAACATCGATCCCGCAGCCACGATGGCAGGCAGCAGCCCGATGGCAATGCCGGCGATGCAATAGCCCAGGCTGGCTTGGGGGATGGCGCCCTCGATGGCTTGCGCGCCCACCCAGACCGAATACAGCCACAAAGGCAGGGTCAGCAGCGGCGGCACACCCAGCGCCGCCAAGCCAGCGCCCAAGGTATCGGCCACCAACCACGACGCCGCCACCAAGTTGAACAAATCGCCCTGACCGTCCCAACGCCCCCCGCGCTTGAGCCACCAACGCAGCACCGCCACGATGATCGGGAACGCCACCCAAGTGGTGACCAGCCCCATGCCCCCCATGACCACACCCAGCCACGCGGGCACACCGGGCGGCATGGTGTGAGATCTTGGGTCCAAACCAATCAGCACGCCGATGAGCGAAACCGCCAGCACCGATTGCCAGCGGGGGAAAATAAGGTCCGGGAACGTCACTCTTTTGAGCAACATCATCCTTTGACCGACGCCAATGATTTGCAGCTTTCCTATCCGAAACGGGTTCAGTACGGTCGACACTGCCAAAAGGACTACACCAAGTATCATGTATGTCATGGATTTTCCTAAATTTGTCATAGAGCACGGCTGGCAGCCGGCTCCAGGTATGGCCGGGCTTACTTATCGGAGATGGGGCGCAGCCCAGCTACCAAAATCCACCCAGCCCCCTCATGCGCCTGCCCCGCCAGGGACCAAGCCCGTCATGAGCGCCCGCACCAGAGCAAATACCAACCCCGCAGCCGCGATGGCCGGCAGCAGCCCGATGGCGATACCGGCGATGCAATAGCCCCGGCTGGCTTGGGGAATGGCGCTCGCCATGGCTTTCGTGCCCACCCAGAGCGAATACAGCCAGAAAGGCAAGACCAGAAATGGCGGCGCATTCAGCATCATCAAGTTTGCGCAGAAGCTGTCGAGCATCAACCACGACGCAGCCACCAGATTGAACAGATCGCCTTGGCCGTCCCAACGTCCCCCGCGCTTGAACCACCAGCGCAGCACTGCCACGATGACCAGAAACGCCGCCCAAGTGGTGAGCAGCCCTGTGACCAGCCCCACGACCACACCCAGCCATGCGGGCGCATCGGGCGGCACTGCGTGCAATCTTGGGGCCAAACCGAACAGTACGCCGATGAACGAAATAGCCAGCACCGATTGCCAGCGGGGAAAAACCAAGTCCGGGAACGCCACTCTTTTGAGCAACATCATCCTCTGACCAGCACCAATGACCGGCAGCTTTTTTGCCAGGGACTGGTTTATCAATGTGGACGTCACCAAAAAGCATAATCCGTAATTGAAATCAAAAAGGGTCATCAATCCCTCACAGGGCATGACGGGTAACCGACAACCAATACATCCGCCATTCAGTACCACTGCGCCCCGATGCGTTGGCCTTGAACGTGGGCTTGGTGATCATGGGCGGCCACTTACCGAATGGCCGAAGAGGCAGTGATGACAATGACGACCAGTTGCCCGTAAGACACTGACTGACCCCATTGTTGCCATCTTTGCTTACTCCTCTGTCTGGGCTCATCCGACCCATGATCCGCGAGTTTGACCTGACGTCTTATCCACGCATGGAATACGAGATTCAGTGCCATGACGGATGCCATCAAAAACAGGTGCTTCAAGCCTGCGCCGAAAAAGTATCCTGCCAGAAGTATCAATGAAAAGCGGACTAACGCACTCATGAAATCACCTTTTCCTTGAATTTTGGCAAAGGCTGCTCATCCTTGCTTTCTTTTTCGATTTTTCATCAAGCGATCAATAAGCAAAATCAAATATGTAATAAAGGAAATCCCGATGGAAAAACAAATCAATCCAACCCAAATATTCCCTTTCGGATTGGCAGATGGAAAAATCAACTCATAAACTCCGAAAAACATGAAAAAATCCCTCCAAGCACGAAAGACAAAAAAACGAGGCTCGAATGCCGTGCCGTTGACGACTTTGCGCCAAATTTACCAACCAGATATCCTGATATGGCCTCTAGCGTGGTAGTAATCAACTCAAACATATGTTCAAATCCGTTGTCACACGGTTTGTCGAAAACCAATAAACGTCACCAAAATCCACCCGGACCCCTCATGCGCCTGCCCCGACAGAGGCCAAACCCGTCATTGCCATAACCATACCCACCAGAGCAAACACCAATCCCGCAGCCGCGATGGCAGGCACCAGCCCGATGGCAATGCCGGCGATGCAGTAGCCCAGGCTGGCTTGGGGGATGGCGCTCGCCATGGCTTTGGCGCCCACCCAGAGCGAATACAGCCACAAAGGCAAGAACAGATGCCAGATCAGAAATGGCGGCGCAGCCAGCGACGCATAGCCTGCAACCAGGGTGTCGGCCACCAACCACGATGCAGCCACCAGATTGAACAGATCGCCCTGACCGTCCCAACGGCCCCCGCGTTTGAGCCACCAGCGCAACATTGCCACCATGACCAGGAACGCCACCCAGATGAGGAGCAATCCCGCGACCAACTCCACGACCAACTCCACGACCACATTCCGCCACGGCGCAGACACATCGGGCAGTGCTGCGCGAAGTATCGGGTTCAAACCGATCAGCATACCGATGAGCGAAATGACCAGCACCGATTGCCAGCGGGGAAAAAGCAAATCCGGGAATCTCACTTCTCTGAGTAACGCCATCCTTTGACCAACGCCAAGGACACGTATCTTGCCCGTCGTCCAAGAGGGCCGGGTCAGCACTGTCATTACTGCTATCCAGGCTATCAAAAATTTCATGGCTTTTTCATAAAGCACGACTGTTAGCCGACCCGAGGTATTGCCGACGGGTCGGCGCCAACTAAGTTATCTATTGAGGTGGGTCGCAGCCCATCCACCGACATAACCAATGCCCGAACCCCAAATTGAGGCAAGCGGCCACCAAGGAGTCAGACTGGCTACAGCACCACCTACCGCTCCAGTGCCAACTGCGGTTGCCCAGCCACCCCAAGTGCGATTTGAGGGCGTGGTGCTGGTGTAGTAGCCGAAAGCACCGCCTATGCCGCCACCTAAGCCGCCAAGCCCAATTTGCAACAAAGCACCTTCCGTCTCCTTCATTTCCTGATCAGACAGCGCCGCCAATTGCATCGGCTTATCTGCCTGCTCGAACATCGCATTGATATCCGTCTGGCTGAAAGCCGCCACTGGCAAGGTTGGCAGGTTTTCCAACTGCGTGGCGTTGGCCTGTGCCGACAGCAGGCCAGCCATAGCCAGCGCGAGTGCGGTGTGTTTGAGCGTTCTCATGTAGACTCCTTCATATACAAAAACAAAGAACAACAACAAGCCTCGAAACAGACTCCCGAGGCGCCTATTAACGGTGTTTGCACCACCGCTAATCCCTGTGTGGCGGCTTGCCGCCACTTTTTTTGACCGCCTGTCTTGAGAGAAATCAGGGCGTATACAACCAGGACATTCGCAACTCGGCACCGCTACGCCCCGATGCGTTGACTTTGAACGTGGTGTTGAGGATGCTGTCCTTGGCAAAGCCGTAACCCACGCCGATCAGCAGGTCGGTGGCGGTGCGGGCGAGGCCTTGGCTTTGCCCGCCAAAGCGGTCGGCCTGCCGGCGCGTCCACTGCGCGCCGGTGCTCAGCGTGACCCGGTCGTTCACCGCAAAGGCCACACCGGGGTTGAGCAAGAGCAGGCTGCCGGGCTGGTAGCTTTGCGCGCCGTCTTGCCGGCCTTGGTTGAAGCGGTAGGCTCCGCTAAGGGAAAACACCACGGGGTCGATGGCCTTGTAAGTGGTGGCGCCCAACATGGCCGATTTGAAGCTGGCGCTGCTACGGCGGTGCTTTTCGCGCAGGGCGATTTCGGCAAAGCCGAGCACGGCGGGGCCGTCGTCGTCTTTCTTGAATTGGTAGTTGACCCCGGCCCAGGCATCGGCAAAGCCCGATTGGCTGCTTGTGGCAGAACCGTCCAGTCCGCTGCTGCGCCGGCGGGAGCTCAAGCCACTGAGGCGCGCATAGACTTCGGCCTTGGCCGTCAGTCCATGGCGCAAACCCAGTGCGGCCACGGCGATGTCGCTGTTGTCCACATGCTCGCCAATCTGCGTGGGCAGGGTGACGAACGAGGTCGGGCCGACTTGAACACTGATGGGGGCGGCGGTGGAGACGCCTTGCCGGTCGGCGTTGGCGTAAGACAGTGACAGATCGAGTTTGATCTTGCCTTTGTCAGTGATGAGGTTTTCGACCGTGAGCGGCAGGTCGGCCCATGCCAGATGAGGCAGCGATGCCAGCAAGATACCAAACCGTATGAAACGCATGCACGTCTCCCTTTGCTTTGATCTCTCAGCGAAATTTTCGCGAAATACTGTATTGCCCGTCTCTTCGATTGTCAACATGGCTGTCGAGAGTTTTCGATCTGTCCTGTTTTGTAACGCGCAACCCGCCGTGTGGCGGCAAAGAATCCGACTCCGAGCAGCTCGAAAAGAAGCCCGTGGGCAGAATCTGGCGGCCATCGGGTCATGCACGCTCGCCGCTGCGCCATGCTTTGCGCCAGCATGAAAGACACGCCAGGCGTGACCGTGCCGGCAGCGGTCAGGAAGCGGGTGTACCAGTCCCGCTCTTGGCGCACCGGGAGAGCACCGGGGGCGAGTCCAGAGGCGCGCTCATTGCTTCAACCTCGGGTTGAGCACCTCGCGCAACTGGTCGCCGACCAGATTGATGGCGAGCATGATGACGACCAGCGTGGCGCCGGGGTACACGCTCATCCAGATGCGCCCGCTTTGCATGTACTCAAACCCGCGCAGGATCAAGCTGCCAAGCGAAGGCTCGGTCATCGGCAGCCCCACCCCCAGAAAGGACAGCGTCGCCTCCAGCACGATGGTGCTGGCAATGTGGATGGTGCCGACCACGATCAGCGGGGGAAACACATTCGGCAGCAGATGGCCCAGCGCGATGCGCAGCGGCGGCAAGGGAATGGCGGCAGCCGCTTCGATGTATTCCTTTTGCCGCTCGGCCAGCGCTGCGCCGTGCACGGTGCGGGCAAAGTAGGCGTACTGCGCCGCCACCAGCGCGACGATGACCTGGAACCTGCCCTGCCCCAAGGCCGCCACCAGCACCAGGGCCAGCATCAAGGGCGGAAACGACAACTGCAAATCGACCACCCGCATGATGGCCGCTTCCACCAGCCCGCCGCGCAATGCCGCCAGCAGGCCGAGCAGCGTCCCCGCGACCAGCGCGACGACCCCGGCCACCAGGCCGATGCCCAGGGACAGGCGCACGCCGTAGACAATCGCGCTGTATAGATCGCGCCCATCGGCATCGGTGCCCAGCATATGCACATAGCCGCCCGAACCGGTGCTGCCCGGCACCAGGCGCGCATCGGCCAGATTCAGAAGCGCTTGGTCGTAGGGATTTTGCGGCGTGATCCACGGCGCAGCCAGCGCGCCCAGCATGATTGCCACCAAGACCGCCAGGGCCAGCACGGCCAGCTTGCTGCGCGCAAAATCGCGCCACAGCATCCTGATGTAGTTGGCCTGCCGCGCTTTGCGCGCATCGGACTGCTGCGTGGCGCGGCTGCTCATTTGCGCCCTCCCAGGCGAATGCGCGGGTCCAGCATGGAATACAGGATATCGACCACCATGTTGATCACGATGAACATGAACACCACCAGCAGCAGATAGGCCACCACCACGGGCTGGTCCAGCGTGCGAATCGAATCGATCACCAGTTTGCCGGTGCCGGGCCAGGAAAAAATCGTCTCGGTCACGACCGCGAACGCAATCATGGTGCCCAACTCCAGCCCCAGCACGGTGACCAGCGGAACCATGATGTTGGGCAGCACATGGCGCAGCATGACGCGCAGCGGCGATACGCCCTTGGCGCGCGCGAACTTCACGTAATCGGCCATGATCGCCTCGCGCACCCCGGCGCGCACCAGCCGCACGATCAGCGCCAGCCGGAACAGCGCCAGGCTCGATGCCGGCAGCAGCAGATGCCGCCAGCCGTCGAGCGTCAACACCGACCACTCGGCGCCCAGCCACGCCACCGTCTCGCCGCGACCGCCCGAAGGAAGCCAGCCCAGTTGCACGGCAAACACCAAAATGAGCATCAAACCCATCCAGAACGCCGGCACGGAAAAGCCCAGCACCGTGCCGCCCATGATGAGCTTGGCCGACCAGCCATCGGGCCGATACCCGGCATACAAACCCAGCGGCACGCCGATGCAAATGCTCAGCAGCATCGCCACCAGCGCCAACTCCAGCGTTGCAGGCAGACAGGAAAAAATCAGCCCAAGCGCGGGACTGTCATAGACAAAGGAAGTGCCGAAATCGCCAGCGAGCGCATTTTTCAGAAACAGCAGGTACTGCTGCGCCACGGACTTGTCCAGGCCATAGCGCGCAATGGTCTCATCGCGCATGGTTTGATCGGCTTGGGGATTGATCAGAATATCCACCGGATTGCCGATCGCATACACCGCCACAAACACCAGCACCGACATCAGCAGCAACACCACCACCGCCTGGGCGCTGCGCTGCAGGATGAAGTTCAGCATCGCCACCTCGTCCGTGCGGGCTGGCCGCCTTGGCTACCGCGCCGAACCTGCGCGCAGGATGCGCACTGGCGAGGCCAGCGACCACCCGCATCAGCCCCGGGTTGAACCTGCGCGCAGGACGCTGACTGGCTGCGCACGCTCACACCCAGGGACCTTCGAGCACTTCACGGGTTTCAGCGACGGCAACCTGCCACAACGCCTGCATCACCTCATCGGGCTTCTCGTAGTAGCCGCCGTAATTGCCATCGCCCAAATAGTCGCGCAACTCCTGCGGGTGCATCTGGCGCAGCCGCTCAAAGTCCACCAGCGGGCGCTGGTGCTGCGGCTGCTGCACGCCGGGCAAGCGGGTGTAGCTGAAATTTTCCATCCACGAAGCATGCGATGCGACCGGATCGATGGACAGAACCTTGCGCCAGGTTTTGGGCGCATTCCACCAGTTGTGAAACTTCACGCGCAGGCCGGGATGCTGCGCCATCGATTGCAGCGCCACGCTGGCCGCAGGCTGGTTGCCGCCATGACCGTTGACGATGAGCACGCGCTTGAAGCCATGCGTAGCCAGACAGTCGAGCATGTCCCTGATCACGGCCACATAGGTTTCGAGGCGCAGCGAAATGGTGCCGGGAAAACCCATGAAAGACGGCGTAAACCCGAAGGGCAACGCCGGATAGACCGGCACCTGGAGCGGCTCGGCAGCCTGCACGGCCACCTGCTCGGACAGGATGGCATCCACGCACAGGCTCAGATAGGCATGCTGCTCGGTGCTGCCAATGGGCACGACGACGCGGTCGTCCCGCGTCAAGTACGACTCGATGTGCATCCAGTGGCAGTCGCGGATTTTCATGGTGGGGGCGGGTGTGTGGTGGATGGGGTTGTGCTGGCTGATGCAGAGGCCCGGTATCAGGCGTAAATCGCCGTCATGGGTGCCTGGCCTACCCGGGCGTAGCCACGGTACATGCCTTCGGTGTTGAACGGCAGCACCACGTTGCCTCGTGCATCCACCGCCACCAGACCACCACGGCCGCCCAGGCGCACGAGCTTGTCTTGCACCACGCAATCGGCCGCATCGGCCAGACTCAGGGCGCGGTATTCCATCAATGCTGCGACGTCATGCGCGGCGGCTATTTTGATGAACGCCTCACCCGTGCCGGTGCAGGACACAGCGCAACTGGTGTTGGCCGCATAGCAACCTGCCCCGATGATCGGCGTATCGCCGACGCGCCCGACCGCCTTGTTGGTCAGCCCGCCGGTGGAGGTGGCAGCCGCGACATGTCCATGGACATCGCAGGCGACGGCTCCCACCGTGCCGAACTTGGTGTCCGGGTCGATCGGCGCAGCGTCGGGCGTGCCTGCCATCCACGCGGTCTGCGCGTTGGCCGCAGCGAAATGGCTGGCGCCGTCGTGATCGAGAAAAAGCCGCATGCCGCCCTGCTCCTTGGTCTTGTGCAATTGGTGGAGCCGTTGCGGGGTCGAGAAATATCCGGGTTCGACCATGGCCACGCCATGCCGCTGGGCAAAAGCATCCGCGCCGTCGCCTACCATGAGGACATGCCCGGAATGCTCCATCACGGCACGCGCGGCAAGAATCGGGTTGCGCACCCGTTTGACACATGCGACGGCGCCGGCCGCCAACCCGGTGCCGTCCATGATGGAGGCGTCGAGCTCATGCGTCGCATCGCAGGTGAAAACGGCGCCCCGGCCGGCATTGAACAGCACGCAGTCTTCCAGCAGCGTCACCGCCACAGTGACTGCATCCAATGCGCTGGCGCCTTCGGCCAGCGCGCGCTGGCCGGCCAGCAGGATTTCACCCAGGGCCTGCTGGTAAGCCCTTTCCTTGGCGGCGGTCATGCCGGATTTGGCAATGGTTCCCGCTCCGCCATGGATGGCGATGACCGGTTGTCGGGGCATGGTGCTGCGCATACGATTTTTCGATGGCAAAAGTGTCGTTACTGCTTGCGCTTGCTGCTGGCCGCCGGTGTGATGCGCTGCGCATCGGCGCGACCGAAGTAAAAATAGGGCATCAACTGCTCGGCCAAGTCGCGCGCTTGCGCAAGAGCGTTGCTCTGACCTTGCGCCAGCATGGCCCCCAGCGCTTCCAGCACGGTCAGTGCGGCCACGTTGGAGCTCGATAGCAAAGCGCTGTTGGCCTTGGCATAGAGCACATGCTGCGCCAGTTGCACGAGCGGTGACGTTGGCGCGTCAGTCAGGGCAGCGACCACCGCGCCACGCTGTTGCGCGAAATGGAGCAGACGCACCGTGTCGGCCGAATAGCGCGGAAACGAAATGCCAAAGACCAGATCCTGGGCAGTCAATTGGTTCATTCGACGCACGGCCTGCTCCGCCCCGCCTTCGCCGCCGATGGAGTGAACGTTGGGACAATACAGACCAAGGTGGTAGGCGGCGGAACTGGCCAGAAACGCGCTGCTGCCGAAGCCGACGATGTAGACCCGCTCCGATTGGCGTAACGCGAGCACAAAGTGCTCATGCGCGTCTGCATTCGACATGCTGCGTGTCGCCTGAAGATTGTCGACAGACTGGGCAATCACGGCCAAAAGGGTGTCGTGCAAACGGGTGCCGGGCTTGATGTCGCGCAGTTTTTCGACCGGCTCCAAGGCGGTCTTGAAGACCTGCAAAAGATCGGCCCGGAAATCAGGATAGCTGCTGTAGCCGAGCGCCCGTGCAAACCGGTTGGCCGTAGCGATCGACACCTTGGCGGCCTGCGCCAGCTCTTCGATGGATGCCGTTGCCACATCGAAGGCGTGGCGCAACACGTAATCAGCAATGCGCTGTTGCGAGCGCGGCAAAGCCGCGTACATGCCCGCGACGCGCTGTATCGCCGGGGCGTCGAACAAGGCAATCGGGAAAGTGGGCTGGTCCATTTGCACGATTGTTTTCCGGGTTCATTTCATTTGCAATGTTTTTTTTCATCCAGGAGCGCACTACTGCGCCCGCCGCTAGTGTCGCGTCACGGATCAGATGTCGTAGGCTGCGCGCAGCCATCGGAGCGCAGCGCAAGGCGCATCGCGCAGCCAATACCGAGCGTATTGGCAAGCGATGCAACGCCGCGATGCGCTTCGATGGCCAGCGCAGACCGACAGATGATCGGTGACGCGACACTAGCCTCCGGCCTGGCAAGGCCCGTTGCGCGGCGTCGCTGGTGGGGGGAGCGCAGCCGTGGCCTGCGTCGTGGGTCGCGCGCAACTGAACACTGGCGGGCGGGGGGCCAGGCGGATAGACTCCGGCTGCATGAAATTGCACAAGATTCTTTTGCTGGCTGTGGCCTGCACCTGGGCCATGGGCGCGTCAGCGCAATGGCAGTGGATCGACAAGGAGGGGCGCAAGGTTTTCAGCGACCGCTCACCACCGCAGGACATCCCGGAAAAAGACATCCTGAAACGGCCCGGCGGCCGATCGGCCCCGGCGTCGAAGCAGGCGGTGCAAAGCGTTGCGGCGGCGCCCGCCGCAGCCGCGCCAAAACCCGCTGCCAGCGGCAAGGACAAGGAACTGGAAGAGAAAAAAGCCCAGGCCGATGCCGCAGAAGCGGCCAAGAAAAAAGCCGCAGAGGAAAAAGTCGCCAAGGACAAGGCCGAGAACTGCACCCGCGCCCGCGCAGCCAAGGCCGCATTCGATGCCGGCAAACCGATCACCCAGGCCAATGCCGATGGCGAGCGCATCTTCCTCGATGGCCCGGCCCGCGATGCCGAGGCCCGGCGCATCAACGAGATCGTGGCCTCGGACTGCGTGAAGTGATGAAGTGATTCAACCCGGTTTGCCTGACCGCTGGCGGGCAAACAGCCCCGCCGTGCGGGCGCCCTGGCGGGCAAAGCGCTGGCGGCGTGCCAGTTTGGGGTCCACCTTCAAGGGGCGGTAGATCTCGATACGGTCCAGATGCTGCAGCGGCGCGTCCGGCCCGACGGCTTGGCCCCATATGCCCAACGATGCGGGCCGCCCCCCAGCGTCGTCTCGTGGCGCGGTGCCGCTGGCGCCTTGCCGCGCGGCACCACTGGCGCGTATCGCATCGCCGAGCGTGGCGCCGATGGGCAATTCCAGTGTCCACTCCTGCGTCTGGCGCGGCGCGACGCACAGCACCACCGTGACCTGCAAGGTCGCCCGGATTGCGGTGTCAGCGGTGTCAGCAGTGTCATCCGCCATAGATTTGCTTGGCCCGGGCGACAAAGGCATCGACCAGGCTGCCGGCGATGCGGTCGAACACCGGCCCGACCAGTGCGGCCAGCGCGGGGTTGCCAAAGCCGTAGTGCAGCCGCAATTCGATTTTGCAGGCGCGCTGCGTGCCGTCTCCGACCGGATGGAAATGCCAGTCGCCGTCCAGCCGCGAGAACGGCCCTTTGACAAGGTGCATGTGCACATGCCGCCCCGCCTGGTGCGTGTTGCGCGTCACGAAGCTCTGATGGATGCCGCCGAGCGCAATCCCGATTTCGGCCGTCATGCCGTCGGCGGTCTGCTCCAGCACGACACAGCGGTCGCACCACGGCAGAAAACGGGGGTAATGCTCCACTGCGGTGACCAGGGCGAACATTTCTTCGGGGCGGTACCAAAGGAGGACGGACTTTTGAACGGTTTTCATGCAGGCGGAGATTGCAGCTTGGGCACAGCGCCCGGCCGGGGGAAATTACAATCGCGCTGGCGCGGCGCTGAGCATTGTAGGCAGGCCGTCGATCTGCCCTGAACTGCCGGTTTGCGCTGCATCCGAACCCCATGACCAAAAAACCCGATCCTGCGTCCCGCATTGCCGACAACAAGAAAGCGGCCCACGACTATTTCCTGGAAGAACGCTACGAAGCAGGCATGGTGCTGCATGGCTGGGAGGTCAAGGCGTTGCGCGCGGGCAAGGCACAGCTGACCGACGGCTATGTGCTGATTCGCGACGGCGAGCTGTTTTTGCTCGGCTGCCAGCTCCAAGCGCTCAAGACCGCGTCCACCCATGTCAGCCCCGAGGCGGCGCGCACGAAGAAATTGCTGCTCAAGAAGGACGACATCCGGCGCCTGATCGGCAAGGTCGAACAAAAGGGCTACACCCTGGTGCCGCTGAACCTGCACTGGAAAAATGGCGTCGTGAAATGCGAGATCGCGCTGGCCAGGGGCAAGGCCCAGCACGACAAGCGCAACTCCATCAAGGAGCGTGAAGGCAAGCGCGAGGTCGAGCGCGCGCTGAAAAGCCGCAGCCGTTGACCCTTGCGTCGAGCCTCGATCCGGCCGTCACTGCACCGGGCCGAAGGCACGGGTTCATCATGCGTCGGCGGCGAGCGCATCAGGAGCCGTCGGCGTCCGGCCCGGCGCCGGGCTGCTCCAGGCCAGGCGGCATGCCCTGCCCTGCCTGCCGGGCCCGGAACAATGCGGCGCGCATCAGCAAGATCGACATGATGGGCACCGTGATGGCCATGAACCAGGCGATCAGCAGCGCATGCAGCGCCAGGCGTTCGGTCACTGAAAAGTACAGCACCGTGCCCAGCACGATCAGCCAGCAGCCCAGCGTGGCGATGATCGAAGGCGCATGCAGGCGCTCGAAAAACGTGCGCAGGCGCAGCAGCCCGATCGAGCCGAGCAAGGCCAGCCCTGCGCCGGCCAGCACCAGCGCGGCCACCAGCACTTCGAGCCACAGGGGCAGCAGGGCTTGGGCCATCGGGTCGGCCAGGCCCGGACTCATTCGATCACCTCGCCGCGCAGCAGGAACTTGGCCATGGCCATCGATCCGACAAAGCTGAACAGGGCCAGCAGCAGCGCGGCCTCGAAATAGTTCGTGCTGCCGTACAGCAGGCCCAGCACCAGCATCATGAGCATGCCGTTCAGGTACATGCAGTCGAGCGCCAGCACGCGGTCTTGCGCCGATGGGCCCTTGAGCAGGCGCACCAAGGCGCAGCCCATGGCCAGCGTCAGCATGAACAACGCCAAGGGCAGGGCACGGTCGAGAATGGGGGTCATTCGAAGATCTCCATCAGGGGGCGTTCGTAGCGCTGCTGGATGTGCGCTGCGATGGCGCCGGCGTCGTCGAGTTCCAGCACATGCAGCAGCAAGCTGCGGTCCGGCGCGAGTTCGGCCCAGGCGGTGCCCGGCGTGATGCAGGCGATGACGGCCAGCACCGCCAGCGCATTCGGGTCACGCAGCGCGAGCCGGATGCGCACGAAGCCCGCCGGGTGGCGCCTGCGGCCCGGCGTCAGCAGCAGCCGCACCACCGCCAGATTCGATTGCACGGCATCCACCGCCACCGTCAGCGCCAGGCGCAGCACCAGCGCCGGTCTGCGGATGCGCACCGGCAGGGGGCGCAGCCCGGCCGTCAGCACCGGAATTGCCAAGGCCAGCACGCTACCCAGCAGGCAGTGGCCCAGGCTCAGGCTGCGGTTGAGCAGCAACCACAGGCCCAGTAGCGCGACCGAAAGCACGGGTGCAGGCACCAGGCGTTGCAGCGCCTGGCGCCACCAGGGGGGGGTGCGGGATTTCATGGCGCTGTGTGCTCGGCATCGTGGCGCGGCGGGTTCGGCACCGGGGTGGCGGACAGCACCGCGCGCAGGTAACTGGCCGGTGCATGCAAGGCATCGGCCGTGGCCTGCGTGAAGCGCAGCACGGCGCCGGCCTGCCACACCAGGGCCGCGCAGGCGAACAGCAGCAGGGCAATGGGCAGCGCCTCCAGCACCAGTAGCCGGGGGGCGGAGCGCCCCTGCGCGGCCCAGAAATGGCGCATGCCCGCCCGCATCAGCGCCAGCAGCGCCAGCAGCCCCGAACTGGGCAACAGGACGATCAGCGCCCAGCCTGCAACCCCTGGCAGCGCCGCCCGGGACGCGCCCAGCCCCTGCGGGTTGAGCAGCGCGTCGATCATCGCGAACTTGGCGATGAAGCCCGGCAGCGGCGGCAGGCCGGCAATGGTCAGCGTGCAGGCCATGAAGGCCAGCCCCAGCAGCGCCGCCGCTGCCGGGATCACCTGGCCGATCAGCGCCTGCTCCTGGTCGTCGAGGTTCAGCCCCTCGGTGGGGTGCAGATCGGCAGACAGGAACGGGGCATCGTCGGACTGCGCGTGCGGGGCCAGGTTGGCGCCAGCGTTGCGCCAGCGGTCGATCAGGTCGCTCAACAGGAACAGCGCGCTCACGGCCAGCGTGGAGCCTGGCAGGTAGTACAGCAGGCCGGCAGTCAGCCGGTGCTGGCCGAAGCCCAGCGCCGCCAGCAATGTGCCCGATGACACGATGGCGCCAAAGCCTGCCAGATGCCCCAGGCGCTGCGCGCCCAGCATGCCGATGGCGCCAAAGGCCAGCGTCAGCATGCCGCCGGCGATCAGCCACTGGCTGCCGAAGTGGGCCGATGCGCCGGCCTCGGCGCCAAACAGCAGCGTCCACAGCCGCAGCAGGCTGTACACGCCCACCTTGGTCATCAGCGCAAACAGGGCGCCCACCGGGGCCGTGGCTGCGCTGTAAGCCGGCACCAGCCAGAAGTTCAGCGGCCATACGGCCGCCTTGAGCAGAAAGGCCACGGCCAGGATGCCGGCCGCAGCGTGCAGCAGGCCACGGTCGGGTGCGGCGATGCCGGCCATGCTGTGCGCCAGATCGGCCATGTTCAGCGTGCCGGTGATGCCGTAGAGCATCGATACCCCGATCAGGAACAGCGCTGAAGCGGCCAGATTGAGCGCTATGAAATGCAGCCCCGCCGACACCCGTGGCCGACCCGAGCCATGCAGCAACAGGCCGTAGGAGGCGGCCAGCGTGATCTCGAAAAACACGAACAGGTTGAACAGGTCGGCGGTGAGGAAAGTCCCGGCCAGCCCCATGAGCTGGAACTGGAACAGCGGGTGGAAATGCACCCCCGCCCGGTGCCAGCGCGCCGCCGCGAACAGCACTGCGGCCAGCGCCACCATGCCGGTCAGCACCAGCATCATCGCCGACAGGCGGTCGCTGACCAGCACGATGCCAAACGGCGCCGGCCAGTTGCCCGGCAGGTATACCCATGGGCCGGGTTGCATGCCGGGCGCATCGGATTGCGCCAGCAGCAGCCAGGCCAGCACCAGTCCCAGCAAGGTCGAGCCGATATTGAGTGCCGCTTTGATGCGCTGGTGTTGCTCGGGCAGCAGCAGCATCACGGCGGCCGTGAGCAAGGGCAGCGCGATCGGTGCCAGGATCAGGTGCGGCATCAGCAGCGCAGTGATGGCGGCGGTCAGACCAGGGTCGGTCATGGCAGTTCCTGCTCTTTGTGCGTGTCCCTGACCGGGTTGCCGTCGACATGGTCGCTGCCCGCCATGCCGCGCGAGGCCAGCAGCACCACCAGGAACAGCGCCGTCATCGCAAAGCCGATCACGATGGCGGTGAGCGTGAGCGCCTGCGGCATGGGATCGGCGTAGTGCGCCAGATCCTGCGGTCGCCCCGGTTGCAGCACCGGCTCCTTGTCGATCGCCAGGCCCAGCCGCCCCATGCTGAAGATGAACAGGTTGACGGCATATGACAGCAGCGACAAGCCCATGATGACTTGAAAGCTGCGCGGGCGCAGCAGCAGCCAGACGCCCGAACCGGTGAGCACGCCGATGGCCAGGGCCAGCACCAATTCCATCAGTCTTCTCCCCGTGCCATGGCGGTGGCCATGGCGTTGTTATGGCGGTGGCTGCGCACCGACTGGTGGGCAATGCCGGTGAGGATCAGCAGCGTGGCGCCCACCACCAGCGTGAACACGCCGATGTCAAAGAACAGCGCGCTGGCAATGTGGATCTCGCCCACCCAGGGCAGGTGCAGCCGGGCGGTGTGGCTGGTCAGGAACGGATAGCCCCAGGCCAGCGCGCCCATGCCGGTGGCCAGCGCGGTCAGCAGGCCCAGACCGATCCAGCGGCGCGGGAGCACGGGCAGATGGGCCTCGACCCACGAAGTGCCCGAGACGATGTATTGCAGCAGCAGCGCCACCGCGAACACCAGGCCCGCGACAAAGCCGCCGCCGGGCTCATTGTGCCCGCGCATGAACAGGTAGACCGCCACCAGCGTGGCAAAGGGCAGCATCAGCCGCACCAGCACGGCGGGCACCACGAGGTAGCCGGCCACGGCAGTGTCGGCTGTCGGGCGGGGGATGGACAGATCCATGTCCACGGTGCCCACTGGCCGGGTGCGCTGCTGCGGCGGCAGGTTCATCACCTCGCGCGCGGGCCGAAAGCGCCGCAGCAGGGCGTAGACCGTGAGCGCCACGATGGCCAGCACCACGATCTCGCCGAGCGTGTCAAAGCCGCGAAAATCCACCAGCATCACATTGATCACATTGGTGCCGCCGCCTTCGCTGAGCGCGTGTTCCAGGAAGAAGGTGGAGCTGCTGTCCGGAAAGGGCCGGCTCATCATCGCGTATGAGAGCAGCGCCATGCCGCCCCCGGCGAGCAGCGCCAGCGCCAGGTTGCCGCAGCGGCGCAGCCGCCGGCGCCCCCGGGCCAGCGTCGGCACACGCAGGCGCTCGTCGCGCCGGGGCAGCCAGCGCAGGCCCAGCAGGATCAAGATGGTGGTCACCACCTCGACCACGATTTGCGTCAGCGCCAGATCCGGCGCCGAGAACCAGAGAAAGCTCAGGCACACGCACAGGCCCGCCCCGCCCATCAAGGTCAGCGCCGCCAGGCGGTGGTACTTGGCCTGCCAGGCCGCAGCCACGGCGCAGGCAGCGCCCAACAGCCACAGCAGGGCAAAGGCGGGCGACAACGGCAGCAGCACGCGCGCGCCGATGGACAGCCCCCGGACCTGGAGCGGCACCAGGCTCGCCACCAGCGCCGCAACCACCAGCCACACCAGTTGCCATTGCAGGCGCCCGGTGCCCAGCAGGCGGCGCCCCCTGCGGCCCGCTTGGGTGATGAGCGCCAAGGCTCCGGTGAACAGCCGCTGGCCGCTGCTGCGCTGCGCCACGGGTGGCGCGTCGGTCCGGCCCTCTGCGCGGCTGCGCCAGCGCAGCAGCGCATACAGCGCAACGCCGCCTGCCAGCGCCACCAGGCTCATCACGAACGGCGTATTGAAACCATGCCAGACCACCAGGCTATAGCTCGGCAGCACGCCCCCGACGACGGGCCGCGCCGCAGCCGCCAGAGCCGCGCCCACCGACCAGGCCGGCAGCATACCCACCACCAGGCAGGCCAGCACCAGCAATTCGACCGGCACCCGCATCCAGTGCGGCGGCTCATGCGGGTGGCGGGGCAAGGCGCTGGCAGCCGGGCCCCAGAACACGTCCACGGTAAAGCGCAGCGAGTAGGCCACGCTGAACATGCCGGCCAGCGTGGCGGCCATCGGCAGCAGCCATTCGAGCAGGGGCGCGGCGTTCACATAAACGGTTTCTGCAAAGAACATCTCCTTGGACAAAAAACCGTTGAGCAAAGGCACACCCGCCATTGCCGCGCTGGCCACCATGGCCAGCGTGGCCGTGATCGGCATCATGCGCCGCAGCCCTGAAAGGCGTCTGATGTCGCGCGTGCCGCTCTCATGATCGACGATGCCCACCGCCATGAACAGCGAGGCCTTGAACGTCGCATGGTTCATCGTGTGAAACAGCGCAGCGACGGCCGCCAGCGGGCTGTTCAGGCCCAGCAGCAGCGTGATCAAACCCAGGTGCGAGAGTGTCGAGTAGGCCAGCAGCCCCTTGAGGTCGTTCTGGAACAGCGCCGCGTAGCCGCCCAGCAGCAGCGTGACCAGGCCCACGCCACCGACCAGCCAGAACCAAGGCTCGGTGCCTGCCAGCGCCGGCCACAAGCGCGCCAGCAAAAACACGCCGGCCTTGACCAGCGTGGCCGAGTGCAGATAGGCCGACACCGGCGTGGGCGCTGCCATGGCCTGGGGCAGCCAGAAGTGAAACGGAAACTGCGCGCTCTTTGTCAGCGCCCCCAGCAGCACCAGCACCAGGGCGACGAGGTACAGCGGATGGGCCTTGATGCGCGGGCCGGCGGCGAGCACCTGATCGAGCTCGTAGCTGCCCACGATATGGCCCAGCACCAGCATGCCCACCAGCAGGCACAGCCCGCCGGATGCGGTGACGGACAGCGCCATGCGCGCGCCGCGCCGCGCGTCGCTGCGGTGGTGCCAGTAGCCGATCAGCAGGAACGAGAACAGGCTGGTCAGTTCCCAGAAGAACGCGATCTGGATGAGGTTGCCCGACAGCACCACCCCCACCATCGCGCCCATGAAAGCAAGAAAGAAGGCAAAGAAACGCGGCACCGGATCGGCCGCCGACATGTAATAGCGCGCATACAGCACCACCAGACTGCCCACGCCAAACACCAGCATGCAAAACATCCAGGCCAGTCCGTCGAGCCGCAGCACCAGGTTCAGCCCGAGCGCGGGCAGCCAGGCGAGCTCCTGCCTGAGCACCGCACCGTCGGCAATCGCGGGAAAGCACAGCGCCACCTGCACGGTGCAGAGCAGGGCGATCAGGCCGGCGAGCGTGGACTCGGCATTGCGGGCGTTGGTCGGCAGCACAGCGGCGACCAGACTGCCGATCAACGGAAAAAGGATGAGTGTGATCAGGGGCATGCGTGGGTGATTTCAGGTGGCATGGTCGATGACTTTCTGGTCTGACTGTGCGCGTTGCCAGCCAGATTTTTCATCCGGCAGCCGAACATGCCGTGGCGTTTTTCGTCCCGCCCGGTGCGCATCGCCAGCGCTCCGGGCGCGGGACCTCCGGCGCTCAGTTTTTGGCTGTGCTGCCGGTGCCCCCGGGTGTCTTGGCCGTTGGTGCGGCGTCCTTTTTGCCGTCTGCTCCTTTTTTGGCATGGTGGTCGGCTTTGGGGTCGGCTTTGGGGTCGGCCTTGGCGGCATCGAACTTCTTGCCGTCGACGGTCAGGCCCTCGTGCGAGAACTTGGCGGCGGATTTTTTACCGACACCGCCGACGCGGCGGACGAAGTCGTCCCAGTCCTTGAATGGGCCGCTCTTGCGCTCTTCGACGATTTTGCCGGACAGACTCGGGCCGATGCCTTTGATGCCTTCGAGCTCGGCGGCGGAAGCCTTGTTCGCATCCACTGCGGCAAACGACGCGGCGGCGTACAGCATGGCGATGATGAACAGTATCTTTTTCAGCATGGAAAAAAACTCCTTCGGTGGGCATGCAGATGCATGTGCATATGGGTTCCGGCGCATGGCGGCCGCGCAACCGATCTTATCGGTTGCCGCCGCCGGTCTCAAAGCTCTTCGACGCGGCGGGCCGGGTAGCTGTCCCAGGTCTGGCAGCCGGGGCATTGCCAAAAATGCTGGCGCGCCTCGAAGCCGCAGGCGGCGCAGCGGTAGCGCATCAGCGGCTTGACGGCATGATCGAGGGCGCGCTGTATCTGGGGGTGGAATTGTTCATGTTCGAGCCTCTCGGTGGCCAGCCAGCGGGCGGCAGCGACCAGCGAGCGTTCGCGCTCCAGATGCTGCACATAGCGTTGGCGCGCTTGGTCGCCGCTGCCCTCATCGGCCGCTTCCATGGCCACGATGGCTTCGAGCACATCCAGCGATGGCGTCTGCGCGTAATGCGTTTGCAGCAGGGCCTGCACCTCGGGCCTGCGCCCGGTGGCGCTGGCCGCTTCGAGCAGCAGCGGGGCGGCCAGCGGCAGTGCCGCAGGGTTGCGTTCGCCCAGGGCTTTGAGCGTGACCAGCACGGCCGCCGGTTGGCCCAGCAGCGCTTGCAGCCGCGCCAGTTCGATACGCGCGCGGGCCGCCCCCGGGGCTGCCGCCACGGCCTGCTCCAGCAGGGCTTGCGCGCCTGGCATGTCGCCCTGGGCGCTCAGGGCCAGCGCCTGCTCGCACAGGTAATGCGCCTGCCGGGTGCTGAAGTCGCCCTGGTCGGCGGCGTGCATCCTGCGGGCAATGGCGGCGGCCTGCGGCCAGTCGCGCGAGCGCTCGCAGATCGCCAGCAGCGCCAGGCGCGCCTGGGCCTCGAAGGGCGTGCCTTCGAGCCGGTGCAGCGCGTCTTCCGCCCGGTCGAGCAGGCCGGCCTTGAGGAAGTCCAGCGCCAGTGCGTGCTGGGCACGCTCGCGGTCGGCGCGGCTCAGGTCGCCGCGCGAGAGCAGATGCTCATGCACGCGCACGGCGCGGTCGTACTCGCCACGGCGGCGAAACAGGTTGCCCAGCGCAAAGTGCAGTTCGGAGGTGTCCGGGTCGTTCTGAACGGCTTCGATGAAGGCGTCGATGGCCTGGTCTTGCTGCTCGTTGAGCAGGAAGTTCAGGCCCTTGAAGTAGGCTTTCGGAGCCCGGCGGTTTTCTGCGCGCAGTTGGCGCAGATCAAAGCGTGACGCGAGCCAGCCCAGCACGAAGGCCAGGGGCAAGCCCAGCAAAATCCAAGCCAAATCAAATTCCATGGATCATGGGCAGCTCAGGCGCGCTGCCGGCAGCCGCTGCCGGTGCGACAACGGCGCCCTGCGCGCGGCGGGCGGCGCTGCGGTGGCGCCACCAGCGCGGCACCATGCCCAATACGCCCACTGCCAGCCCTGCCGAGAAGGCCGCCAGCACCACCAGCACCAGCGGCGCGCGCCATTGGGTGCCAAAGAAGAAATGCACGGTGGCGTCTTGCTGGTTGTTCAGCGCAAAGGCGAAGAGCGTAAAAAAAATGGCTGCCTTGAGCAGCCACAGGAGGTATTTCATCGGTCGCCCTTCATTGGTCTGTCCAGTG
This sequence comes from Verminephrobacter eiseniae EF01-2, assembly GCF_000015565.1. Lineage (NCBI taxonomy): Bacteria > Pseudomonadati > Pseudomonadota > Betaproteobacteria > Burkholderiales > Comamonadaceae > Verminephrobacter > Verminephrobacter eiseniae. The sequence goes on from NC_008786.1 coordinate 4,301,182, forward strand.
CAGGGGCGATTTTAGATGAGCCGGTCCTGATGGTTGGTGATCTTTCGCAGCGGCTTGTTGCGCCCGGTGCTCACCATGAGCGGAACCTGGGTGCTGCCGCCGTTCCAGGCCGGGTCTTCGATGCTGTCGAATACCTGGCGCAGTTTCTGGCCCCAACTGTCGTGCAACATGCGAAAGTACGGGTTGTTCTCGTCGATGCAGATCAGCTTGTCGGTGGCAAAGCGGTCCACCTCGTACACCACCAGGTCCAGCGGCAGCCCCACCGACAGGTTCGATTTGAGCGTGCTGTCCATCGACACCAGTGCGCATTTGGCGGCTTCGTTCAGCGGGGTTTCGGGTGTCAGCACCCGGTCGAGCACGGGCTTGCCGTACTTGGACTCGCCGACCTGGAAGTAGGGCGTCTCGGACGTGGCTTCGACGAAGTTGCCGGCCGAGTAGATCTGGAACAGGCGCATGCCTTCGCCCTTGATCTGGCCGCCAAACAACATCGACACGTTGAAGTCGACACCGGAGCGCTTGAGCGCTGCGCCGTCGCGCTCGTACACATGGCGCACGGCGGCGCCCAGCACGCGGGCGGCGTCGAACATGCTTTTGGCGTTCCAGATCGTGATCGGCTCGCCGGATTCGGCGCCGTCCCCGATCTGTTCGATCTGGAGAATCTCGCGCACCGATTGGGAGATCGACAGATTGCCTGCGGACAGCAGCACCATGAAGCGGTCGCCGGTTTGCTCATAGACGATCATCTTGCGAAACGAACTGATCTGGTCCAAGCCGGCGTTGGTGCGGGAATCGGACAGGAAAACCAGTCCGGCATTGAGTTTGATGGCCACGCAGTACGTCATGAAAAATGCCGGAGAAGGAAAATCCGGTGAGTGTAGTGCCGGCCCCCGGTCAGGAACCCGCAGCAAGCACCAGGTTGTCGCGGTGCACCATCTCCGGCTCTGCGCTATAGCCGAGCAGTTTCTCGAACTCGGTCGATGGCTTGCGGCACAGCATACGGGCCTCGGCAGCGGCGTAGTTGGCCAGGCCGCGGGCGATTTCTGCCCCCGAGGCATCGCGCACGGCAATCACGTCGCCGCGCGCGAAATCACCCTCTACCGCCGTCATGCCGATAGGCAGCAGGCTCTTGCCCTCGGCGCGCAGCTTGGCCGCAGCCCCGGCGTCGACCACCACGCTGCCGCGCAGTTGCAGATGGTCGGCCATCCACTGCTTGCGCGCCTGCGTTTTCTGGGTCTGCGCCACCAGCAAACTGCCCAGGGCTTCTCCGGCCACCAGACGCACCAGCACATCGGGCTCGCGCCCCCAGGCAATCACGGTCGAAGCGCCCGAGCCGGCAGCGCGCTTGGCCGCAAGTATCTTGGTGATCATGCCGCCCTTGCCAATGCTGGAGCCGGCGCCGCCGGCCATCGCCTCCAGCGCGCTATCGCCGGCCTTGGCCTGGCGCACGAGCCGTGCCGACGGGTCGCGCCGCGGGTCTGCGGTGTAGAGCCCCTTTTGATCCGTCAGGATGATCAGCGCATCGGCCTCCACCAGATTGGCCACCAGGGCGCCCAGGGTGTCGTTGTCGCCAAACTTGATCTCGTCATTGACGACCGTGTCGTTCTCATTGATCACCGGCACCACGCCCAGGCGCAACAAGGTCAGCAGGGTCGAGCGGGCATTCAGGTAGCGCTCGCGGTCGGCCAGGTCGGCATGGGTCAGCAGCACCTGGGCGCTGCCCATGCCCTGCTCGCGCAGCTTGGTCTCATACATCTGCGCCAGGCCCATCTGACCGACCGCCGCAGCGGCTTGCAGCGCATGGATTTCGCGCGGCCTGCCGACCCAACCCAGGCGCTTCATGCCCTCGGCGATGGCACCGCTGGAGACCATCACCACCTCGCGCGCAGCACCGGCATCACCGCGCACCAGCGCCGCCAGTTGGCGGCTCCATTCGCCAATGGCGGCCTCATCGAGGCCACGGCCTTCGTTGGTCACGAGGCTGGAGCCGACCTTGACCACGATGCGGCGGGCAGAGCGCAATATGCCGGCAACCATGTGTTGAATCCTCGGGGGAGCCTCTGGCGCATGTCCTGCCTGCACCGTCAGCCATGGTGAACATGAATGGGACCATCCGATGGTGTGCGATGGTGTGCGATGGTGTGCGATGGTGCGGGCCGGGCACGCCGGTCAGGCTGGCCCGGCGCTGGCAAAGCGTGGGTCCAGCGGCGGCGGCTCGTTGTCCATGCGCTGCCCGGACTGCACATGACCGAAGATGGCATGGACCAAAGGCCCGCAGCCCTCATGCGTCAGCGCAGAGATCTCGAACACCGGCCCCTGGTGCTTCAAGCGCTTGACGAAATCCTGCACGCGCGCCTGCCGCTCGCCGGCGGGCACCATGTCGAGCTTGTTCAGCACCAGCCAGCGCGGCTTGTCGTACAACTGCCGGTCGTACTTCTTGAGTTCGTTGATGATGGCCTTGGCCTGCGCTACCGGGTCGACACCCGCGTCCTGCGCGTCGACACCCGTGTCGAGCGCGGCCAGATCGACGATATGCAGCAGCAGCCGGGTGCGCTGCAAATGGCGCAGAAACTGCAACCCCAGCCCGGCCCCTTCGGAGGCCCCTTCGATCAGGCCCGGGATATCGGCCACCACGAAGCTCTGCTCGGGGGCGACGCGCACCACGCCCAGATGGGGGTGCAGCGTGGTGAATGGATAGTCGGCGATCTTCGGTCGGGCGTTGGACACTGCGGCAATGAAGGTCGATTTGCCCGCATTGGGCCGGCCCAGCAAGCCCACATCGGCCAGCACTTTCAATTCCAGCTTCAGGCTCTTTTTCTCGCCCGGCCAGCCAGGCGTCTTGTGCCGTGGCGCGCGGTTGATGGCACTCTTGAAGCGCATATTGCCAAAACCGCCATCACCGCCCCGGGCGATGGTGATCACCTCGCCCGGGAGCAGCAACTCGTACAACGGCTGGCCCGTCGCGGCGTCGGTAATGATGGTGCCCACGGGCATCTTCAGGGTGATGTCGGCGCCCGCAGCCCCGAACATGTCCGAGCCCATGCCATGCCCGCCACGCTTGGCCTCATGCCGGCGCGCGTAGCGGAAATCGACCAAGGTGTTCAGGTTCGGATCGGCCACGGCAAACACATGCCCGCCGCGCCCGCCATCGCCCCCGTTGGGGCCGCCGAACTCCTTGTACTTTTCGTGCCGAAAAGACACGCAGCCGTTGCCGCCATCGCCGGCGGCAACGTCAATAAAGGCTTCATCGACGAACTTCATCGGAACTCCCGTTCAAACGACAAAGCCCCGATCAGGCGGGGCTTTGATCGGGGCCGGAGGCAGAAAGCTCAGACCGGCGGCGCCGATGCTGCGGGAGTCACATTGACCGTCGGCTTGGACAATGCCCCCTTGATGCCGAACGACACCTGGCCGTCGACCAGTGCGAACAGGCTGTGGTCCTTGCCCATGCCGACATTGCTGCCGGGGTGAAAGCGCGTGCCACGCTGACGCACGATGATGGAGCCGGCCGTGATCCGCTGACCGCCGAAGACCTTGACCCCCAGCATCTTCGGCTGGGAGTCGCGCCCGTTGCGCGTAGAGCCGCCGCCTTTTTTCTGTGCCATGACATCAACTCCTCGGGTTCAGACAGCAATCGCGCCGATATGCAGCTCGGTGAACTGCTGGCGATGGCCTTGGCGTTTTTGATAGTGCTTGCGTCGGCGCATCTTGAAGATATGCACCTTGTCGCGCTTGCCGTGGGCCACCACCGTGGCTTTCACGCTGGCGCCGGACACCAGGGGCGTACCCACCTTGAGTTCAGCGCCGTTGCCGACAGCCAGAACCTGGTCGATGACGATCTCCTGGCCTACGTCCGCAGCAATCTGTTCTACTTTGATATTCTCGCCGGCAGCAACGCGATACTGCTTGCCACCGGTTTTTATGACCGCGTACATGTTGACCCCTTCGAGTAAATTTCTGCGAAACGGATTTCCGCAGAACCGGCAAGTCTAACGCATCGCGCAACCGCAGCCGTAGCCGCACCCTCTTCCCATGATCCGTGCACCTTCCGTGACCACCCTCTCGACCGCCCCCCCCATCGCCCCCGCTGCCCTCACCGCAGCATCCCCGTTGGCACTGGTGGCCGACGACATGCGCGAGGTCGACAAAGTCATCGGCCAGCGCCTGCTATCGAACGTCCCGCTGGTGGATTGGGTGGCGCGACACATCATCGCCGCCGGAGGCAAGCGCTTGCGCCCTGCGCTGCTGCTGATGGTGTGCGGGGCGCTGGGCTATGGCGGCGCGCACCGCTTGAGCCTGGCGGCCGTGGTCGAACTGATCCACACTGCCACATTGCTGCACGACGATGTCGTCGACGCCTCCACCTTGCGCCGTGGTCGCCCCACAGCCAACGAAATCTTCGGTGCTCCGGCCTGTGTGCTGGTGGGCGACTTCTTGCACACCCGCTCGTTCCAGACCATGGTGGAAACGGGGAACATGCGCGTCATGGAAATCCTCGCCGAAGCCACGAACGTGATCGCCGAGGGCGAGGTGCTGCAACTGATGAACATGCATGACGCAACGCTCGATGAAGCCGGCTATCTGCGTGTGATCCGTTCCAAAACCGCCAAGCTGTTCGAGGCCAGCGCCCGGCTCGGCGCCGTGCTGGCCCGCAGCAGCCCCGACATCGAGCAAGCCTGCGCCACCTACGGGCAGGCCCTGGGCACCGCCTTTCAGATCATCGACGATGTCCTGGACTACGACGGCGACAGCGCAGAGATGGGCAAGAACCTGGGCGACGACCTGCGCGAAGGCAAGGCCACGCTGCCACTGATCGCCGCGATGCAACGAGGCAGCCCCGGGCAGGCGCTGATCGTGCGCCAAGCCATCAAGGAAGGCTCGACGGAGCAACTGGCCGAGATCGTCGGCATCGTGCGCGCGACCGGCGCGCTCGAAGTCACCCGCGCCGCCGCCTGCACCGAAGCCCGCCGGGCAATGTCCGCTGCGCAGCAACTGCCATCGAATGCCTATTCGAAGGGTTTGCTAGAATTGGCGGCGCAGTTGCTGGAGCGACGCCACTGAGCCTGGGGTATGGCATCGATGCCGGCCGGGGGGCATGGCGCGCAGGTGCCACAGCGATTTGCGGGGTGTAGCTTAGCCTGGTAGAGCGCTACGTTCGGGACGTAGAGGCCGGAGGTTCGAATCCTCTCACCCCGACCATCGATCCGTGGCCAGTGGTATTTTCCACCCATTGCCGTGGCGCAGTGGCCAACATCCGGCGTCGTGCGCCCGATGCGTAACCGGGGATGGTAAGATGCCTTTTTCCCCCTCCGCCGAACGGTGTCATGGCCGCTGTCGATACTCCCTCCAAAGAAGCCTCTGCCGTTGCACTTCCCGGACTGGGCAGGGCGTTGATGTCCGCAGGCAAGCTGAGTCAGAAATCGGCCGAGGACATTTACAAGAAGTCCCAGGCCAACCGCACCAGTTTCATTGCCGAATTGACCGGCTCCGGGGCTGTCTCCGCCGCTGACTTGGCGCATACGGTGTCGACCGTCTTTGGCGCGCCCCTTCTCGATCTCGATGCCATCGATCCGTCGCGTTTGCCAAAGGATTTGCTGGATAACAAGATATGCAAGACCTGCCGCGTCGTCGTACTGAGCAAACGCAGTAATCGCCTGATCGTCGCAACGGCAGACCCTACCGACCAGGAAGCGGCTGAAAAAATCAAGTTTGCCACCCAGATGGGCGTGGACTGGGTCATCGCGGAATATGACAAACTCAGCCTTCTGGTCGAAGCGATCACCAAATCCGCCAACGAAGCAATGGATACGCTGGTCAGTGGCGGTGACTTCGAGTTCGACGATATGGCGGTCGAAACTGCCACCGAAGATGCGGCTGTGGCAGCCACGGATGTCGAAGATGCTCCGATCGTCAAGTTTCTGCACAAAATGCTGCTGGACGCCTTCAACATGCGCGCGTCCGACCTGCATTTCGAACCCTACGAGCACCAGTACCGCGTCCGCTTCCGCATCGATGGCGAGTTGCGGGAAATAGCTTCGCCGCCGATTGCGATCAAGGAAAAGCTGGCTTCCCGCATCAAGGTCATTTCGCGCCTGGATATCTCGGAAAAACGCATTCCACAAGATGGCCGCATGAAGCTGAAAGTCGGCCAGAACCGGGTGATCGACTTCCGGGTCAGCACCTTGCCCACCTTGTTTGGCGAGAAAGTCGTCATCCGTATTCTGGATCCGAGCAGCGCCAAACTGGGTATCGATGCGCTGGGCTATGAACCGGTGGAGAAAGAGCGGCTACTCCAGGCCATCGGTCGCCCCTACGGCATGATTTTGGTCACAGGCCCTACCGGTTCGGGCAAGACCGTGTCACTGTATACCTGTCTGAATCTCCTGAACAAACCGGACGTCAATATCGCGACGGCAGAAGACCCTTGCGAAATCAACCTGCCGGGCGTGAATCAGGTAAACGTCAACGAAAAGGCCGGCCTGACATTTGCTGCGGCGCTGCGCTCCTTCCTGCGCCAGGATCCCGACATCATCATGGTCGGGGAAATACGGGATCTGGAAACTGCCGACATCTCGATCAAGGCGGCACAAACCGGGCACCTGGTGCTGTCCACCCTGCACACGAATGACGCGCCGACGACCTTGACACGGATGCGCAACATGGGTATTGCGCCATTCAATATTGCGTCCAGCGTGATTCTGATCACCGCGCAGCGCCTGGCGCGCAGGCTGTGCCCGATCTGCAAAACCCCGACGGACATACCCCAGGAGACCCTGGTCGATGCGGGATACCAAGAGGAGGAGATCGACGGCTCCTGGGTTACTTATGGTCCGGTCGGCTGCAACGCTTGCAACAATGGCTACAAGGGCCGGGTCGGCATTTATCAGGTGATGCCGATCACAGAGGAAATCCAGCGCATCATCCTGCGCGATGGCAGCGCCCTGGAGATTGCCGAGCAAGCCCGCATGGAGGGTGTGCGCTCATTGCGCGACGCGGGCCTGTACAAGGCCAAGTTGGGCCTGACTTCCCTCGAAGAAGTCCTGGCCGTCACCAACGAATAACACATGGCATTTACCGGAGGGCAGCATGGCAACCATCACGGCAGCAAAAAGAGAGATCAAGGAAAAAGTCTTCGAATGGGAAGGCAAGGACCGCAATGGAAAAATCGTCCGCGGCGAGATCCGGGCGGTTGGTGAAAACCAGGTGCAGGCGAGCCTGCGCCGTCAAGGGGTGCTCTCGACGAAAATCAAGGAGCGCCGCATGCGCTCCGGCAAGAAGGTCAAACCCAAGGATATTGCACTTTTTACCCGGCAATTGGCGACCATGATGAAGGCCGGTGTTCCGCTGCTGCAGTCCTTCGACATCGTGGGGCGTGGCTCTACCAACCCCAGTGTCACCAAATTGCTCAATGACATCCGCTCCGATATCGAGACCGGCACTTCCCTGAGCGGTGCCTTCAGACATTATCCAAAATACTTCAACGAGCTCTACTGCAATCTGGTGGAGGCCGGCGAAACCGCCGGTATTTTGGAATCCCTGCTGGATCGGCTTGCCACTTACATGGAAAAAACCGAGGCGATCAAGTCACGGATCAAATCGGCCTTGATGTACCCCAGCGCGGTGCTGTGCGTGGCCTTTGTGGTGGTGTCGCTGATCATGGTTTTCGTGATCCCGGCCTTCAAAGAGGTTTTCACCTCCTTCGGCGCCGATCTTCCGCCGCCCACCTTGCTCGTCATGGCCATCAGTGAGACTTTCGTCCACTGGTGGTGGTTGATTTTCGGGGGTGTCGGTGGTGGCATTTTCTTCTTCATGCAGTCCTGGCGGCGCAATGAGAAATTGCAGAAGTTCATGGATCGCCTGCTGTTGCGCTTGCCGATTTTCGGGGTACTGTTCGAGAAAGCATGCGTTGCGCGCTGGACCCGAACGCTGTCGACGATGTTTGCCGCCGGGGTTCCGCTCGTGGAGGCGCTGGACTCGGTGGGGGGGGCCGCAGGCAACTCGGTCTACGCGTCGGTAACGGACAAGATTCAGCAGGAAGTCTCCACCGGCACCAGTCTCACGGTGGCCATGGGCAACGCCAATATCTTTCCGACGATGGTGCTGCAAATGTGTGCCATTGGTGAAGAGACCGGTTCCATCGATCACATGCTGGGCAAGGCCGCCGATTTTTACGAGGCAGAAGTCGATACCATGGTGGCGGGCATATCCAGCCTGATGGAGCCGATCATCATCGTTTTTCTTGGCTGCCTGATCGGCGGCATCGTCATCTCGATGTATCTGCCGATCTTCAAATTGGGACAGGTCGTGTAATGCTTGCGGGCCTGTGGCTGGACGCGGCATTGGGCGGCGTGATCGGTCTGCTTTTCGGCAGCTTTTTGAATGTGGTCATTTACCGCCTGCCGAAGATGATGGAGCGGCAGTGGGCGGCTGAGTTCGCCCACCGGGATGCCCCGCATCCGGCAGCGCAGGCGCCTGCCGTGCCCGCCGAGGCTGCGCCCGAGCCTTTCAATCTGCTGATTCCCCGTTCGCGCTGCCCGGCCTGTGGGCATATGCTGCCGTGGTACGAAAATGTCCCGGTGCTGAGCTACCTTGCGCTGCGGGGGCGCTGCTCGGCTTGCCGGGCGCGCATCAGTGCGCGCTACCCGCTGGTGGAGATCGTGACGGGTGGGTTGTTCTTTTTTTGCATCGAGCGCTGGGGCCTGACAGCGGCTGGCATTGCGTGGTGCGGCTTTTCTGCCGCCTCGATGGCCTTGGCATGCATCGACTGGGATACCACCCTGTTGCCGGATGACATCACTTTGCCCTTGCTGTGGGCCGGATTGCTGTCGGCTGCGCTGCAGTGGATCGATCTGCCGCTGTACGACTCGGTGCTGGGGGCGGTTGCAGGGTATTTGTCGCTTTGGCTGGTCTACTGGGGTTTCAAGTTGGCCACCGGCAAGGAGGGCATGGGCTATGGCGACTTCAAGCTGTTCGCCGCTTTGGGGGCCTGGTTTGGCTGGCAAGCGTTGGTGCCCATCATTTTGCTGTCTTCGGTGATCGGCGCTGGCGTCGGTATCGCGATGAAGATTTCCAGCCGCTTGCGTGAGGGGGGTTATCTCCCCTTCGGGCCTTTTCTGGTCGGCGCCGGTCTGACGGCGCTGGTGTTCGGCCCCGGCACCATGCTGGGCCTGGCGCTCGGGCTGCTGGGCCTTTGATCCATGCGCCGCAAGCCATCGCGTCCATTGCGTGTGGGCCTGACCGGCGGCATTGGCAGCGGCAAGAGCACGGTGGGGCAGATGCTGGCGGCCCTGGGGGCCTGCCTGATCGACGCGGACCAAATTTCCCGTGAAGTGACGGGGCCGCAGGGCGCCGCGATGGCGGCCATACGCAGCACTTTCGGCGCCGAGTATGTCGACGCCTGCGGTGCGCTCGACCGTGCACGCATGCGGCAGTTGGCGTTCAGTCAGCCGCAGGCGCGTGCACGCCTGGAGGGCATCATTCATCCCCTGGTCGCTGCCCATGGCGATTCGCGGGCGCAGCAGGCGCTGGCAGCGGGGGCCGGGTTGATCGTGCATGACATTCCTTTGCTGGCCGAGTCCGGACCATCCGGGCCATGGGCGCGCCGCCTCGATGCCGTGGTGGTGGTCGACTGCCTGGCCGAGACCCAGATCGAGCGCGTGATGCGCCGCAGCGGCCTGGCACGCGAGCAGGTGCAGGGCATCATTGCGTCACAGGCCAGCCGCAGCGCGCGCAGGGCGCTGGCCGATGTGGTGCTTGCCAATGAGGCCGATGGCACGCTGCAACAGCTACAGGCCGAGGTCCGGCAGATGGCTCGTTGGTTCGGGCTATGATGCGGCCCCGTAGCCGGTTGGTACTTTCAACTTCCCCAGCAGCGTGATCCTTTACGAATATCCTTTCAACGAGCGTCTGAGAACTTATTTGCGGCTCGAGCAGTTGTTGCGCCGCTTGGGGGAACTGGTTTTCCGCGCCTATGCGCTCGACCACCATTTCGCGCTGCTGACGATCTTCGAGATCATGGATGTGGCTGCCCGGGCGGACCTGAAGTCGGACCTTTTCAAGGATATCGAAAAGCACCGGCAACAGCTCGACAGCTACCGTGGCAACCCTGCGGTCTCGGAGGCTGCACTCGATGCCGTGCTGGCCCAGCTCGACCAGTGCTTTGCCGCGCTCAAGGCCCAGACCGGCAAATCAGGCCATGCGCTCACCGAGAACGACTGGCTGATGGGCATTCGCAGCCGTATCGGTATCCCGGGCGGCACCTGCAGCTTCGATCTGCCGGCCTACCATGCATGGCAGCACCAGCCAGCCGCGCAACGCCAGCAAGCGCTGGAGCAATGGGCCGGCACGCTGGCGCCGCTGGCCGAGTCGATCGGTTTGCTGCTCAAGCTGCTGCGCGATTCCGGCGTGCCACAGAAGGTCGCCGCCGAGCGGGGCCAGTTCCAGCAAAACCTGCCGCAGGGCCGCATGTTCCAACTGCTGCGTCTGCGCATCGATCCGGCCTTGGAATTGATCCCGGAAATCAGCGGCAACCGCTTGATCGTCTCGGTGCGGCTGATGCGCTTGCACGACGATGGGCGCCTGCATGCCTGCGCCGAGGATGCGGCTTTTGAACTCACCCTGTGTGCCTGACTTGTGCAGGACGACGATCGATGACCCACTCCCGCAGCACCGATGCCCGAGAGCGCATCGTCCGCTGTCCCGGCTGCCGCGGTGACAGCGTGTACGGCCCCGGCAACGCTTACCGGCCCTTTTGCAGCCAACGCTGCAAACTGGCAGACCTGGGGGCCTGGGCCAGCGAGCAGTTCCGTATGCCGGCCCAAGACCCCCCGGACAACCCGCCGGACGATGCAGACCCTGGGCGGGCGCACTGAATCAGAACCAGTGCCGGCGGCGATCACCAGCCATCATTTTGGCGCGGCATCGGCAACGACCCGTTGCCCGCGCTCCCCGGCCAGCCATTGCAGCACCGGATAGGCGCCGGGCAGCACCGGGCCCACGGTCAGCGGCAGTTGCTGCCAGGCCATGGTCTGGCCCTCGCGCATCTCGAACGTCCCTGTCCAGGCCAGCACCTTGCACCAGTGCAGGCGCACCAGCGCGTGCGGGTAGTCGTGCTCGGTGACCTTGCAGACGCTGACCGGGCCTATGGTCACGCCGAGCTCTTCGATCAGTTCACGGCGCAGCGCTTGCGCTACCGTCTCGCCCGCCTCCAGCTTGCCGCCGGGAAACTCCCAATAACCCGCATAGGGCTTGCCCGGAGGACGGGTGGACAGGAGCATCGCACCATCGGCGCGCAGCAAGATGCCCACGGCCACTTCGGTGCGCCTGCGCCCGGATGGGCCCGCAGGGGTTTCAGCCGCCATGGCGTCCGGCATGGTCGCGCGCAAACTGATGGGCCACACGGCCGCTGCGTGAGCCGCGCTCGAGCGCCCACTGCAACGCCTCTTGGCGGGCGGCAGCAATGGCCGGCGCCGACAGGCCCAGCGCCGACAGCCACTGGGCGACGATGCTCAGATACTCGTCCTGGCTGAAGGGGTAGAAGCTCACCCACAGGCCAAAGCGTTCCGAGAGCGAGATCTTCTCCTCCACCGCTTCGCCGGGGTGCACCTCGCCGTCGGCGCCATGGGTGTGCGCCAGGTTTTCTGCCATGTACTCGGGCAGCAGATGGCGCCGGTTGCTGGTGGCATAGATCAGCACATTGGGCGTGGCCGCCGCCACCGAGCCGTCCAGCATCGACTTGAGCGCCTTGTAGCCCGGCTCGCCGTCGTCAAAACTCAGGTCGTCGCAAAAGATGATGAATTTCTCCGGCCGTTCAGCCACCACCTCAACGATGTCGGGCAGGTCCATCAGGTCGGCCTTGTCGACCTCGATCAGGCGCAGGCCCCGGGGCGCGTAGGCGTTCAGACAGGCTTTGATCAGCGAGGATTTGCCGGTGCCGCGCGCACCGGTCAGCAGCACATTGTTGGCCGGCCGGCCGGCGACGAACTGCTCGGTGTTGCGCTCGATTTTTTGCTTTTGCGCGTCGATTTCCTTGAGCGCAGACAGTTGCAGCGCCGCGACATGGCGCACCGGCTCCAAGGTGCCATGGCCGCTGCTGCGCTTGCGGTAACGCCAGGCCATGCCGGTGGACCAGTCCGGCGCGTCCAGGGGCTGCGGCAAGATGGATTCGATGCGGGCGATGAGTTGCTCGGCGCGCGCGATCAGATGTTCAAATTTCTGGTTCATTGGTGCAGGAGGGGCAGGTTCCGTCTTCATCGACAGCCATCAAAAGCATGGCTTGCGGTTTTCCGGGGGTGTTCAGGACCGGTAATCGGCATTGATGCGGACATACTCATGGCCGAGGTCGCAGGTCCAGATTTGGTCGAGCGCAGCGCCACGGCCGAGCAGCACGCGCACCGTGATGGCGCTTTGCTGCATCACGCGCTGGCCGTCCTCCTCGCGGTAGGCCGGGTGGCGCCCTCCTTGCGTGGCCACATGCACATCGTCCAGGTAGAGCTCGATACCGGCCGGGTCCAGGTCTTGGATGCCCGCATACCCCACGGCCGCCAGGATGCGGCCCAGGTTCGGGTCGCTGGCGTAGAACGCTGTCTTGACCAGCGGCGAATGGGCAATCGCATAGGCCACCTGGCGGCATTCGGCGCCGGTCTTGCCGCCCTCGACCCGCACGGTGATGAATTTGGTGGCCCCTTCGCCGTCGCGCACTATGGCCTGCGCCAACTGCTGCGCAACGGCCAGCATGGCGGCCTTGAGCGCCTGGCCTGCGGCGCTGTCCAGGGCGGTGATGGGCGCGTGCGCGGCCCGGTGCGTGGCCAGCAGCACCAAGGAGTCGTTGGTCGAGGTGTCGCCATCGATGCTGATGCGGTTGAATGAGGCCTCGGCCAGCTCGTGCAGCAGTGGCTGCAGCAGCGCAGGGTGCAGGCAGGCGTCGGTGGCGATGAAACCGAGCATGGTGGCCATATTCGGGCGGATCATGCCCGCGCCCTTGCTGATGCCGGTGATGCGCACCGTGGCCCCGGCGATCTGCAACTGCGCCGAGCAGGCTTTGGGCCGGGTGTCGGTGGTCATGATGGCTTCGGCGGCGCGCGCCCAGTGCCCCGGCTGCGTGTCGCCGTGGTCCGACTGCGCGTTGGCCAGGGCGGCGGGCAGGCCGGCGACGATGCGCTCCAGGGGCAGGGGCTCCATGATCACGCCGGTGGAAAACGGCAGGATCTGCTCGGGCGCCAGCGCCAGCATGTCTGCCAGCGCGCTGCAACTGGCCTTGGCCCGCGCCAGGCCATCGGCTCCGGTACCGGCGTTGGCATTGCCGGTGTTGATCAGCAGCGCGCGGATGGGCCGGCCGCTGGCCAGGTGGGCGCGGCTGATTTGCACCGGCGCGGCGCAAAAGCGGTTCTGGGTGAAGACGCCGGCCACGCTGGTGCCTTCGTCGAGCAGGAACAGGGTCAGGTCCTTGCGATCGGCTTTGCGGATTGCGGCCTCGGCAACACCGATGCGCAGGCCGGCAATCGGATACAGGCCGGCACTGGCGGGGGCAAGAAGATCAACGGGCATGGGGGCTTTCTGCGTCAATGGGGACATGGATCGGAGTCCGTGTCATCGGCGGCTTCTAGTGTCGCGTCACCGATCAGATGTCGTAGGCTGCGCGCAGCCATCGGAGCGCAGCGCAAGGCGCATCGCGCAGCCCATACCGAGCGTATTGGCAAGCGATGCAACGCCGCGATGCGCTTCGATGGCCAGCGCAGACCGACAGATGATCGGTGACGCGACACTAGGGGCGGGTCGATCAGGCCAGCTTGCCATGGCAGTGCTTGTACTTCTTGCCACTGCCGCAGGGGCATCGGTCGTTGCGGCCTACGCGCATACCCTGCGGCAAGGGTCGTTCGGCCATCTGGGCGGCCAGCGTGGCCTCGACCTGTCCGGTGTCGGTCGGGGCTGTGTAGGTCACGTTGGCAATGCTTTCGGCCCGGCTTTCCATGTCCTGCGCGGCCTGTTCGAGCTGCGTCGGCGACTGCACCTGCACCGTCATCAGGAGCTTGGTGACTTCGTTCTTGACCCGGTCGATGAGTTGCCGGAACAGCTCGAAGGCCTCGCGCTTGTATTCCTGCTTGGGCTGCTTTTGCGCATAGCCGCGCAGGTGTATGCCCTGGCGCAGGTAGTCGAGCGCGCTCAGATGGTCGCGCCACTGGGTGTCAAAGTTTTGCAGCAGCACCATGCGTTCGAACTGCGTGAAGTTCTCCCGGCCCACCTGCTCGACCTTGGCGTCGAATGCGGCTTTGGCCGCCTGCCGCACCCGGTCCAGAATCTCGTCATCGGTGATGGCGTTGGCTCCTTGCACCAGTTCCTGCAATGCCATGGTCAACTGCCATTCGCTGGCCAGCCGCTTTTCCAGCGTGGGCAGATCCCACTGCTCTTCCATCGATTCGGCGGGCACATACTGGCGCACCAGGTCGGTCATGCAGTCTTCGCGCATGGCGGCGATCAGATCCGACAGGTCGCTCGCGTCCAGAATCTCGTTGCGCTGCTGGTAAATCACCTTGCGCTGGTCATTGGCCACATCGTCGTATTCCAGCAATTGCTTGCGGATGTCGAAGTTGCGCGCCTCGACCTTGCGCTGGGCCGATTCGATGCTGCGGGTCACGATGCCGGCCTCTATGGCCTCGCCATCGGGCATTTTCAGCCGGTCCATGATGGCCTTGACGCGCTCGCCGGCAAAGATGCGCATCAGCGCGTCGTCCAGGCCCAGGTAAAAGCGCGAGGAGCCGGGGTCGCCCTGGCGGCCCGAGCGGCCCCGCAGTTGGTTGTCGATGCGGCGCGATTCATGGCGCTCGGTGGCAATGATGCGCAGCCCGCCCAGCGCCTTGACTTTCTCGTGCTCGATCTGCCACTGCGCACGCAAGGCGCTGATCCGGGCGGCGCGCTCGGCCTCTGACAGGGCCGTGTCGGCCTCGATGGCAGCCACATCCTTTTCGACATTGCCGCCCAGCACGATGTCGGTACCCCGGCCGGCCATGTTGGTGGCGATGGTGATCATGCCGGCACGACCGGCTTGCGCGACGATGTCCGCTTCGCGGGCATGCTGCTTGGCATTGAGCACCTGGTGCGGCAGGCCCTCCTGGCTGAGCAGCTGATCGATGATTTCGGAGTTCTCGATCGAGGTGGTGCCCACCAGCACGGGCTGGCCGCGCTCATGGCATGCGCGGATGTCCATGACCGCAGCGGCGTATTTTTCACGGGTGGTTTTGTAGACCAGATCGAGTTGGTCGTTGCGCCGGCTCGGGCGGTTGGGGGGGATGACCATGGTTTCCAGGCCGTAGATTTCCTGGAACTCGTAGGCCTCGGTGTCGGCCGTTCCGGTCATGCCGGCCAGTTTGTGGTACAGGCGGAAATAGTTCTGGAACGTGATCGAGGCCAGGGTCTGGTTTTCCGCCTGTATGGTCACGCCTTCCTTGGCTTCCACGGCCTGGTGCAGGCCCTCGCTCCAGCGGCGGCCCGACATCAGGCGGCCGGTGAATTCGTCGACGATCACGATCTCGTCGTTTTGCACCACATAGTGCTGATCCCGGTGGTACAGGTGCCTGGCCCGCAGCGCCGCGTACAGGTGGTGCATCAGCGCGATGTTGGCCGGGTCGTAGACCGATGCGCCTTCGGCGATCAGGCCGTGGCTGGCGAAGATGCGCTCGGCGGTCTCGTGGCCCTGCTCGGTCAGGAACACCTGGTGGCTCTTCTCGTCGAGTGTGAAATCGCCGAGCCGGGTCACGCCCTCGCCGGTGCGTAGATCGGCCTCGCCCTCCTGGCGCACCAACTGCGGCACCAACTGGTTCATCGTGACATACAGGGCCTGGTGGTCTTCGGCCTGGCCGCTGATGATCAGCGGCGTGCGCGCCTCGTCGATCAGGATGGAATCGACCTCATCGACGATGGCGTAGTTCAGGCCCTGCTGCACGCGGTCTTGCGCTTCGTAGACCATGTTGTCGCGCAGATAGTCGAAGCCGTATTCGTTGTTCGTGCCGTAGGTGATGTCGGCACGGTAAGCGGCCTGCTTTTCCGCGCGCGGCATATTCGGCAGGTTGATGCCCACCGTCAGGCCCAGGAAGTTGTACAGCCGCCCCATCCACTGCGCGTCGCGATGGGCCAGGTAGTCGTTCACGGTCACCACATGCACGCCCTTGCCCGACAGCGCGTTCAGGTACACCGGCAGCGTGGCGGTCAGGGTCTTGCCCTCGCCGGTGCGCATTTCGGCGATCTTGCCGAAATGCAAGGCCATGCCCCCGAGCAGTTGCACGTCGAAATGCCGCATCTTCATGATGCGCTTGGAGCCCTCGCGCACCAGCGCAAAGGCCGCCGGCAAAATGCTCTCCAAAGACTCGCCCCGGGCCACGCGCTCCTTGAACTCCTGCGTCTTGGCGCGCAATTGCTCGTGCGACATCTGCTCGTACTCGGGCTCCAGCGCATTGATGTGGACCACCGTCTTGCGGTACTGCTTGAGAAGCCGGTCATTGCGGCTGCCGAATATTTTGGTGAGAAAGTTGGTGGCCATGCGAGCAAGGCCGCCTGCCCCGCTGCAATCAGCGCGCCAGGCGACCGAAGTCCCTAAGAAAAATGGATTTCAAGTGGGTTCCCCGATCGTGATTGCAAGCGCAGCACAAGTGTCTTGTCATTGCGACTCGTCATTCCGGGCGGGGAGCAACCGCAATCTTACCTGCCCCGTGCCGCCGACCAAGCGTGCTCCAGTGGTGCAGCGGTGTCCGTGCCGCCAGCGCTCAGGAATTTCTGCGGATCCTGGAAAACCCCTTGCACCAGCACCTCAAAGTGCAGATGGGGCCCGGTGGAGCGTCCGGTGGTGCCCACTTCCGCAATCTTCTGCCCGCTGCGCACAATGTCGCCGCGCTTGACCAGTGTGCGTGATGCGTGCGCATAGCGGGTCAGCACCTGGTTGCCATGGTCGATCTCGACCATGTTGCCGTAGGCGGGATGAAATTCCTGCACCACCACCACACCGCCTGCGGCGGCCAGGATTGGCGTGCCGGTGTCCGCCTGGAAGTCCAGGCCGGAGTGCAGCGCCGACTGGCCGCTGATCGGGTCCAGGCGCCAGCCAAAGCCCGAACCCGCCGGCCGCCCCGCAACTGGCTCGTGGGTGGGGATCATCTTCTTGCGGATATGCTGGTCGAACAAACGCGATTCGAGCACCGTCATCAGATCCACACGCTGGTTCGTCAGGTGCTCCAGGTCGTCCAGCGTGGCCTGCAACTGCTCGATCGACAGATCGTGCGCGCCCACCAGCGCCCCGCCGCGCCCGGCGGCGGCTTTCGGGATATCTGCCGGTGCCATGCCGGCCAGACCCAGAACGCGCTCGCCCAGCGATTCCAGTTGCACCATCCGGGCCTGCATTTCCCCCACGCGCCGCGCCATGGCATCCAGATTGGCCCGCATGAAGCGATCGCGCTCGGCAAACTCGTCCTGGACCACCAGACGCACCAGCGAGCCGATGATCGGCCAGCCCGCGCGCGCGCCTTGCAAAAACACCCAGTGGTACAAGGTCGCGGCCACCAGCACCAGGCACAGCGACAGCGCCAAACCCGCCAACAGCAAGCGCGTGCCGGACAAATGAATGGCCCGGCTACGCGCCAGCCTGGCGTCCGTGATAATCAACTGCACTACGAATTCTCCACGCCCGAAAACGCCCACCATGCTGCGCCGCCACCATGCCATCACCTTGCAGCAGGCCAGCGAGGAATCCCCTGCGCTGGCCAGGCTCACCGCGCTGACACGCGAGTCCAGTGAGCGGCTCAAGGCCATTCAGACCCTGATTCCTGCGCCGCTGCGCCCGGCCGTCGCGGCCGGCCCCATCGATGGGAGCAACTGGTGCCTGCTGGTCAGGAGTAACGCCGCCGCCGCAAAGATACGCCAATTGCTGCCCGCTTTGCAGGCGCATCTGCGCAGCCGGGGCTGGGAGGTTAGCGCGATTCGGCTCAAAGTCCAAAACTGATTCCAAGCCTGAATCATCCGTGCACCTCGTCGGCGGCGCTGGCCGTACACCCGTACTGTCTGCGCTTCGCCTTCGCGAACGATTGGGGAATGGAATGAGGGCAAGCAAGGAAATGGTGCCGATGGTGCCGGTTGTCGGACTCGAACTGACGACCTACCGCTTACAAGGCGGGTGCTCTACCTGCTGAGCTAAACCGGCGCAGGCGGCATTCTATCGGGTAAATGCCGCCCGGAATTTGCCGGCGGGTGCTATTTGATCCGTTTGAGCACGGGGCGCGTGCCGCCCGGGGCGGGGGGAGGAGGCGGAGGGCGGGGGGTATCACCGCCATCATCGTCGCCAGCACCATTGCCGCCCTCGGTGACGACCAATTGGACCACGCGGCCCGCCGGCGCGGCCGGGTCGGCCGCAGGCGTCGCCGTCAGCGCCACGGCGACAGAGCCAGCGGAGGGCATGTCCGACGGCGGGGGCGGGAACGCCATGCCCTGGCCATTTTCCCGCGCGTAAACGGCAACCACCCGTCCTACCGGCACCAGGATCTGGCGCGACTTGCCGCCGAACCGGGCCCTGAACTCGATGAACTCATTGCCCAGTTGCAGCGAGTTGGTGGCTTCATGGCTGATGTTGAGGACGATCTCTCCGTCCTTGACGTATTCCTGCGGCACCTGCACGGAACCGTCGACACGCACGGCCACATACGGCGTCAGGCCATTGTCTATGCACCATTCGTGCATCGCACGAATCAGGTAGGGGCGCGTGGATATGGGTTCCTGTGCGGTCATGGCTGTGGGGCGCAACGGCGATGGATGGAGGAAAGAAACACGGCTTACTTGCGCATGACCTTTTCGGAAGGAGTCAGCGCCTCGATGTAGGCCGGCCGCGAGAAGATGCGTTCGGCGTACTTGAGCAGCGGGGCCGCATTCTTGCTCAGGTCGATGCCGTAGTAGTCCAGGCGCCACAGCAGCGGGGCAATGGCCACATCGAGCATGGAGAAGTTGTCTCCGAGCATGTATTTGTTCTTCAGGAACACCGGCGCCAGTTGCGTGAGGCGGTCGCGGATATGCGCGCGCGCCTTTTCCAGCGCCTTTTCGTTGCCCTTGGTGGCGCGCGATTCCAGGACATTCACATGCACGAACAGCTCTTTCTCGAAGTTCAGCAGGAACAGGCGCACGCGGGCCCGGTCCACCGGGTCACCCGGCATCAGCTGCGGATGGGGAAAGCGCTCGTCGATGTACTCATTGATGATGTTCGACTCGTACAGGATCAGGTCGCGCTCGACCAGGATCGGCACCTGGCCATAGGGGTTCATCACGCTGATGTCTTCCGGCTTGTTGTACAGGTCTACATCGCGGATTTCAAAGTCCATGCCCTTTTCAAACAACACGAAACGGCAGCGGTGGGAGAAGGGGCAGGTCGTACCCGAATAAAGCACCATCATGGCGGGAGGCTCCTAAAAATCAAAACAGCAGTGCGCCCGATGAGCCCACTGTGCAAGCGTGTTTTTCTGTGCGCAGTCAAGGAGCTCGGCGGCTTTCCCTTCCACTGGTTCATCCAACGATATCTGTGCACCCTTGGCCAAAGGATGCGCTGCCGGTTCTGCCGGCTTGCATTCATGCCGGCAACGGCTCCGTTTCCTTGTCGGGAAGCGCCAGGTATTGCGGGCAGGCGGAAAATTGCCCCCACTGATCCCCGGTGTGCAGAAGCTCGCAGGGCGCCCATGAAACCCGGGGCAGGCAGGCAAGCCCCATCGTGGTTCTTGGCAGGGGGTAGCACCAAGCCTTGGCACCTCTTGCGCAATGCTACGGCGCCGGCGTTTACTTCACGTCCTTCCAGTAGGCCGCGTGCAGCCGCCAGGTGATGAACGTGCACAGGAGCAGAAAAAGGATCACCCAGACGCCCACGCGCTTGCGCGTGTTCTGCGCGGGCTCGCCCATCCATTGCAGGTAGTTCACCAGATCCCCGACGTTTTGATCGAACTGCAGCGGCGTCATGCTGCCGGGCGTGATTTGCTGCCAGCCCTTGAATACCTCGGTGCTGTGGCCGTGGCTTTGCTGCGCCTCGAACACCGGTCGCCGGTCGCCCTGGAGTTGCCACAGCACATGGGGCATGCCCACGCTCGGGAAAGCCAGGTTGTTCCAGCCAGTGGCCTTGGTTTCATCACGGTAGAAGCTGCGCAGGAAGGTGTACAGGTAGTCGGCACCCGTGCCGCCATGGCCTGCGCGCGAGCGTGCGATCACGGTCAGATCGGGCGGGTTGGCGCCGAACCATTCCTTGGCCTGCTTGGGGTCGATCGCGGCCTTCATGGTCTCACCGATCTTGTCGGTCGTGAACAGCAGGTTGTCCTTGATCTGCTGCTCGGTCAGGCCGATGTCGCGCAGCCGGTTGAAGCGCATGTAGGCGGCAGAGTGACAGCTCAGGCAGTAGTTGACGAACAGTTTGGCGCCGTTTTGCAGCGACGCCAAGTCGTTGGTCTTGCCTGGCGCCTTGTCCCAGGCGATGGCTTCATCACCTGCGGCATGGGCCGCGCCGGCAAGCAGGCCCAGGGCGGCGATCAGCGTGAGGATGGGTCTCTTCATGGGCTTGTCTCCAGGCTCAGTGCGCCACATAGGTCACGCGGTCGGGCACGGGCTTGACTTCACCGATGCGGCTCCACCAAGGCATCAGCAGGAAGAAGCCGAAGTAAAACAGCGTGCCCAACTGCGACACCCGCTCACCGATTGGCGATGGCGGCTGCACGCCCAGATAGCCCAGGACCAGGAAGTCGATCACGAACAGGCCGTACAGGTACTTGTGCCAGCCAGGGCGGTAGCGGATCGACTTCACCGGGCTGTAGTCGAGCCATGGCAGGAAGAACAGGATGATCACGGAGCCGCCCATCACCACCACCCCCCAGAACTTGGCATCCAGCGACAGCATCAGCGCCACGGTCACGGCGGCGGCGGCAACGATGCCGGCCTTGATGAAACGGGGCAGGCAGGCCCTGAGCGCAGCCAGGCCGGCGCCGGCCAGAACGCAGGCGATCAGGGCGTACATCATCTCGCTGGTGATGGCGCGCAGCATCGAATAAAACGGCGTGAAGTACCAGACCGGCGCAATATGTGCCGGGGTCTGGAGCGGATCGGCCGGGATGAAGTTGTTGTATTCCAGGAAATAGCCCCCGAATTCGGGGGCAAGGAACACCACCGCAGCGAAGGCCATCAGAAACACGCTCGCCCCGAAGATGTCATGCACTGTGTAGTAGGGGTGGAAAGGCACGCCATCGAGGGGATGGCCGTTGGCATCCTTGGGCGCCTTCGGGCCCTTGATTTCCACGCCGTCGGGGTTGTTCGAGCCGACATCGTGCAGCGCCAGTATGTGCGCGGCCACCAGGCCCAGCAGCACCAGCGGCACGGCGATCACATGGAAGCTGAAGAAGCGGTTCAGCGTGGCATCGCCGACCACATAGTCGCCACGGATCAGCAGCGCCAGATCAGGGCCGATGAAGGGGATGGCGGCGAACAGGTTGACGATCACCTGCGCGCCCCAGTACGACATCTGGCCCCATGGCAGCAGGTAGCCCATGAAGGCTTCGGCCATCAGGCACAGGAAGATGGCGCAACCGAAGATCCAGATCAGCTCACGCGGCTTGCGGTAGCTGCCGTAGATCAGGCCACGGAACATGTGCAGATAGACCACCACGAAAAAGGCCGAGGCCCCGGTCGAGTGCAGGTAGCGGATCAGCCAGCCCGAGGGCACATCGCGCATGATGTACTCGACCGAGGCGAACGCCAGGCTGGCGTCGGGCTTGTAGTGCATGACCAGGAAGATGCCGGTCACGATCTGTATCACCAGCACCAGCAGCGCCAGCGAGCCGAAGATGTACCAGAAGTTGAAGTTCTTCGGAGCGTAGTACTCCGACATATGCACTTTGTAGAAATCGAATGCAGACGGGAAGCGGTTTTCGAACCAGTTCGTGACCTTGGCACTGGTCGATGCGTTGGGCGAGATTTCCTTGAATTGGGCCATGGTCGTCTGGCTCCTTCAAGCCGGCTTGTCTTCACCGATCAGCAAGCGCGTATCGGAAAGGTACATGTGGGGGGGCACTTCCAGGTTGTCGGGTGCGGGCTTGTTCTTGAACACGCGGCCGGCCATGTCGAACGTGGAGCCATGGCAGGGGCACAGGAAGCCGCCCTGCCAGTCGTCCGGCAGCGAGGGCTGGGCGCCGGGCTGGAACTTGTCCGAAGGCGAGCACCCCAGGTGCGAGCAGATGCCGATACCGACGAAAATCTCGGGCTTGATGGAGCGCGCTTCGTTGCGGGCATACGCGGGGGTCAGCTCGTCCGGCTTGCGCCTGGATTGGGGATCGGCCAACTGGTCATCGAGCTTGGGCAGTTCGGCCAACTGCGCGGGTGTGCGCCTGACGATCCAGACCGGCTTGCCGCGCCACTCCACCGTGACCTTTTCCCCGGGGTTCAGGGCCGAGATGTCCACCTCCACCGCAGCACCGGCGGCTTTGGCGCGCTCGGAAGGCTGGAAACTGCTGACGAAAGGAACGGCGGTCGCCGCGCTGCCCACCGCGCCCGCACAGCCGGACGCGATCAGCCATGTTCTTTTGCTGGCGTCGATGGGAGAGTCACTCATGGGGGTCCTCGAAGAACATCTCGAAATGGGGTCAGCCGGCGATTGTAGCGCAGCGGAAAGGGGTATTTTCAAACTGCGCGACAGCGCCGCAGCCCTTGCCCACTGGGCCGCACAGGTGTTTCATGCCCCTGCGCCACACAGCGTGCGCGCCATGCGCACCGCCTCGATCAGGCTGGCGGCATCGGCCACCCCCTGCCCGGCAATGTCGAAGGCCGTGCCGTGGTCGGGGCTGGTGCGCACCAGGGGCAGGCCCAGCGTCACGTTCACCCCCCTGTCGAGTCCCAGGTATTTGATCGGGATCAGCCCCTGGTCGTGGTACATCGCGATCACCACGTCGAACTCGCCGCCCTGCGGCGGCCTGCTGCGCGCGCGCATGAACACCGTATCGGGCGCAAACGGGCCGTGCACCTGCATGCCCTGCGCGCGCGCAGCGGCGATGGCCGGGGCGATCACCTCCAGTTCCTCGCGGCCGAACAGCCCGCCTTCGCCCGCATGGGGGTTCAGGCCCGCCACCGCGATGCGCGGCGCATGCCCGAGGCTGCGCGTGAGCGCGGCATGCGTGATCTGCAGCGTCTGCAACAGTTGCCCGAACGTGAGCGCAGCAATCGCCGCGCGCAGCGATACATGGATGCTGACCAACACGGTGCGCAGTTCGGCATTCGCCAGCATCATGCGCACCGGCATTCGTTCCAACGCCAGGCCCTGGTACGCGGCGGCTTCGGCCTGCAGCAGTTCGGTATGCCCGGCAAAGCCCACACCCGCCGCCGCCAAGGCCGCCTTGTGCAAGGGCGCCGTGACGATGGCCGCCACCTCGCCCCGGAGCGCCGCGCGCGCCGCCCAGACCACGCTGTCGGCCGCAGCACGCCCTGCCGCCGCACTGACCTGCCCCCAGGGCTGCGGGCCCGGGATGCCGGGCAACTGCAACACCGGCACGCAGCGGGGCGGCATCTTCAGCGCCTGGGCCGGCGCGCTGATCTGCGCCACCGGAACCCCCGGCATGCCGGGGCGCACGAGCGCCTGCGCGGCGCGCCGCAGGCTCGCCACATCGCCGACCACGAAGCAGCCATGCAGTTCGGCCGCTGCGTCGCGAAAGGCCTTGGCCACGATCTCCGGGCCTATGCCGGCGCTGTCTCCCTGGGTGATGGCGATGGTCTGCATGCACTGATCTGAGCTGAATGAATCGAGAAAACCTGTGGCGCTTTGTTTCATTGCCCATGGTGCTATCGATCGATGAATCAATGGGCATCCGGGAACCATTCATGCGCTGGCCAGGCCCTGCGCCTGACGACTTTTACTGCGAGATCTTGCGCGCTTCTTCGATCTGGTACTCGAAATACCTTTGCACGCTGAACGCGATGCTGGCCATCAACACGCTGGCGCCGACCAGCAGCGACACCACGCTGGCGCCTATGGTGCCCCACCCGGTTCTGCCGGGGGCGGCATCGGGGGCGGCCTGGGGGTTGAAGCGGGCGTTCCATGCCTGGGGCGACATCAGTGCGTACAAGATGGCGCGCAACGCGCAGCCCGCGACCGTAAAGCCCAACAGCGGTATCAGCACCCAGCTATAGGGGTCGTCCAGACCGAACTGCTGCACCCGCTCGATGCCGTAGAGGCCCAGAGCCGTGGGGATGGGCAGCAACCAGCCGGGCATGTCGGCCAGGCCATGCAGGTAAAAGCGGTGCAGACCCACGGGTCCGCCGGCAAAGGCGAGCCAGGCGGCCAGGGTTTTGTTTTTCATGGGTGGTTCGATCATCCAGGCGCTGCGCCATCGCCTTCCGGCGCGGTGCTGTCACCGGCGCCCAGGGGTTTTTCCATCAGCACGATGTCGCGCCAGGCGCCAAACTTCCAGCCCACGGAGCGCATGGTGCCGACATCGGTAAAGCCCAGCGCCCGGTGCAGGCCGATCGAGCCTGCGTTCGCCGAGTCGCCGATGACGGCCAGCAGCTTGCGCACGCCTGCGGCCTGAGCCTGCGCCACCAGTTCTGCCAGCAGTTGGCGGCCCAGCCCCCGGCCACGGGCGCTGTCGGCCACATACACCGAGTCCTCGGCCGAGAAACGGTAGGCCGGGCGCGGCTTGAACCAGTTGGCATAGGCAAAGCCCAGGATCTGGCCGTCTTCCTGCGCCACCAGCCAGGGCAGGCCACGCGCCAGCACGTCGGCGCGACGGGCGGCCATCTCGGTCGCGCAAGGAGGATCCAACTCGAACGTGCCCGTGCCGTGGAGCACATGGTGCCGGTAAATGGCCGTCACTGCGGGGATGTCGTCGTCGGCGCCGGGGCGGATGATGGTGGTCATATTCAGGCAAAGAGATATACTGGCGGGCTTTGCAGCGTGTCGCTGGCCGGATGGCCGGGTCGTGCGTCCCGCAGCGTTGCAAAATTGGTTGTGTGGTCAGTATGGTCAGTGGTTACGAACACCGTGAACCCCCGGCAAGCATTGCCGGCGTTCAGCACCCGAAGGATAAAGCATCATGGTCGTCATTCGACTCTCCCGTGGCGGCGCCAAAGGCCGGCCTTTTTTCAACATCGTCGTTGCCGACAAGCGCGTGCGCCGTGATGGCCGCTTCATCGAGCGCCTCGGGTTTTACAACCCCACCGCCAAGGAAAACGAAGAAGGTCTGCGCATCATGCAAGACCGTTTGACGTACTGGAAGAGCGTCGGCGCCCAGTCTTCGCCCACGGTCGAGCGCTTGGTCAAACAAGCCGCCAAGCAAATGGCCTGACCGGGCGGCACTTCCCGAAAAGGGCGGGTTCCCCGGGCTTGCCCGGCGGGGCCGGCTCTTTTTTTCATCATGCACACCATGGCCACTGCGCTGACGCTGGAGCCGACAGCCCTGCCGTCCGATGCGATCGAGGTCGGGCGCATTGCCGATGCCTGGGGGCTGCAGGGCTGGTTCAAGGTGCAGCCCTACAGCGCCGACCCCGAGGCATTGTTTTCCTGCAAGCGCTGGTATTTGCAGCCTGCAGCGCGTGGCGCCAAAGCCTTTGGCGGCACGGTGCTGCTGCCCATCCGCCAGGCCAAGGACCATGGCGGCATGGTGCTGGCCTGGGCGCAGGACATCGATGACCGCAACACCGCCGAGGCCCTGCGCGGCGCGCGCATCTTCGTGCCGCGGTCGAGCTTTCCATCGCCCCCGCCGGGCGAGTATTACTGGGTCGACCTGATCGGCCTTCAGGTCATCAACCGCCAGGGCCTGGCGTTGGGCCAGGTGCGCGAACTGCGCGCCACCGGCGCGCAGACCTTGCTGGTGCTGGCCCACGAGCAAGACGGCAAGGCCGGCAAGCGCATGATTCCTTTCGTCCCGGCCTTCGTGGACCAGGTGGAACTGCCGCAAAAGCGCATCATCGTCGACTGGCAGCCCGACTATTGATCGAAGCGCAGCGCGCACCCATGCGCTTTGACATCATCACCCTGCTTCCCGAACTGTTCGCACCGTTGCTGGCCAGTGGCGTGACGCGGCGCGCCTACGCCAGCGGGCAGGTCGATGTGCGCCTGTGGAACCCGCGCGCGTATGCCGAAGGCCATTACCGCCGGGTCGATGACCGCCCGTTTGGCGGCGGGCCGGGCATGGTGCTGCTGGCCGAGCCGCTGGCGCGCTGCCTGGCGGCGATCCGCGCCGGGCGCGGCGAACCCCGCGCCGGCCAAGCGCCGCTGGTGCTGTTTTCGCCCATTGGCGAGCCGCTCCGGCACCGCCTGGTGCAGCGCTGGTCGGCCAGCGCCGGCGCCATCTTGCTGTGCGGGCGGTATGAAGGCGTAGACCAGCGCTTCATCGACGCGCATGTCGACTTGCAGATCAGCCTGGGCGACTTTGTGTTGTCGGGCGGTGAAATTGCGGCCATGGCCTTGCTCGATGCCGTGGCGCGCCTGCAGCCCGGCGTGCTCAATGACCAGGACAGCCACCAACTCGACAGCTTCCATCCGGCCCTCGACGGCCTGCTCGACTGCCCGCACTACACGCGCCCGCAGACCTGGGCCGGGCAGTCGGTGCCGGCCGCACTGCTGTCGGGCAACCATGCGCAGATCGAGCGCTGGCGGCGCGAGCAGCGCCTGGCCGTCACCGCCCGCCACCGGCCCGAACTGATCGATGCCGCGCGCCAAGCCGCCCGCCTGAGCGCTGCCGACGAAGCCTTCCTGGCCCAGCTTGGCGGGGGTTGACCCAAGGGTTTTCACCGAGTGATTTGATCTGCATCAACGGCGTATTATCTACCGCACGGTCGGTCAATGATGTTCGTGATCGATCGATGCAGGACTTCCCCTTCCTGATGGTGATTGATGGTGATGGGCAGCAGCAGCAGGAGCATTCATGTCTGAACCCCTTGTCTTGGTGACGCAATCGGGTGCCGTGCAAACGCTGGCGCTGAACCGGCCGGCCGCGCTGAACAGCTTGACCGCCGCGTTGCACGCGCAGTTGCTGGCCGCGCTGGAGGCCACCGCTGCCGCGTGCGACGTGCGCTGCGTGGTCATCACGGGCATGGGGCGGGCGTTTTGCGCCGGCCAGGACCTGAATGACATCGCCGCCGCGCCTGCGTCCGGTTCGGGCGATCCGGCGCCCGCGCCCGGTTCGGCGGGCGCTCAGGCCCAGGACTTGGGCCGCGTGATCGAGACCCTGTACCGGCCGCTGTGTCTGCGCATCCGCAGCATGCCCGTTCCGGTGCTGGCAGCGGTCAACGGTGTGGCCGCCGGTGCCGGTGCCTGCCTGGCTCTGGGCTGCGATCTGGTGCTGGCGGCGCGTTCGGCCAGTTTCATCATGGCTTTCAGCAAAATCGGGCTGCTGCCCGATACCGGCGGAACCTGGCTGCTGCCGCGCCTGGTGGGGCGCGCGCAGGCTCTGGGGCTGGCCTTGCTGGGCGACAAACTGCCTGCGCCCGAGGCCGAGCGTCGCGGCCTGATCTGGCGCTGCGTGGACGACGCCAGTTTGCCGGACGAGGCGCTGGCCCTGGCGCAGCGCCTGGCCGCCATGCCCGTCAAGGCGCTGGTGGCCACGCGCCAGGCCATGGATGCTGCGGCGCAACTGGACTACGGCCAGGCGCTGGCGCAGGAAGCGGCCATGCAGCAAACGCTGGGCGCCGGTGCCGATTACCGCGAAGGCGTCGCGGCCTTCGCCGGCAAGCGCGCCCCTCGTTTCACCGAGCGTTGAGCAGACCATGCCTTGCTCCACCGACAGACCCAACCCCCAGGCCGTGGCCGACCATGTGCGCAGCGGCATGCTGGCCAAGGACCGCGCCACCCGGGGCCTGGGCATCCGCGTCACGGCCATGGGGCCGGGGCAGGCCACGCTGGAGATGGTGGTGCGCGCCGACATGCTCAACGGCTTCGACATCTGCCACGGCGGCTTCATCACCGTGCTGGCCGATTCGGCGTTTGCCTTCGCTTGCAACTCGCGCAACGTCCTGACCGTGGCCAGCGGCCTGGACATCGATTTTCTGGCGCCCGCGCATGAAGGCGACCATCTGACGGCCGAGGCCACCGAGGTCGCGCTGGGCGGGCGCACCGGCTTGTACGACGTGAGCGTGCGCAATCAGCACCATCAGGCCATCGCCGTCTTGCGCGGGCGTTCGTACTGCATGCCGGGCCGGCCGACCGTGCCGCTGGACGCCGGCTGATGGCTGACGGCCGACGAATGACGATTCGCTGAACGACAGGAGACTGCGCCATGGCCGTGCGTCAACCCGCTCCCGCTGCCCTGGATCCGATGGAAAGCGCCAGCCGCGACGCCATCGAGGCGCTGCAATTGCAGCGTCTGCGCTGGACGCTGCAACATGCCTACGACAACGTGGCGCATTACCGCCGCGCGTTTGACGCCCGGGGGGTGCTCCCCGGCGACCTCAAGCATCTGTCCGATCTGGCCGGGTTTCCGTTCACGGTCAAGCAGGACCTGCGCGACAACTACCCCTTTGGCATGTTCGCCGTGCCGCGCGCGCAGTTGCTGCGCCTGCACGCCTCGTCGGGCACCACGGGCAAGCCCACGGTGGTGGGCTACACGCGCCAGGACATCGACCACTGGGCCGACCTGGTGGCGCGCTCGATCCGCGCCGCCGGCGGGCGCCCGGGCGACCTGGTGCATGTGGCCTACGGCTACGGTCTGTTCACGGGCGGGCTGGGCGCGCATTACGGCGCCGAGCGCGCCGGCTGCACCGTGGTGCCGATGTCGGGCGGACAGACCGAAAAGCAGGTGCAACTGATCCACGACCTGCAACCCCGCATCATCATGGTCACGCCCTCGTACATGCAGATCATCACCGAGGAGTTCCTGCGCCAGGGGCTGGATCCGCGTGCCAGTTCGTTGCAGATCGGCATTTTTGGCGCCGAGCCTTGGACCGAGGCCATGCGCCGCGAGATCGAGGCCGGCGCCGGGATCGACGCGCTGGACATCTATGGCCTGTCGGAGGTGATGGGCCCGGGCGTTGCCAGCGAATGCGTCGAGAGCAAGGACGGCCCCGTGGTCTGGGAAGACCATTTCTACCCCGAGATCATCGACCCCGACAGCGGCCAAGTGCTGCCCGACGGCCAGCCAGGCGAGCTGGTGCTCACCTCGCTGAGCAAGCAGGCGTTGCCGATGATCCGCTACCGCACGCGCGATCTGACGCGGCTGCTGCCGCCGACATCGCGGTCGATGCGGCGCATCGGCAAGATCGTCGGCCGCTCGGACGACATGCTGATCATCCGTGGCGTGAACCTGTTTCCCACGCAGATCGAAGAGATCGTGCTGCACAGCGGCAGGCTGTCGGGGCACTACCAGATTCTGGTGACGCGCGCTGGCCATCTGGACCAGGTGACCGTGCGCTGCGAGTTGCAGCCGGGCCTGTCTGCGGACCTGCCTGCCGGCGAGCGCCAGGCGCTGGCCGATGCGGTGCAGCAGCGCATCAAAACCCTGGTGGGCATCAGTTGCCAGGTGCAGGTGCTGGCTGCCAACGCCATCGAGCGCACGCTGGTGGGCAAGGCCCGGCGCGTCATCGACCAGCGCCCGCGTTGATGGATCGATGCCCGATACGAAAGGCTCTCCGATGTACACCCAAGCGATGGACCTGATGGATCAGATGGCGCCGGGCGATGCCGGCGACGCCCGGCAGATGCAGCGCCAGGAGCAGTTCGAGGCGCGCATCGCTGCCGGCGAGTTCATCGAGGCCAAGGACTGGATGCCCGAGCATTACCGCCAGACCCTGCTGCGCCAGATCAGCCAGCATGCGCACTCGGAAATCGTGGGCATGCTGCCCGAGGGCAACTGGATCACGCGCGCGCCCACGCTCAAGCGCAAGGCCATCTTGCTGGCCAAGGTGCAGGACGAGGGCGGGCATGGCCTGTACCTGTATGCGGCGGCCGAGACCCTGGGCAGTTCGCGCGCGCAGATGCTGGCCGCGCTGCACAGCGGCCGCGCCAAGTACAGCTCGATCTTCAACTACCCGACGCTGACCTGGGCCGACATGGGCACCATTGGCTGGCTGGTGGACGGCGCGGCGATCATGAACCAGGTGCCGCTGTGCCGCTGCTCATACGCGCCGTATGCGCGCGCCATGGTGCGCATCTGCCGCGAAGAGAGCTTTCACCAGCGCCAGGGCTACGACGCGCTGCTGACCATGATGCGCCAGGGCAGCGACGCGCAGCGCGCGATGGTGCAGGACGCCGTCGAGCGCTGGTGGTGGCCGTCGCTGATGATGTTCGGCCCGCCGGACGAGCAGTCGCCCCATTCCGCGCAATCGATGCGCTGGGGCATCAAGCGCGTCTCCAACGACCGCCTGCGCCAGCAGTTCATCGACGCCACGGTGGCGCAGGCCCGGGTGCTGGGCGTCACGCTGCCCGACCCCGACCTGCGCTGGAATCCGCAGCGCCAGCAGCATGACCACGGCGCGATCGACTGGAGCGAGTTCTGGCGCGTGATCTCCGGCGATGGCCCCTGCAACCAGGAGCGCCTGGGCGCGCGCGTCCAGGCCTGGGACGACGGCGCCTGGGTGCGCGCAGCCGCCCTGGCCCATGCCGCCAAACATTCCCCGGCACCAGCCCAACGGGAGACACCATGACCCCCCCTGCCCCATCTGCCGCCCCTGCCGCCCCTGCCCCCTCTGCCGCCGGCCCCGCAGCCGACCCTGCCACGGCCGCCGGATCTGCCGAAGTCATCGACTCTGCCGCGATCGGCGAATCCGCTGACATCATCGACTCTGCCGATTGGCCCTTGTGGGAAGTGTTCGTGCGCAGCAAGGCCGGGCTGGAACACCGGCATTGCGGCAGCCTGCACGCGAGCGACGCGCGCATGGCGCTACAGCACGCGCGCGATGTCTACACCCGGCGCCAGGAGGGTTGCAGCGTCTGGGTGGTGCGCTCCGGGCAGATCGTGGCCAGCGACCCCGACGACAAGGCCATGTACTTCGACCCGGCCCGCGACAAGGTCTACCGCCACCCCAGTTTCTACCGGCTGCCGGACGCGGTCGAGCACATGTGAGATGACCGAGGGCAACATGCAAACGCCGAGCATCCAATTGCGCCGGGACCCCGCCGTGCAGTACCTGCTGCGCCTGGGCGATACCTGCCTGATCCTGGGCCAGCGCCTGGCCTCATGGTGCGGCCACGGGCCGGTGCTGGAAGAAGACATTGCGCTGGCCAATATCGCGCTGGACCTGGTGGGCCAGGCGCGCGCGCTGCTGACCCGGGCCGGCCAGGTGGAGGGCTGCGGCCACGACGAAGACCAACTGGCCTTTCTGCGCGAAGAGCGCGACTACTTCAATGTGACCCTGGTGGAACTGCCGCGCGGCGACTTCGCCTTCACGATGGTGCGCAATGCCATCGTGGCCACCTTGCTGAAACTGCTCTGGGAACGGCTGCTCGGCTCCAGCGACACCGAGTTGGCCGCCATCGCCGGCAAGGCCGTCAAGGAAGCCCGCTACCACCAGCAGCATGCCGCCGACTGGGTGGTGCGGCTCGGCGACGGAACGCCCGAGTCGCGCCGCCGCACCGAGGCGGCGCTGACCGCGCTGTGGCGCTACACGCCCGAACTGTTCGTTGCCGACGCGGTGGAAGAGGCTGCCTGCGCCGCCGGTCTGGGCCCGCGCTGGGCCGAGTTGCAACCGGCCTGGCAGGCCGAGATGGCGCAGATACTGGCGGCCGCCGGCCTGTCCTGCCCGAAGGAAACCGCTTTTCGCAGCACCGGCAAACAAGGGGTGCACAGCGAGCACATGGGTTTCATCCTGACCGACATGCAGTACCTGCAACGCGCCTATCCCGGAGGCCAGTGGTGATGGACGCGCCCGCGCGGCTGCAGCGCGCCTGGGAGGTGCTCGACAGCGTGCCCGACCCCGAACTGCCCGCCGTCTCCCTGTGCGACCTGGGCATCGTGCGCGACGTGCGGCTGGCCGGCGCTGCGTTGCAACTGCTGCTCACCCCCACCTACAGCGGCTGCCCCGCCACCGAGGTCATCGCGCACGATGTGCTGGCCGCGATCGACGCGGCGGGTCTGGGCCCGGCCCAGGTCCAGTGGCAGCGCGCCCCGGCCTGGAGCACCGACTGGATCACCGAGCGGGGCCTGGCCCGGCTGCACGCCCATGGCATCGCGCCCCCGGGCGCGGTGGCGGCGGGCAACGCGGTGTCGCTGCACTTCATGCCGCGTGCCGCGGCACTAGCCTGTCCGCGCTGCGGCAGCCGGCAAACGCAGTGCCTGTCCGCCTTCGGCGCCACGGCCTGCAAGGCGCTGTACCGGTGCCTGGACTGCCGCGAGCCCTTCGAGCATTTCAAGCCCTTGTAAAGCGCCCTTTTTTCGTCACCGACATGAGCCCCATCTTCCACCCCCTGCGCGTGCGCTCCATCGAGCCTGACACGGCCGAAGCCGTCATCGTCGCCTTCGATGTGCCGCCGGATCTGCACCAGGTGTTCGGGTTCACCCAGGGCCAGCACCTGACGCTGCGCGCCGACATCGACGGCCAGGACCTGCGCCGCGCCTACTCCATCTGCGCCGGCATCGACGATGGCCAACTGCGCGTGGGCGTGCGCAAGGTCGCCGGTGGCCGGTTCTCCCACTGGCTCCATACCCGGCTGCGGGTCGGTGATACCTTGCAGGTGATGGCGCCGCAGGGCCGCTTCTTCGTGCCGCTGCAGCCCGCCGCGCAGCGCCACTACCTGGGCATCGCGGGGGGCAGCGGCATCACGCCCATCCTGTCGCTCATGAAGACGGCGCTGGCGCGCGAGCCGCGCAGCCGCTTTACGCTGATCTACGGCAACCGCAGCCTGCAGTCCACCATGTTCAGGGAAGAACTGCAGGACCTGAAGAACCGCTACCTGGCGCGCCTGGCGCTGCACCATGTGTTCTCGGCCGAACAGACCGATCTGCCGCTGAACATGGGCCGGATCGACCACGGCAAGATCACGGCCTTCCTGGATGCGCTGCTGCCCGTGCGCCGCATCGATGTGGCCTTCATCTGCGGCCCCTTCCAGATGAACGACCAGGTGCAGGCCGCGCTACTGGCCGCCGGCCTGCCGGCCGAGCGCATCCATGTCGAGCGCTTTGGTCTGGCGCTGCCCGCCGGCGCTCAGGCCGATGCCGTCATGCACCAGGCGCTGGCGGGCGACGCGCACAGCGCGCGCATCACCATCGTGCGCGACGGCCTGCGGCGCGAGTTCCGCTTCACCCGGGAGCAGGCCAGCATTCTGGATGCGGCCTCGGCGGCCGGGCTGGAATTGCCGTTTGCCTGCACCTCGGGCGTGTGCGGAACCTGTCGCGCCCGATGCCTGCAAGGCCGGGTGCGCATGGAGCGCAATTTCGCGCTCGACCAGGCCGATCTGGACGCCGGCTTCGTGCTCAGTTGCCAATGCCGGCCGCTGACGGACAGCGTCGTGCTGTCGTTCGACGAGCGCTGATGATGGCCGCCAGCGTGGCGCCCGGCCGTTTCTCCGCACCAAGGCGCGCTGCCTGCATGCCGGCCGCGCCCCGCGATGAGGCAAGATGGCGCCCCCGATACTTGGAATGCAAAGGAAAACTGCCTGTGGCCCGAGGGCGATCTCCCGGATACGACGAGCAGCGCGACATGATCGCGCGCCATGCGGCCGCGCTGTTTGCGCAGCGCGGCTACCCTGCGACCTCGATGAATGAGGTGGCCCAGGCCTGCGGCCTGTCCAAACCCACGCTGTACCACTACTTCAGGGACAAGTACCACCTGCTGCTGCATATCGCCGACGACCATGTGTCGCGCCTGCAGGCGCTGGTCGACGACATCGGGCAGCGCCAGTTGCCGCCCGAGCCACGGCTGCGCGCGTTGATCGAGCGCTTCGTGCAGGAATACGCGCAGGCCCGCGATGCCCACCGCGTGCTGACCGAGGACGTGAAGTTTCTCCAGCCCGAAGACAGCGCGCTGGTGCTGAACAAGGAGCGCGCCGTGGTGGCGGCCTTTGCCAATGCGCTGGCGCAGATGCGCCCCGAGACCGAGGCTGCGGGCCTGACCAAGGCGCTGACGATGCTGCTGTTCGGGATGATCAACTGGATGTTCACCTGGCTCAGGCCCGATGGTGAACTCAAGCACGAAACCATGGCCCCGATCGTGGCCGATCTGTTTTTCGGCGGCGTAGTGGCCGTGCAACTGCCGCCTTCATCCGCAGCCATTTCATCCAAGGAGACAAACCCATGAAACCACAGCGCTTTTTCCCCTGCATTGCCTTGGCCCTGGCGGCCGCCCTGGGCTGCGGCCAGACCCTGGCCGACATCCATGTCGGCGTCACGCTGTCGGCCACCGGCCCTGCGGCCTCGCTGGGCATTCCCGAGAAAAACACGGTGGCGCTGATGCCGCGCAGCATCGCCGGCGAGAAGGTTCACTACATCGTGCTCGACGATGCGTCGGACACCACGACCGCCGTGAACAATACCCGCAAGCTGATCAGCGAGAGCAAGGTGGACATCATCCTGGGGTCGAGCATCACGCCGAACTCGCTGGCCATGATCGACGTGGTGGCCGAGGCGCGCACGCCGATGATCTCGATGGCCGCGTCGGCGCGCATCGTCGAGCCCATGGACCCGAAACGCAAATGGGTCTTCAAGACACCGCAAAACGACATCATGATGTCGCTGGCCATCGCCGAGCACATGGCCGACGCGGGCATCAAGACGGTGGCCTTCATCGGCTTTGCCGACGCCTATGGCGAAGGCTGGTACCAGGAGTTCGGCAAGGTCGCCGCGATCAAAAATCTGCACATCGTGGCCAACGAGCGCTATGTGCGCACCGACACCTCGGTCACGGGCCAGACCCTGAAGATCATCCTGGCCAAGCCGGATGCGGTGCTGATCGCCGGCTCGGGCACGCCGGCGGCGCTGCCCCAGAAGGCCCTGCGCGAGCGCGGCTACACCGGCCGGATCTACCAGACCCACGGCGTGGCCAATGCCGACTTCCTGCGCGTCGGCGGCAAGGACGTGGAAGGCAGCTTTCTGCCCGCCGGCCCGGTGCTGGTGGCCGCGCAGTTGCCGGCCTCGCACCCGGTAAAGAAGTCTGCCTCGGCTTACGTGGCCGCCTATGAGGCCGTCCATGGCGCGGGCAGCGTCTCCACCTTCGGCGCGCACAGTTGGGATGCCGGCGTGCTGCTGGCTGCCGCCGTGCCGGCCGCGCTCGGCAAGGCCCGGCCCGGCAGCGTGGAATTTCGCATGGCCCTGCGCGATGCGCTGGAGCAACTGCGCGAAGTGCCCGGCGCGCATGGCATCTTCAGCATGTCCGAGACCGACCACCTGGGCCTGGACCAGCGTGCCCGGGTGATGGTCAAGATCGAAAACGGCGCCTGGAAATACCAGCCCTGAGCCATCCGGCCATGGATTTGCAGATTGCCCTGCTGTTGGTGCAAGACGGCCTGGTCAATGGCGCCATCTACGGACTGATGGCGCTGGCCCTGGTGCTGGTTTTTTCCGTGACCCGGGTGATCTTCATCCCCCAGGGCGAGTTCGTGGCCTTTGGCGCGCTGACCATGGTCATGCTGCAAGGGGGGCGCATTCCGCCCACGCTGTGGCTGCTGCTGGCGCTGGCCGCCGTGGTGCTGGCGGGGGAACTGCTGCGCCGCATCGGCGGCCACGCCGTCCACTGGCCGAGCACCCTGCTGTGGTGCGTGGCGTTGCCGCTGCTGGCTTGCGCGCTGGTGTGGCTGCCGGGCCTGCGCCCGGCGCTGGAGTCGGGCCTGCGCCCGGCAGCGTTGGAACCGGGCCTGCACCCGGTGTCGTTGTACCTGCACGCGCTGACCACGCTGGTGCTGATCGCCCCGCTGGGCCCGCTGCTGTACCGCCTGGCTTTTCGGCCGCTGGCCGATGCCTCGGTGCTGATGCTGCTCATCGTCGCGGTGGCGCTGCATGGCGTGCTGGTGGGGCTGGGCCTGCTGTTCTTCGGCGCCGAGGGTGCGCGCACGCCAGCGTTTGTCGAGGCCCGCTGGGAGTTCGGCGGCATGGCCGTTTCGGGCCAGTCGCTGGTGGTGCTGGGCGTCACGCTGGCGCTGCTGGGGCTGCTGCTGATCCTGGGCCGCTCCATGGTCGGCAAGGCGCTGCGCGCCACGGCCATCAACCGGGTGGGCGCGCGGCTGATGGGCATTCCCACCGAGCGCTCGGCAGAGCTGAGCTTTGCGCTGGCGGCGCTGATCGGCGCGGTCTCGGGCCTGCTGATCGCGCCGCTGACCACCGTGTACTACGACACCGGTTTCCTGATCGGTCTGAAAGGCTTTGTGGCGGCCATCGTGGGCGCATTGGCCAGCTACCCGCTGGCGCTGGCCGGCGCCCTGCTGGTGGGCCAACTGGAGGCCTTTGCCTCGTTCTGGGCCAGCGCCTACAAGGAGGTTCTGGTGTTCACGCTGATCGTTCCGGTGCTGTGGTGGCGCTCGCTCGGCAGCCGCCTGGTGGAGGATGAGGAGTGACGCCCCCGGCCGAGACAGACCTGCGCTGCGCTGCGCGCAGCCGGTTCATGCACCGGCTCACGCGCGCGCGGCTCACGCTGGCGGCCTTGGCCCTGCTGGTGCTGTGCTGGGGCTGGCTGCCGGATTTCAGCGTGGTCCTGCTCTGCCACATCGCGCTGTATGCGCTGGTGGCGCTCGGGCTGGTGCTGCTCACCGGCATCGGCGGCATGACCTCCTTTGGCCAGGCGGCTTTCGTGGGCATCGGGGCCTATGCCACGGCCTGGGTCTGCACGGCGCCGGCGCCGGTGCAGTGGCTCGCCGGCGCCGTGGGCATGGCCGGCCTGCCCTGGGTCGGGCTGGCGCTGGGGCTGGCGCTCACCACGGTGCTGGCCTGGGGCCTGGGCGCGGTCACGCTCAGGCTGTCGGGCCACTACCTGCCGCTGTGCACCATCGCCTGGGGGCTGAGCCTGTACTACCTGTTCGGCAACATGTCCTTCCTGGGCGGGCAGACCGGCATCACCGGTGTGCCGCCGCTGGTGCTGGGCGGCTTGTCGCTGGCCGCGCCGCGCGCCATCGGCCTGCTGATCTGGGCGCTGCTGTTGCTTGCCCTGTGGCTGCTGCACAACCTGCTGGACTCGCGCGCCGGCCGCGCCATCCGCGCGCTCAAGGGCGCCCGGGTGATGGCCGAGTCGATGGGGGTGGACACGGCGCGCTACCGCATCCGGCTGTTCGTGCTGGCGGCATTGCTGGCAGCGCTTTCGGGCTGGCTGTATGCGCACCTGCAGCGCTTCGTCAGCCCGACGCCATTCAATCTGCATATCGGCATCGAATACCTGTTCATGGCCGTGGTCGGCGGCGCGGGCCACCTGGGGGGCGCGGTGCTGGGCGCCACGCTGATCACCCTGCTCAAGGAAAAGTTGCAGGATTGGCTGCCGTCCCTGCTGGGCAGCAGCGGCAACTTCGAGCTCATCGTGTTCGGGCTGCTGATGGTGCTGGTGCTGCAACGCTTTGCCGACGGACTATGGCCGATGCTCGAACGCCTGGGCCAGCGTTGCCTGCGCCGCGCTGCGCCACGCGCCATGCACCCGGCCGCGAATCCGGCAGCGCTGACGGCGCTGACGCAGCGCACGCTGCCGCCCCCCGGCACGGTGCTGCTGCAGGCGCGCAACATCACCAAGCGCTTTGGCGGCCTGCTGGCCAACGACGCCGTGTCGATGGATGTCCGGGCCGGCCAGGTGCATGCGCTGATCGGCCCGAATGGCGCGGGCAAGAGCAGCTTTTTCAACATCATCTCGGGCCTGGACGAGGCCAGCGCGGGCGATTTGCAGTTGATGGGGCAGGCCATGCGGCGCCAGCCGGCGCGCGCGTTTGCCCGCCTGGGCCTGGCGCGCAGTTTCCAGCATGTGCGCCTGCTGGGCCAGCGCAGCGTGCTCGAGAACGTGGCGCTGGGTGCGCACCTGCGCGCCCGGGGTGGCTGGCTGATGGCCATGCTGCGGCTCGACCGGGCGCAGGAAGCGGCCCTGCTGGCCGAGGCGCAGCGCCAGATCGAGCGCTGCGGCTTGGCGGCCCATGCCGATGCGCCGGTCGCATCGCTGGCGCTGGGCCAGCAGCGCATCGTGGAAATCGCCCGCGCCCTGGCCGGCCAGCCGGCGCTGCTGCTGCTCGACGAGCCTGCCGCCGGCCTGCGCCATCTGGAAAAGCAGGCCCTGGCGCAGTTGCTGCGCCAATTGCGCGCCGAGGGCCTGGGGCTGGTGGTGGTCGAGCATGACATGGAGTTCGTGATGCAGTTGGCCGACCACATCACGGTGCTGGACTTCGGCTGCGTGATCGCCGAAGGCAACGCGCTGCAGGTGCAGCGCAACCCACAGGTGCTTGCTGCCTACCTGGGCGGCTGATGGCGCGGTGCGGCGTGCAACGGGCACTGCCCGCAAGCGCCTGCCGGCGTGCCCTTGCTTGGCGGCCTGCGCTCGAGGATGCCGTTGGTTTCGGCTCTGGCAGCGCCACGGCCCCGATCGGGCCGGCCCGGCGCCGCGCGGCAAGAACCACCCATTCGAGAGCAGCAGGTCGATAGCAGGTCGATGAATGACAAGCACCAGCGACATTCCAACGCGACATTCCAACGCCGGATGAACCGATTTCGAGCGGATTGCCTGGCTCCCGGCACAAACCCGGATGCCGGGGCCATGCTGCACCGCCATAATCTCGGCCCGGCCGGGGTTTGCGCCATCGTGTTTGCATGGCCCAGGCAATGGGGCCCGATTCATCCCGCCCGAAATTCACAGGAACCGCCATGCCATCGACTCGACCATTGCCCCGACCCTCGTCCAGATCATTGCGCCGCTTGGCCCTCGGCCTGGGCCTTGCGTTCGGCCTGGGCGCCACAGCGGCCGCGCAGACCACGATGCGCATCAACATCTCGACGGCCCAGAACTCCCACCAGGGCGTGGCCATCGACACCTTTGCCAAGGAAGTGGAAAAGCGCACCGGCGGCCGCTACAAGGTGCAGACCTTCTACAACGCGGCGCTGGGCGCCGAACGCGAATCGGTCGAAGCGGTGCAACTGGGCACGCATGAACTGACGTTCAGTTCCTCCGGCCCGATACCCAATTTCGTGCCCGAGACCAAGATCCTGGATGTCCCCTTCCTGTTTCGCGACAAGGCCCATGCGCGCGCCGTGCTCGACGGCCCCATCGGCCAGGAGTTGCTGACCCGGTTCGACGGCAAAGGGTTCAAGGCCCTGGCCTGGGCCGAGAACGGCTTTCGCCACATGAGCAACAGCAAGCGCGCGGTCAAGGAACCCGGCGACCTCAAGGGCCTGAAGATGCGCACGATGGAAAACCCCGTGCATATCGCCGCGTACAAGGGCTTTGGCATCGTCACCACGCCGATGGCGTTCTCCGAGGTGTTCACTGCGCTGCAGCAAGGCACGGTCGACGGTCAGGAAAACCCGTTGTCGGTGATCATCTCCGCCAAATTCGACCAAGTGCAAAAGCACCTCACGCTCACCGGTCATGTCTACTCGCCGGCCCTGTTCCTGATGAACAAGGCCCTGTTCGACAAGCTCCCGGCGGCAGACCAGCAGGCGTTCATCGACGCCGCCCGGCAAGGCGCCAAGCTCAACCGTGCGCGCGTCGACGAAGACGATGCCAAGGGCGTGGCCGACCTGCGCGCCAAGGGCATGACCGTGATCGATAACATCGACAAAGCCCGCTTCGTCGCCGCCCTGGCGCCGGTGAACGCGCAATTCGAAAAGCAGTTCGGCAAGGCCGCGCTCGAGCAGATCCGCAGCGCCCAATGACTTGACCGTTGCCCAGGAGCAGCAAACGCCCGCAGCGCAGGCGGGCGGGCATTTCCATGCCGTCGCTGCCTTTGGCCCCGCAGCCCACCGACCGTCCGATGAAAAACGCTTTCCTTGCCTTCGAGCGCTGGAGCACCTTCAGCGCGATGCTCGGCGCCTGCGCGATGCTGGCCTTGGCCGCCGCGCTGGGCATGTTCCAGATCGTCATGCGCTTCGTGCTCGAACAGCCCGCCGAATGGACTGAGGTGCTGATCCGCTTCAGTCTGATCTGGATGGTGTTCCTGGCCATCCCCGCCGCCTTGCGCCAGGGCGCGATGGTGCGCGTGGATCTGCTGCACCGCTGGAGCCCGCCGAAGGTGCAGCGGCTGCTCGACGCGGTGGTGGCGCTGGCCACGCTGGCGCTGATCGGCGTCATCATCTGGTGGGGCTGGGACTATGCGCTGCGCGGCAGCATGCAAAGCATGGCCGGGCTGGAGTCGGTGTCGATGTTCTGGGCCTATCTGGCGCTGCCGGTGGGCGGCCTGTTTGCCGTCGTCGGCATCATCGGCCACTTCATCGACCCCCGGCGCATGGAACTGGAGAGCGCCACATGAGCCTGGCGATGATTGCCACCATGGTGCTGTGCTTTGCGCTCACCATCTCGGTGGCCGTGTCCATCGGCCTGGCCTCGATCCTCGGCATTCAGTTGTCGAACGTGAACATGCTGATCGCCACCAAGGAGATGTTCAGCGCGATCAACAAGTTTCCGCTGGCCGCCATCCCCTTCTTCATCCTGGCCGGCAACCTGATGGAAACCGGCGGCATCTCGCGCCGGCTGGTGGAGTTTGCCAAGAGCATCGTCGGCGGCGTGCAAGGCGGCCTGCCGATGACCTGCGTGCTCACCTGCATGATCTTTGCTGCGGTCTCGGGCTCGTCGGTGGCCACCACCTTTGCCATTGGCGCGATCCTGATTCCGGCGCTCATCCGGCATGGCTATCCCGGCAGCTACGCAGCGGCGCTGCAGGCCACCAGCGCCGAACTGGGCGTGATCATTCCGCCGTCGATTCCGATGATCCTGTACGGCGTCAGCGCCGAGGTCTCGATCGGCGAACTGTTCAGCGCCGGTTTTGGTCCCGGCCTGTTGATCAGCGCTGCGCTGATGCTGTTCGTCTGGGCCTACTGCAAATACAAGGGCTGGGGCAAGAACGACGGCGACGGCCGCATGCCCGTGGGCCGGGCCACGCTGCAAGCCGGCTGGGCGCTGCTGATGCCGGTGATCATCCTGGGCGGCATCTACGGCGGCGTCTTCACCCCCACCGAGGCTTCGGCCGTGGCCGTGTTCTATGCGCTGATGGTGGGCGTGGTGATCTACCGCGAGATCCAAGTCGCGGACCTGTTTGCCATCCTGCGCAAATCCGCGCTGTCGGCGGCGGTGATCATGTTCATCATCGCCAATGCCGGCTTGTTTGCCTTTCTGATCACGCGCGCCGGCGTGCCCGATGCGATCGGGCACTGGCTGCAGGCCGTGCTGCAATCGCCGGCGCTGTTCCTGCTGGGCGTGAATGCAGCGCTGTTCGTGATCGGCATGTTCATCGAGACCAGCGCCGCCATCATCGTGCTGGCGCCGATCCTGGCGCCGGTGGCAATGCACTTTGGCATCGATCCGGTGCATTTCGGCCTGGTCATGGTGGTCAATCTGGCGCTGGGCATGATCACACCGCCGTTTGGCGTCAACCTGTTTGCTGCCTGCACGGTGGCAAGACTGCCGCTCGAGCACATCGTCCGGCATCTGCTGCCCTTCGTCGGCGTGATTTTGCTGTGCCTGATGCTCATCACCTATGTGCCATCGATCTCGCTGTCAGTGCGTGATCTGGTCTATGCAAAGTAGCTACAATCCCCGGGTCAGGAGAGAGTGCCAGGCCCCCGGGGCCAGCGCACCGCCGAAGGCGCAGGCAGCGGCCGAACGCTCAGGCAAAAGGACTGGCAGGCGCCCGCAGTGATGCGGACGCTCCCTTGCTGGAGAGAGATGGCCCGCGCCATGCGCCGCCATCCACCGAAGGAGCAAACCGCAGGGTCAGCCAGGGCGCTGCGGTGAATCTCTCAGGTAAAGTGGACAGCAGGGCAAATTCCGTCGCGGCCTGCCCGGTCGCGCAACCCCATTTGCCCCGGAGCCTCGTCTTGACCGCCATCGCCGCTGCAGCCGCCCCGCTGCGCACCACGCCCCTGAACGCGCTGCACATCGAGCTAGGCGCCCGCATGGTGCCGTTTGCCGGTTACTCGATGCCGGTGCAATACCCCACCGGCCTGATCGCGGAGCACCTGCACACGCGCCGGGCCGCCGGGCTGTTCGATGTCTCCCACATGGGCCAACTGCGCCTGCTCGGGCCTGCCGGCGCAGCCGCATTCGAGACCCTGATGCCGGTGGATGTGATCGGCCTGCCGGTGGGCAAGCAGCGCTATGGCCTGCTGCTCAGCGATGAAGGCACCATCATCGATGACCTGATGTTCTTCAACCAGGGCCATGACGCGATCTTCGTCATCGTCAACGGCGCCTGCAAGGCCGGCGACCTGGCCCATATCCAGGCGCGCATCGCCCAGCGCTGCGCGGTGGTCGCGCTGCCGGAGCAGGCCCTGCTCGCGCTGCAAGGCCCGCTGGCCGTCACGGCGCTGGCGCGCTTGGCGCCGGGCGTGGAAAAACTGCGCTTCATGACCGGCGGCAACTACGCCGTCGCCGGCTGTGACTGCCTGGTGACCCGCAGCGGCTACACCGGCGAGGACGGCTTCGAGCTTTCGCTGCCGGCAGCGCAGGCCGAGCGCCTGGCGCGGGCCTTGCTGGCGCAGCCCGAGGTCAGGCCCATAGGCTTGGGCGCGCGCAACTCGCTGCGGCTGGAAGCCGGCCTGTGCCTGTACGGCAACGACATCGACAGCAGCACCACCCCGTCCGAAGCGGCGCTGGACTGGGCGATACAGAAGGTGCGCCGCAGCGGGGGCGCGCGCGCCGGCGGCTTTCCCGGCGCCGACAAGGTGCTGGCCCAGATCGACAACCCGGCCAGCCTGCCGCGCAAGCGCGTGGGCCTGGTCGCGCTGGAAGGTGTGCCGGTGCGCGAACACACCGAACTGCAAAGCAGCGACGGCCGCAAGATTGGCACCGTCACCAGCGGCCTGCCCGGCCCCACGCTGAACCAGCCCGTGGCCATGGGCTATGTAAGCCCCGCCTTTGCCGCGCCAGGCACGCGCGTGCAGGCCATCGTGCGCGGCAAGGCCGTGCCGATGCAGGTGTGTGCCATGCCCTTCGTGCCGGCGAACTACTGCCGCTGATGGTCGATTTTTTTCTTTTCCTCCCCGAAAGCCTCCGATGACCGTCAAATTTTCCAAAGACCATGAATGGATCGATGCCGCCGACGCCACTGCCGCCGTGGTCGGCATCACCGTGCACGCCCAGGATGCGCTCGGCGACGTGGTGTTCGTCGACCTGCCCGAAGTCGGCAGGCATTTTGCGCAGGGCGAAGTCGCCGGCGTGGTCGAATCCGTGAAGGCGGCAGCCGACGTGTACATGCCGGTCTCGGGCGAGATCACCGCCGTCAACGAGAGCCTGCGCGCCGACCCGTCGCTGGCCAACTCCGACCCGCTCGGCGCCGGCTGGTTCTTCAAGATCAGGCCCAGCGATGCCGGCCAGCTCGATGCGCTGCTCGACGCAGCCAGCTACGCCGACTACGCCAAAACCGCCTGAGCCTGTGACCCCTTCTTCGAGACCGCCCCATGCCGATGCCATCTGCTGCGCAGCATCCTGTACCGCTCGGTGCACTGGAAAACGCCACCGAATTCCTGCCCCGCCATATCGGCATCGATGCCGACGACCAGGCCCGGATGCTGTCGGTGATCGGGGAGACCTCGCGCCGCGCGCTGATCGACAGCATCGTGCCGCGCTCCATCGCGCGCCGCCAGGCGATGGAGTTGCCGCTGCCGGTCAGCGAAGCGGCGGCGCTGGCTGAACTGCGGGCGCTGGCAGCCAGGAACCAGGTTCTCAGGAGCTTCATCGGCCAGGGCTACTACGGCACGCACACGCCCGGGGTGATACTGCGCAACATCCTGGAGAACCCGGCCTGGTACACGGCCTACACGCCCTACCAGGCGGAAATCTCGCAAGGCCGCATGGAGGCCCTGGTCAACTTCCAGACCATGGTGTGCGATCTGACCGGCATGCCAATCGCCAACGCCTCGATGCTCGACGAAGCCACCGCCGCCGCCGAAGCCATGATGCTGGCCAAGCGCTCGGTGCCATCGGGCAGCCAGCGCTTCATCGTCGCCGGGGACACCCACCCGCAGACCATCGAAGTCATACAGACACGCGCAGGCCCGCTGGGCATCGAGGTGGTGCGCACCGAGGGCGCCGCCCAGTGGCAGGCGGCATTGGCCGGCGACTACTTTGCCGTGCTGGCCCAATACCCGGCCAGCAGCGGCCGCATCGACGACCTGCGCGCCGACGTGCAGCAAGTGCAGGCCCGGCAGGCGGCCTTCATTGTCGCCGCCGACCTGCTGGCCCTGACCCTGATCACGGCCCCTGGCGAATGGGGCGCCGACATCGTGGTCGGCAGCAGCCAGCGCTTTGGCATGCCCATGGGCGCCGGCGGCCCGCACGCGGCCTACATGGCTTGCCGCGACGAATTCAAACGCTCGCTGCCCGGCCGCCTGGTGGGCGTGAGCCGCGATGCGCATGGCCGGCCCGCTTACCGGCTGGCGCTGCAAACGCGCGAGCAGCATATCCGCCGCGAAAAAGCCACCTCCAACATCTGCACCGCGCAGGTGCTGCCCGCCGTGATTGCCAGCATGTACGCCGTGTACCACGGCCCGGCGGGCCTCGAGCGCATCGCGCGGCGCGTGGCCTGCTACACGGCCATCCTGGCCCGGGGGCTGGCGCAGCTTGGCGTGCCGGTGCGCCCGCAAGCCTGCTTCGACACGCTGCTGATCG
Source organism: Verminephrobacter eiseniae EF01-2 (assembly GCF_000015565.1). Classification (NCBI taxonomy): domain Bacteria; kingdom Pseudomonadati; phylum Pseudomonadota; class Betaproteobacteria; order Burkholderiales; family Comamonadaceae; genus Verminephrobacter; species Verminephrobacter eiseniae. The sequence continues at coordinate 4,345,852 of NC_008786.1, forward strand.
CCACCGGCGATGTGACCCGATTCATCGCCGCCAAGGCCGTGAAAATGGGCGCCAACCTGCGGCTCTACGATGAAAAATCGCTGTGCATCGCGCTGGACGAAACCACCACCCGTGGCGATATCGAACTGCTGTGGAAAGTCTTCTCCAGCGACGACCAAGCCCAGCCCTGCTTGGAGACCTTTGAAAACGGCATTGCGCCGCTGATCCCTGCCGGGTTGCAGCGCCGCAGCCGCTACCTGACGCACCCGGTGTTCAACACGCACCACAGCGAAACCGGCATGCTGCGCTACATCCGCCAACTGTCCGACAAGGACCTGGCGCTCGACCGCAGCATGATCCCGCTGGGCAGTTGCACGATGAAGCTCAACGCCACCAGCGAGATGATCCCCATCACCTGGCCCGGCTTTGCCGACCTGCACCCGTTTGCGCCCGCCGACCAATTGCAGGGCTACCGCGCGCTCGACGCACAACTGTGCGCCTGGCTCTGCCAGGCCACCGGCTACGCCGGCATCAGCCTGCAACCGAACGCAGGCTCGCAGGGCGAGTACGCGGGCCTGCTGGCCATACGGGCCTACCACCAGGCCCGGGGCCAGGGACAGCGCAACATCTGCCTGATCCCGAGCAGCGCGCATGGCACCAACCCGGCCAGCGCCCGGATGGCGGGCCTGCAGGTCGTGGTCAGCGCCTGCGACGCCAACGGCAATGTCGATCTGGCCGACCTCGAAGCCCGGTGCGAACGGCACAGCGCCGAACTGGCGGCCGTGATGATCACCTACCCCAGCACGCATGGCGTGTTTGAAACCGGCGTCAAAGAACTGTGCGCCCTGGTGCACCGCCATGGCGGCCTGGTGTACGTCGACGGCGCCAACATGAACGCGCTGGTGGGCGTGGCCGCGCCCGGCGAATTCGGTGGCGACGTCAGCCACCTGAACCTGCACAAGACCTTTTGCATTCCGCATGGCGGCGGTGGTCCCGGCGTAGGCCCGGTGTGCGTGGTGCAAGACCTGGTGCCCTATCTGCCCGGGCATGCCACGACCGGCACGGCAGGCGGCGTGGGGGCGGTATCTGCGGCGCCCCTGGGCAACGCGGCGGTGCTGCCCATCAGTTGGATGTACTGCCGCATGATGGGCGCCGAAGGCTTGCAGGCTGCCACCGAGACCGCCATCGTCTCGGCCAACTACATCAGCGCGCGCCTGAAAGAGCACTACCCCACGCTGTATGCCAGCGCCAACGGCCATGTGGCGCACGAGTGCATTTTGGACTTGCGCAGCCTCAAGGACAGCAGCGGCGTGCTGGCCGAAGACGTGGCCAAGCGCCTGATCGACTACGGCTTTCACGCCCCCACGCTGAGCTTTCCGGTGCCCAACACGCTGATGGTCGAGCCTACCGAGAGCGAAACCCTGTTCGAGCTCGACCGCTTCATCGCCGCGATGATCGCCATCCGCCAGGAAATCCGGCAGATCGAAATCGGCCTCTGGCCCCGGGACGACAACCCGCTCAAGAACGCCCCGCACACGGCCGAAAGCCTGCTCGCCAGCGCATGGGATCGCCCCTACACGCGCGCAGTCGCCGCCTACCCGGTGGCGAGCCTGCGCAGCAACAAATACTGGCCGCCCGTAGGCCGGGTGGACAACGTCTGGGGCGACCGCAACCTGTCATGCAGTTGCATCCCCGTGGCCGATGCGGTGTCCGACGTTGCCTGACGGTCCATAAAGTCAGGCAACGTCGCAAAAATCATAAAAAAGTCACCAAAGGCGCGCTGACCGTCCTTGCGCCGTCAGCAGCGCCACCGCCTTTTTGTCGAACGAAACAAAGCCCTCCGCGCCGAGCCAATGTCCTCCATGGGCGATCACGCCATCGGCAAAATCCCCAACCGCTTCGAGCACCGACAGACCCGCCTGCACCGCCGGCCGGTTCACCTGCACATTGGCGCAGGCCAGCAAGGCGCGGATCGCGGCCGCAGCGTCCGAGGGTTGGAGCCTGTAGGCCATGCGCCATGCGCAAAACCCGGACAGATTCGCACAGGCACGCCAGCGCGAGCGCCATCGATTGCGCATCGGCCTGCGCATCGGCCAAGACCTTGGCGGCGCTGCGCGCTGGCGCGGGATCGTCTGCCACGACGGCACGAACCAGCACATGGGTATCGACGGCAATCCTCATTTTTTGCCCGCCCAGCCTTGGGCGGCCGCCGCATCGATTTCCTCGATGCTGGCGCGCTTGCCGGTCCGGCCCGCGAGCAATCCGACGAAGCTGGCAATGCTGGCCGTTGGCCGGGCTGCCTGGAGCAGGACCCGACCGCCGGGCAGCCAATCGATCTCGATCTTTTCCCCCGGCCCGATGCCCAGATGCCGCAGCAGCTCTTTTCTGAAGGTCACTTGCCCCCGTGCGCTGACGGTCAACGTGTTCATGGCGTCCTCACTGTCGTCAAAATGAGGTCGAACGGTAATGCAATATTGCCTTGTCGCCCATGCGTAGCCGCTCACTTCTTGTCGTCATTGCGCGCGACGCCAAAATCACGCCAGCGCCAGCATGCTTGACATGCATCCGTGCCGCTCGCGGGCTGCTGCCTTGCGCGCGCCAACAGCCGTGCGCCAGCGGCACGGCGCCAATTCGCAGGATTCGCAGGATTCGCAGGCCGAATGGAAATCTTCGATGTTCACGCGATCGACTGGCAGTACATTGCCGACATCGGGCTCGGAATTGACTTTTTCTGACGCGCTTGGCGTGCGCCAGGCGCAAGAACCACGGCCATCCCGGCGCATCCGCACCACCTGAAGGGCCGTGGGAATCATGCAAACACAACAGATTGCCGCGCTCTTCGCTTGCCTTTTTCTCATCGGCTCGGCGGAGGTCGTCGCCGGGCCGATGATGAGCGCGATGAGCGTCGATTTCGGCGTTCGCTCCAGCGCCATCGCCTATCTGCCAGCCGCTTATGGCCTGAGCTATGGCGCGGTCGCGTTGATCGCGGGGCCGCTGTCGGACCGATGGGGGCGCAAGCTGCCGCTGCAAGCGGGACTGCTTGGCTTCGCCCTGCTCAACGCATCCATCCCCGGCGCTGCGCATTTGCCGGCAGCGATCGTCCTGTCCGCATTGGCCGGCCTGTGCGCGGCGATCATTCAGCCCAACGCGCTGTCCCTGGTAGCCGACGAATCACCGCCCGAGCAGGTCGGCCGCCGCCTCGGCCAGGTGTTCATCGGCCTGATGCTGGCCTTCGTGCTCACCCCCGTTCTCGCAGGGCAGTTGGCGGACACCCTGGGTTGGCGCTCGGCCTACTACGCGCTGGCGCTGCTGTCCGTGCTGGCCTGGCTGGCCGTGACACGGGCCTTTGCCCGCCGCCCGCCGGGCGCCGGGGCCAGAACGGACTTCCTGAGCACGCACCGGCAGGCGTGGCGCACGATCGATGTTCGCCGTCGGCTGTCGGTCAGCTATCTCTGGCTCGGCTGGCTGGCCGGGTTCGGCGCCGTGGTGGCGGAAGTTGCGGCCCGCAAGCTCCCGTTGTCGCCGACGGATACCGGCCTGATCGCGGGCTTTTTCGGCCTGGCCGTGATCGCCGGGAATCTTGCGGGCGCCCGCCTGCACCGGGCGCTCGGACAAGCCGCGCTGCCGGTGATGGCCATCGTCGCGGCCCTGGGCCTGCTCGGCTTCATGCTGCCGGTCGAGTCCATGGCGCAGTTGCTCCTGCTCGGGTTGCCGTGGGCATTCGGCTACGGCTGCGCGGGTCCGTTGCACCACGCGAGACTCAGCGCGCTGTCGGAGCGCTACCGGGGCACCATCAATTCATACCATGCCAGTCTGCTCAATCTCGGCATTTTCTCGGTGTCGTTCCTGCTGGGCGCGGTGGTGCCGCACTTTCCGGTGACGCTGTTCTGCGCGCTGGTGGGGGCCGTCACGCTGGTCGGGGCGTGTCTTTTGCTCCCCTGGCCGCGTTTATCGATCACCACCCGGTGATGGCTCGCCGGGTAAGACGGTCACTGTGCGCGCCGCGCGACGACATCGAGCATGGCAAGCGCTTTGTCTGACAGCAGTTTGTGCATCCCCGGTGTGCCGTGAAATGAATCCGACCACATATAGGTCTGGTCGGCATCGGGCGCCACCAGCGTGGCGCGGGTGCAAAAGGCTGCGCTGTTGGTCGGCCTGGTGTTGTTGCAGGCAGCATCCGTGACATTCACCAGCCCATGGCCTTGCGGATTGGCGCTGGCGGCGCGGTATACCTCATGGGTGGTGAAAAAGACCACCCCCGCAACGCCACGCAGGCCATCCCTGATGCGCTGGTTGAACTGCTCGGTCCACGCGGTAATTTGCGCCGCAGAGACGGCCTGCTTGCACCCGGTGTAAGCAGCGGACAGATATTTTTTGGCGAACGGATTGACACTCCAATCGCTGGCCAGACTGACCAGGATCACACCGGCGCCAGCATCCTTGATCCTTCGGATATTGGCCACTTGATCAGAGGCTGCCTTGTCCATGGCGGCGACAGCTCCCGCCATGGTGGTCTTGCCGCCATCGCCGTTGTTGTCGAGTTGCCAGCACAGCGCAGCAAACTGCGCATAGGAGTCATTGCCGCCGCCGGTAATGATGACCAGGTGATTCGGCGCAAATTTGCCGTTCTTCGACAGATGGGCATCCAACTGCTCGGTCACGGAGAGCACGATGGCGTTGTTGCCGACACCGCTTTGCATGGGACGCTGAAGCACGCGGGCACCGCCTTCGGCATAGCCGTTGCCGCCGAGTATGCGGGCGCGGCCAGGTTCCGTGCCGGCGCCGGAACTGGCGTCCTTGTCCAGGCTCAGCGCCCGGTAGGGCGTCAGCGCCAGACCATAGTGCTCGGCGATGTTTTCCACCCAGAGTTTGCCCGGGTTGACGGTGAATTTCCCCGGGTTGCGCGGGTCGCCCGTCGCATCGGCATAGGTGCCGACATCGCTGCTGCTGTCGCCGAAAACGGTGATTCCCCGGACTGGCATGCGCGGGTCGCCAGCCCCGTTGACGACGCCACCGCACGAGGCCGTGAGCAGCGCCACGCCCACGACTGCGGCCACAGGAATGAATGTCCTCATCGCGATGCCCTCCATGGCTTGCAACACCCGCCCGCTACGCGCATGGCGCGCGCAGGAAGTTTCCGATCACTTCATGCATCCGTGCCGCTTGCGGGCTGCTGCCTTGCGCGCGCCAACAGCCATGCACCAGCCCTTGGCCAAACCAGAACCGCGCAGCGCCGCCGGCCGCGCGAATCCGCTCGACATAGACCCGGGCATCGTCGCGCAGCGGATCATGCTCGGCGCCGAGCGCCAACACCGGCGGCAAGCCATCGAAGCGCGCCGCATCCAGCGGCACCGTTGCCGGCGGCGGTGGTCGATCGCCCCAGTACAGCGCGCGATAGCGGTCGATGTCGGCCAGCGTCAGCATCGGCGCATGCGCCTCGGTCACGCACGCCGGAGGCTGCGGCGCCACACCCAGCATCGGATACACCAGCGCAATGCCATCGATGCCGCCGCAGGCCGCATCACGCAAGGCCGTCGCGACGGCCGCCGCCAACATGCCGCCGGCACTGTCGCCGGCGAGCGTCAGCGGGCGCGCGAGCGGCCCGAACGGCAAGCGCCCATCCAGCGCTGCCCGTGTGACGAGCAACGCATCTTCGAGCGCCGCCGGCGCCGGATGCTCAGGCGCGAGCCGGTAATCCGTGGCGATCACCGCCAGCCCGAAATCCGCCGCCAGACGCGCCGTGATCAGCGCGTGGCTGTCCAGCGAACCGACGACGAAGCCGCCGCCATGAAAGAACAGCACGGTACCGCTCGGCGTGCGATGCGCAGGCCGATGGCAGCGCAGCAAAATCGCGCGCCCGTCCGGCGCATGGCAGGCGGCGTCTTCCTGCACCAGCCCTTCGGGCAGCGAGGCAGGCGTCCACGCCGCAGCAAAACGCTCATAGACGCGGCGCTGCTCGGCCGGCGAACGCGCTAGCGCATTGGCCGGGTACCAGGCGCCGACCGCTGCGACGAAGGCTGCGATTTCAGGCTCCAGCATGGCGGGTACTCCCGGCGGCTCCGATGATGCTGCCCGTCACGCCAATGACCCCAATGACGTCAACGACGCACAGGCAGGCCGATCACCCGCCCCGCATACGCCGGTGGCGGGCCATCGCGCTGCGTCGCGTGCAGCGCGGCCACCTGCCCGGCGACATCGGCATCGAACGGCACCGACTTGGCGCCGCCGCGCGTATCGACATGCAGCAGCATCTGCTCGCTGACGGACACCGGCGCATCAGCGCCGTCGGCATCGTCGACATGCATCTCCAGATACAGATGCAGCCGCTTCGCGTCGCTTGCCAGCAGGCGCACATCGACGCGCACGCGCATGCCCTGCCTGACCTCGCGCAGGTAGTTGATGTGCGCCTCCAGCGTATAGACCGAGCGTTCCCGCGCAGTGCGCACCGAATCGCCGAGGCCGATGCGATCGAGCAATGCATCGGTCGCGAAGCTGAAGATCAGCAGATAAAACGCATCGCGCATATGCCCGTTGTAGTCGACCCATTCGGGGCGCACGGCGCAGCGATAGATGGTCAATGGGGTCGCGTCGGTCATGGCCCTAATCTTCGGCGCGCATGCCATGGCGCGCTTTGACGGCAGCGATCGCGCCGAGCACTTCGGTAATGCACTCGTCGCGATAGCGCTCGAGTTCCTTGATGCTGCGCCGGCCAAGCTGCTCGGTCGTGCCCTCGACGACGCGCTCGATCAGCGCCTCGGTCAGCGGTGGCGCCACCAGTTTGGTCCACGGCAGTTCCAGCGCCGGACCGAATTGCTGCATGAAGTGCCTCATGCCGGCATCGCCACCGGCGAGCGTGTACGTCAGGAACGTGCCCATGAACGACCAGCGGATGCCAGCGCCAAAGCGGATCGCATCGTCGATCTCGCCGGTCGTTGCAACACCTTCGTTGACCAGATGCAGCGCCTCGCGCCACAGCGCTTCGAGCAGCCGGTCGGCGATGAAACCGGGCACTTCCTTGCGCACCCTCAGCGGCCGCATGCCCAGGCCGGCGTAGACCTGCATCGCCGCGTCGAGCGTCTCGGCGGCGCTGCGCGTGCCGCCGAGCACCTCCACGAGTGGCAGCAGGTACACCGGGTTGAACGGATGGCCGACCACGCAGCGCTGCGGATGCGTTGCGCGGGCGTAGAAATCCGACGGCAGCAAGCCCGAGGTCGACGAGGCGATGATCGCTTCCGGCCGGGCCGCGCGGCTGATCTGCTCGTGCAATTGGAGCTTGAGCGCAGCACGCTCGGGCGCGCTTTCCTGGATGAAATCGGCATCGGCAACGCAGGCCTGTATCGTCGCGACGAAGCGCAGGCGCGACGGATCGGCGCCCGGCGTCAATCCGCTGCGCTCCAGCGCAGGCCAGGCGTTCGCGACGTTCGCGCGCAGTTGCTGCTCGGCGTCGGGCGCCGGGTCCCAGGCCACTACGTCCAGGCCATGGGCGAGCGCACGGGCAACCCAGCCGCTGCCGATGACGCCGGTGCCAATGGCAGCGAAGGTTTCGAGTTGGGTAATGACGGTCATACCAAATGCACTGCTTGCACTGTTTGCACTGTCCGATGGGGTGGGGGGGGGGGTGGAAACCGGCGCCGGCCGACGGCGCCACGATGGCCTCGTGCATCAGCCGAGCGCGGCGAAATCCGCCATCGGGCGGCGTTCCAGCGCACGCGCGCCGCGCGCCGGCAACCCCAGCTTGCGGCGGCCCTCGGCGGGCGTCAGCACCCGGGCACCGAGACGCTCGACGATTTCGCGCGCACGCTCGACCAACGTACCGTTGCTCGCATGCACGCTGCGATCGAGCCACAGGTTGTCCTCCAGGCCAACGCGCACATGCCCGCCGAGCAGCATCGCCTGCGCGAGCATAGGCATCTGCATGCGCCCGATGCCGAAGCCGGCCCAGTGCGCGCCCGGCGGCAGGTTGTCAACCATGGCCTTCATCGTGCCAGTGTCTGCCGGGGCACCCCAGGGAATACCGAGGCACAGTTGAAACAGTGGCGGATCGTCGAGCAGACCTTCCTTGAGCAATTGCTTGGCGAACCACAGATGCCCGGTGTCGAATATCTCCAACTCGGGCTTGACGCCGAGCGCCTGTATGCGTTTGGCGCCGGCGCGCAACTGCGCGGGCGTAGACACGTAGATGTAGTCGCCGTCACCGAAGTTGAGCGTGCCGCAATCGAGCGTGCAGATTTCCGGCAGCAGTTCCTCGACATGCACCAGCCGGGTCAACCCGCCGACCAGATCGGTGCCCTGGCCGAAACGCATCGGCTGCTCACCGGCGCCGATCTCCAGATCGCCCCCCATGCCGGCCGTCAGGTTGATGATGACATCGGTGTCGGCGCAGCGAATGCGGTCAACCACTTCGCGGTACAGATTCGGGTCGCGGCTGCCACGCCCCGTCTGCGGGTCGCGCACATGGCAATGCGCCACCGTCGCACCGGCCTTTGCCGCCTCGATCGCCGCCGCCGCAATCTCTTTGGGAGTGACGGGAATCGCCGGGTGTTTGCCCACCGTATCACCTGCGCCGGTGACGGCACAGGTGACGATGACTTCATGGTTCATGCTGATGGCCTTGCTCTGCTTGCATGGTTGTCCGGTCATTGACCTGCGGTCGTCACAGACCGAGCTGCGCTTTCGCGGCCGCCAGTCCATCCTTGCCATCGAAGGTCTTCACGTCCGCAAGCCACGGATCGAGCACCTGGGGATTTTGCTTCAGATACGCACGCGCAGCCTCAGCCGGCCTGGTTTTGTTCATCACCGCCTGCATCAGCTGGTTCTCCAACTGCGTCGAGAAGCGCAACTGCGTGACCAGTTTGCCGGCGTTGGGGCAGCGCTCAAGAAAATCGGTCGCGGTCAGCGTATAGACGCGCGCCTCGCCGTAGTTGGGGCCGAACGTCGCATCGCCGCCCGACAGGTAATTGATGCTGAACTGGATATTCATCGGATGCGGCTCCCAACCCCAGAACACGAGCCACTTCTGGTTGCGGATCGCACGCTCGAGCGTGACCAGCATCCCGGCCTCGCTGGACTCGACCAACTTGAAGCCGCCAAGCCCGTGCAGGTTCTGGTCGATCATCTTTTGTATCTTCGCATTGGCACTGCTGCCCGACTCGATCCCGTAGATCTTGCCGTCGAGCTCCTTGCGGTACCGGGCGATATCGTCGAACGACTTCAGGCCGGCTGCCCAAGCGTAGCCTGGCACCGCAAGCGTCGCCTTGGCGCCGGACAGGTTGGGCGGTTCGATCATGTTGATCGACTTGCTGTCGAGGAGCGGCTGAACCTGCAACTGCTGCAGCGGCCACCAGTAGCCCAGCGATACATCGAGCTGCTTGTTCTTCAGACCGGCAAACGAGATGGGCACCGACGCCATCGTCGTGCTTGGCTTGTAGCCGAGCGCCTCGAAGACCACCGAAGCCAGCGCGGTCACCGACGTGATGTCGGTCCAGCCGTTGTCGGCAAAACGCAGATTGCGGCAACTCGCCGGCTCCGGCTCGGCAAATGATGGGCTCGACCACGCAACAAGCAAGGCCGCACACCCGAATGCAGCAAATTTTTTCAACGCCATGAATGCTCCTGATTCCCGACGAAGCGACCGTTCGGCACAATGCCCGCCCGCAAGCCAAAAGCGTCGAATGTAGTGGGGCCTATTCGGCGCAGAGCGTCCGTTGGCGACATGTTCTTGTTCGTTGGCGACTATCCGTAAAAACCACTAGTGTCGCGTCACGGATCAGATGTCGTAGGCTGCGCGCAGCCATCGGAGTGCAGCGCAAGGCGCATCGCGCAGCCAATACCGAGCGTATTGGCAAGCGATGCAACGCCGCGATGCGCTTCGATGGCCAGCGCAGACCGACAGATGATCGGTGACGCGACACTAGCCCACTGCGTCAATGCATTGGCATCAGTCGAATGCGCCGCGATGGATCGCCGCACTTTCACTTGCCGGGCGGGGCCTCCTCGTTGTGTTCGCGGATGTAGACACGGCGGGGCATCAAAGGCCCATCGAGCGCCTGTTGGCCGAGCGCAAGCGTGAATCGTCGGCTGCGTCGATGCTGGTGCGCGAACCGTCGGCACATGCGCATTCGGTGCGTGAGGGGGCGGGAGTTTTCCAGTGCCGCCGGGTTGTCTTGCAATGTCGATTTCGGTATTTCACCGCAGGCGTATCTGCGACAGGAAACACTGGCGCCGGCGGCGTTTCGCATCGTTTCAGGAGATGCCGAGTATCGTGTCGCGGCATTTGCCAGTCGCCCGGGTGAATATCATTCGAGCGTCTGATGCCGGCTCAATGGCTGATGAAGGACGACGGCATTGGCGTGCCGGCGCTGGTGAATCCAAAATCCTGCGGCGTCATGGTGTATGCGCGAACGGGCGCCGCACCTTGCCGGCGCAGCGCACATCGAAAATGGTGCATTTGCGGCCTTGTCTGCACCTGAAAATGGCACCCGTGTGGCAAGGCACTGATGGCAAGACCCTTGCATGTAGTCGGGCAACAAGGCAGTTTTACTTCAACTTCATCACACGAGGGAATTCATGCCAAGAGAAATCGACAGCCCCCTCTTCCACACTGACGACGCCGGGTACGCAGGCAACATTTGCTCCTGCGGCAAACATGCCAGCCAGATGCAGATGGCGCATGGCGATGGGCACCCGGCGGCGCAGCAACATCTGCGGCGAATACGTTCGCAGGATCCCGAACCATTGAGCAACGATGTGGTGGAAGAATCCGTGTTGCGCGCACTGTTTCCGCAGGCAGCGCAGCGTCGCGGCTTCCTGCGTGCGGTCGGCGCCAATACGGCGCGCGCGGCCATTGCCAGCATGTTTCCGTTGGATGCGTTGCAGGCGATGGCGCAAGAAAAGAACGGCGCCATCGAAAAGAAGGACCTCAAAATCGGCTTCATCGCGCTTACCTGCGCAGCACCGCTGATCATGGCCGATCCGCTCGGCTTTTACCGCAAGCAGGGCCTGAACGTGTCGCTCAACAAAACCGCCGGTTGGGCGCTGATTCGCGACAAGATGATCAACAAGGAATATGACGCATCGCATTTCCTGTCGCCGATGCCGCTGGCGATGTCGATCGGTGCGGGCAGCCATCCGGTGCAGATGCGCATCGCGACGATCCAGAACATCAATGGCCAGGCCATCACGCTGCACGTCAAGCACAAGGACAAACGCAATCCCGGGCAGTGGAATGGCTTCAGGTTTGCGGTGCCGTTCGAGTATTCGATGCACAACTTCCTGCTGCGCTATTACCTTGCCGAAAACGGACTCGATCCGGATCGTGACGTGCAGATCCGCGTCACACCGCCACCGGAAATGGTGGCCAATCTGCGCGCCGGCAACATCGACGGCTTCCTCGGTCCCGATCCGTTCAATCAGCGCGCGGTGTACGACGAAGTCGGTTTCATCCATATCCTCTCCAAGGAAATCTGGGACGGTCATCCATGCTGCGCGTTCGGCATGTCGGAAGATTTCGTCAAACAAAATCCGAATACCTTCGCGGCCTTGTTCCGCGCCGTGCTGACTGCCGCAGCGATGGCGCGCGATCCGGCCAATCGTTCTCTGGTGGCCAAGGTGATTTCGCCGGCAGCCTATTTGAATCAGCCGGAAACGGTGGTCGAGCAGGTGCTGACCGGCCGCTTCGCTGACGGTCTCGGCAACGTGAAAACCGTGCCGGGCCGCGCCGACTTCGATCCGGTGCCGTGGGATTCGATGGCGGTGTGGATTTTGAGCCAGTTAAAGCGCTGGGGTTATGTCAAAGGCGAGATCGATTACAAAGGCATCGCCGAGCGCGTGCTGCTGTTGACCGATGCCAAAAAATACATGAAGGAACTCGGCCAGCCAGTGCCGGACGGCGCCTATCGCAAACACATGATCATGGGCAAGGAATTCGACCCGGCCAAGGCCGACGCCTACGTCAACAGCTTTGCCATCAAGAGGACGAGCTGATGACGCCGGCTGCGCAATTGGGCTGGCGCACCGGGCTGATCTCGCTGGTGATTTTCGGCTGTCTGCTGCTGGTGTGGCATCTGGCGACAGCGCCAGGGCAGAGCGTTGCAAGCGCAGGTGCTGGCGCTGCTTCGGCGGCAACTTCGGCCGCCGAGGACGAGTACGCCAAGCTGATGGGCAAGGGCAGCAGTTCGCCCGTCAAGACCAGCGGTTTTCCCGGGCTGGCGCAGATGGGCCAAACCATACGCAAGGAACTGGCCCATCCTTTCTATGACAACGGTCCCAACGACAAGGGCATCGGCATCCAACTCGGCTACTCGCTGGCGCGTGTCGGGCTGGGGTTTGCGATTGCAGCGGTGGTGGCGATTCCGTTGGGATTTCTGCTTGGCATGTCGCCGCTGATGCAACGGGCGTTGAACCCGTTCATCCAGATTCTCAAGCCAATCTCACCGTTGGCGTGGATGCCGCTGGCCTTGTATACGATCAAGGATTCGTCGATCTCGGGGATCTTCGTGATCTTCATCTGCTCGGTGTGGCCGATGCTGATGAATACCGCCTTCGGTGTGGCGTCGGTGCGGCGCGATTGGCTCAACGCCGCCAAGACGCTGGAGGTCAAACCGCTGCGCAAGGCTTTCCTGGTGATCCTGCCGGCGGCGGCGCCGACGATTTTGACCGGCATGCGCATTTCGATGGGCATCGCGTGGCTGGTGATCGTCGCGGCGGAGATGCTGGTGGGCGGCACCGGCATCGGTTACTACGTCTGGAATGAATGGAACAACCTGTCGCTGACCAGCGTGATCTTCGCGATTTTGCTCATCGGGGTGACGGGTATGCTGCTGGACTTGGTGTTTGCGCGCCTGCAAAAACTGGTGACGTATACAGAATAGGGCGGACACATGGGCAAAGCATTTCTCATCGTTGACAACCTCAGCAAGCGTTACACCGATGACGGCCCGCCGGTATTCGATAAGGTCTCGTTCGGCATCGACAAGGGCGAGTTCGCTTGCATCATCGGCCACTCCGGCTGCGGCAAGACCACCATCCTGAATGTGTTGGCAGGACTGGAAGCGTCATCGGGCGGCGTGGTGATCATGGATCAGCGCGAAGTCAAAGGGCCGAGCCTGGATCGCGGCGTGGTGTTCCAGAGCCATGCGCTGATGCCATGGTTCAGCGTTTTGGGGAATATCGTGTTTGCGGTGCGCTCACGCTGGCCGGACTGGCCGCGTGACAAGGCCGAAGAACATGCGCGCCGCTTTATCGCGATGGTCGGACTCAAAGGCGCCGAGCACAAAAAGCCGTCCGAACTGTCCGGTGGCATGAAGCAACGCGTCGGTATCGCACGGGCGTTTTCGATCGAACCGAAGATGCTGCTGATGGATGAACCATTCGGCGCGCTCGACGCTTTGACGCGCGGCGTGGTGCAGGACGAGTTGCTGAAGATTTGCAGCGCCACGCATCAGACCGTGTTCATGATCACGCACGATGTGGACGAAGCAATTTTGCTGGCTGATAAAATCTTCCTGATGTCCAACGGACCGCGCGCACGCATTGCTGAAGTGGTGGTCAACACCATGCCGAAGACGCGCACGCGGGAAAACATGCACCACGACCCGCAGTTTTATCGCATCCGCAATCATCTGGTCGATTTTCTGGTGCATCGCTCGCGCCAAATTCAGGAGGCCGGCGCCGGGGATGCCGTGGCACGCATGATAATGCCGGGTCTGGAGGAGGGCATTCCAGCACAAACCTCGGGCAATTTTCCGCAAGCCGCTTGATCTTTTCATTATTCACCGCAAGGAGAACTTCATGGATCGCAACCTCGTTACCCAAAAAATCATCTCCGCCAAGGTCAAAAACAAAATGACCTGGTGCAAGATCGCCGAAAGCATCGGCCAAAGCAAGGAGTGGACGACCGCCGCCATGCTCGGCCAGATGACGCTGACCGCCAGGCAGGCTGCCGTGGCGCAGGAATTGTTTGATCTCACCGATGAAGAAACGCTGTGGCTGCAAATCGTGCCATACAAAGGCTCGCTGCCGACACCGACCGATCCGCTGATCTATCGCTGGTACGAAATCGTCAGTGTCTATGGCAGCACGATCAAGGAACTGATCCACGAAGAGTTCGGCGACGGCATCATGAGCGCGATTGATTTCAAGATGGATATTCAGCGCCAAGCCGATCCGAACGGTGATCGCGTCAATGTCATGTTGAGCGGCAAGTTCCTGCCATACAAAACGTACTGATTCCGGCAATTCCATTTCCCCATCGTTCGTGAGCGCGATCCGGGCGGCCGGGCGGCGCTCATGTCAGCCCGGTATCCACGCTGCGCCGCGCCAGCGCCAGGAATGCCCGCGATTGCATCTCATGCAGGCGCGATACCGTGCGCGGAAACTCGTGCACCAGCGGGCCTGCGGTGTAGAGCTGCTCGGGTGGCACGGCGGCCGACAGGATCAGCTTGACGCGCCGGTCATACAACACGTCGACCAGCCAGGTAAAGCGCCGCGCGGCCGAGGCCATGCCCACCGGCATGCAGGGCACGTCGGACAGCAGCAGCGTGTGGAACCGGGTGGCGATCTCCAGATAGTCGTTCTGTGAGCGGGGGCCGGCGCAGAGGGTCTTGAAGTCGAACCAGACCAGGCCGCCGGCCTTGCGGCGGGCCAGGATGGTGCGCGCTTCGATCTGCAATGCCGGGTCTTCGTCAGGGACTTCGGCCAACCGATCGAAGGCTTGTTGCATGGCGGCGTCCGCCTGCGGCCCTGCGGGGCAGTGGTAGCGCACCACCCGCTCCAGCGTTTGCCGGCGGTAATCGGTGCCGTTGTCCACGTTCACCACCTCCAGCCTGTCATCGAGCAGGGCAATCGCCGGCAGGATGCGCTCCCGGTGCAGGCCGCCCGGGTACAGTTCGTCGGGCCTGAAGTTGGAGGTGGTGACAAAGCCCACGCCGTTGTCGAACAGCGCCGTCAGCAAGCGGTGCAGGATCAGCGCGTCGGTGATGTCCGCGACATGGAACTCATCGAAGCAGATCAGCTTGTAGCGCCGGGCCATGCGCTCGCCCAGCCGGTCGAGCGGGTTCACCGTGCCCTGCAGCAGCGCCAGTTCGCGGTGCACTTCGCGCATGAACTCGTGAAAGTGCAACCGCACCTTGCGCTTGACGGGCACGGCGGTGAAAAAGCAGTCCAGCAAGAAGCTCTTGCCACGCCCGGCCCCGCCGTGCAGGTAAACGCCGCGCGGGAGCGCGGGGCGGTTGATCAGCTTTTTGATGGCGTTCGAGCGCCGCGCCTTGTACGCCACCCAGTCATCGGCGCAGCGCTGCAGGGCCGCGACTGCGCGCAATTGGGCGGGGTCGCTTCGATAGCCCTTGGCGGCCAGTTCGGCCCGATACGCCTGTTCGATGCTCACTGGATGGCGGCTATTCATTCGATGGCTACAAGCGCATCTGAACCATGCGCCTGCGGCCGTTTTTATGCAGACATCAGAAGTTCAGCGTGCGCTTGTCCACGGCCAAGGCCGCTTCCTTGATGGCTTCGCTCAATGTGGGGTGGGCATGGCAGATGCGCGCGATGTCTTCGCTGCTGGCCTTGAACTCCATGGCCAGCACGGCTTGGGCAATCAGTTCGCTGGCCTGCGGGCCTACGATGTGCACGCCCAGGATTTCATCGGTGCCGGCATCGGCCAGCATTTTGACCATGCCGGCGGTATCACCCAACGCGCGTGCGCGGCCATTGGCCAGGAAGGGGAAGACGCCGGCCCGGTACCCGATGCCCTCGGCCTTGAGTTGCTGCTCGCTGCGGCCCACCCAGGCGATTTCGGGGTGGGTGTAGATGACCCAGGGGATGGTGCCCAGGTTCACATGCCCATGCTGGCCGGCAATGCGCTCGGCCACGGCGACGCCCTCTTCCTCGGCCTTGTGCGCCAGCATCGGGCCGCGCACCACGTCGCCCACCGCCCAAATGCCGGGCACCGGGGTTTTGCAGTCGGCGTCGACCACCAGCGCGCCGCGCTCGTCCAGCGGCAGGCCCACGGCCTCGGCGTTCAGACCCTGGGTGTTGGGCACCCGGCCTATGGCTACGATGAGTTGGTCCACGTCCAGCGCCTGCGCCTGGCCCTTGGCGTCGGTATAGGCAATGTGCACCGCCTGCGCCCCCTTCTTGCCGACCGAGACTTGGCCGACCTGCGCGCCCAGTTCGATCGCCAGGCCCTGCTTGTCGAAAGCCTTTTTCGCCTCTTTGGCGATCTGCTCGTCGACCGCGCCCAGAAAAGTCGGCAGGCTTTCGAGGATGGTGACCTCGGCGCCCAGGCGGCGCCACACGGAGCCGATTTCCAGGCCGATCACTCCGGCGCCGATCAGGGCCAGCCTCTTGGGCACTGCGGCGAGGCGCAATGCGCCGTCGTTGGACAGCACCCGTTCTTCGTCAAACGGTGTGCCGGGCAGCGCGCGCGCGCTCGAGCCGGTGGCCACGATGATCTGCTTGCCGGTCAACAACTCTGGCGCCGCGCCTTGGGCCAGCGCTTGCACCGCAATCCGATAGCCGCCCTCGACGGCCTGCACGAACGAGCCGCGGCCATGGAAGAAGCGGACCTTGTTCTTCTTGAACAGGTACTGGATGCCATCGTTGTTTTGCCGGACCACGGCGCTTTTGCGGGCCTGCATTTTGGCCACATCGATCTGCACGCCGGCGACCGTGATGCCATGGTCGGCCCAATGCGTTGCCTGCTCGAAATGCTCGGACGATTGCAGCAGCGCCTTGGACGGAATGCAGCCCACGTTGGTGCAGGTGCCGCCCGGAGCGGCCCCTCCCTGGTCGTTCTGCGACGCATCGATACAGGCGGTGTTCAAGCCCAGTTGGGCGGCGCGGATCGCGGCAATGTAGCCACCGGGGCCGGCGCCGATGACGATCACATCGAATGCTTGGCTCATGGAAGACCCCGCTCAGATGTCGAACAGCAGGCGCGCAGGATCTTCCAGCGCCTCCTTCATCGCCACCAGGCCCAGCACGGCTTCGCGGCCGTCGATGATGCGGTGGTCGTAAGACATGGCCAGGTAGTTCATCGGGCGGATGACGATCTGGCCGTCCTCCACCACGGCGCGGTCCTTGGTGGCGTGCACGCCCAGGATGGCCGACTGCGGCGGGTTGATGATGGGCGTGGACAGCATCGAGCCAAAAGTGCCGCCATTGGAGATGGAAAAGGTGCCGCCGGTCAGCTCCTGAATTTCCAGCTTGCCGTCCGCGGCCTTCTGGGCGAACTCGGCGATTTTCTTTTCGATGTCGGCAAAGCCCATCTGGTCGGCGTTGCGCAGTATCGGCACCACCAGACCACGGGGCGAGCCGACGGCGATGCCGATGTCGAAGTAGCCGTGGTAGACGATGTCGTTGCCATCGACGGCCGCGTTGAGCACCGGGTATTTCTTCAGGGCATGCACTGCCGCCTTCACGAAAAAGCCCATGAAGCCGATCTTCACGCCATGCTCCTTGGTGAATGCGTCCTGGAACTTCTTGCGCATCTGCATCACCGGTGCCATGTTCACTTCGTTGAACGTGGTCAGGATGGCGTTGGTCGACTGCGATTGCAGCAGGCGCTCGGCCACGCGGGCACGCAGACGGCTCATCGCAACGCGCTGCTCGGGGCGCTCGCCCCACTGCGGCCTGGAGGATGCGGGCGCCGGCACCTGGGGCAGGACCTTGGCGGGAACGCCGGTCGGGATGGCGGGCGTCGCGGATGCGGGGGGTGTTGCAGCAACCGAGGGTGTCGCAGCGGCGGCGAAGGGTGTCGTAGCGGCTGCGAAGGATGTCGTAGCGGCTGCGAAGGATGTCGTAGCGGCTGCGCCGCGGGCCACGGCACCGAGCACATCCACCTTGGTCACGCGGCCGTCCTTGCCCGTGCCCGGCACCGACGCGGCGGACAGTTGGTGGTCGGCCAGCAGTTTGGCGGCGGCCGGCATGGCGACGCCGGCCTTCGCTGCCTGGGCTGCGGCCGGCGCCACAGTGGCTGCTGCGGCCGAAACTGCCGAAGCAGCCGATGCTGCCGCCCGGCCTTCGGTGTCGATGCGGGCAATGACCTGCTCGGCGGCGACCGTGGCGCCGTCGCCCTGAACGATCTCGGCCAGCAGGCCGGCGGCGGGCGCAGGCACTTCCAGCACCACCTTGTCGGTTTCGATCTCGATCAGAATCTCATCGATTGCCACGGCCTGGCCGGGCTTTTTCTTCCACGCCAGCAAGGTGGCCTCGACCACGGATTCGGACAGTGCGGGGACTTTGACTTCTACGATGGCCATACCAGTTCTTCTTTCGGAATGCTTCGGGGACTTCGGGAACCATGGGGATGAGGGTTTTCGCTTGCCGTGCGCAGTGGCGTTCATTTGGTCAGCACAAAGCCCTTGATCTTGCCGAACGCGCCATCGACCAGCGCCTTTTGCTGCTCCTGGTGCAGGTGCGAGTATCCGACGGCAGGCGATGCCGATGCCGCGCGGCCGGAGTAGCCCAGTTTCTGGCCTTCGTGCATGTTCTCGTGGATGTAGTGCTGCACGAAGAACCAGGCGCCCTGGTTCTGCGGCTCGTCCTGGCACCAGACCACATCGATGGCCTGGGCGTAGCGCTTGAGCTCTGCGGCAAAGGCTTTGTGCGGGAACGGGTACAACTGCTCGACGCGCAGGATCGCCACATCATCGATGGCCTTCTCGCTGCGCCTTTTGACCAGGTCGTAGTACACCTTGCCGGAGCAGGCCAGCACGCGCCTGACCTTGGCGGCCTTTTTGACGATGGCTTCGTCCTGCTCGGGAATCACCGTCTGGAAGCCGCCCCTGGTGAACTCGGACAGCGGCGAGGTGGCGTCCTTGTTGCGCAGCAGCGACTTGGGCGTCATGATGATCAGCGGCTTGCGCAGCGCGCGCACCATCTGGCGCCGCAGCACATGGAAAATCTGGCTGGCCGTGGTCGGCTGCACCACTTGCATGTTGGCGTCGGCCGCCATTTGCATGAAGCGCTCCAGACGCGCCGAACTGTGCTCGGGGCCTTGGCCTTCGTAGCCATGGGGCAGCATCAGCGTGATGCCGTTGACGCGGCCCCATTTGACTTCGCCCGAGGCGATGAACTGGTCGATCACCACCTGCGCGCCATTGGCGAAGTCGCCGAACTGGGCTTCCCAGATCACCAGGGTATTGGGGTCGTTCGAGGCGTAGCCGTATTCAAAGCCCAGCACCGCCTCTTCGGAGAGGATGGAGTCGATGACGACGAACGGCGCCTGGTTCTCGGCCACGTTCTGCAACGGCGTGTAGGTGCCGATGTCCCATTTCTCGCGCTTTTGGTCATGCACCACGGCGTGGCGGTGCGTGAACGTGCCACGGCCGCAGTCCTCACCCGACAGCCGCACCGCGTAGCCGCTGGCCACCAGCGATGCAAACGCCATATGCTCGCCCATGCCCCAGTCCACGGGCAGTTCGCCACGGCCCATCGCGGCGCGATCGTCATAGACCTTCCTGACCAGTTGGTGCGGGGTCACGCTGCCAGGAATCAGCGTGATTTTCTCGGCCAGGCGCCGCCACTCGGCCAGCGGAATCGCGGTGTCACCAGCGTCGGTCCACTTCTTGCCCAGGAAGGGGCTCCAGTCGACCGCGTACTTGCTCTTGAAGTTGGTCAGCACCGGATCGACCGTGTGCTTGCCGGCATCCATCGCCTGGCGGTAGGCCCGGGCCATGTCATCGCCCAAGGTCTCGCCCAGGCCCTGCGCAGCCAGTTTGTCGGCATAGAGCTTGCGCGTGCCCGGATGCGCGCCGATCTTCTTGTACATCAGCGGCTGGGTCAGCGCCGGCGTGTCCTGCTCGTTGTGGCCGAGCTTGCGAAAGCAGACGATGTCCACGACCACATCCTTGCGGAACTCCATGCGGAACTCCAGGGCCAGTTGGGTGGCCAGCACCACGGCCTCGGGATCATCGCCGTTGACATGCAGCACCGGCGACTCGATCATCTTGACCACATCGGTGCAGTACAGCGTGGAACGGCTATCGCGGGGGTCGGAGGTGGTGAAACCGATCTGGTTGTTGATCACGATATGCACCGTGCCGCCGGTGGAGTAGCCCCGGGTCTGTGCCAGCGCCAGCGTTTCCTGAATCACCCCCTGGCCGGCAAATGCCGCGTCACCATGCACCAGCACCGGCAGCACCTGCTGGCCTTGCGGGTCGGCCCGGCGGTCCATGCGCGCGCGCACCGAGCCTTCGACCACCGGGTTGACGATCTCCAGGTGCGACGGATTGAAAGCCAGCGAAAGGTGTACCGGGCCGCCCGGGGTGGTCACGTCGGAGCTGAAGCCCTGGTGGTACTTCACATCGCCGGCAGCCAGGTCTTCGGGCGCCGTATGGTCGAATTCGGCAAACAAATCCTTGGGCATCTTGCCCATGACGTTGACCAGCACATTCAAGCGGCCACGGTGGGCCATGCCGATCACGATTTCCTGCACCCCCTTGGCGCCCGCCGACTGTATCAACTCGTCGATCGAGGCAATGAAACTCTCGCCGCCTTCGAGCGAGAAGCGCTTTTGCCCGACATACTTGGTGTGCAGGAAACGCTCCAGGCCCTCGGCGGCGGTCAGCCGCTCCAGGATGTGCTGCTTCTTGTCCGCGCCAAAGCTGGGCTTGCTGCGTATGGCTTCGAGCCGCTGCTGCCACCAGCGTTTCTGGTTCTGGTCGGTGGCGTACATGTACTCGGCGCCAATCGAGCCGCAGTAGGTCTCGCGCAGCGCATTGAGCAGTTCGCGCAAAGGCATCGTCTCCTTGCCGAAGAACAGGTTGCTGGTGTTGAACACCGTCTCCTGGTCGGCATCGCTGAAGCCATAGAACGCCGGATCGAGTTCGGGAATCACCGGGCGCTCGGTGCGCTTGAGCGGGTCGAGATCGGCCCAGCGCTGGCCCACATTGCGGTACGCCGCAATCAGCTGCTGCACAGCCGTGCGTTTGCGGCCCAGTTCCGAATCCGCCCCCGTGGCCACGACCACCTTGGTGCCCCCCTGCTTGGCGCGCTCGGCAAAGGCATTGATGACCGGCAAATGGGGCACATCCCGGGCATGGCTGCCGTCGACGGCAGCCACATGCTGGAGTGCGTCAAAATACTCGCGCCAGTTGTCCGGGACGCTGCCGGGGTTGCCGAGATAGTTCTCGTACAACTCTTCGACATAGGGCGCGTTGCCGCCGAACAGGTAGGTGTTGCCTTGATAGGCTTGGTAGACGGATGCCGTATCGCTCATGATGCGCTGACCTGCGCTTTCCTGCGGAAAGCATGAGTTGGTTGGAAAACCTTCCGCGACACGGCTGGACCGGTTGGCGGATGCGACTGTGGCTGGGGAAGGGCCTTGGTACACGGCGCATTGTGCCACCGATCATCCGCCCGGGGACTTGCCGCAGCCCCGCCTGGTGTATCGTCCCGTAAATAACTGCACATGAAGGAAGCGCCCTTCGCGCCAGGGCGGTGTTGCAAATCATCGCCACACCCCTGCACGGTATCGGTATTACGATGATTTGCGCCTTGTCCCGAGACAAAACACAGCGATTTCATTTTGTGCAGCTATTTGCGGGACGGCGCACTGGCGTACATTCCATCCATTGTCGTTGCCACGCTCGAACATGACGCCCCACCATCTTCAGGACAAAGCCTTCGTGCTGCTGCTGATCCTCGTCACCATCGCCTTCGGCGCCATCCTGTGGCAGTTCCACGGGGCCGTTTTCTGGGGCGTGATCTTGGCCATATTGTTTGCGCCCTGGCACCGCCGGCTGCTCGATCGCATGCCCGGGCGCCCAACGCTGGCAGCGCTGTGCACGCTGGCACTGTGCCTGATCGTCGTCATCTTGCCGCTGGCGGCGATCACCGTCTCGCTGGCCCAGGAAGCGACGGTGATCTATGAGCGGGTGTACACCGGCCAGATCGACTTTGGCCTGTATCTGCAGCAAGTGATCGCCGCCCTGCCCGCCTGGGCCGTCAACCTGCTCGACGGCCTGCATCTGACCTCCGTCGGGCAATGGCAACAAAGGCTCTCCGCCGTTGCCGTCCAGGCCAGCCAGTTCCTGGCCACGCAGGCGCTGAACATCGGACAAAACACGCTGGAGTTCATCGTCAGTTTCGGCGTCATGCTGTACCTGCTGTTTTTCCTGTTGCGCGACGGCCCGCGCCTGGCATTGCGCATCGGCCAGGCCACCCCGCTGGAGCCGAACCACAAGCAGCCGCTGATCCGCAACTTCACCACCGTGATCCGCGCCACCGTCAAAGGCAATATCGTGGTCGCAGCCGCCCAGGGCGCATTGGGCGGGCTGATCTTCTGGGTGCTGGGCATCCAGGGCCCGGTCCTTTGGGGCGTCTTGATGGCCTTCCTGTCCTTGCTGCCCGCCGTGGGCGCCGGGCTGATCTGGGTGCCGGTGGCGATCTATTTCCTGGCCACGGGCGCCATATGGCAAGGGGTGGTGCTGACCGCCTTCGGTGTCGGCGTGATCGGGCTGGTGGACAACATCCTGCGCCCCATCCTGGTCGGCAAGGACACCAAGATGCCGGACTACATCGTGCTGATCTCGACACTGGGCGGAATGGCCCTGTTCGGCCTGATGGGCTTTGTCATCGGCCCGGTCATCGCCGCCCTTTTCATCGCCAGTTGGGAACTGTTTGCACCCGGTGATGCAGGCCCGACGCGCTGAACTCAGGGGTGCAATGGCGCCCCATCGCATGGTCTGCAATGTCCGTGCGGCTCGAGTGGCAACGGCTGCTCACATCCCCGCATAGTTCGGCCCGCCACCGCCTTCTGGTGTCACCCAGACGATGTTCTGCGTCGGGTCCTTGATGTCGCAGGTCTTGCAGTGCACGCAGTTTTGGGCGTTGATCTGCAGACGTTGGGCTTGGCCGCCTTGGGTTTCATCGGGCACGAATTCGTAGACGCCGGCGGGGCAGTAGCGCGTCTCGGGGCCGGCGTAGCGGGCCAGGTTGGTGCGCACCGGCACGCTCGCGTCCTCGAGCGTCAGGTGGGCGGGCTGGTTTTCTTCGTGGTTGGTGTTGCTGATGAACACGCTCGCGAGGCGGTCGAAGGTCAGTTTGCCATCGGGCTTGGGGTAGGCGATGGGCCGGCATTCGGCGGCGGGTCTGAGCCGGGCGTGGTCGGGCTGGTCGCGGTGCAGCGTCCAGGGGATGCGGCCGCGCAGCACCAGTTGCTCCAGGCCGTTCATCAGCGTGGCCGTGGCCAGGCCGTGTTTGAACCAGTTCTTGAAGTTGCGGTCTTTGTTCAGTTCGGTGTGCAGCCAGCTTTTTCCGAAGGCTTCGGGGTAGGCGCTGAGTTCGTCGTGCTGGCGGCCGGCGATGATGGCCTCGCAGGCGGCTTGCGCGGCCAGCATGCCGGTTTTGATGGCGGCGTGGCTGCCCTTGATGCGGCCCACGTTCAGGTATCCGGCGTCGCAGCCCACCAGTGCGCCGCCCGGGAACACCGTCTTGGGCAGGGCATTGATGCCGCTGGCGTTGATCGCGCGCGCGCCGTAGGACAGGCGCCTGGCGCTGATCGCGCCGCTGTCGTTCTCGAAGTAGTAGCGGATGTTCGGATGGGTCTTCCAGCGCTGGAATTCCTCGAATGGGTCGAGGTAGGGGTTGGTGTAACCCAGGCCGGTCACGAAGCCGACGGCCACCTTGCGCTCTTGCATATGGTAGAGAAAGGCGCCGCCGTAGGTGTCGCTGGCCATGGGCCAGCCGGCGCTGTGCAGCACGAAGCCGGGTTGGTGGCGTGCGGGGTCGATTTCCCACAATTCCTTGATGCCGATGGCGAAACTTTGCGGCTCGCGGTCTTGGTCGAGCTGGTAGCGCGCGATCAGTTGGCGCCCCAGGTGGCCGCGTGCGCCTTCGGCGAACACGGTGTATTTGCCCAGCAGTTCCATGCCCAACTGAAAGCCCGCCGTGGGCTGGCCGTCCTTGCCCAGACCCAGGTGGCCGGTGGCCACGCCCTTGACCGAGCCGTCGTCGTCGTAGAGCAGTTCGGCAGCGGGAAAGCCGGGGAAGATCTCCACGCCCAGGGCCTCGGCTTGCTCGGCCAGCCAGCGGGTCACGTCACCCAGGCTCACGATGAAGTTGCCGTGGTTTTGCGCAAACGGCGGCAGCAGCAGCCGGGGCACGCGAAAGCCCGATTGCCGGCTCAAAAAGACATAGGCATCGTCGGTCACGGGCTGGTTCAACGGGGCGCCGCGCTGTTTCCAGTCGGGGATCAGTTCGGTCAGCGCCCGGGGGTCCATGATCGCGCCCGACAGGATGTGCGCGCCGGGCGCCGAGCCTTTTTCCAGCACCAGCACCGATATCTCCCGGCCTTTTTCCGCCGCCAGTTGCTTGGCGTGGATGGCTGTGGCCAGGCCGCCCGGGCCGGCGCCGACGACCACCAGATCGTATTGCATTGATTCGCGGGGCCCATACCGGGCGAGGAGTTCCTGGTTTGTCATCGGCGGCTCGGGGCGTTTGATAATGGGGCGACTTCTGCCGTGCAGGTGTCTGGCTGGCCACCGATTGTATGCACCGGCTACCGATCAGCGAACGACCGTTCCATTTCTTCCAAGGAGTCCCTCAATGGCATACAGCATCGACTTGTCCGGCCGCGTGGCCTTCATCACCGGCGCCTCCAGCGGCCTGGGCGCGCAGTTTGCCCGCACGCTGGCCCGCGCCGGAGCCGGTGTGGTGCTGGCCAGCCGCCGGGTGGAGCGGCTCAAGGAACTGCGCGCGCACATCGAGGGCGAGGGCGGCGATGCCCATGTGATCGCACTGGACGTGACCGACCATGACTCGATCAAGTCCGCCGTGGCCCACGCCGAAACCGAGATGGGCTCGATCGACATTCTGGTCAACAACTCGGGCGTCTCGACCACGCAGCGCATACAGGATGTGCGGCCCGAGGACTACGACTTCATCTTCAACACCAATGTCCGGGGCGCCTTCTTCGTGGCGCAAGAGGTGGGCAAGCGCATGCTGGCCCGTGCCTGCGGTGCCGCGCCCGGCAGTTTCACCGGCGGGCGCATCATCAATATCGCCTCGATGGCGGGCCTGAAGGTGTTGCCGCAGATCGGCGCCTACTGCATGAGCAAGGCGGCCGTGGTGCAGATGACCCGGGCCATGGCCGGGGAATGGGGCAGGTTCGGCATCAACGTCAATGCCATCTGCCCCGGCTACATCGACACCGAGATCAACCACCACCACTGGCAGACGGAGCAGGGCCGCAAACTGGTGGCGATGCTGCCGCGCAAGCGCGTGGGCAGCCCCGAAGACCTCGATGCCCTGCTGGTCATGCTGGCCAGCGACCAGAGCCATTTCATCAACGGCGCGGTGATCGCGGCCGACGACGGTTTTGCCGTCTGACCCGAGCGCCGGATGCTGATTCCATTTCCCAATCGTTCGTGAAAGCGAAGGCCAAGCGCAGACAGTACGAGTGCACGGCAAGCGACGCCGATGAAGTGCACGGATGATTCAGGCATGGAATCCGCTTCGTGCTGCCGTGCAGCATGCCGGATCCGGGGCCGAACGGGCTGGCCACCGTGCCGTGGAACCATGCCAGCCTCTGCGGTCGGTTCATCGCCAGCGAAGCCCTGTTCGCCCTTCTATACTCGTTTTTCCGGAGCGGCCACTGGCCCGTGGCCCGCGCCCGCGCAGTAGGCGGCCACGGCACGGTTCACCGCTGGCATCCTCGCATCCACCAAGGCACACCGATGAAGATTGACCTTCCCGAACGCAAGAAGCTGGTTCATGAAATGCGCTTTCCGGTGCGCTGGGGCGACATGGATGCGATGGGCCATGTCAACAACACGGTGTATTTCCGCTACCTGGAGACGGCGCGCATCGACTGGATGGTGGCAATGGGCTGCCGCCCGGACCCGGACGGGCAGGGGCCGGTCATCGCCCACGCATTTTGCAACTTCTACCACCAGCTCGAATACCCGGCGGATGTGCTGCTGCGGATGTACGTCAGCGACCCGGGGCGCACCACGTTCGAGACCTGGGGCACGATGGAGCGGCAAAGCCAGCCCGGCGTGATTTGCGCGGCCGGCGGCGCCACCACCATCTGGGTGGACTTCAGGCAGTCCAAGGCCGTGCCCCTGCCCGACTGGATGCGGGCGCTGGTGGAGTGACCCCCCCCCGCAGCGCCAGCGGGCGCGGGCGCGGGCTTGGGGCGCACGCTGCGGCAAACCCCGTCATGGATGCCATTGGCCGGGCCGCGCGGACGACGACGCGGGTGACGGCGTGAGCGCCGCGCCGGCGAGCGCATGGGACAGCCGGTTGGCCGCGCCGATCAGGCTCGGCGCCAGCGCTTGCAGCTTTTTGACCGGCAGGCGCGACGCCGGCCCCGAAATGCACACCGAGCCCAGCAGCCGCCAATGCGGCCCGAACACCGGCGCCGACACGGTGGCCACGCCCTGCTCGCGCTCGCCAATCGACCAGTGGTAGCCGCGCTGGCGGATCGCCTCGTAGTCGGCGCCTGGCTCGCCCGAGAACGCCAGGATCACGCGGCCCGGCGAGCCTTTGTCCAGCGGCAAGCCTTCGCCCATACGCGCATGGTGGCGCAGCGCCTGCGGGCCTTCCACGCGCACCAGGCAGGTACGCAACGGGCCCTCGCGCACGTAAAAGGCCGCGCTCTCGCCGCTGGACTGGGTGAGCGCGCGCAATGCCGGCTCCAGGACGTTTTGCACGTCAAACCCGGCCTGGTAGCGCGCACCGAGCCAGCCCGTTGCCGGCCCCAGGCGCCATGGGCCGTCCTCGCGCTGCACCAGGTAGCCCGCTTGTGCCAGCGTGCGTGCCAGACGCAGCACCGTGGTCTTGTGCAACGCGCAGCGCTGGCTCAGCACGGCCAGCGACAACTGTGATTCGCCCAAGGCGAAGGCGTCGAGCAGTTGCAGTGCGCGTCTGACGGAGACGACGGAGACGACGGCGGCGGCAGGGGCTGCTGCGTCGGCCAGGATGGGCGGGGAAGCAGCGCTCGCAGCGCTGCGGCGAAATTGCTTGCTCATGGTGCGCTCACTGGAGTGCCTGCGACTTCGGCTGCGGGACGAGCGCCTTCGGGTGGCCGCGCGGCGCTCACTGGCGTATGGAGACCACCCTCCTGCCTGACGCCGCCCTGCGTTGCGCGCAGCGAAACGCCATTGTATGCAGCGCAACCGGCCCTTACAGTCGCGCCCCCGATGCAGCGCAGCCGGCGCGCATCACGGTGCACACCACGGAGACCAACGACCATGCCCACCCTGCCCTCTGCGGCCGCGTTTTCTGCGCCTTCCCCACCTTCCCCACGGCTGCGCCCGTTGCGCCCGTTGCGCCTGTGCGCTGCCGCCTGGCTGGCGCTGGTGCTGGCGGCCCTGCCCGCCGGCAGCCCGCTGGCGCAGCAGGGCTACCCGGGCAAGCCGATCCGCCTGATCGTTCCGTTCCCGCCGGGCGGCGGCACCGACATGATTGCGCGCACCGTGGCGCAAAAAATGGCCGAGCAGAACCGCTGGAGCGTGGTGGTGGACAACCGCCCCGGCGCCGGCGGCAACCTGGGCCTGGGCAGTGCCGCCAAGTCGGCGCCCGATGGCCATACGCTGGTGCTGGGGCAGACCAGCAACCTGGCCATCAATCCCGCGCTCTACCCCCAACTGCCCTATGACCCGCTCAAGGACCTGGTGCCGGTGGCGCTGCTGTCGTCCGCGCCCATCGTGATGGCCACGTCCGTGAAGTCGGCCTTCAAGACCTATGCCGATGTGGTGGCGGCGGCCAGAAAGCAGCCCGATATGGTCACGCTCGGCTATTCCGGCAATGGCACGGTGGCGCATCTGGCGGGCGAGTTGGCCCAGAACGCTGCCGGCATCCGGCTGCGCCATATTCCGTACAAAGGCGCGGCCCAGGCCATGACGGACCTGGTCGGCGGGCAGATCGATCTGTACATGTCTTCCGTGCCCACGCTGCTGGGCCAGGTGCGCAACGGCAAGCTGCGCGCCATCGTGCTCACCTCGGCCCGGCGCTCGGGCCAGTTGCCGGACACACCCACGCTGGCCGAGTCCGGCTACCCGGGCTTCGATGCGCTGACCTGGTTCGGCATCCTCGCGCCGGCCGGCACGCCCGCCGCCATCGTGCAGCAGTTGAACCAGGCCATCAACCAGGCGCTGGCGCAGCCCGATGTGGCCGAAAAACTGCGCGCCGAAGGCGGCGAGGTGCTCGGCGGCAGCGCCGAGCGCTTTGCCGAACTGCTGCGCACCGAGGTCACGCGCTGGGGCAAGATCGTCAAGGACTCGGGGGCCAGCATCGATTGAGATCGATGGCTCGACTCCTGCGCGCTGGCCGACGGCTTTCGCTACAGTCGCGCCACGATGCGGTGCCTCGTGTCGCGTCACGGATCAGATGTCGTAGGCTGCGCGCAGCCATCGGAGCGCAGCGCAAGGCGCATCGCTTGCCCATACCGAGCTGTATTGGCAAGCGATGCAACGCCGCGATGCGCTTCGATGGCCAGCGCAGACCGACAGATGATCGGTGACGCGACACTAAGGCGCACCGCGTGATGTTTGCCACAGAGACCAACGACCATGCCGCTTCTTTCGCTTCCCCCGCTTGCACGCCCCCTGCCCCCGCTCCCCCTGCGCCTGTGCGCTGCCGCCTGGCTGGCGCTGGCGCTGGCGGCCCTGCCCGCCGGCAGCCCGCTGGCGCAGCAGGGCTATCCGGGCAGGCCGATCCGGCTGGTCGTCCCGTTCCCGCCGGGCAGCGGTTCCGACATCACGGCGCGCACCGTGGCGCAGAAAATGGCCGAGCAGAACCACTGGAGCGTGCTGGTGGACAACCGCCCCGGCGCCGGCGGCAACCTGGGCGTGGACAGCGTCGCCAAGTCGGCGCCCGATGGCCATACGCTGGTGCTGGGGCAGACCAACAACCTGGCCATCAACCCCACGCTCTACCCCCAACTGCCTTATGACCCGCTCAAGGACCTGGTGCCGGTGGCGCTGCTGTCGTCCTCGCCCATCGTGCTGGTCACGTCCCTGAAGTCGGCCTTCAAGACCTATGCCGATGTGGTCACTGCGGCCAGGATGCAGCCCGATACGGTCACGCTGGGGGTTGCCGGCAGCACCGCGCAACTGGCGGGCAAACTGGCCGAGAACGCTGCCGGCATCCGGCTGCGCCACATCCCCTACAAAGGCGCAGCCCAGGGCGTGACGGACCTGGTGGGCGGGCAGATCGATTTGTACATATCCTCCGTGCCCACGCTGCTGGGCCAGGTGCGCAACGGCAGGCTGCGCGCGCTGGCGATCACCTCGGCCCGGCGCTCGGGCCAGTTGCCGGACACGCCCACGCTGGCCGAGTCCGGCTACCCGGGCTTCGATGTCACGACCTGGTACGGCATCCTCGCTCCGGCGGGCACACCCGCCGCCATCGTGCAGCAGTTGAACCAGGCCATCAATCAGGCGCTGGCACAGCCCGATGTGGCCGAAAAACTGCGCTCCGAAGGCGGCGAGGTGCTCGGCGGCAGCGCCGAGCGCTTTGCCGAACTGCTGCGCACCGAGGTGCCGCGCTGGGGCAAGATCGTCAAGGACTCGGGGGCCAGCGTCAATTGATATCGATGGATTCCTGCGCGCTAGCCGACGGCTTTCGCTACAGTCGCGCCACGCTTGCAGCGCCTGCGGCACTGCGTGATGTGCGATGCCTTCGGCGCACCGCGTGTCATGCGGCACCGAAGGCGCACAGTGTGCTGTTCGCCACGGAGACCCACGACCATGCTGCCTTCCCTGCTTTTGCCGCTTTCGCGCCCGCTGCGCCTGTGCGCCGCCGCCTGGCTCGGGCTGGCGCTGGCGGCCCTGCCCGCCGGCAGCCCGCTGGCGCAACAGGGCTATCCGGGCAAGCCGATCCGGCTGGTGGTGCCGTTTCTGGCCGGCGGCGGGCCTG
This sequence comes from Verminephrobacter eiseniae EF01-2, assembly GCF_000015565.1. Taxonomy (NCBI): domain Bacteria; kingdom Pseudomonadati; phylum Pseudomonadota; class Betaproteobacteria; order Burkholderiales; family Comamonadaceae; genus Verminephrobacter; species Verminephrobacter eiseniae. The sequence goes on from NC_008786.1 coordinate 4,375,693, forward strand.
ACATGACGGCGCGCACCGTGGCGCAAAAAATGGCCGAGCACAACGGCTGGAGCGTGCTGGTGGACAACCGCCCCGGTGCCAGCGGCAACCTGGGCGTGGACAGCGTCGCCAAGTCGGCGCCCGATGGCCATACGCTGGTGCTGGGGCAGACCAGCAACCTGGCCATCAATCCCGCGCTCTACCCCGAACTGCCCTATGACCCGCTCAAGGACCTGGTGCCGGTGGCGCTGGTGTCATCCTCGCCGATGGTGCTGGTCACGCACCCGAAGTCGGCCTTCAAGACCTACGCCGACGTGGTCGCGGCAGCCAGGATGCAGCCCGACACGATCACACTGGGGTTTTCCGGCAGCACCGCGCATCTGGCGGGCAATCTGGCCGAGAACGCTGCCGGCATCCAACTGCGCCACATCCCCTACAAAGGCGCAGCCCAGGGCATGACGGACCTGGTGGGTGGGCAGATCGATCTGTACCTGTCATCCGTGACCACGCTGCTGGGCCAGGTGCGCAACGGCAAGCTGCGCGCCATCGTGCTCACCTCGGCCCGGCGCTCGGGCCAGTTGCCGGACACACCCACGCTGGCCGAGTCCGGCTACCCGGGCTTCGATGCCGTGACCTGGTACGGCATCCTCGCGCCGGCCGGCACGCCCGCCGCCATCGTGCAGCAGTTGAACCGGGCCATCAACCAGGCGCTGGCGCAGCCCGATGTGGCCGAGAAACTGCGCTCCGAAGGCGGCGAGGTGCTCGGCGGCAGCGCCGAGCGCTTTGCCGAACTGCTGCGCACCGAGGTCACGCGCTGGGGCAAGATCGTCAAGGACTCGGGGGCCAGCATGAACTGACTCCTCGTTTCCCGTTCCTGCGCAGCGGCCGACCACTTCACCCTTTCGTACCCTCTGCCCTTTCTTTTCACCGGAGATGCAACGCCATGGACCAACTTCCCGCCATCATTCGTGACTTCGAGCGCGTCAGCGCCGACCTCGTCGAACAAGCCGCAGCCTTCCAGGCCGCCATTCTTTCCGACGTGGCGGGCCGGCGCGGCACCATGCATGGCCGCGTGGCGCCGGTGCACGAGCGCATGCAGCTTGCCGGCCCGGCCTTCACCGTCGAAGTGCGCCCCGGCGACAACCTGATGATCCATGCGGCGGTTGCGCTGGCCCGGCCCGGGGATGTGCTGGTCATCGACGGCCGGGGCGATCAGACCGTCGCGCTGATGGGCACCCTGATGCTCAGCGCCTGCAAGCAGCGGGGTCTGGCGGGCGTGGTGGTCGATGCCGCGATCCGTGACCGGCTCGATGTGCTGGCGCTGGACTTTGCCGTGTTCAGCGTGGGCTTCAACCCCGCAGGGCCGACCAAGCTGGTGCCTGGCCGCATCAACCACCCGATATCGGCCGGTGGCGTGGTGGTCCATCCGGGCGACCTGATCGTTGGCGATGCCGATGGCGTGGTGGTCATCGAGCGCGCCAAGGCCCCGGCGTTGATGGCGCTGGCCCGAAACAAGGTGGCCGAAGAAGCCGCGCGCATCCAGGCCATTGCCCGGGGCGATACCTCCGCCCCATGGCTGCCGGCCGCGCTCAAGGCAGCCGGGGTGATACAGCAGGGGCAGGAAGGGCAGTTCCCGTGAGCGCTGCACGGCCGCCCGAAGGCGCCCGCACCGCAGCCGAAGCGAAGGTACCCCGGTGAGCGCCACCATCCTGGTCACCGGCGCAGACCTTGCGCCGCAGGCGCTGGCCCTGCTCGCAGACTTCAAGATCGTCTATGCCGGCCCGGCGCCCGCCGAGCAAGACCTGGTGGCGCTGTGCCGCGCGCACGACCCGGTGGCCATCATCGTGCGCTATGGCATGGTCGGCGCTGCCGTGATGGATGCTGCGCCGGCGCTGAAAGTCATCTCCAAACATGGCAGTGGCAGCGACACCATCGACAAGCAGGCAGCCCAGGCGCGCGGCATCGCCGTGGTGGCTGCGGTCGGGGCCAATGCGCCTGCGGTGGCCGAGCAAGCCCTGGCGCTGCTGCTGGCCTGTGCCAAGTCGGTAGTGGCGCTCGATGCGCGCATGCACGCCGGCCACTGGGACAAGGCCACGCACAAAAGCCTGGAACTGCGCGGGCGCAGCATCGGCGTGGTGGGGCTGGGGGCCATCGGCCAGCGCTTTGCGCTGCTGGCCGCTGCGCTGGGCATGCGGGTGCTGGGTTTCGATCCCCATGCCGGCGCACTCCCGGCTTGCGTGCAGCGCGTGAGTCTGGAGACCCTCTGGCGCACATCGGATGCGATCTCGCTGCACTGCCCGCTGACCGACGACAACCGGGGCCTGCTCAACGCCCGCACCCTGGCGCAGTGCAAGCGCGGCGTGCTGCTGATCAACACGGCGCGCGGCGGTCTGATCGACGAGGCCGCATTGCTGGCCGCCGTGCGCAGCGGCCAGGTGGGCATGGCCGGTCTGGACAGCTTTGCGCTCGAACCCATGGCGGCGGGGCATCCGTTCCAAGGTGAAAAGAACTTCATCCTCAGCCCGCATATCGGCGGGGTGACCGACACCGCCTATGTCAGCATGGGCGTCGGCGCGGCCAGAAACCTGCTGGCGGTGCTCGATGGGCGGGTGGCTGCGCCGTGAGATGGCCAGTGCCGGGATCGGGATCATTTGCCGCAAACTGCCGCATCGAATTCCAGCGATGGCTAGTGTCGCGTCACCGATCAGATGTCGTAGGCTGCGCGCCGCCATCGGAGCGCAGCACAAGGCGCATCGCGCAGCCCATACCGATCTGTATTGGCAAGCGATGCAACGCCGCGATGCGCTTCGATGGCCAGCGCAGACCGACAGATGATCGGTGACGCGACACGAGGGCCGCGCCAAGTATGCCGGCATAAAGGCAGGCACCCCATTGCCGGGATAATGCCGGGCACCCCTGTTTTTGTCCGGCGTCCATGACCGCACCTGTCGCGCTTGCCGAGATCATCGTCGGCGACCACCCTTCCATCGTCGCCTTGCGCGACCTGGTCCTGCGCGTCGCGCGCAGCCACGCCAGCACGGTGCTCCTCTACGGCGAGACGGGCACGGGCAAGGGCTTGGTGGCGCGCGCCCTGCACGAGCATTCGTCCCGGGCCGACAAGGGCTTCACCGAGATCAATTGCGCGGCCATTCCCGGCAATTTGCTGGAGTCGGAGCTTTTCGGCCATGAGCGCGGGGCGTTCACGGGCGCCGTCGCGCGCAAGGTGGGTCTGCTGGAGACCGCCCACGGCGGCAGCGTCTTCCTGGACGAGGTGCGCGAGCTCGATCCCATGATGCAGGCCAAGATCCTGACGCTGCTGGACAGCCGGCGCTTTCGTCGCATCGGGGCGGTGCGCGAAGTCTGCACCGATGTGCGCTTCATCGCCGCCACCAACAAGATTCTGCTGGGCGAAGTCAACGCCGGCAAGTTCCGCGACGATCTCTACTACCGCCTGCAGGTGGTCTCGATCAACCTGCCGCCGCTGCGTGAACGCGGCGACGACATCTTCGTGCTGGCCGAGCGGTTCCTGGCGCGCTTCAACCGCCTGCACGCCAGCCATTTCGAGCGCCTCGACGCGCCTGTGGAAGCGGCGTTCCGGCGCTATGCCTGGCCGGGCAATGTGCGCGAGTTGGGCAACCTGCTGGAACGCATTTGCATCCTGGAAAGCGGCACCAGGGTGGGCTTGGAACATCTGCCGGCGCGCGTCGTGCGCGGCCCCGCGCCGGGTGTCGACGTGGCCGAAGGCAACTACGCCGCACGCACCGCAACCTTCCAGCGCGGCATGATCGAATCTGCCTTGGCCGCCACGGGCGGCAACCTCGGCGCGGCGGCGAGCACGCTTGGCTTGTCGCGCCACGCGCTCCGGCACCAGATGAGCAAACTGGATATGGTGCAGGGCGTCGGCCGTTCCTGAGAGCACGCCGGGCTTGCAGCGTCGCGCATCATTCGATGCCGATGCGGTGGCTTTGCGCCACCGCGCGCCATTGCGCATAGTCGTCGGCTACGCGGCGGCCGAATTCCGCGCTCGTCAGGCTGGCGGGCACGGTGCCATCCATATCCAGGAGCGCCGTGGTCTGCGGCGTCCGGGAGATGCGGTTGATGGCCGCGTTGTAGCGGTCGACCAAGTCGCGTGGCGTGCCAGCCGGCGCGAACACGCCCACCCAGATGTCCATCGCATACCCCGGCACCACGCTGGCTGCCGGCGGCAGCTTTGGAAAGGCCTGGCTCGCGCTGCGGGCCGTGGTGGCCAGCAGTTTGACCTTGCCGCTTTGCACCAAGGACAGCAGCGAGCTGTAGTTGGCCAGCATGATGTCGATCTGGCCGCCGGCCAGGTCGGACGCGGCATTGGCCGCCCCTTTGTAGGGCACATGCGTCATGGACACTTTGGCCGCGTCATTCATCATCACCGTGGCCAGATGCGCCAGCGAGCCGATGCCGGCCGTCCCGTAGTTCAGGGCCTGCGGCTTGGCGCGCGCGTCCTCCAGCAGCCCCTTCAGGTCGGCATAGGGCGTGGCGCCAGAGACGGCCACGACCAGCGGTCCCTGCCCCACCATGGCTACGGGCGCGAAACTCTCGACCGGGTCGTAGGGCATCTGTGGCTGCACCGCCGCCGCAGTCAGGAAGGTGGACGACGTCAGCAGCAGCGTTGCCCCGTCCCGGGGGGACTTGGCCACATACTCCGACCCGATGACTCCGGCGGCGCCGACGCGGTTCTCGACGATGACGACGGCCTTGAGTTCATCGGCCATCTGCGCTGCGATGGCGCGGGCGATGGCATCGTTGCTGGCGCCGGCTGAGAACGGCACCACGATTTTGATCTGCCTGGGTACGGCGGTCTGTGCGCCAGCCAGCGCCGCCAGGGCGCAGACCGCGAGCGCCAGGCCGAAGATGATGCCTTTCATCTGTTTCCCCCTCATGGGTGCGTCGTTCGGAGCATCACCGGAACGTCCAGCAACGGCGCATATTGCTGCGCGCCGAAGATGTCGCCATCACCCGCCGAGCCGCTGGGCGCCCGGCGGAAAATGGTGAACTTGATTGCCAGGCCGGGGTCGTATTCGACAAAATCGGAAATGCGCTCCTGGCCTATTCCGTAGAGCGCGGCCATGCTGGCGCGCGTGATGGCGCGCGACAGCTTGACCGCCTCGTAAGTAGCGCGGTCGCGGAAGATGATGTCGAAGGTGATCTTGTTCACGCCGGCATTCTTGCTGCGGATGGTTTTGGCGAGTTCGCCCAGTTTCTTCGCTTTCATGGCGCGGCCCCTCAAGCCTGGGTCCGATGGACTTCGAACAGGTCGAAGATATCGTCGACGGCGATGGTGTGGTTCAAGGTCCAGCGGTAGGCCGCGCTGGCGCGCACGACCTCGTCCAGCGGAAAAGACACCGAGCCGGCCGTGCCTTTGACGTCGGGCAGGCGGGCATAGAACATCTGCCGCAGGCCCGTGAGCGCCACCTCTTCGGCCATCCCGGCGCTGGGCGCCACGCCCTGGACCAGGATGCATAGTTCGTGGCCGAGCTGCCCGCGCAGGGGCTCCAACTCGCCCATCACGCCATCGCGGCCGTAGACCGTGTAGTGCAATTCGTAGCCCTCGTCACCGAAGCGCTCGCGCACCTTGTCGCGCGCCCAGTCGATGACGCGGTCGACGTTGGCGATCGTGTAGGGGTCGCGGATGCCGCACAGGCCGATGTAGCGTTCGCCGACCTTTCCCGATCCCTCCAGTTTCACGGTGATCCGCTCGGAGGGGAGAAAGCGCGAACCGGTGATGCGCGTGGTCTTCTCACTGACCTGCTCGTAATGGCATTCGCGCATATCGAGCTTGCCGCCGGCGAAGAACTCCTCGTAAGGGTTGGAGCGTTCGTACATGGCGTGCCCGGCCACGGAGGCGATGGTGCAGCGCTGCTCTGGATGCATGGCAGTGACCCGCACATCCTCGTGGCTGATCTCGCCCATCACCGTTTCCTTGCCGCCATACGGCTCGGCGCAGAAAGAGGCGCATTCCAGTACCTTGCCCAGGTAATAGGCATGGTCGGCAGAGTAGCCGTGGTGCAGGGCCGGCGCGGCGAACACTGCCGCGTCGGAGCTGCGTCCGCCGATGATCACGTCCACGCCGGCGTGCAACAGCTTCAGATAGGGCTGCACGCCGGCCACGGCCACGATGCGATCGGTGGCGTCCAGTTCGGCCTCGGTGAGGTCGGCATAGCCGTCCAGGCCCGCGACGCTGCCGCCTTCCCGCATCTTGCGGCGGATGAAGGCCGGGTCGACCTCTGAGTAGAAATAGCCGATCTCGAAAGGAGACAGCCCGTGCTTGCGTGCCAGTTCCTTGATGATGCCCACGTACAGGTCGACGCGGCTGTTCGAGCCGGTATCCCCGGCCGAGCCGATGATCATCGGCACACCCAGTTCGCGCGCGGCCAGCAGCATGTGCTCGAGGTCGTGCCGCTGCCAGGCCTCGGGGCTGGTCGAGCTGTCCGAGCCCAGCGGCACGGGGCCGACATCGTCGCTGCCGGAATCGGCGGCGATATAGTCCGGCCGGGCGCGCACCCCTGCACGGAAACTCTCGATGCGCAGGGGGGCAAAGCCCAGGTGTCCATTCGGACAAATGATTTTCAGGGAAGGCATATTTCCGGCTCTGATGAAAGAAAGGCCACACGGCACACAGCCGTGGCGCAAATGCCGTGCCACACAGCGCGGAAGGAAAATACCCTTTGCAATCAATGCGCATGGACCAGCGCTGGTGTCACCAGACGCCCGGATTACACGCTTCGTGAGTGAATATCACGCACCGCGTCATCAGGTTCATGGCGTCTTTGCGACACGGGCGCCGGCCCGGCCCAACGAGCAAGCCATGGATTCACCATCGACCCAAGAGGCATTGGCGGCCATGCGCCCGGCCCTTGCATCGGCGACGCAGAGGGGCAGAGGGGCGGCATCCGCTACCCGCCCGGGCATACCCGGGCAGGCCGCTAAGACACCGTCTGGTAGTACAGATTCTGCGGATGCCTGGCCTGCGCGAAAAAGAACCAGCGCTCGGCCAGCAGGCCCGGTGCCTGCACCAGCACGGCCAGCCACCAGGGCCACAAGGCGCCGCTGGCCAGGCCCCAGGCGAGCAACGAGGCCGGCAGCACGAAGGCCAGCAGCAGGAAGCCGCGCCGCATGTTCTGAAGCGCGGCCGGCGACGCGCCGTGGAAAAACTCGCGCGTGTTGAACGACCCGGCCGACATGCCCATCGATTTTTGCACCAGCGTGCCGCTGCGGATGCCGGTGGCCGTTTGCAGGTTCGACGCATGGCGGATGCCGGCGTTGCGCCTGAGCGTCTGGCCGCGCGCGGCCCAGGCGGCCAGCGTGACCGGCAGCGCGTAGCGGCCCAGGGTCTGCACCGTGTGCGGCTGGCCGGCCAGCGCGGCCAGCGCGCAGGCCAGCACCAGCCCCGACGACAGGCCGATGAGCGTGAAGTTGACGATGGTCAGCGGATGCGCCCATTCTTCGATGAAGCGCAGGCAGGCGTAAATCATCGCGGTGCAGTACCACAGCGCCAGCGCGCCGGACAACGCCAGCAAGGGCAGCAGCCAGGACCACGGCGCGCCGGCGCCCGATTGCAGCGCCAGCCACCACAGCGCCACCAGCGCGATGAACAGCGGCAGCAGGATCACTTCGCGCGACATCCACGAACTGCGCCACATCAGCACCGCGCGCCAGGCGCGGCCCTTGTGGCCCAGGTGCATGAACGACGCGGCCAGGCCGGCTGCGAGCAGCAGTTCGGCCAGGCCCAGCGCCCAGCGCAGCAAGCCCGGCGCCAGCCCGATGTCGAGCAGCACCGCCAGCGCCAGCGTGCACACCAGCCCCTGCGCCGCACCGACCAGCACGGTGAAAAACAAGATGGAGAACGCGGGGCGCATCGCGGCTACTCCGGTGCGCCGATGGGCGGCGCAATGGATGCGGTGGTGGAGGATGCGGTGGATGATGCGGTGGATGGGGTGGTGGACGGCGTGATGCGGCGCGGCAGGTACCGGTTCGCCGGGCGGGTTGCCCATTCGGGCATCAGCGGGTAGCCGCCGCGCTCGCGGATGGCCCGGGACGCCTCGGAGTCCGGGTCCTGCACGTCGCCGAAAATCCGCGCCCCGGTCGGACAAGCCTGCACGCAGGCCGGTTTGCGCTCCTGCTCGGGCAACTGCTGGTCATGGATGCGGTCTACGCACAGCGTGCACTTGGTCATGACCTGGCGCTGTTCGTCGAACTCGCGTGCGCCGTAGGGGCAGGCCCATGCGCAGTACTTGCAGCCGATGCACTTGTCGTAGTCGACCAGCACGATGCCGTCTTGCTGGCGCTTGTAGCTCGCGCCCGTCGGGCACACGGGCACGCAAGGCGGGTCTGCGCAGTGCAGGCAGCTCTTCGGCAAGTGAATGGTCTCGGTGTGCGGGAAAACGCCGGCCTCGTAAGTCTGCACGCGGTTGAAGAAGGTGCCGCTCGGGTCGGCCGCATAGGGCCGCTCATCGGTCAGCGGGCCGGCGCTGCCGGAGGTGTTCCATTGCTTGCACGAGGTCACGCAGGCATGGCAGCCGACACAGACGTTCAGGTCTATGACCAGGGCCAACTGCCGGGCCGGGGGCTTGGCCGGCGTGGCATCGGGGCCGGCGTGCCGGCCGGTGCTGCGCCCTGCCCCGCCGATCTGACCGATCTGGCCCAGCAAGTCCCGGAGCCACTGCATCATTGCCGGCCCCGCCCGGCAAAGTAGCGCAGCACATGGGCTGCCTGGCCGAGCACGCCGGGCACGACCGGCATGCTGGCGATCTGCGGAAAGCTCTGCCCAGGCTCGCCGGGTTCCACCGGCCGTATGCGCACGCGCACGTCGAACCAGCCGGCCTGCCCGGTGATCGGGTCAGAATTGCTGATGTGCGCGCTGGCGCTGCCGGCAAACGGCAGTTCCTCGCTGATCAGGTGGTTCAGCAAAAAGCCCTTGCGCGCCTCGTCCGAACCGGGCGCAAGCCGCCAGGCGCCATCGGCCTTGCCGATCGCGTTCCAGGTCCACACCGTGCCCGGCTCCACGGCCTCGCTGTAGCGCAACATGCAGCGCACCCGGCCCCAGCGGCTCTCGACCCAGCACCAGTGGCCGTCGGCAATGCCGGCCGCCTGCGCGCTCAGCGGGTTCACATGCAGGTAGTTGTGGCTATGGATCTGCCGCAGCCAGGCGTTCTGCGAGTCCCACGAGTGGTACATCGCCATCGGCCGCTGCGTGATCGCGTTGAGCGGGTAGGCGGCCAGGTCGGTGCTTGCATCTTCGAGCGGCGGATACCAAAAGGGCAGCGGATCGAAGTAGGTGGCGATGCGCTCGCGCAGCGCCTCGGGCGGCTGCCGCCCGGTGCTCTTGCCTTGCGCGGCCAGCCGGAAGCTCTGCAGCGTGTCGGAATACAGCGCCAGTTGCACCGGGTCGTTGCGCTGGCGCCAGCCCTTGTCTTTGGCAAAGTCCAGGTACTCGCGGTTCCAGTTGCGCATGTAGTGCATGCTCTCGGGCATGTGGTGGCGGAACACGCAGTCGTTTTGCGCATAGGCCTGCCACTGCTGCGGGTTGGGCGCGCCGCGCAGATGCTCGCTGCCGTCCTTGCCGCGCCAGCCCATCAGGAAGCCGATGCCCGGCTGCGGCTCGTAGTTGACGATGAAGTCCGGGTAGCTGCTGAACTTGCGCCCGCCCTCGGGCGTGGTGAAAGCCGGAAACTTCAGCCGCGAGGCCAACTCGATCAGCACCTCCTGGAAGGGCCGGCACTGCCCCGTCGGCGGCAGCACCGGCACGCGCACCGAATCGACCGGGCCGTCGAATTCCGAGATCGGCCGGTCGAGCATGCTCATCACGTCATGGCGTTCGAGGTAGGTGGTATCGGGCAGCACCAGGTCGGCAAAGGCCACGGTCTCGCTCTGGAAGGCATCGCACACCACCAGAAAGGGAATCATGTGCTCGCCCTTGTCGTCCTTGCGGTTGAGCATCTCGCGCACGCCCATGGTGTTCATGCTGGAGTTCCAGGCCATGTTGGCCATGAAGATCAGCAGCGTGTCGATGCGGTACGGGTCGCCCCTGACCGCGTTGGTGATCACGTTGTGCATCAGCCCGTGCACCGACAGCGGGTGCTCCCACGAGAAAGCATGGTCGATGCGGATGGGCGAGCCGTCCGGGTTGACCGCCAGTTCTTGCGGGCTGGCCGGAAAACCCAGCGGCGCCGCGTTCAGCGGCGTGTCCGGCTGCATCATCGCCGGCGTGTTGAAGGCGCGGTAGTTGGGCACGATATGCCGCGGGTACGGCGCCTTGTGCCGAAAGCCCCCGGGCGCGTCGATGGTGCCGAGCACGCTCATCAGCAGCGCCAGCGCCCGCACGGTCTGAAAACCATTGGAATGCGCCGCCAAGCCGCGCATCGCATGCAAGGCCACCGGCCGCGCCCGCGTGCCCGGGTATTGCTTGCCCCAGGCATCGGTCCAGGCAATGGGCAGATCGAAAGCCTGCCGCAGCGCCGTCTCGCCCAGTTCGCGCGCCAACTGGCGGATGCGCGCAGCGTCGATGCCGGTGATGGCCTGCGCCCACTCGGGCGTGCAGTCGGCCACACGCTCGCGCAGCAACTGGAACGAGGGCGCGACGCGCGTGCCATCGGCCAGCCGGTAATGGCCTTCCAGGGCCGGATCGCAGCCCTCGGCAATGCCTTCGGGGTAGGCCGGCAGCACCCTGCGACTGCGCTTGTCCCAGACCAGTTTGTTGTGCGGATTGCGGCCATCGCCCGGCGGGCCGCGCTCGGGATCGAAGGCGAACAGCCCTTGGCGCTCGCCGTCATCGAGCAGCACCAATTGCGGCGCATTGGTAAAGCGCTGCAGGAATGCATGGTCGATCAGTTCGCCGGCGATCAACTCGTGCAGCAGCGCCATGAACAGCGCGCCGTCGGTGCCCGGCTTGATTGCAATCCACTCGTCGGCAATGGCCGCATAGCCGGTGCGCACCGGGTTGATCGCGATGAAGCGCCCGCCGGCGCGCTTGAACTTGCCAAGCGCAATCTTCATCGGATTGCTGTGGTGGTCTTCGGCGGTGCCGATCATCACGAACAGCTTGGCGCGCTCCAGATCGGGGCCGCCGAATTCCCAGAAACTGCCGCCGATGGTGTAGATCATTCCCGCCGCCATGTTGACCGAGCACAGGCCGCCATGCGCAGCATAGTTGGGCGTGCCGAACTGGCGCGCGAACAGGCCGGTGAGCGCCTGCATCTGGTCGCGGCCGGTAAACAGCGCGAACTTCTTCGGGTCGCTCGCGCGGATGCGGGCCAGACGCTCGGTCAGCATGTCGTAGGCGCGCTCCCAACTGATGGGCTCGAACTCCCCGGCCCCGCGCTCGCTGCCGGCCTTGCGCAGCAGCGGCTGCGTGATGCGCGCGGGCGAGAACTGCTTCATGATGCCCGACGCGCCCTTGGCGCAGATCACGCCCTGGTTCAGCGGATGCCTGGGGTTGCCGTCGATGTAGCGCAACTGCGGGCCTTCGTCGCTTGCGCGCAGGTGCACGCGGATGCCGCAGCGGCAGGCGCACATGTAGCAGGTGGTGGTCTTGACCTCGGTTGCGGCATGGGCCGCGGCCACCGACAGCGGATCGTGCACAGGCTCGCGGGACAGGAAACGGAACACGGGCGGTCCTTGGGTTGCAGCTTCGGGCAGGGCCGATGATAGGCAGTGCCGATGAAACGAAAAAGCGCAGAATATCTTTCACCATGACGGGAAAAACAGATCAACCGCCGGCCCAGCGCCTGCGCCTGAACCTGCGCCAGCTCGAAGTCTTCGTGGCCACCGCGCGCGGCGGCAGCACGCGCGCGGCGGCCGAGCGCATCGCCCGCTCGCAATCGGCCGCCAGCAGCGCGCTGGCGGACCTCGAAAACGCGGTAGGCGCCCGGCTCTTCGACCGCATCGGCCGCCGGCTGCTGCTCAACGAGAACGGCCGCGCGCTGCTGCCCAAGGCGCAGGCGCTGATCGAGCAGGCCGGCCAGGTGCAGGCGCTGTTGCGCGACGAACATGCGGCGCCGCTGCGCGTGGCGGCCAGTTTCACCATCGGCGAATACCTGTTGCCCGAACGGGTGTCGCAATGGATCGCCATGCACCCGCAAAGCCAGGTGCAACTGCATATCGCCAACACGCGCGACGTGATCGACGCGGTGGCCGGCCTGGATGTCGATGCGGGCTTCATCGAAGGCCCGCAGACCCACCCCGACCTGGTGGTGCGCGCCTGGCGCACCGACGAATTGGTGATCGTGGCCGCACCGGGCCATCCGCTGGCCGGCCGCAGAGCCACGCACCGGCAACTGTCCCAGGCCACCTGGGTGCTGCGCGAGCATGGCTCGGGCACGCGGCAGGTCACCGATGCCTGGCTGATCGAGAACCTGGAGCAGGTGCATGTGGGCCTGGAACTGGGCAGCACCGAGGCGATCAAGCGCGTGGTGGCCTCGGGCACCGGACTGGCCTGCCTGTCGCGCTTCGCGGTGGCGCAGGCGCTCGAAGACCGGCACCTGATCGAACTGCGCACACGGCTACCCGCCGGCACCCGGCGGCTGGCGACCGTCACGCACCGCGACAAGCTGCTGTGCCGCACGACCGCCGATTTTTTGCGCCACTGCGGCGCGCTGGCCCCGCAGTCTGATTGACCTTGGCGCGCTGGCGCCGCAGCCCGATTGACCTTGGCGCGCTGGCCCCGCAGCCCCATCGATTGCGGCACGCGCGCCGTGGCTCAGGCCGCCAGAACCGCCAGCGCGACCGAGGCGATGCGCGCAGCCAGCGAATCGGCGCGCGAGGTCAGCACCACCGGCACTTTGGCGCCGAGCACCAGGCCGGCGCATTCGCCGCCGCCGATGTAGATGAAGCTCTTGTAGAGCATGTTGCCGGCGTTCAGATCCGGCACCAGCAGCAGATCGGCATCGCCGCTCACGCGCGAATCGATGCGCTTGAGCTGTGCGGCCTCGGCCGAAATCACGTTGTCGAAACCGAAGGGGCCTTCGACCAGCGCACCGGGCCAGGCGCCGGCATGTCCCATGGCCACCAGCGCCTGCGCGTCCAGGGTGGCGGCAATGGCGGGGTTGACGCTCTCGACCGCAGCGACGATGCCCACCTTGGGTGCATCGAGGCCCAGCCCGCGCAGCAGTCCGATGGCGTTGCCCAGAATGTCGCGCTTGGCCGGCAGATCGGGCGCGATGTTGACCACGCAGTCGGCCATTCCCAGCAGTTTCGGGTAGCGCGGCAGATCGAAGAGAAACAGGTGGCTGATACGCCGCGCCCCGCGCAGGCCGCCGTCGCGCTGCAACACCGCCGACATCAGTTCGTCGGTGTGCAGCGATCCCTTCATCAAGCCGCCCAGCGCACCCGCGCGCGCCATCGTCACCGCCCGGTGCGCAGCCCCGGTGGCGCCCGGGCCGCAGTCGACGATCTCGAAACCCGCCGCATCCACGCCGGCCGCATCGGCAGCCGCCAGGATGGCGCTGCGCGGGCCGATCAGCAGCGGCTGGGCCAGCCGCTCGCTGGCGATGCGGGTGGCCGCATGCATGGCCGGGGCATCGCAGGGGTAGACCAGCCCCAGGCGCGGCAGCGCGCACCGTGCCCGTTCGCGGCCGCGCTGCACCAGGGCCTGGAGATGCGGATGCTGCGCCAGCGCAGCGGGCGGAGGCTGCGCCAGCGCAGTGGGCAGATGCTGCGCCAGCGCAGCCGGCGAATGCTGCGCCAGCGCAGCGGGTGGATGCTGCACCGGCACGACATGCGAATGCGCCAGCGCAGCAGGCACCCGGATGTTGGCGACGGCGGGCCTGTGCGCGCCCTGCACGGCCATGGGCGCGCCTGGTTGCGGCTCAGACATAGTCCTTGTACCGGGGCAGCAAGCGCACCGGCTTGGACAGCGCATCGCGCCGGAAGGGGTCGCCCAGTTCACGGGTGCACATGACCTCGATCACGCAGGTCTTGCGCTGGTTCATTTGCAGGTCGATGGCCTTCTTCAGCGCCGGGCCTGCGTCCTGCAACTGGTCGACCACGATGCCCTCGGCGCCCATGGCACGGGCGATGCCCGCGAAGTTCTGCTTGTCGAGTTCGCCGGCAACGAAGCGGCGGTTGTAGAAATCGACCTGGTTCTTCTTCTCCGCGCCCCACTGGCGGTTATGGAACACCACCGCCGTCACCGGAATGTCGTGGCGCACGGCCGTCATCACCTCGACCATGCTCATGCTCCAGGCGCCATCGCCGGCGTAGGCCAGCGCCGGCCGGTCGGGCGCGGCGCACTTGGCGCCGATCACCGTCGGCAGCGCATAGCCGCAGTTGCCAAAGCTCATCGGCGCGAAGAACGAGCGCGGCTCCTCGAAACGCAGGTAGCTGTTGGCAATGGCGTTGATGTTGCCCACGTCGGTGGCCACCATCACGCGCGGCGGCATGGCTTTTTCAAGCTCGCGCAGCACCTGGCGCGGGTGCAGGTAGTTGCCGCCGGTGGCGGTTTTCTCCCCCCTGGCCTCCTCGATCGCGTCCAGGCTGAACGGGTCGCGCTCGTGGGTCCATTCGTCGAGCTCTTTCTCCCACGCGGCCTTCTCGGCCCCGATCGTCCGGGCGCGCCCGGCCCGGTTGGCGTCGCAGGCCAGCGCCCTGCCCTGCAGGCGCCTGAGCAGTTCCCGGGCGCTGGCCTTGGCATCGCCGTGGATGCCCACGGTGATCTTCTTGACCAGCCCCAGGTTGGTGTGGTCGGCCTCGACCTGGATGATCTTCGCGTCCTTGGGCCAGTAGTCGATGCCGTACTGCGCCAGCGTGCCGAACGGGCCCATGCGCGAGCCGAGCGCGAGCACCACGTCGGCCTGCGCGATCAGTTTCATCGCCGCCTTGGAGCCTTGGTAGCCCAGCGGGCCGACCCACAGCGGGTGGCTCGCCGGAAAGGAGTCGTTGCGCAAGTAGCCGTTGGCCACCGGCGCGCCCAGGCGTTCGGCCAGCGCCTGGCATTGGGCCACCGCATCGCCCATCACCACGCCGCCGCCGGAGAGGATCACCGGAAACCTGGCCGCAGCCAGCAACTCGACCGCTGCGTCGAGGCTGTTCTCGCCGCCCGCGCCGCGCTCCACGCGCATCGGCTGCGCAATCTCGGTGCTGATCTCGCCGTAGAAGTAGTCGCGCGGAATGTTCAACTGCGTCGGACCCATCTCGGAGATGGCGCGGTCAAAGCAGCGCGCGGCGTACTCGGCCATGCGCCGGGGGTTGTTCACATGGCCCTGGTACTTGGTGAACTCCTGGAACATCGGCAGTTGGTTGGCCTCCTGAAAGCCGCCCAGGCCCATGCCCATGGTGCCAATCTCGGGCGTGATCAACACCACCGGGCTGTGCGCCCAGTAAGCGGCCGCGATCGCCGTCACGCAGTTGCTGATGCCGGGGCCGTTCTGGCCGATCACCAGGCCGTGGCGCCCGGAAACCCGCGCATAGCCATCGGCCATATGGGCGCCCCCCTGCTCGTGCACCACCGGAATCAGGCGGATGCCGGCGGGGGCGAAGATATCCATTGCGTCCATGAAGGCCGAGCCCATGATGCCGAAGATGTCGGTCACGCCATTGGCGACCAGGGTCTCGACGAGGGCCTCCGAAGGCGTCATCTTCTGCACGCCGGTGACGGCTTGGCGGGGGGCGGGGGGGGTCTGGCTCATGGAAGGAGGCTCCTGAAAGGGTGGATGCTTGGAATTTCAAAAATTCGGAACCATTTATTCCGAATTAATTTATACGAAATATAGGCTGGCCAGGCCGTGGCGTCAAACGATCGATGAAAACCGGAACGCCCGGCTTGGTCAAAAGGCTATGATCGGCCCGATGAAGACCGTCATCACGCCGCCAGCGCCGCAAGCTGCGGACGGCACGCCCAAGGCCCCCGACCCGGCGGGCGACACGCCCAAAGCGCCGGAACTGGTGGGCGACACGCCCACCATGCGCCTGATCGGGCTGCTCGAAGTCATTGCCGGCAAAGACCGGCGCTATTCGCTGCAGGGCCTGGTGCAAGAGACCGGCCTGCCCAAACCCACGCTGCACCGCATGTTGCAGCAGCTCGAAAGCACGGGACTGCTGCAACGCGAGGGCAACGGGCGCCACTACGGCATCGGCACGCGGCTGCGGCGCCTGGCCGAGAACCTGCTGCTCAACGACAGCTTGCACGGCGCGCGCCACATGGTGCTGCGCCAACTGGTCCAGGAGATCGGCGAAAGCTGCAACCTGACGGCCCTGTCGGGCAGCGAGGTGGTGTACCTCGACCGCGTGGAAACCGCTGCGCCGCTGCGCTTTTACCTGCACCCGGGTTCGCGCGTGCCGGTGCACTGCTCGGCCAGCGGCAAGATCTTTCTCGCGCAAATGAGCCTGGCGCAGCGGCGCCGCCTGCTGTCGAACGCGCCGCTGGAGCCGTACACGCCCAAGACACTGACCGACCCCGAAGCGCTGGAGAAGGAAATGCGGCGCGTGCGCAAGAACGGCTTTGCCATCGACAACGAAGAATTCCTGCCGGGCCTGCTGTGCATCGCCGCGCTGGTGCCCTCGGGCGACGGGGGCCCGTCGAACCTGTGCATCGCGGTGCAGGCGCCGGTCATGCGGCTCGACGCCACCAAGGCCAAGGGACTGCTGCCCGCGCTGCAACGCGCCACGCTGGCGCTCAGCCGCATCGCCGCCGACAGCGCAGGCCCGGCCCCGGATGCCTGACCCCCGGGTTTTCCGGCAGACCCCCTAATCCCCCTACCCCCTGTGACCGATACCGCAGACCGCAGCGGATGCCGGGCGTGCGCGCCCTGCCCGGTATCGACACCGGCCGCAAACGCCCGCGTTCGGCGCACACGCCGGGGAATGCGCCGGGGAATGCGCCGGGCATCGCCTCGACCAGCCTCTGCGCACTGTGCCCGCGCGCGCTGGGCAGCGCGGCGACATCGGCATCGCGGGCATGGCCGCGCTGTTTTGCCGGCGGCGCATGCGCGATCGGCCATGGCCTTTTGCGCTTTGCGGCCCTGCGCGCCGGCCTCGCCGAAGCCCGAGGCGATCACCACGGCCGATTTCACGCCGCGCGCCGCACCGTCGTCCACGGCGGCCACGGCCTTGTCGCCGCCGACGATGAGCAGCGCCAGTTCCGGGGCCTCGGGCAATGCGGCGAGCGAGGCGTCACTCTGGAGGCCCTGCACCTCGTCGTGCGCCGGATCGATCGGGTAGATGCGCCCGGCAAAGCCGTGCTTTTGCATGCAATGGATCGGCCGCCCGCCGATCTCGTGGATGTTCCCGGAAGCACCGATGACGGCAATGGACTGCGGGTGGAGCGCGGATTCGCGCAGATCGGACATGGACTTTTTCATCGGGATGGGGAACGACGCGGGCGTGTGGTCAGAAGGGTGGCAATGCCCCTTCGCCGCGTGCCGTCGCCGGGTCGCTCCTGCATGGGCATCGTCAGTCCACCTGGATGCGGGCTGCGCGAACCACTCCGGCCCACTTTGCGATCTCGGCATGCAGCATCTGGGCAAAGGCGCCGGGCGTGCCCGGCGCCGCCTCCGCGCCCACCGCGTGCAGCCTCTGGCTGACCAGCGGGTCATTCAGCGCGCGGCCGATGTCGGTGCCCAGGCGCTGCACGATGTCTTTTGGCGTGCCCGCCGGTGCCATGAAACCGGCCCATGAATAGGCTTCGTAGCCGGGCAGGCCGGACTCGGCCACGGTCGGGATGTCCGGCGGCAGCACCGAGCGGCGTGCGCTCGCCACCGCCAGGGCGCGCACCTTGCCGCCGTTGATCTGCGGCAGCGCGGTCGGCGCGTCGGCAAACATCAGTTGCACCTGCCCGCCCAGCAGTCCGCTCATCGCGGGCGCGCTGCCCTTGTAGGGCACATGCAGCAGTCGGGTGCCCGCCTGCATGTTGAAAAGCTCGCCCGCCAGGTGCGTGCCGCCGCCGCTGCCGGACGATCCGAAACTCAGTTGGCCCGGTGATTTCTTGTCGAGCGCAATGAGTTCGGCCACATTGTTCGCTGGCAGCGAAGGGTGCGCCACCAGCACCACCGGGAACATCGCGCCGAAGGTCAGCGGCACGAAGTCGCGCTCGATGTCGTAGGAGAGCCTGGGCCGCAGGCTCGGCAGCACCGTGTGGTGGATGCTGCACACCAGCAGGTGGTAGCCGTCGGCCACCGCCCGCGCCGCCACTTCCGCGCCGACGATGCCACCCGCGCCAGCCCGGTTGTCGATGATGGCTTGCTGCCCCCACAGCAGCGAGAGCTTGTGCGCCACGGCGCGGCCGATGGTGTCGACCGGGCCGCCGGCCGGAAACGGCACGATGAGGCGGACCGGCCGGTTCGGATAGGCCGGCTGCGCCAGCGCGGGCCATGCCAGCGCGGCAGTTGCGGCCGCAGCGCCGCCGAGGCAGCGCCGGCGTGTGGACTGCGGCATGCGCGCTTCGGTGTCCAGGATGTTCATGGGTGTCCCTTCGATGAATCAGGCGTCGATACGCGCGTGGCCGTGCTCGGGCATGGTGCCGTCGCGCGCGGGTGCGCAGCGCATGGGGTCGCCCGCCGCGTGGCGCTGAATGATGCCGGCAAAAGGCCGGGCTTTCCGTTGAACGGGGCCGATCATGGCTAGTGTCGCGTCACGGATCAGATGTCGTAGGCTGCGCGCAGCCATCGGAGCGCAGCGCAAGGCGCATCGCGCAGCCAATACCGAGCGTATTGGCAAGCGATGCAACGCCGCGATGCGCTTCGATGGCCAGCGCAGACCGACAGATGATCGGTGACGCGACACTAGTCCAGCGTGGCGCCCGACACCTGCACCACCTGCGCCCATTTCTTGACCTGCGCGTTCATGAAGTCGCCGAAAGCCTCGGGCGTGTTCCACGCGGCGGCAAAGCCCTGGGCCTCGAACCTGTCCTTCACTTCGGGCAGCGCCAGCGCCTTCTTCAGTTCGGCGTTCAGGCGCGCGATCACCTCCGGCGGCGTGCCGGCCGGCGCCAGCAGGCCATTCCAGGCGATGGCCTCGTAGCCCGGCAGGCCGGACTCGGCCACGGTCGGCAGTTCGGGCGCCGCGCCCGAGCGCTTGGCGCTGGTCACGGCCAGCGCCTTGAGCTTGCCGGCCTTCACCTGCGGCATGGCCGAGAGGATGGTGTCGAACATCAGCTGCGCCTGGCCGCCCATCACGTCGGTCAGCGCCGGGGCGCTGCCCTTGTACGGGATGTGCGCCATCTTCACGCCGGCCATCGAGGCGAACAGTTCGGCCGCGAGGTGGGTCGACTGGCCGTTGCCCGATGACGCGAAATTGAGCACGCCCGGCCTGGCCTTGGCCAGCGCGATGAGCTCGGTCACGTCGTTCGCTGGCAGTCCGGGGTGCGCCACGATCACGAGCGGGCCGCTGGTGAGCTGCGACACGGGCGCAAAGTCTTTGTCGAGCTTGTAGCCGAGGTTTTTGAAGAGCGCGGGGCTGATCGCATGCGCAGTGGTTGCCAGCACCAGCGTGTAGCCATCGGGCGCGCTGCGCGCCGCCCACTCGGCACCCGTGTTGCCGCCCGCGCCGGGCCGGTTGTCGACGATGAATTGCTGGCCGGTCTGCTCCGACAGCTTTTGCGCCAGCACGCGCGCCACGATATCCGTTGCGCCGCCCGGCGGGTACGCCACGACCAGCCGGACCGGCTTGTTCGGATAGCCTTGCGCCTGGCCTGCCGGGGCAGCGGCCGCAAGACACGCGGCGGTGCCCAGTGCGGCCAACAGCCGCCGCCGGTGGTGGTGATGGTGATGGTGGTGGAGGGAGGAAGATCGGAATGCATGCATGCTTGTCTCCTGCTGGTGGTCGTGTGGACAGATGCCGCGTTCGCGCAGCCGGCCCAAGGGCGCCGAAGAACCGCCGCTGCGCTTCATGGGGATGCTTCTTCGTCTTCTTGGGAAATCGGCTCGGCGCGCGGAATCAGCTGCCCGCCCAGACGCAGAAAGCCGATCTGCACGCGATCGCCGATCGCCAGGCCGGCCGTGCCGTGCGCCATCACGCGCGGGCCGGCGTCCAGATCCACGAGCAGCAACGGATACGGTGCCAGGGCTTGCCATTCGGGCGTTGGCGCGCGCGCCACGATGGTCACGGCATACACGGTGCCCTTGCGCTGCGACACATGCACCGCGACCGGCGAGGCGCCGCAGCGCGGGCAGAAACCGCGCCGGAAATAGCTGCGCTGGCCGCAGGCGCTGCAGGCTTCGTAGAGCAGGGCTTCGTGGCCGGTGGTCCAGTCCGCAGCGGCGGATGCAGGTGTCGGTGCCGTGCCGCTCATCGCGTGCGCTCCAGGATCAGGCTGATGTGCGAGGACATGATTCCGCCGTCGCCGTGCAGCATTGCGACCGCAGGCTCGCGCGCGATCTGGCGCGCGCCGGCGCGCCGGGTCATTTGCAGGTGCGCCTCTGCCAGGTGGGCCAGAGCGCCGGCGACGCCGCAATGGCCGTATGAGAGCAGACCGCCGTGCGTGTTCAGCGGCAGTTCGCCATCGGCCGAAAAACGGCCGGCCGCCGCAGCCTGGCCGGCCTGGCCGCGCGCGCACAGCCCGATCTCTTCCAGCAGGATGGCCAGCGTGATCGTGAAGCTGTCGTAGATCGCGGCGTAGCCGACATCGCGCAGGTCCACGCCGGCCTGCGTCATCGCACGGGCCATTGCATCCTTGGCGCCGTAGTGCGCTAGTGTCGCGTCACCGATCATCTGTCGGTCCGCGCTGGCCATCGAAGCGCATCGCGGCGTTGCATCGCTTGCCAATACGCTCGGTATTGGCAAGCGATGCGCCTTGCGCTGCGCTCCGATGGCTGCGCGCAGCCTACGACATCTGATCGGTGACGCGACACTAGGTCTGCGGCAGCGCTGACATGCTGGTGGCTGTGGCGCTGCGCGGTGCCGATGATGCGCAGCGAATGCGCCGACAGCGGCTCGCGGCTGATGATGAAGGCGGCTGCGCCGTCCGAGATCGGGCAGCAATCCATCCGTTTGAGCGGCAGCGCGACCGGCGGCGAGGCCAGCACGTCGTCGACCGTCAGCGCAGCGCGTAGCTGCGCGCCCGGATGGCTGCCCGCATGCCGGCGCATCAGGACGGCCAGTTCGGCCAGGTCGCGTTCGGTGGTGCTGAACTCGTGCATGTAGCGCGAGGCCACCAGCCCGTAGTAGGCGGGCACGGTCGCTCCCAGCGGCACCTCGTAGCGGGCGTGCCCAGCCTGCGCGAGGGTTTGCAGCGTCATGTCGCGGGTTTGGCCGCTGAGGCGGTTCTCGCCGGCCGCCACCAGCACATGGTCCGCCGCGCCGCCGGCGACGACCAGGTGCGCCAGCATGATCAGCGCGAAGCCGGTTGCGCCACCGGCCTGCACTGCATGCGCATAGCGCGGCTGGACGCCGAAGTGCTCGGCGAACAGCGTCGCCAGCATGATGTGCGGCATGGTGGTCGCGTAACCGCACACTAGTGTCGCGTCACAGATCATCTGTCGGTCTGCGCTGGCCATCGAAGCGCATCGCGGCGTTGCATCGCTTGCCAATACGCTCGGTATGGGCTGCACGATGCGCCTTGCGCTGCGCTCCGATGGCTGCGCGCAGCCTACGACATCTGATCCGTGACGCGACACTAGGCCGTCCACGCTGCGGCGCGTCAGCCCTGCGTCCCCGAGGGCGGCCGTCGCCGCCAGCGCCATCAGATCGAGGGAGCTTTTGCCCTCATGACGCCCGAAGGATGTCAGCCCCACGCCGGTGATCCAGGACACTGCTTGCTCCTTTTTCTCTACGCTTGGACGGGCGCGGCCATTTTTCGCGGGCTGGCGCCCTGATCATCTGCCGTGCCCATGGTGTTCGAGCGCCGCGCAGCCGCCATCGCAGGGCGTTGGCGCAGGCTGATTCCGATGTGCGCGGCCTCCTCGTGCAGCAGGCGCGCCAGCATGTCCTGGCGCGCCACCAGCCGCTTGGCGACAGCCGTCACACCGAGCGCGGCGACCGGCCTGCCATCGGTGTCGAGGATTGGCACCGCGATGCCGCCCGTGCCCTCGCAGATGACATTGCTCGTCAGCGCATAGCCGCGCGCGCGGGCAGCGCGCGCATCCTTGCGAATGCGCTCGGCGCTCAGGCGCGAGAAGCGCACCAGCGCTTCTCGGTTGCGTTCCATCATGCGGTCGATGGCGTCCTGCGGCAGCCAGGCCAGCAGCACCAGACCCGCACTGCCGACGCCCAGCGGCAGACGGCGCCCGACATGCACGTAGTTCGCGCGCAGCGGATAGGCCCCTTCCTCGCGGTCGATGCACACCGCGTCGCCGCCGCAGAGAATGCACAGGCAGGCGGAATCCCCGGACACCTCGGCCAGCCGCAGCACGCTGGGATGCGCGCATTGCGGAAAAGGCGAGCGGCCCGCGATCACGGCGGCCATCGCCAGCGCTTCGTTGCCCAGCGAGTAGGTCTTGTCCTGCGCGTCGCGCAGCACGAAACCATCCTCGATCAGCGACTCCAGCAGCCGCAGCACGGTGGCCTTGTTCAGGCGCGTGTTGGCAACGATGTTCGACAGTCGGTGCGGCCCCGGGTTGGTCAGTTCGGACAGGATGCGGCAGACTTTCTGCACCGATCTCGGTTCGGCGGTGGACGAATGCATGGAAAAAATCTCCTTGCGGCTGCGGCAGTCAGACCGTGCCCACCGGGGTGGCCGGCGAACCGGCCGCGCCGGGCAGGCGCAGCGGCGCTGCGGTCAGCAGGTTGCCGCCGGGGTGGCCGAGCGGCAGGCTCGGGCAACAACGGCTGCCTTCGCGCACCTCGGCCACGGCCCGCTTTACCCGCTCGGGCGTCGGCAGGTCGAGGCGACCGATGGGATCGCCGGCTCCGAAGTCGCCCCGGTTCGCGCCCTCTGGCCGCTGTTTCCAGCG
Organism: Verminephrobacter eiseniae EF01-2; assembly: GCF_000015565.1. Lineage (NCBI taxonomy): Bacteria > Pseudomonadati > Pseudomonadota > Betaproteobacteria > Burkholderiales > Comamonadaceae > Verminephrobacter > Verminephrobacter eiseniae. The sequence goes on from NC_008786.1 coordinate 4,398,525, forward strand.
CCGGGCATTGGCAGGGGTTGCGGCGCCGGGGCTGGTTGGGCAAGCCATGAACGGGCAACCCTCCCCGATTCAGTCCGTGGCGTGGCGGCCGAGGTAGACGCTGCGCAGCGCGTCGCTGTGGCGAATGGTTTCGGCGCTGCCTTCGCCGACGATTTTTCCGGTCTCGATCAGATAGCCGTGGTCGGCCAGGCGCAGCGCGGCCTCTACCATCTGCTCGACCAGCAGGATGGCCATGCCTTGGCGGCACAGCGCTGCCACCGCGTCCAGGATGCGCGTGATCACCATCGGCGCCAGGCCGGCCGAAGGCTCGTCCAGCACCAGCAGGCGGGGCTCGGCAATCACCCCGGCACCGAGCGCCAGGATTTGCTGCTGTCCGCCCGACAGGCGGGCCGCCAACTGGTGCCGCCTGTCGGCCAGCTCGGGAAAGAGCGCATAGATGCGCTCGAGCCGGCAACGGTCGCCGCGCATGCCGCGCGCCCAGGTGCCGAGCATCAGGTTCTGCTCGACACTCAGCGCATGGAACACGCGGTGGGCTTGCAGCACCTGCACCAGGCCGGCGCCGACGATGTGGGCGGGCTTGGCATCCGTCAGGTCCTCGCCCAGGAAGTCGACCTTGCCGCCGCGCTTGGGGATCAGCGCGGACACGGCCTGCAGCGTGGTGCTCTTGCCGGCGCCGTTGCGCCCCAGGAGCACCACGAACTCTCCGGCATGCACCTCGAAGGACACACCGTGCACGACCTGCGCCTTGCCGTAGCCAACCACCAGGTCACGGACACGCAGGATGGTTTCACCGCAGCGCCCGTGCGCTGCGCTGTCGGGGCCATGGGCCGCAGGCTCGCGCATGGCTTCAGGCTCCGAGGTAGACGCGCACCACATCTTCATGGGCGCGCACCTTGTCGGGCGTGTCGCAGACGATGACGCGGCCGAAGTCGATGGCCGTGACCCGGTCGCAGATCCGGAACACGAAGTCGGTGTGGTGTTCCACCAGCAGCACGCCGATGCCGCAGTTCTTCAGGGCCGCCAGCACTGCGCCCAGGCTGGCGATCTCGTTGCCGCTCAGGCCGCCGGCCGGCTCGTCCAGCAACACGAAGCGCGGTCGCGCCGCCAGGGCGCGCGCGATTTCCAGGAAGCGCTGCTCGCCATGCCTGAGCACATCGGCGCGTTCGTCGAGCGCATGGGCCAGGCCCACGCCGCAGAGCAGTTCGAGCGCGCGCTCAGACAGCAGCTTGTCCTCGGCCCGTGCGCGCGGCGACGAGAGCATGGCGCCGATCATGCCGGCGCGCGCATCGCGCCAGCCGCCGAGCATCACGTTTTCGAGCGCGCTCAGGGTCGGCAGCAGGCGCGGCGTCTGGAAGGTGCGCGCGATGCCGGCGCAGGCGCGGCGCTGCACGGTAGCCCGCGTCAGGTCTTCGTTGCCGAGGTGGATGCTGCCCTCGTCGATCGGGTAGTAGCCGCTGAGCATGTTCAACAGGGTCGTCTTGCCGCTGCCGTTCGGCCCGATCAGGCCCTGGACCTCGCCCGGTCGCAGTTCGATCGATACGCCGGACAGCGCGGCGACGCCGCCGAAGTGCTTGCACAGGCCGCGCACGGACAGCGCGCCGGTCGCGGTCTGCATCGTCATGGCGCCGGCTCCGGCTGCGACATGGCGGCGGTCAACCGTGGCAGATCGGGCGCCACCGGCGGCGCATGGCGGCGGACGCGGTGGCGCTCGACCCAGGCGGCCAGCGCGCTGCCGATGCCTTTGGGGATGAGCAGCACCGCCGTCAGCAGCAGCACGCTGTACAGCAGGTTGCCCAGTTTTGCGAACGGCGCGGCGATCTCGGGCAGCAGCGTCAGCACGACGGTGCCGGCGAAGGGGCCGATGATGTTGCCGCGCCCGCCGATGATGATGCAGATGAAAAAGAACATGCCCAACTCGAACGTGAAGGCTTCCGGCGTGATGTAGTTCTGCAGCGAGGCGAAAAGGCAGCCCGCCACGCCCGCCGTCACACCGCTGAAGGTGAACACCGCCAGTTTCAGCCGCAGCACCGGGATGCCGACCGCCGCAGCCGCCACGTCGCTGTCGCGCAGGGCGATCAAACCACGGCCCCACATGCGACGGCTGATGTTCCAGGCCAGCCAAGTGACGGCCAGGCCGATCACGACCACCAGGTAATAAAAGCCGCGCGCGGTATCGAAAGGCGCAGCAAAGCGCGGCGCCGGCATGCCGGCGCCGCCGCCGGTGAGCGTGCTGTGCGCCACCAGTTGCTCGGTGACGATCAGCGAGAAAGCCAGCGTCGCCATCGCGAAGTAAAAGCCCGGCAGGCGCAGCGCGGGCAGGCCGAGCAAAAAGCCGCACAGGCCGCCGAGCATGCCGGCGACCGCCAGCGCCATCAGCGCATCGATGCCGGCCCGCCCGGTGAGGATGGCCAGCGTGTAGGCGCCGATGGCAAGCAGCCCGACATGCCCGACGGACAACTGCCCCGCATAGCCGACCACCAAATTCAGGCCGGCCACCAGAACCCAGTAGACACCGATCAGGGTCAGCACATGCAACTGGTATTCATTGCCGACCAGGAAGGGCAGCGCCAGCGCGAACAGCGGGATGCCGCGCGCCAGCGTGCGCGACACCAGGTCCGCAGCGGCGCGAGTCCCGATCTTGCTCATACGGGGCGCACCATGCCCTTGCCGAACAGACCGGCGGGCTTGAGCAGCAACACGATCAGCAGCAAGCCGACCGACACCGTCTGTTGGTACTCGGCACCAAAGAAATAGGTGCTGAAAGCGCAGAACAGGCCGAGCAACGAGCCGCCCACGAGGGCGCCGGCGTTGCTGCCGAGTCCGCCAGTGGCCAGCGCGATGAAGCCCGACAGCGTCAGCCATATGCCGAGCGCGAAGAAGGCAAAGGTCAGTTGTCCGGCCGCAAAGCCGGCCATGGCGCCCAGCATGCCCGCCAGCGCGAACGACATGGCGCGCACCCGCTCGACCGCGATGCCCCGCGCACGGGCGGCGAAGGGATCTTCGGCGACGGCGGTAAATACATGGCCGAGCATGGTGCGACGGTAGAACCAGACCAGGCCGGCGGCGGCGAGCGCGGCCAGTCCGATCGGCAACCAGTATTTCTGGTCCCATGGGCCGGCCGAGAAATCCTGCGGGATCAGGCGCGCAAAGGGCTTGGGCTCCGTGCCCCACCACAGCGCCACCAGGTGCTGGACGGCGGTGCCGAGCGCCAGCGTGCTCAGCACCCAGAGATGATCGTCGCCGACGCGCAGCACGCGGCGGATGGCGATCACCTCGGTCAGCAGGCCGAACACCGCGCCGAGGATCAGGGTCAGCGGAAAAGCGATCCAGGCCGAAAAACCCGGGATCGACATCATCCAGGCGCCGAACACGCCGCCGAGCATCGCCATGTGCCCGGTCGTCAGCGACAGCACCTTGGACGTGGAATACATGATGTTGAACACCATCGCGACGACGGCATACAGCGCCCCCGTGGCCAGACCGATCACGAACGTGTTCAGCATATGGTTCTTGCGTTGGGAGAAAAGCGGGGGACGCCCGGCATCACTTCGGTGCGCGCTTGAAACAGCCGTCCTTGAAGGTGTTGGCGATGTTGATCGCCATGCCGCCGTCCGGGAAGCCGTCGCGCTGGTCCGGCGCGTAACTCAGGGTCGACAGCATCGCCTTGAACTCCACCGTGCCTTCAAGCGCCTTCTGGATCGCTGCCGGGTCCGTCGAGCCGGCCTTGCGAATCGCATGCTCGGCGAGCTTGACTGCGTCGTAGCCCAAGCCGATCCACCAGAGCAGGATGCCGACCTCCTTGCCGCCGAGCTTCGGGCGAATCTTGTCGAGCAGTGCCTGCGTGCGCTGCGGCAGCTTGCCGCTGGCGTCGTAGGAAGTGGCGGCATAGCCGGCGCCGTAGACGTTCTCCCAGTACGAAGGCTTGTTCAGCAATTGTTTCAGCGCCAGCGCCATCAGCGACGGATGGCCAATCACCGGCACGTCCCAGCCCGCGTCGCCGCGCGCGTTCAGCAACCGCGCCAGCACGCCGGTGGCAGCGGACCACGGCATAAGCACTTCGGCGCCGGCCGCGCGCGCCTTGCCGATTTCGTCGGACAAGTCGGTCTTGTTCGGGTCGACCAGCACGGTGTAGACCGGTGTCACCCCCTTTTTCTTCAGGTCCTCGGTGGCGGTGCGCACGCTGACCGTGCCGTAGCCCGTGGTGTCGCCGATGAGCGCAATTTTCCTGCGCTTCATTGCGTCGAGCACGTAGTCATCGGCGGCGCTCACCCACTGCGTGGTGGTGTTGATGACGCGGAAGGTGCGCGGGTACTTCCTGGCGTCGGTCAGTTCTTCGACGGCGCCGGTGACGATGTTCGGCGTGCCGGTGCGCGCGACCAGCGGCACCGTCGCCAACGCCTCGCCGGAATTGACCGGCCCCAGGATGATCTGCGCCTTGTCGGAATGGATGAGTTGCTGGGCGAAAGTGGCGGCCTTGTTCGGGTCGCCGGCAGTATCGCGCGTCAGCAATTCGATCTTGCGGCCATCGATGCCACCGGCCGCGTTGATTTCCTCCACCGCAAACCGCACGCCGGTGTCGATGCCTATCGCGGCCGTGGCAAGAGGCCCGGTCAAGGAGGCCATCCAGCCGATGCGGATCGGCGCGCTGGTTTGTGCATGGGCGGCGAGTCCGGCGGAAAGAAAAACGGCGGTCGCCGCGAAGCGCACAATGAACTGCATGTCGTCTCCAAATTGTTCAGCGCATCGACGCATGCGGCCCGGCCCGTCGGCAGAAGGCGGCAATCACCGGTTCGAAGGGCTGCCTTGCATCGCTTGAAAGAATGTTAGGGCGGTTCCAGCGAAAGGAATTCATGGTTCGGCAGCGCTGGCGAAAGAAGGGTTTGCCTGATGAACCTCCGCGCATTGCTGCTGACTTTGCCCGGCGACGAGGACTGGCCGCGCCAAGCTGCCGGCCGCATCCGGGCGATGGGCGCCAGGGCCTTGGCCTTGGCGTTGCCGGCAGCCCCGTGCTTCGTCAACCGCCGCGACAGGATGGCCGGGTTGCTGCAAATGATCGCACTGGCGCTCCGCCTGGGGCACTGGCGGCGGGTCCCGATGTCGATGACGGCATGCCCACGGCTCGGCGATACGTTGCTTGGCCGCGTGGATGGCTGCGGGGCTGCGGGGCTACTGGGCTACTGGGCTGATGGGCTACGGGACTGCGGGGCTGTGCCCGGGCCCGATTCGGACCGGCCTTGGGGCCGCGCTCGTGCGGTGCAAGCGCGGCCAGATCGGCGGCCTCGCGCCGGCGTCGCCAGGCACTCCGATTCGGCGAGCAGGCGCCCTCCCCGGCGCATCAGGGCGCCGATCGCGCCGGGCTGTGTGCAACGGTCGGCCGCTTCCGGAATCCACCGTTTGTCGGCGTTGGAGAATGGCCGGCGCCGCGCCCGGGGCACGGGCTCCCGGGTCGGTGCCGGGTCCTGGCGGCGGCGCCGATCCGGGCGCGTTGCTTCTCGGGAAGTGTCATCAGCCAAACGATCGGATCGCCGTTTTCGGCCCCGCCCAGGCGCACTTCTTGCCGGACGAGACCCGAGGCTCAGTCGCCTTTGATTTTTTTGACCATCGCTGCGCCAGTGAGCAGTTCCAACTGCGCCTCCAGCCGGATCACCCGCCCGGTGAGGTCTTCGATCTTCGCCTGCTGCACTTTCATGGCGTCGGCCTGGCGGTTCACCTTGTCTTCCATCTTGATCATGGCCGTGAGCGCGCCCCAGACCTTGTCGGTGACACCCATCAGGCCACCTTGCCAGAGGCGTGCCTGGCCTCCATGGCCGCGATCCGCCGGTTGCTCGCCTCGATGCAGTCCAGCGCGTCGTCGATGGCCGCCCCCGCGCGTTCGGCCGCCGCTTTGGCGGCGTCGGCCAAAGCGCCCAAGGCTGCGTCGGCCTCGCCCGACTGGTACGCGAAGGCGCCGCGCCGCATCAACTCCGACATCGGGATGTCGAGCTTCTTCGCCTTGGCCACGATGCTCTTCTTGTCCTGCGCGCTGGCCTGCACCACGATCCGTTGCACTGCTGATGCCATCGAATCTGCTCCAGAAAATGTAGACATGGACAGTATATGTACATGGACGGCATATGTACACCGGCGGACCAGCGCAGGTCAGCCCTGCGCGTGAAACACGCGCCGGTGCAAGCGCCTGAGCAGGTACCATGTCGCGCCGGCAACCACGGGGATGGCCAGCGCCGCCGTGGTCTCTGGCGACAGGGGCCAGCCCAGTTTCTGCGCCCCCTTGGCCAGATAGCTCACGAGCCCGACGATGTAGTAGGTGATGGCTGCCACCGACAGCCCTTCGACGGTCGATTGCATCCTGAGTTGCAAATCCTGGCGCTGGTTCATGGTGGTCAGCAGGGCCTGGCTGCTTTGCTGCTGCTCGATCTCCACGCGCGTGCGCAAAAGGTTGCTGATGCGCGAGACACGCCGGGACAGCGCATCCTGGCGCCGGACAGCCCATTCGCAGGTGCTGCGCGCCGGGGTCAGGCGCCGATCCATGAACTCGCGGATGGTCTGCATGCCCGCCAGACGCGACTCGGCGATGTCCTGGATGCGGCGGTCGAGCAACTCGAAGTAGGCGCTGCTGGCCGAGAACCGCGAATGCGTGGCCGCGTACTGGCTCTCCACCTGTCCGGCCAGGCGCGTCAGGCGATCGAGGAGCGCTGGCTCGTCGTCGCCCTTGGCCGTGCGGATGGCGTCGGCCAGTTCGGCCAATTCGCGCTCGGCAAAGGCCAGCACGTTGGCCGCTTCGCGCGCAGCGGGCAGGCCCAGCAAGGCCGCCATGCGATAGGTTTCGATCTCCAGCAGGCGCTGCACCAGGCGCCCCAGGCGGCGCGGCGTCAGACCGGTGGCCAGCAGCACCATGCGTGAGAAACCGTCGGCATGGATGGCAAAGTCGGTGTAGACCGCTCCATACCCGTCCGCCACGGTCGAGGCCACCAGTTGGTCTTCATGCAGCACCTGCCGGATCACAGAGTCGGGGGTGTCCATGGGCAGCACCCACAGGTTCAGACTGCACAGACATTGCCCGGGCAAAGCGGCCAGCCAGTCACGGGCAACGGCGTTCACCGCGCTCGCGGGCTCGCGCCCATCGATGGCATCCAGCGCAGCGGGCACCATGAAGGTCCAGGAGACAAACTCGGTGTGCAACTCCCAGCGCATGCGCAAGGGCCCCAGGTCGATGCGCAGGTGGGTGGTGTCGGCGCCAGGCTGCGCCATGTGGTGATCGCGCAAAAGCGCGGCCACATGGCTGCGGCTCGCTTCACGCCCGGCAGCGTCGGCCAGCATCACGACATGGGCGATGGCCAAGGGGGCGATCATCGCCTCGGGTGGACGGGCGTGGATTTCGTTGTGCAGCATCACCCGGTATGGATGCTGCGCGGGGCGGACGGGAGTTGGCATGCGCGGACCTCGGCCCGCGATTGTGCACCGGCCCCTTGGCGTGGCGGCGGCCTGGCGCTTGAAAAAAATACCGGCGCCCGAGGGTGGAAAAAGCAACGGCACCCGAAGGTGGAAAAAGCAACGGCACCCGAAGGTGCCGGGGAGCCGAAAGAAAGCCCTCAGTCTTCCACGAAGACTTCTTCGCGCTTGTGCTTGATGGCAGGCAGCAGCACGATGGTCAGCAGCAGCACGGCAGCGGCGAGCAGGCCGGCCGACAGCGGACGGGTGATGAACACGCTCCAGACGCCACGCGAGAGCAGCAAGGCGCGGCGCAGGTTTTCTTCCATCATCGAGCCCAGGATGAACCCGAGCAGCAAGGGGGCCGGTTCCGCGCCCAGTTTGTGAAACAGGTAACCGACCAGCCCGAAGATGCCCACGATCCAGATGTCGAAGGTGTTGTTGTTCATGGAGTACACGCCCACCGCACAGAACAGCACGATCGACGGGTACAGCCAGCGATAGGGCACCGTCAGCAGTTTGATCCAGATGCCGATCAGCGGCAGGTTCAGGATGATCAGCATGGCGTTGCCGATCCACATCGAAGCGATCAGGCCCCAGAACAATTCGGGGTTGCTGGTCATCACCTGGGGGCCTGGCTGGATGTTGTGGATGGTCATCGCCCCCACCATCAGCGCCATCACGGCGTTGGGCGGGATACCCAGCGTCAGCAGCGGGATGAAGGAGGTCTGCGCGCCGGCATTGTTGGCCGCCTCGGGCGCTGCCACGCCACGGATGTTGCCCTGGCCGAACGGCACTTCGCCGGGCTGCAACCGGGTCTTCTTCTCGATCGTATAGGCCGCAAAGGCCGACAACAACGCGCCGCCGCCGGGCAGGATGCCCAGTCCGGCGCCCAGCGCAGTGCCACGCAGCACGGCGGGAATCATGCGTTTGAAATCTTCCTTGGTCGGGAACAGACCTTCGACCTTGGCCGTGAACACCTCGCGCTCGGTGTCGGGGCGGGCGAGGTTGGCAACGATTTCGCCATAACCGAACACCCCCATGGCAATGGCCACAAAGCCGATGCCGTCGGTCAGTTCAGGAATATCGAAGCTGAAACGGGCCACGCCCGAATTCACGTCGGTGCCGACGAGCCCGAGCAACAGGCCCAGCACGATCATGGCCACCGCCTTGAGCAGGGAGCCCGAGGCCAGCACCACGGCGCCGATCAGGCCCAGCACCATCAGCGAAAAATACTCGGCCGGACCGAACTTGAAGGCCACTTCGGTCAGTGGCGGCGCGAATGCCGCCAAAATCAGCGTGCCTACGCAACCGGCAAAAAACGAGCCCAGGCCGGCGGCCGCCAGCGCCGGGCCGGCGCGCCCCTTGCGGGCCATCTGATAACCGTCGATCACGGTCACCACCGAGGAGGACTCGCCGGGAAGATTGACCAGGATCGCCGTGGTCGAACCCCCATATTGGGCGCCGTAATAAATGCCTGCCAGCATGATCAGCGCCGCCACCGGAGGCAAGGCGTAGGTGGCGGGCAGCAGCATGGCGATGGTTGCCACGGGGCCGATGCCGGGCAGGACGCCGATCAGCGTGCCCAGCAGGCAGCCAGCGAAGCAGTAGGCAAGGTTTTGCAACGTGAACGCGACGCTAAACCCGAGCGCCAGATGGTTAATGAGATCCATGGTTTGGCTCCTGCTCAACCGGTGATGAAACTCGGCCACACAGGAAACTGCAGCTTGAGCGCCCAGATGAATACCATATAACTGCCGATGGCCAGCACCGTGGAAAGAATGAACACGCCTTTGACGTTGAATTCTTTGCCCGCCAGGCTCGAGATGAAGGTCAGCGCGTAGATGCCGATGATCAGGCCCATCGCGGGAATTTTCACGTTGATCAAGTCAGGCAAGCCTTCCCGCGGAATGCGCAGGTGCAAGCCTCCGAGCAGGATGCCGAAAGCAAAGTTGGCGGCCAGGATGAAAAACAGCGGCCTCCAGGCCCATTTGCCGATCTGGTGACCATCCGGCGCTTGCACGGTGGCGGCATTGAAGACGATCACCGTGCCGATGACGGCCAGCAAAATGCCCAGCAGCAGCGGGAAGTAACCCGGGCCCATCCGCGCACCGGTGCCCAATTGGTATTTGGTGGCCCCCAGAGCAAACGCCACCCCAATCCCCATGAACATGAGGCCGGCAAAAAAGTCTTTCTGGTTCTTGATCTTCATGTTCTTCACGAATCGCATGAGGCCGGAAAAAACGTCTTTTTTGATGTTCACGAAAAGTCTCCTTGGCGCAATCTCGACGGCTCGATTGTGAGCGCAACCGCAGCGCGTGCAGATGTGGATTCCACCTATACATCCGCCCCCTGCCCGGCACCGCGCCGGCCACGACTCAGGCCAGCGGCGGCGCTGCCGCAATCACCTCGTCCATCGTGGTCAGGCCCTCGGCCACCCGCAGCGCTCCGGCCAGGCGCAGCGGGCGCATGCCGTCTTGCACGGCCTGGCGGCGCAGCGCGTCGATGGACGGCGCATGGGTGACCTGCTCCTTGAGCGCCTCGCTGACGACCAGCAGTTCATACAGACCCATGCGACCGCGAAAGCCGCCCATGCGGCAATCGACACAGCCTACGGGTTTGTACGGCTGGTAACTGCCATTGATCTTCCAGGGCTTGACGGCCTCGTCCAGCGTCTCGCGCACCGCCGCCGGGTCCTTTTGCTTGCACAGCGTGCACAGCGTGCGCACCAGCCGCTGGGCCAGCACGCCGAGCAGCGTGGCATTGAGCAGGTAGGCGGGCACGCCCAACTCCATCATGCGGGTGATGGCCGATGGCGCATCGTTGGTGTGCAGGGTGGAGAACACCAGGTGGCCCGTGAGCGCCGCCTGTACGGCCATTTCGGCCGTTTCCTGATCCCGGATTTCGCCGACCATGATGATGTCCGGGTCCTGGCGCATCAGCGCGCGCAGACCTTCGGCAAAGCTGAAGTCCAGTTGCGGCTGGACCTGCGTCTGGTTGAAGCTGGGCTCGATCATTTCGATCGGGTCTTCCACCGTGCTGACGTTGACTTCTTCGGTCGCCACGCGCTTGAGGGTCGAGTACAGCGTGGTGGTCTTGCCCGAGCCGGTAGGCCCGGTCACCAGGATGATGCCGTGCGGGCGCTTGACCAGGCTCTCCCAGCGCTGCGCATCGTGCTGCGCAAAGCCCAGTGCGTCCAGGTCTTTGACGGCGTTGTCGGGGTCGAAGATCCGCATCACCATTTTTTCGCCAAACGCGGTGGGCAGCGTGGACAAACGCATTTCCACCTCCTCGCCGCGCTGGTTGCGCGTCTTGATGCGGCCGTCCTGCGGGCGGCGCTTTTCCATCACGTCGATGCGGCCAAGCAGTTTGATGCGCGCGACGATGGCGTTGTGCACCCCCATCGGCAGTTGATAGACCGGGTGCAGTATTCCATCGATGCGAAACCGGATCATGCCCTGATCGCGGCGCGGCTCCAGGTGGATGTCGCTGGCGCGCTGGTCGAACGCATACTGCCAGAGCCAGTCGACCACTCTGACCACGCTTTGGTCATTGGCGTCGAGCTGCTTGTTGCTCTTGCCCAGTTCCACCAGTTGCTCGAAGCTGTTGTTGCCCGCGTTGCTCCCGGCCTTTTGCGCCGCCCGCACCGATTTGGCCAGGGCAAAGAATTCGGCCGTGAAGCGGTGGATATCCTGTGGGTTGGACACCACACGCCGCACCGAGCGCCGCGCCTGGCGCTCCACCTCGGCCACCCAGTCGTCGATGAAAGGCTCGGCCGTGGCCACCACCACTTCCTGTGCCGTGACCTGCACCGGCAACACCTTGTGGCGCTCGGCGTAGGTGGCGCTCATCGTCTCGGCCACACGGCCGACATCCACCTTCAGCGGGTCGATGCGCAGATAGGGCAGCCCGGCCCGCTTGGCAAGGTATTCGGACAGTTCCTCGATGTCCAGCGGCTTGCCATCGCTGGCGCGCTCCATCGCGACATTGGCCAGCCGCACCAGCGCGTGCTGGGAACTCTCGGCCTGCGAACAGCGGGCGATGGTGCGCTGCGCCTCCTCGCGCGAGATGACCTGATCGTCGCGGAGCCACTGCACCAGCCGGAGCCAGTCGACCGGACCGACAGGGGGCCGCGCCATGCCCCGGCCCGGGGAAACTACGGGAACGCTCATCGGAAACCTTTCAGGAGGACGCGCCGCGACGGCCCGGACGGTGCGGAATCGCCTGCCGGGTCTACGGCAGACTCGTTCATGCAGGCACGGATTGTCAAGCCACCACGGGCTTGAGCGAACGCAGCCATTTGACGCCAGGCAGTCCCCAGCGGGCCTCGATGACGGCGGCCCGCAGGAGCAACTCGGCACGCCGGGGCCGCGTCGCCGTGCGTTGCGCCAGCACCACCGTATTGCCTTCGCGCGTCGGCGTGAACGCCCAGAGCGCCCGGTCGCCAAACGCATCGGCGATGCTTTGCAGGCTGCGTTCAAACTGCATGGACCGACCGAACAGGTTGACCGTCATGCAACCCGTATCGGTCAGCAGCGCGCGGCAATCGGCATAGAACTCGGCACTGTCGAGCACCGGCGCCGCCGCCTCGTGGTCGTACAGATCGACCGCCAGCGCATCCACGCTGCCCTGCCACAGGGGGCGGCGGATCTCCTGCGCAGCATCGGCCAGCACCACCTGCAGCCGGGGGCCATCCGGGGGCAGTTTGAACCACTGCCGGCACACCAGCAGCACCTGCGGATTGAGCTCGATGGCGGTGGTGCGGGTGCGCAGTTGCCGGTGGCAGAACCGGGTGATGGCCCCGGCCCCCAGGCCCAGTTGCATCGCATGGCCTTTGGCGACCCGCGCAGGCTCGGCGAACAGCAGCCAGGCCATCATGCGCTGCACATACTCCAGTTCCAACGCGAACGGCTCGTCGATGCGCATCGAGCCTTGGATCCAGGGGGTGCCCAGATGCAGGTGGCGCACCCGGCCGTCGTCGGACACGCTGACTTCGGGCAGCACTCTGGAGGGGGTATTCGTCGCACGGCTCATGTCAAACAATCACAGCAGGTGGCAGGCAGACATCAGTGCCGCCCAGGCCGTCAATTTACGCTCGAAACTCCAGGAGGCATTGGCCGGACTGGTCGATGGCAGCCGGATCGCCGCCATCTGCACCGTCGCATCGGACAAGGGCCGGGCCAGGCAGGCCCGCACTGCATCGGCATACTTGAAGCTCGCACTGCCATTGTGGGCAACGGCCAGCAACTGCGGGCAGCAGCCATGCAGACGGGCAAAGTCATTGGTCTGCGGGTTGCGGATGCGGCTGTCCAGGCTGCCCTCACGCTCGCAACTGGCGTGGACATCCCACAGGCCCAGGCCCCGCGCCAGCAACCAGTCGCAGCGGGCCGGATAAGCGTTCGGCAAGGGATGCTGCGGCCACAGGGCCTGAAGAATGGGCCAAAAATGGTTCCGGGGATGCGCGTAGTACTGACCGGCCTGCAAGGACGCGGCGCCAGGAAAGCTGCCCAGAATCAGCACCACCGTCTGCGCAGAAACCACCGCAGGCAGGCCCTGCCAACGCGCGGACAGGCCCCGGGCCTGCGCTTCGGACTTCGTCGGCAAGGAAGCGGCGGCAGCAGTGGCTTCAGGCATCTTCCGTTACGTGCAACCGGGCTGCCGGCGCGGACGACAGCCATGCGGTGCAACCCAAGCAGTGACCCAATGCCGCGTTCAACCTTTGCCGCTCCGGTCATCCACCAAAGCCGCTGCATGGTGGGCGAAATGCTCGGCCAGAAAACTGGCGATGAAATAGTAGCTATGACCGTGGCCTGGTTGCAGCCGAAGGGTCAGCGGGTAGTTTGCGGCCTTGCAGGCGGCCTGCAACAGCTCGGGGCGCAGTTGGTTCGCCAGGAATTCGTCGGCCTCGCCCTGGTCGATCAGAAGCGGCAACCGCTCCTGCGCCGTTGCCATCAGTTCGCACGCATCCCAGGCCCGCCATGCCTGGCGCTCCTGGCCGAGATACGCCGTGAATGCCTTCTCGCCCCAGGGCACGCGCGTCGGCGCAACGATGGGCGCGAAGGCCGAGACGCTGCGGTAGCGCCCCGGGTTCTTCAGCGCCGTCACCAGCGCACCATGTCCGCCCATCGAATGTCCGGCAATGCTGCGCGCCGCGCCGGCAGGGAAATGCTGCTCGACCAGAGCGGGTAGTTCCCGGGCCACATAGTCTTGCATGCGGTAATGCTGCGCCCAGGGCGCCTGCGTCGCATCGAGGTAAAAGCCTGCGCCTTGGCCCAGGTCGTAGGCCGGGTCATCGGCCACGTCGTCACCGCGCGGGCTGGTATCGGGTGCGACCACGATCAGGCCATGCCGGGCGGCATGCGCTTGCGCGCCGGCCTTGGTGATGAAGTTCTGCTCGGTGCAGGTCAGGCCCGAGAGCCAGTACAGCACCGGGCAACTTTGGCCACCCAGAGCGGCCGCAGGCAGGTAAATGCCGAATTTCATCGCGCAACCGAGCGCGCGGCTGTGGTGTCGCCACACCTCCTGCCGGCCACCGAAGCTGGCGTGTTGCTCGATGCGCTCCATATCCGGCTTCATGCTTCGCGGTAGGTGCCCTTGGCTTTCGCGGAGTGCCCGGCCAGCAGGTCCATCAATGTCGGACTCAGGCAGTCGTAGGGCTCCAGCCCCTTGTCGCGCAGCGTTTGGCGCACCTCACCCATCTTCGCCACCGGCGCACCGCTTTCGATGATCGACGAGACGAAGGCGGCAAAGCCGGGGCCGTCCCAGCCGGCGTCCCGCGACAGTTCAGTGTGGATGAAGTCCAGGCCGTGGAACGCATGCTCCTGGTTCTCGATACGTCCATACAGATGCGCGCCACATGCGCGGCAGGCGTGGCGCTGGATCAGGGCCTTGTCGTCGACCACGGCCAGTTTTTCGGCATGGGCGGTCACCGCCAGTTTGTCGCGCGGCACCACCCCGACCACGGAGAACAGTGCGCCTGCGGGCTTCCAGCATTTGGTGCAGCCGCAGGCGTGGTTGAACAAGACCTGGGTGGATATCGCCACTTCGACCGGCTCGCTTTGGCACAGGCAGCGCAATGTGCCGCCGGCAAAGCCGGCCGCGCCCCGGGCGACGCCGTTGTCGACGGATGGATGAATGGATGTGCTCATGTCTGTCTCCTGGTAGTAATGATGATGACGATGATGAATGGTCAGTAGTGGATGACCGTGCGAATCGACTGCCCATTGTGCATCAGGTCGAACGCCTCGTTGATCTTTTCCAACGGCAGCGTGTGCGTGACGAAGGGGGCCAGTTGAATGCGGCCGGCCATTGCGTCATCGACCATGCCGGGCAGTTCGGTGCGGCCCCTGACGCCGCCAAAGGCCGAACCGCGCCACACGCGCCCGGTGACGAGTTGGAACGGCCGCGTGCGGATTTCCTGCCCCGCGCCGGCCACACCGATGATCACGCTCTCGCCCCAGCCTTTGTGGCAGCACTCCAGCGCCGCACGCATCACATCGACATTGCCGATGCACTCGAAGGAAAATTCCACGCCGCCGTCGGTCATCTCCACGATCACATCCTGGATCGGCTTGGCATGGTCTTTCGGGTTCACGCAGTCCGTCGCGCCCATGGTGCGCGCCAAATCGAACTTGCCCGGGTTGGTGTCGACGCCGATGATGCGGCCTGCCCGGGCCAGTTTGGCGCCCTGTATCACCGCCAGACCGATGCCGCCAAGCCCGAACACGGCCACGGTGTCGCCTGGCTTGACTTTGGCCGTGTTCTTTACCGCACCCAGGCCCGTGGTGACGCCACAGCCGAGCAGGCACACCTGTTCATGGTTGGCTGCCGGGTTGATTTTCGCCAGCGAGATCTCGTTGACGACGGTGTACTCGCTGAACGTGGAGCAGCCCATGTAGTGAAAGATCGGCTGGCCCTGGTATGAAAAGCGCGAACTGGCGTCGGGCATCAGCCCCTTGCCTTGCGTCGCACGCACTTTCTGGCACAGGTTGGTTTTTCCTGAAAGGCAGAACTTGCACGCACGGCATTCGGCCGTGTACAGCGGGATGACATGATCGCCGGGCGCCAGCGCGACGACGCCCGCGCCCACTTCGACGACGACACCGGCGCCCTCGTGACCGAGCACGGCAGGAAAAATTCCCTCCGGGTCGTCGCCGGACAGCGTGAAAGCATCGGTGTGGCACACACCGGTGTGCGTGATCTTCACCAGGACTTCGCCTGCGCGAGGCGGCTCGACATCGATCTCGACGATCTGCAAAGGCTTGCCAGCCTCGAAGGCAACGGCGGCGCGGGATTTCATGGGCATGTCTCCTGAATATGGGGAAAGAGGGAGCGGCCTGCCGCAGGTAGATCAGGTTCTGTGGGCAGGTCAGGCGCACACGGGCGCGCTCCACGGCTGCAAATCATAGCGTGAACAGAGGCTCCGCCAGTGCCTGATCCAGAGGCCGCCGGGGCCGCCTCATCGGGAAAGCGGGATCCCGGATCATGGCGCAGATTCCTGTGCGGGCGATATGCGCGGCGGGTCGATCACCGCGACCGGGCGGTCCAGCCGAACCGGCCCGGCGACCCATTGCGGCAGCGCACCGACCGCCAAGCCCGCCACCAATGCCCGGGGGACGAAATGGCCGTCTTGCAGGTCGAAGACGCCGATGTCGGTGTAGACCCGGTGGACGACCCCGGCCCCCGTCAGCGGCAGGGCGCACTGTGCGACCAGGCGCGACTGGCCTTCGCGCGTGCGCGCTTGCATCATCACCCACAGCGCGCGGGCGCCGATGGCCAGATCCATGGCCCCGCCCACCGAGGGCAGCAGGTCGTCGGCGCCGAGCGACCAGTTGGCCAAGTCGCCACCGGCGGAAACCTCGAACGCGCCCAGCACGCTCACGTCGAGGTGGCCGCCGCGCATGATGGCGAACGAGCAGGCGTGATCGAAGATGGCCGCCCCCTCCATCAGCGCAATGGATTGCTTGCCGGCGTTGATGAGGTCGGCATCCGGCGACTCGTCGGCGCCCAGCAGGCGCATGCCGAGGATCCCGTTCTCGCTGTGCAGGAGCACGCCGTGGTCGGCGGGCAGGTAATCGGTCACCTGCGTCGGCATGCCGATGCCCAGGTTGACCACGGCGTTCATCGGCAGGTCGCGGGCCACCAGCGCGGCCATTTGTTCACGGCTGAGGTGTTTCATGCGGTACCGTCCTGCACGATGCGATCGACGAACAGGCCGGGCGTGACGATCACGTCCGGCGCCAGCGCACCCGGCGCCACCATGCGCTCGACTTCCACGATGGTCGTGCCCGCTCCCATGCACATGACGGGCCCGAAGTTGCGCTGCGCGTACCGGTACACCAGGTTGCCGGCGGGGTCGGCCTGGCTGGCACGGACAAACGCGAAGTCGGCCGCGAGCGGTTCTTCCAGCACGTAGCCACGCCCTTTGTACATGCGGGTCTCCTTGCCTTGCGCCAGCGGCGTGCCAAAGCCGGTCGGTGTGTAAAACGGCCCCAGCCCGGCTCCTGCGGCGCGAATGCACTCGACCAGGGTGCCTTGCGGCAGCACCACTACTTGCAGCCGGCCGGCCACGATCTGCTCGCGCAATACTTCGCTGCCCGGCAGGCGGGGGTAGGAGCACACGATGCGGCTGACCCGGCCCGCCCGCACCAGGCCGAGAAAGCTCTCCTCGCCAGCGCCGGCGTTGTTGTTGATCAGGGTCAGGTCGCTCACCCCTTCCTTGTCGAGCAGGCCGCGCAGCAGCCGGGCCGGAATGCCCGAGCCGCCAAAGCCGCCGACATAGATCGACGCGCCAGACATCACGTCGCGCAATGCCTGGGCCACCGAGTGGCAGACCTTATCGCGCATCGCGATATCCGATGCGAATCCGGTTCGCGTTGCCTGTCGCCAGGCCGGTGAACGCGAAAGTGTTGCGTTTCATCGTTGTTTCCTCTGCAGCCCGCGCCACGGAGAGCGGGGCAACGCTGGCAAGAAATGCCAAATCATCAACAGCAGCGCCAGCGCGGCCGGCAGCCAGTGCACGTCGGTTCTGACCGGCTTGCGCTGTGCCAGGGCTGCGTCGAGCAGTGCGCTGGTCAATGCTTCGGGGCTGGCCAGGCGGCGATAGCCCAGGCCGGCCTGCTTGGCCAGCGATTGTAGATGCGCTTCATGCAAGGCGGAAAGATGCTCCTGGCTGGGCCCCGGCGTCGCGGTGTCCGATATGGCATTGCGCTGCACCACCTCGTCGGCGCGCCAGTAGCCGATGCGCTGGCCGTCCGGATCGGACTTCGGGATCGGCACCGGGCGGTCACCCCCGACGCCGACCAGCCAGCCAGCGCTCTCGCCCGGCGTGGCGTTCTGCATCGAATGCTCCGATGGCCGCAGCGGCGGCGACTCATGGCCATCGGTGATGAAGACCACGCGCGTGCCGTCGCCGATGCTCCGGCCCATGCGCAGCACCCAATAAAACCCCTTCGTGATGTTGCTGGCGTTGACCCAGGCCATGCGGGCGTCGATACGTTCGAGCGACGACAGCAGGGCATCGTAGTGGGCGCAGACTTCCAGCGGCATCAGCAGGGGCAGCGCGCGGTAGTCGGAGAAAACGGCCCAACCCACTTCAGAGCCGCAGGGCAGGTGCTTCAACGCCTCGCGCATGGCGCTGCGCGCGTATGCCAGGCGGCTCACGGGCGCTGCCGGGCTGCCCATGTCCTCCACGTTCATGCTTTGCGTGATGTCGAAGGTGACCATGTAGCGGAAGGTGGCGCGCGGCAGGGTCAGCGGCGGCATCCGGACTGCGGCCAGCAACAGCAGCGCGGCCAGCGTCAGCAGCCAGTGGCCCCGCGCGAAGAGCAGGCCCAAGAGCCGCTCAGCCAGCGCCCGCAGCCTCAAGGCAGGTCTCCCGGCGGCAGGCTCGGCACCTTCACGCGCAGCAGTTCCTTGGGCATGTCGTCGGTCTCGGCGCCGAACATGTCCTGTATCTCGGGGGCCAGCCACAGCGCGCGTTCGAGGTTGTAGCGGGCGTCCCAGTCGTCGGGCTGGGCGCGCAGCACATCGCGATAGCGCTGCTTGGCAAGCTCCAGCAGCGCCTGGGCCGCAAAGGCATCGTCGGCGGCGCTCGCGCGCGCCTTGCGCAGGAGCATGTTGCCCAGGTTGAAGCGCGCCGTCTGGCCGAGCGCATCGATCCGGCCGGGCTGTATCAGGCCGTCGTAGATGGCCAGTGCTGCATCGTGCCGGCCGGCACGGGCCAGGGCCAGGGCCTGCGCCAGCCGGGCCTCGGGAATGTCGGCAGCGGTGTCTGCATTGGCCGCTGCCACGGCCTGCCGGATTCGCCCGAGCTGGTGCAGTTGCAGGGCGTGGTCGGCCGCGAACGCGCCGCAGGCCAGGGCCGCCGCAGCAAACAGCAGGTGGATGGTGCCGCGTCTCATGTCCAACTGCGCAATTGCAGGCCCCGGCAGCACAGCAGCAGCCCGCAGCAAACCAGCGCCGCGCCAAAGAAATGGCGGCTGTCATCCTTGCGCGGCACGCGCTCCATGAACGTCAGCGGCAGGTTTTGCTGGCGCCCGACGGCGGCGATGGCGGCGGCCATGGCACTGGCGTCCTCGGCCTCGTAGGCGCGATAGGGCGTGCCCAAGCCCTGGAAGAAACGGTGCAGCGCGATCTCCTGCGCCGACCCGTCGTCCGGGGCCTCGGTGTGCAGGCTCGGACTGTTGCCGGTGCGCAGGTAAATCCAGTACAGCGCGATGCGGTTGCGGGCCAGGCCGGTCTCGATACGCTTGCGCGTGCCGGCATCGAGCTGCGCGCCGCCGTCCGACACCAGCATGATGATGCGGCTGCCGGAATAGGGGCGGCCGTCGAATTCCCCGATCGCGGCCAGCATGGCCCGGCCGATGTCGGTGTTCATCAGCCCCCGGCCGATGCCGGTGGCCGCAATGCCGGCCAGGATGGCCTGCTTGCGCTCGGTGAACGGCAGCACGCGCAACGGGCTGGTGCTGAACATCACGAAGGCGTAGCGGTCGTCGGGCCGCTGCTCGACGAAGCGCATGAGCAGTTCGCGCGCGGCATCGGCCTTGGTATTGCCCTGCGTGCGCAGCGCGGCTTGCTCGCCCTGGGCCACGATGGCCGAATTCATGCTGCCGCTGCGGTCCAGCAATATCAGTATCTCCATGCCATGGCCGGTGCGCGCCAGTTGCGTTTGCGCACGCCCGGGGCCGGCCAGGCCGACGATGATGCCGGCCAGCGCAAGCACGGCAAGGCCGCGCCACGACAGGCCGAGGGCGCGGCCGATGCGCTGCGGCGGCAGCCATGCGGCATGGGCAAATGGCAGCGTGTCGCCGCGCCGGCGCAGCAACGGCAGCAGGGCCAGCGGCAACAAGGCCAACACCCAGGGATGAACGAAGTCGAAGGCAGGCGTCATGACCGGGCCTGTTTCTCCGCGCGATAGAGCGCACGGCAGAACGCGCGCAACGGAAACGGTGCGCCGGCGGGCTGGTCCGAAAAAAACCGCTGGTCCGAGCAGGCGTAGAAATGCTGGAGTTGCGCGTGCAGCGGTTGCAGGTGCGGCGCCCGCGCCAGCAGCCCGGGCAGCGCCGGGGCGCGCAGCACCGTCGCGGCGGTCTCGTTGAGCGCCTGGTGCAGGCACAGCCAGGCCTCGCTCTGGTCCGGGTCGAGCTGCCGCAGCCGGCGCCAGGCGCGCGCAAATGGCAGGCGCCGGGATTCGCGCCGGTGGCGCCACGCCCACCAGCCCATCCAGGCGGCCAAGGTGCCCGCAAGCGCGAGCAGCCACCGTTGCAGACGCCGCGCGATCGGCGCGCTGGGCGCCACGCTTGCGGGCCGGTCAGGGCGGATGTCGAGCAAGCCGCCTTTGCCCAGCACCGTCTGCGGCGTCAGCGGGCCGACGCTGATCAACTGCGCGTCGGTCTCGAGCGCCGGGCCTGCGCTCATCGGCAGCGACAAGGCCGGCAGCGCGATCGCGGTCAGGGTTTGCGGCGCGTTGACGATCTGGTAGCTCACGAGCAGCCATTGGCGGCCTTCGGCATCGGTCTCCCACTGGAACGGGCGCCGTTCCAGCCAGCCGCTGATGCGTTCTGCGCGTGGCAGCGCGGCGGTTTCGAGCCGGCGGCCATCGGCGGGCAGCAGCAGCCGCTGTGTGACCAGGTCGCCCAACTGGTAGCCAAAGGCACGGGGCGGCTGCACGATCGGTCCGCCCACGCGGACGCCGCCGGTGGTGCCGGTGGCGCCGCTCCCATTGGTCTGCGCCCGTGCCGGGCACGGCAGCATCACGGCCAACGTTGCGCAAGCGACCGCGCCAGCCAGACGCACAAATCGTTGCCGGCGCCGCCTGACTGGAGCACCTTCGGGCGGCCGGGCGGCGAAGGATGGAGCACCTTCGCCTCCGGCTACGGTATGAGCGCCTTCGGGCGGCCGGGCAGCGAAGGATGGAGCACCTTCGCCTTCGGCTACGGTATGAGCGCCTTCGGGCGGCCGGGCGGCGCTCATGCAACAGCCTCCAGGAAATACCGGGACAGGGCCTCGGCCTCGAAAGCCCCCTGTATGTAGACGGGCCGCAGCCCGCGCGCCAGGAACAAGCCATCGAGCCGGGCGCGCCGGCGCGCCACGGCGGCGCGCCAGCCGACGCGCAGCGACCGACCCACCCACAGCGTGCGCCGCCGACCGTTCTCGGCATCGTGCACGGCCAGCAGCCCGTTGCCCGGCGGGGGTTCGGTTTCGGCCGGGTCCCAGATGATCAGTGGCACCACATGGGCGTGCGCGAGCAGGTCCAGAATGCCGTCGAGCGCCTGGAGATCCCAGTGAAAGTCCGAGACCAGAAAAACCAGCCCCGGCCGATCGGCCAGGCGCTGCGCCACCTGCGCCAGCCCTTGGGCGCCACCGGCATGGCCCGGGGCGCTGGCGCATTCCCGCAGCAGCCGCGCCATGGCATGGCCGGCGCCGCGACTGTGCCGCGCCGGCAGCCACAGGTCGCTGCGCTCGGTCGCGTCGAAAGCCAACATGCCCACCGGGTCGCCGGCGCGAAAAGCGCTATGCCCCAGCCCTTCGAGAAAATCCGCCGCCACCTGCAGCTTGCTGGCCCGGGCACCGAATTGCATCGAGGCCGACACGTCCACCACGGCGTGCACCGGCACACTCACGCGCTGCCGGTACACGCGCACCAGCCAGTCCTGCCGGGGGTTGCGCAGACTGGCGCGCAGGTCGATGCGCCGTGGATCCGGGTTGTCGAACAGGCGCACATGCGTGGCAAATTCCTGCCCCGGGCCGAGGCTGCGACCCCGGTGGGAGCCTGGCCGGAACCCGCCCGCGCGAGCGGGCAGGCGGTAGTGGAATTCGTGCAGGCTGCTCACGGCGCGCTGATCCGTTGGCCCCTCAGGGCGCGGCGATGGTGTCCATGATTTTTTGCACCAGCGCGTCGGACAGTTCCGCCCGGCGCAGTTCGTACACCGGCGTGAAAAACACGCGATGGCCCAGCGCCGCCGGCAATACCGCGTGAACGTCTTCCGGCACGAGGTGGCTGCGACCGGCCATCCATGCCAGCACACGCGCGGCCCGCACCAGCGCGCTGACGCCCCGGGGACTGGCGCCGGCGAGAATCAGCCGCCCCATGTCGACGCCGTCCAGGTGGATGCCGAAACGCTGGGGCGCTTCGCTCGCTTGCCACAATTGCAGCACATAGCGCTCGATGGTGGCGCTCGCCTGTACGCTGCGCTGTATCAGCGCGGCGATGTCGTTCAACTGCTCCCAGCGCAAGACCGCCGGCTCGACCTGCTCCAGCAAGGCCTCGGTATCGTGGAACGCCGGATCGAAAACCAGCGCGCGGCGCACGGCGGGGTCGGTGGGCTTGCCGATGTTCAACTCGAACATGAAGCGGTCGCGGGCGGCCGAGGCCAGCTCGAAGGTCTCTTCTTTCTCGACCTTGTTGCGGTCGGCGAACACCGTCATATGCGGGAAATGGTGCTCGCGGTTGAAGGCCGACACCGAGCGCTCGGCCATCGCCCGCAGCAACAGCGACTGCACCTGCGGCCGGGCACGGTTGATCTCGTTGAAAAAAAAGGTGCTCAACTTTTCACCATGGCGCAGCAGCGGGCCCGGGTCGATGCGCGGCCTGCCGTGCTCATCGACATAGCTGTGATAGACCAGATCGCCCGGCATCAGGTCGATGGTCCCTTCCACGCGCTCGAATTCGCCGCCGATGGCGCGGGCAAAGGCGCGCAGCACCGTGGTCTTGCCGACGCCGACATCGCCTTCGAGCAGCACATGGCCGCGCGCGAACAGCGCCACATTGATCAGGCGGATGATCTGCGGCTGGCCGATCACCGCCTTGGCCACCTCGCACTCCACACGCCGGGCGCTGCTCTGCCAGTCCTGGAGCTTCTCGTCTGCTGTCATCGGATCCTCTTGGGCAATAACTGGCACGGCAACGGCGCCAGCGCCGGTGACGAATCCCGGGCCTGTGCACAGGGGTCACAGGGGTTACCGATCGATCCCCACGCCAGCCATGTGCACGAGACGTGCCATGGCCGCGCCCCGCCAAGGAAGAAACTCGGGAAAATGGCACCGCGCCAGAGCGCCAAGCAGGCAATGTGTTGCACATCTGGCGGGAACAGCCCGGTGCTGCCGTGACACTTTGTCCATCCGACGAACAGATCGGTCGCGCCGTCAGCCGCTGTATGGCCCCAGGGCCGTGCGCAGCCGTCGCCAACCCCGTCCTGGCATGTTTGCTGCGTCATTGTTACGCTCACCACCCACCCTTGAAGGAGACAGCACCATGACCTGGACCACACCCGCATACACCGACATCCGGTTCGGATTCGAAATCACGATGTACATCGCCAACCGCTGATCCGGCGGATGGTCGGAGTCCGGCAAGACCCCAAGCCCGCCAACCGGCGGGCTTTTTCCTGCCCTCCCGTCAACCGGTGGGCCTTTCCCTATCCCCCCGACAGTTGGCAAGCTCCTTTCTGCCCCGTCGATCGGCGGGCCTCTTCCTGAACCCTGACTGGACGACACCAGGCCATGACGACCCTTCGGGTACTGGGATCGGCCGCCGGCGGCGGCTTTCCCCAATGGAACTGCAACTGCTTCAACTGCGACGGGCTGCGCCGTGGCGTGATTGCCGCATCAGCGCGCACCCAGTCGTCGATCGCACTCTCCGAGGATGGCGTGCACTGGCTGCTGGTCAATGCCTCGCCGGACATCCTGGCGCAGATCCGCGCCACCCCGGCCCTGCAACCGGCGCGCGCGGCGCGCGACACCGGCATCGTCGCCGTGCTGCTGGTCGACGCGCAGATCGACCATGCCGCCGGCCTGCTGATGCTGCGCGAGCACCGCAGCGCGTTGCCGGTCTACGCCACGCCTGCGGTGCTGCAGGACTTGGCCGAGGGTTTCCCGCTGACGCGCATCCTGTCCCACTATTGCAGGCTGCAAGCCCATCCGCTGGCCCTGGATGCCAGCCCTTTTTGCGTGCCGCCGCTCACCGGCCTGCGCTTGCATGCGATCGCGCTGGACAGCAAACCGCCGCCCTATTCCCCCCACCGCGCAGCGCCGCAGCGTGGCGACAATATCGGCCTGCGCATCGTCAGCGCCAGCGGCAAGCGGGTGTTCTACGCGCCCGGGCTGGGCCATATGACGCCGCATGTGCAAGCCGAACTGGCGCAGGCCGACGTGATCCTGGTCGACGGCAGTTTCTGGAGCGACGATGAAATGCAGCGGCTCGGCCTGTCGCCCCAGAGCGCCCGCGATATGGGCCACTTGGCGCAGTCCGGCCCGCAAGGCATGATTGCCGCGCTCGACCAAGTGCCGGCAGCACGCAAGATACTGATTCACATCAACAACACCAACCCGATCCTGGTGGACGACGCGCCCGAGCGGCGCGAACTGGCCGCGCACGGCATCGAGGTTGCCCATGACGGCATGGAGATCGCCCTGTGATGCCCGCCCCCGTTGCCCCAGCCATTGCGCCCACCGTCCCGCCAGCCATCCCCGACGCCGAGCGCGCCGCCTTCGAGGCCCGGCTGCGCGCACTGCAAGCGCGCTACCACATCCACCACCCGTTCAACCAACGCATGGCCAGCGGGCAATGCTCACGCGCCCAGATACAGGGCTGGGTGGCGAACCGCTTTTACTACCAGGTCAACATTCCGCTCAAGGATGCGGCCATCCTGTCGAACTGCCCCGACCGCGCAACGCGGCGCGAATGGGTGGTGC
Source organism: Verminephrobacter eiseniae EF01-2 (assembly GCF_000015565.1). Lineage (NCBI taxonomy): Bacteria > Pseudomonadati > Pseudomonadota > Betaproteobacteria > Burkholderiales > Comamonadaceae > Verminephrobacter > Verminephrobacter eiseniae. The sequence goes on from NC_008786.1 coordinate 4,423,146, forward strand.
GCATTCTCGACCACGATGGCAGCGCCGCCGAGCCCGGCGGCATCGAAGCCTGGAGCCGGCTCGGCGAGGCCGTGGGGCTGACGCGCGCGGCCCTGTGGTCACAGCAGATGGTGCTGCCCGGGGTGCGCTTTGCGGTCGATGCCTACGTCAACTTTGCGCGGCGCGCACCTTGGCAGGAAGCCGTGTGCTCGTCGCTGACCGAGATGTTCGCGCCCGCCATCCACCAGGAACGGCTGGCCGGCTGGCCGCAGCACTACCCCTGGATCGAAGCCGAAGGTCTGGCCTATTTCCGTTCACGCATCCCGCTGGCGCAGCGCGATGTCGAGCATGGCCTGCGCGTCACGCTCGAGCACTTTCGCACGCCGGCCGAGCAGCAGCGCGCCACGCAAATCCTGCAGTTCAAGCTCGACATCCTGTGGTCGATGCTCGACGCGATCGAAAAGGCGTACCCCGAATGAACCCCTGCGCCCGGCCGCAGCTCGACCCGCTGTACCGCCTGCAGTGGGAGCCGGCCCAGCAAGCCTGGGTGCTGCTCTACCCCGAAGGCATGGTCAAGCTCAACGACAGCGCCGCCGCCATTTTGCAGCGCTGCGACGGCGCCCATACGCTGGATATGCTGATCGACGAACTGCAAACCACCTTTGGCGCGCAGGACCTGGCCAATGACATACACCGCTTTGTCCAACATGCCGGCGAACGTGGCTGGATCGCCTGAGTCGGGCCCCGCCGCCCGGTCCTGCCCGCCCGCGGCGGCAGGCCCGCCGCTGTGGCTGCTGGCCGAGTTGACCTACCGCTGCCCGCTGCACTGCGCCTTCTGCTCCAACCCGGTCGACTACATGCGCCACCGCCAGGAACTGGACTCGGCGCAGTGGCGCCAGGTGCTGAGCCAGGCGCGCGCGCTCGGCGCCGCGCAACTGGGCCTGTCGGGCGGCGAGCCACTGCTGCGCGACGACCTCGAAGACCTGGTCGGCCATGCCCGGCAACTGGGTTTCTACACCAACCTGATCACCTCCGGCGTGGGCCTGACCGATGCGCGCCTGGGCGCGCTGCGCGCAGCCGGGCTCGACCATATACAACTGTCATTCCAGGACTCGACGCGGGAACTGAACGACTTCCTGTCGAGCACCCGCACCTTCGACCTGAAGCAGCGGGTGGCCCGGCTGATCAAGGCGCATGGCTACCCGATGGTGCTCAACTGCGTGCTGCACCGGCACAACCTGGCCCATGTCGGCGCCATCATCGAGATGGCGCTGCAAATGGGCGCCGAATACCTGGAACTGGCCAATACGCAGTACTACGGCTGGGCCTGGGAAAACCGGCTCGGCCTGATGCCCACCGAGGAGCAACTGCGCACGGCCGAGGCGGTGGTCGCGACCTACCGCGCCAGGATTGGCAAGCGCTGCCGCATCCTGTACGTGGTGCCGGACTATTTCGAGAAGCGGCCGAAAAAATGCATGAACGGCTGGGGTTCGGTATTTCTCGGGGTCGCCCCCGATGGCGCCGCCCTGCCCTGCCATGCCGCGCGCATGCTGCCGGGCCTGACCCTGCCGAACGTGCGCACGCAATCGCTGCACGACATCTGGTACCACAGCGAAGCCTTCCAGCGCTTTCGCGGCACCGCGTGGATGCCCGAGCCATGCCGCTCCTGCGACGAAAAAGAGCGCGACCTGGGCGGCTGCCGCTGCCAGGCCTGGCTACTGACCGGCGATGCCGGGCGCACCGACCCGGTGTGCGACAAATCGCCGGACCACGCCAGCGTGCATGCCGTGGTCATGCATGGCCGCCTGGCCGACCACCCCCTGGCCCCTCATCGACCCCTGGCCCCGGTGCCTGAGGCGCCGCTGGTATTTCGCACGGACGCGGCGTCGCTGCGCTTGAGCGGGATGGCACGGTGACATCCGTGGTTGCGCGCAGCAAATCCAGCGTCAGGCCCTGGTGCTGATCCACGAGCGCCGCACCGGCGACGGCGTGCCAAAAAGATTCGGAGCCGGCCGTCTGGCGCCAGGCATGCAGCCGGCGTGTGAACAGTTGCAAATCACATTCCTGCGTGAAGCCTATCGCGCCATGGATGGCATGGCTCGCCTCGGCCACCGCCAACGCGGCCTGGCTGGTTCGGGCCTTGGCCACCGCCACGCGCAGACGCTCGGGCAGCCAGTCGGCGCTTTGGCAACCCAGTTGCGCGGCCATGCGCGCGGCGCACACATGCTCGCTCATCACCGCAAGCTGGTGCTGAATGGCCTGGAATTTGCCGATCGGCCGGCCGAACTGCTGGCGCGTGTTGGCGTACTCCAGCGTGCGCAGCAAAACGCTGGCCAGATTGCCACTGAGCAGCGCCGCCGTCAGGCAGGCTTGCAGGGTGCGCAGATCCAGCCCATGGCGGAGCACCAGCGGCAGCAACGGTGCCGCAGCCACTTGCGCGGCGCTCCAGTGCAGATGGGCATCGAGACAGAATGCCGCAGGCTCGGCCCGCGCCTGCGCAACGGGCAGCAACTGCCAACCGCCGGCGTGCTGGACCAGGGCCGCATCGGCGACCCGGCCCAGGCTCGCATTGGCGCAGTGCAGGCCGCCCGCTGCATCGACCCGGCCTTGCGCGAGGGTGATGCTGCCGCCGGCGGCAGCGGCGCAGCCGGCCTGCGCGAGCAGCGCGCGCGCCACCATGGTCTCGGCCAGCGGAACGGGCAGATGGTGAGCGCCACACAGTTCCCAGACCGCAAACACCTGTGCCAGCGACAGGCCCGCGCCGCCCTGGTCTTCGGGCAGCAGCGCATCGGCAAAGCCCGCGTTTTCGAGATGCGTCCACAGCGCCCGGGGCGAACCCCCGGCCTCGATGGCACGCACCTGCCCGGCGCTGCATTGGTCGCGCAGCAACGGGCCGGCGGCGTCGGCAAAAAGATCGTCGCGGGTGTCCAGGGTGTCCATGGCGCTCCTCAGCGCAGTCCGAGTCCGCGCGCAATCATTGCGCGCAGGATGTCGCGCGTGCCGCCGCGCAGGGAAAACGACGGCGCCACCCCGGTCACATAGTTCAACGTGCGCAGCAGTTCGAGCGGAACCTCGGCGGTGTCGTCGCGCGCGAACAGATCGTCGGCGATGGCGGCAGGAATGTATTGCTCCAGCGTGGTGCCAAGCTCCTTGACCAGCGCCGCCGGCACCACGGGACTTGCGCCGCGCATGAGTTGCTGCTGGATCGAGACGGACATCGCGCGCAGCGGCGCCAACTGTGTGAACACCTGGCCGGCCAGCCGCAAGGCGCTCTGGCTGCGGCCCTGCGGGGTGCGAACCCAGGCCAGCCACTGGTCGAACAGCACGATGCTGGAAAACAGGCGCTCAGGCCCGCTGCGCTCGAATGCCAGTTCGGCCGTGACCTGCTCCCAGCCCTGGCCCTCCTGGCCAATCAGCGCCTCGGGCGACAGTTGCACCTGATCGAAAAACACTTCGCAAAAGTGGCTATCGCCGGCAAGGTCGGTGATCGGCCGCACCGACACGCCGGGCAGCGCCAGGTCGACGATGACCTGCGAGAGCCCCTGGTGCCGGTCGGCAGCCGCGCCTGAACTGCGCACCAGCGCGATCATGTACTGGCAGCGCTGGGCATTGGTGGTCCAGATCTTCTGGCCATCGAGCAGGAAACCCTGTGCGTTGGGCCGGACACGGGTTTTCACGCTCGCCAGGTCCGAGCCGGCGCCAGGCTCGCTCATGCCGATACAAAAGAACGCCTCGCCCCGGCAAATGCGCGGCAGGTAGAACTGCTTTTGCGCCTCGGTGCCGTACTTCAGGATCAGCGGGCCGCTTTGGCGATCGGCGATCCAATGCGCGCCCACGGGCGCGCCGAAGTTGAGGAATTCCTCCACCAGCACATAGCGCGCAAACGGGCTGCGGCCAGCGCCGCCATATGCGCGCGGCAAGGTGATGCCAAGCCAGCCGCGCTGGCCCAGCGCGCGGCTGAACGCGGCGTCATGCCCGCCCCAGGAGCGCGCGCGCCGATGGGGCGGCAGGTCTTTGATGGCCTGCGCGAGAAAGGCGCGCACCTGCGGGCGCAACGCCTCGTCCTCGGCGGGGATTGGGGTGATGCCCAGGGAGTCGAGCGGGTTCATGGGGCCGGTGGAGGGGTCATCGATGGTCTTTGCTGCCGCGCCGGTCGATGAATCCGTCGATGCCCATCCCATCAAAAGGGCAAATGTTTGCCACAGTGGCCGATAACGATTTTTCTCTCGTCTGCGACCCACTCGAAATAAACACGCAAGGTCTCGGCCAAGCTATCTTTCACGCCATGCTTCAAATGTTTTTCCATCACGAGCTTGCGCCCCTGGTAGATGAATGTACGACGCTGCTTTCCGTCGTTGGTGAGCGCTTGGGCTTCGTTGGCCGCATAATTGGATTGTCCGAACACGGCTTTGGCCTGTTGTTCGGTTTTGCCGTCGGCAAGCGCCGACCAATAATCGGTCGCCAGTTTCAACAAGAGTTCGCAGGCGGTGGCGCCTTTCGAGAATCCACCCCGGTCCGACTCTTTCGCCGAACTGGCGGCCGTCTTCAGAAACACGAGCCGGTCCGCGTATAAGGTGGATATCAGTTCCTGAACCTGCTGCAGACCGGGGCTGCCCTTCAGTACTGCGGCAACCAGTTCGCGTAGCGGCTCTGGCGCTGGGGCCATGTCATCCCGGACTTCGTCGTTGGCCCGATATCCACGCCGGACATGCTTCAGACTTTCGATCGTCGCCTGGAATTCCCGCTCCTTTTGATCGTGCTCGGCGCGGATGCCTTTTATCTCGTCATCCTTGGCGCGCGACTCTTCCCCGGCCGTTTCCAGCAGTTTCATGTATTCAGTCAACTCGACAGACTGTTCGCCGCCCCCTGCCTGCTCGATCATCCGCGCCAGTTGGGCACGGAGGCGGGCCTGGCTTACCATCTCTTGGGAAATGTGTCTCCATGAGTTCGGCAAGTTGGTGCGGTGAGTGACTGTAGCCAGAATCTCCGGCACCAGGATGTCGGCAGTTTTCCCCGGGAGAATCAATGAACTCTTGCAAAGACTTCTTTGATCGCCCCAGCGTGGGAAAACTGTGTTGACCGCTCCGCCAAAAGCCATATAGCGCCGGCCCACGATATTTTCGATGGCAAAGGTATCTGCCATGGCAGGCACCTCGACGACATCGGCCAGCCCCACCAATATGGAGCGCAAACGCTCCGGGTCCACAGGATAAGCATCATATGCAGTGCTGCTGATCAGCACGATCGGAAAGTCGCGCTCGATGCGCTCCACCTCACACAGAAATGCGGGGGCGCTCTCTTCGGTCAAGCGCTTGACCATCAGCCCGGGTGTCTGTTCGACCGGATTGCATTCCTTGATCAGTTGCTCCACCAGATCGGGGCGCGTCGGCCGAACCGGTGCCGTCACGAGCACGCTGATCTCATCGGTTTTCAGCAGCAGCGAACACTCGACGGCCTGGTCCGCCGCTTCTTGCCGCAAGCCCACTTCGGTGGTTCGCCTTCTGCCAGGCACCTCGGCGTCACCATGACTGAAGCGCGCGCAGAACAGGTAGGGATAGGTGGTCTGGTTGTCATCGACCGCAGTGGTCCTCGAACTGAGGGTGCTGCCGTCTTTCAATTTGAATTCGCGAATGCCTTGCGCCAGTCGCGTGCCATCGACATAACTGCATGTGCGTTGCCCCACCCATTTCGCAACCAATTGAATGATCTTGTCAGGCCCACCAATCGGTTTCAATACCAAACTATTGGCGTAGATCAGCATGATTTACTTGTTGCCTTCCTGCTGTATATCCCCCAGGCACAGGTACTTGATTTCCACATAGTCATCGATGCCGTGGTGCGAGCCTTCGCGGCCCAGGCCCGATTGCTTGACGCCGCCGAAGGGCACATGCTCGGTGGCCAGGATGCCGACGTTGACGCCGACCATGCCGTATTCCAGCGCTTCGCCGACACGGAAGATGCGGCCCAGGTCGCGGCTGTAGAAGTAGCTGGCCAGGCCAAACTCGGTGTCGTTGGCGGCGGCGATGGCCTCTTGCTCGGTCTTGAATTTGAAGATCGGCGCAAAGGGGCCGAAGGTTTCTTCGCGGGCGCACAGCATGTCCGGCCTGGCGTCGGCCAGCACGGTAGGCTCGAAGAACTGGCCCGAGCCCAGGTTTGGCAGGCGCTGGCCGCCGGTGACGACCCGGCCGCCCTTGGCGATGGCGTCCGCCACATGGCGCTGCACCTTCAGCACGGCGGCTTCTTCGATCAGCGGGCCTTGGTTCACGCCGGCGTCGAAGCCGTTGCCGACCTTGGCGGTCAACACCTTGGCAGCGAACTTTTGCACGAATTCGTCGTACACGGCTTCCTGCACGTAAAAGCGGTTCGTGCACACGCAGGTCTGGCCGGCGTTGCGGTACTTGCTGGCAAAAGCGCCTTCCACGGCGCTGTCGATGTCGGCGTCGGCAAACACGATGAACGGCGCGTTGCCGCCCAGTTCCAGCGACATCTTCTTGACCGTGGGGGCGCTTTGCGCCATCAGGATGCGGCCCACTTCGGTGGAGCCGGTGAAACTGATGTGGCGCACCACGTCGCTGGCGCACAGCACCTTGCCGATGGCGATGGAGTTGTCGCCGTCGGCGCACAGGATGTTGAACACGCCTGCCGGTATGCCGGCGCGCAACGCCAGTTCGGCGGCGGCCAGCGCCGTCAGCGGCGTCAACTCGGCCGGCTTGATGATCACCGGGCAACCGGCGGCCAGCGCCGGCGCCACCTTGCGCGTGATCATGGCCAGCGGGAAGTTCCAGGGCGTGATCGCCGCGCAGACGCCGATCGACTGCCGCAGCACCAGCAGGCGGCGGCTGTTGTCGAACTGGGGCAGGGTCTCGCCGTTGATACGCTTGGCTTCTTCGGCAAACCATTCGACGAAGCTGGCGCCGTAGCCGACCTCGCCCTTGGCCTCGGCCAGCGGCTTGCCCTGCTCGGCGGTCATGATGCGGGCCAGGTCGTCCTGGTGGGCCAGCAGCAACTCACACCATTTGCGCAAGATGATGCTGCGCTCTTTGGCGGTTCTGGATTTCCAGGGGCCCCAGGCGGCGTTCGCTGCGGCGATGGCGGCGTCGGCGTCGGCCGGTCCCAGGTTGGCCACGTCGGCCAGTTTCAGGCCGGTGGCCGGGTCGAGCACGTCAAAACGCCGGCTGCCGGCAACCCAGCGGCCATCGATGAGTCCGTCGGTCTTGAGCAGGCTGGGGTCGTTGAGCGTGGCGAGGGGTGAGGTCTTCATGTCCATGGCAAGGCTTCCGGGGAGATACGGCACAGGTTGCCAATGTAGCACCGACCAGTGCCCGGGGGTTGCCGCGCGGCCATGGCCAGCGCAGATCGCGCCATCATGCCCGCCGCCCGCGCAGCCATTCCAGCACCAGCAGCAAACTGGTGGTGAACAGGATCAGCAAGGTGGCCACGGCGGCAATGGTCGGGGTGATGTTTTCGCGGATGCCGGTGAGCATCTGGCGCGGCAAGGTGGCCTGCCCGGCTCCGGCCAGAAAGAGCGTGACCACCACTTCATCGAACGAGGTGGCAAACGCCAGCAGGGCGCCCGAGATCACCCCGGGCGCAATCACCGGCAGCGTGACGCGAAAGAAACTGCGCAGCGGTGTCGCGCCCAGGCTCAGCGAGGCGCGCACCAGGTTGTGGTCAAAGCCCGCCAGCGTGGCCAGCACGGTGGTCAGCACGAAGGGTGCGCCCAACGCGGCGTGCACGATGATCAGCCCGAAGTAGCTGTCTGCCAGGCCCAGCGGCGCAAAGTACAGATAGGTGGCCACGCCCACGACGACGATGGGCACCACCATGGGGGCGATCAGCAGGCTCATCAGCAGGCCCTTGCAGGGCAACTCTGCCCGCGCCAGGCCCACCGCCGCCAGCGTGCCCAGGGCCGTGGCGATCACCGTGGCGGCCGGCGCGACGATGGCGCTGTTGCGCGCCGCGCGGGCCCATTCGGCCGACTCGAACAGATGGCGATACCACTTGAGCGACCAGCCGGGGATGGGGTAGACCAAAAAGGAACTGCCCGAGAACGACAGCGGCACCATCACCAGGATGGGCGCGAGCAAAAACACCAGCACCGCCACGCACAGCGCGCGCAGCAGCCACCAGGCGATCTTGTCGGCCAGCGTGGCGTAACGGGGAAATCGGGGCAAGAAGGGAAAAAGGGGCCGGGGCAACATGGGCTGGGCCGCTCGATGGCCGCCGTGAAGGTGAGCGCCGAACGGGTGGGCTAATGGACTGAACGGGTGGGCTAATGGATCGGTTGCTCCTTGCCGATGCGGCGGTACACACCATACAGCAGCAGCGTGGCGAGCAGCAGCAGGGCACTCAATGCACAGGCCATGCCCCAGTTGACATCCACATTCGTATAACGGGCGATGTAGTAGCTCAGCATCTGGTCGTCGGCCCCGCCGAGCAGCGCCGGGGTGATGTAGTAGCCCAGGGCCAGGATGAACACCAGCAGCGCCCCGGCGCCGATTCCCGGATAGGTCTGCGGCACGTAGACGCGCAAGAAGGCGGCCCAGGGCGGACTGCCCAGCGACACCGCTGCGCGCAGGTAGCTCGGCGGCACGTTCTTCATCACGCTGTACAGCGGCAAGATCATGAAGGGCAGCAGGATATGCACCATCGCAATCACCACCCCGGTGCGGTTGAACAGCAGCGCCAGCGGTTCGGCCACCAGGCCCAGGCCGATCAAGGCGCGGTTGACCAAGCCTTCGGACTGCAACAGCACGATCCAGGCGGCCACGCGCACCAGCACCGAGGTCCAGAACGGCACCAGCACCAGGATCATCAGCACATTGGCCGCGCGCGCCGGCAGCGCGGCCAGCCACCAGGCCAGCGGGTAGCCCAGCAGCAGGCAGCACAGCGTGACCACCAGGCTGATCTGGAAGGTGCGCAGCAGAATGCCGACAAACGCGCGCTGGTCTGCGGGCATGCGCTCGATCCGGCCCTGCGCATCGCGCTGCAGGTCCAGCGCGGCCAGCAGGTAGTCGGGCGTCCAGCGCGCGCCATTCTTGGCGATCGCGCGCCACAGCGGGGCCTGGCCCCAGCGCGGGTCGGCCTGCAGCAGTCGCTGCCGGATGGCCTCGTCGGAGCCGGCAAAAGGCCGGCTGCGGTAGGCGCCCATCACCATCGAGCGCGCACCCGGCACTTCGGAGTTCAGGCGCCGCGCCAGCGCGCCGGCGTCCGCACCGTCGGGCAGATCGGCCAGGTCGCGCACCAGCGCTGCATAGGCGGCGGCCGGGGGCGCGTCGCGCCGGTCCCAGCCATCGAGCGCACGTATGGTACCGGGCAAGGCCCGGGCCACCTCGGGGTTTTCCACGGCGCGCAGCAGCAGCGCGGCAATGGGCAGCAGCAGCGTGAGCAGCAGGAACAGCAGCAGCGGCAACGTCAGGCTGAACGCCCGCCATTGGCGCCGCCGCTGCGCGCGCGCCAGGGCTTGGCGCAATGCGCCGGGGGCGCTGCCGTCCGCTGCGCCCACCGGAGCACCTTCGGGCGGCCGTGCAGCGCTCACCGGGATACCTTCGCCTTCGGCTGCGGTGTGAGCGCCTTCGGGCGGCCGTGCGGCGCTCACCGGGATACCTTCGCCTTCGGCTGCGGTGTGAGCACCTTCGGGCGGCCGTGCGCCGCTCACCGGGATACCTTCGCCTCCGGCTGCGGTGTGAGCGCCTTCGGGCGGCCGTGCAGCGCTCACCGGGATACCTTCGCCTTCGGCTGCGGTGTGAGCGCCTTCGGGCGGCCGTGCGCCGCTCACCGGGATACCTTCGCCTTCGGCTGCGGTGTGAGCGCCTTCGGGCGGCCGTGCGCCGCTCACGCCAAGTCGTTCCTGCATGGCAAGGGCGGGCTTGCGGGCTTACCCGCTCACTGTGTGGCCCAGACGGCAAAGCGCTTTTCCAGCATCTCGCCCTGGTCGGCCCAGAAACCCACGTCGAACCGCAGCGCTTGCCGGGCATTGTTGGCCGAGGTGGGCAGTCGTTCCAGGGTCTTTGCGTCGAGTTGGGCCATGGCCTTGGTGTTGGTCGGGCCATAGGCGATTTGCCGCACGTACACCGCCTGGTTGTCGGCCTGCAGGCTGAAGGCGATGAATTTCAGCGCCTCATCCTTGTTCGGCGCGCCTTTGGGGATGGTCCAGTATTCCAGGTCGTAGATGCTGCCGGGCCAATGGATGCGAAGGTTGCGCCCTTCGCGGTTGGCCGCGTCGATGCGCCCGTTGTAGGCCGTGCTCAGCACCACATCGCCGGCCACCAGGAACTGCGGCACCTGCGCGCCGGCGGCCCACCACTGGATATGGGGCTTGAGCGCGGTGAGCTTTTTGAAGGCCCGGTCGGCGCCCTCCCGGGTGGCCAGCAGCGGGTACACATCGGCGGGCTTGACGCCATCGGCCAGCAGCGCAAATTCGAGGTTGTAGCGGGCGCCCTTGCGCATGCCGCGCTTGCCGGGAATCTTTTGCGTGTCGAAGAAGTCGGCCCAACCGCCGGGGGCGGTCTTGAGCTTGTCGCCGTTGTAGGCCATCACGGTCGACCACACCAGGAAACCCACGGCGCAGTCGGTGATGGCGTCAGGCATCAGCTCGTTCTTGCTGGCGATCCGGCTGTAGTCGATCTTCTCGAACAGCCCTTCATCGCAGCCGCGCACGGCGTCGGGGGTCTCGACTTCGAGCACATCCCAAGTGACTTTTTTGGCCTCGACCATGGCCTTGAGCTTGGCCTGCTCGCCGTTGTACTCCAGCGCCACGATCTTGCTGCCGGTCTGCTTCTCGTAAGGCTCGTAATAGGCTTTCTTCTGGGCGTTGGCGGCGGCGCCGCCAAAGTTCACGACGGTGATGGACTGCTGCGCCAGACCGGGCAGGGCCATGCCGGCACACAGGGCGGCGCAGGCGAGCAGGCATTGGTTTTTCATGGGGCGGTTTCCTTCCGGGAGGGGCTGTGGGGACGGGCGGGCGGGACATCAGGGCGGGCTGGCAGCGCAGGCATAGATGCGCATGGCTTCGGGCGGGAACTGCAACTGCACGGCGTCACCGGCCTGCGGGTGGGCACCGGCGCCGGTCAACGGCAGTTTGACGGTGGCCAGCGCCTGGCCGGGGGCGATGGCGCAGAGCAGGCGCAGGTGGTCGCCATGGTAGATGACGCGGGCCACCGTGGCATCCAGCGCCGGGCCTTGCGGCGTGGCGGCGGTGCGCAGCGCGATGCGCTCGGGGCGGATGCAGGCCTCGGCCCGCGTGCCGGGGGCGGCGTGGTTCACATTCACGCCCGGCAGCCGCCGGCCATCGGGCAGTTGCAATGCGCAGCACGCTCCGCTGCCTTGCAAGGTGCCGCCAAGCACGGTGCTGTCGCCGACGAAGCCGGCCACGAAGCGGTTGGCCGGGGTTTCGTACAACGCCTGCACATCGGCCAACTGCTCGATCGCGCCCTGGTTGAACACGGCCACGCGGTCGCTCATGGTCAGGGCCTCGCCCTGGTCATGGGTGACATAGACGAAGCTCAGGCCCAGTTGGTGGTGCAGTTCCTTGAGCTCGATCTGCAACTGCTCGCGCAACTGCTTGTCGAGCGCGCCCAGCGGTTCATCCATCAGCACCAGCCGGGGGTTGAACACCAGGGCGCGGGCCAGCGCCACACGCTGCTGCTGGCCGCCTGACAGGCTGGCCGGCCGGCGCTCTTCCAGGCCCGACAGGCGCACCATCGCCAACGCCTTGCGCACCCGCTCGGCCTGCTCGGCGCGGGGCACTTTGCGCACCGACAGCGGGTAGGCCAGGTTCTGGCCCACCGTCAGGTGCGGGAACAGCGCGTAGTTCTGAAACACCATGCCGAAGTTGCGCTGGTGCGGCGGCGTGCGGGTGATGGGCTGGCCATCGAGAAAAATCTCGCCGGCGGTCGGCGATTCAAACCCGGCCAGCATCATCAGCGTGGTGGTCTTGCCCGAACCGGATGGCCCGAGCAGGCTCAGAAACTCGCCGCGCCGGATATCCAGGTCCAGCGCGCGCACCGCCAGTTGTTCGCCGTCGTAGCTCTTTTGCACGCCGCTGAAGCGGACCAGGGGTTGCGCGTCGTTCATGGTGGGTGGCGGTCTGGGCTGTATCTCGGCGGGGCGGCTCATGAAGCTCGGCAGCGGTTGAATATAGCGGTTTTGGCCGCAGGCGAATGATTTTCGTGCACCGCAGCTATTAAAAAGGTAGCGTTCGAGTGTGCCGGCCCAGGGCGTGCGGGCCGGTACTAGCACTGGCTGCGGTACCGGCCGGTGCTGCCCGCACCAGCGATCGATGGCCTGAGCATGAATCGCGCCAAGTCGTCGATCGCAACGCGCTTGGCCGTCGCCATGGCCGATGCGGCGCGGTGTGCCAGCTCGGGTTCGAGCCGGCTGTCGGCAGCGGGGTGCGCAAGACGGGATGTGCAAGGCGGCATGCGCCAGACCTGCCCGGCGGTCATCGTGGGCAACGCTGCGGCCCGGCGGATACCGGATGCGGTGCGGCGGCATGTCGGGTTTGAACAAGTGTGCGTCTGTCAGACGCAAGCCTGCGCAGCACAGGCAGAGACAATGCAAGCGGATTCGCCGGCCCCCTTACTCCACGATTGCCCACGATCCCCACGAGATCACATGCGACCAATGCGCGGCCAAAATTACTCGCTCTGGAGCCTGTTCAAGCATGGCCTGGGCCACCATCTGCGCTGGGAGCCGGCCTGGGAGCGGGTGGCGCTCAAGCCGGACTACGACGTGGTGATCGTCGGCGGCGGCGGACATGGCCTGGCGACGGCCTACTACCTGGCCAAGAACCACCCGACGGTGGGCCGCATCGCGGTGCTGGAAAAGGGCTATCTGGGCGGCGGCAACACGGCGCGCAACACCACCATCGTGCGCTCGAACTATCTGTGGGACGAGGCGGCGCAGCTCTACGAGCACTCGCTCAAGCTGTGGGAGGGCTTGAGCCAGGAACTGAACATGAATGTGATGTTCAGCCAGCGCGGCGTGTTCAACCTGGGCCATACGCTGCAAGACATGCGCGACATCGAGCGCAGGGTCAACGCCAACGCGCTGCAAGGCATCGATGCCCAGGTGCTCAGCGCCAGCGAGGTGCAGCAAAAAATCCCGCAACTCGATTGCAGCCGCAGCCGCCGCTACCCGGTGCTGGGCGCCAGTTGGCAGCCGCGCGCCGGGGTGGCGCACCACGATGCGGTGGCGCGCGGCTTCGCCCGTGCCGCAAGCCGGCTGGGGGTGGACCTGATCGAGGGCTGCGAGGTCACCGGCATGGACATCGAGGGCGGGCGGATCCGCGCGCTGCAAACCAGCCTCGGGCCGGTCAAGGCCGAGCGCGTCGGTTGCGTGGCCGCCGGGCATTCGTCGGAGCTGGCCCGCATGGCCGGGCTGCGCCTGCCGCTGCAAAGCCATCCGCTGCAAGCCTTTGTCTCGGAGTCGATGCAGCCCGTGATCGACACCGTGATCATGTCCAACGCCGTGCATGGCTACCTGAGCCAGTCCGACAAGGGCGAACTGGTGATAGGCGCCGGCATCGACGGCTATCTGGGCTACGGCCAGCGCGGCAGCCCGCATGTCATCGAGCACACGGCGGCGGCCATCATCGAGCTGTTTCCGCAGTTCTCGCGCGTGCGCATGAACCGCCAATGGGGCGGCATCGTCGATGTGGCGCCGGACGCCTGCCCGATCATTTCCGCGACCGCAGTGCAGGGCCTGTACTTCAACTGCGGCTGGGGCACCGGCGGCTTCAAGGCCACGCCCGGCTCGGGCCATGTCTTTGCCGACATGCTGGCGCATGGCCGTCCGCCCCCGCTGGCCCAAGCCTTCGCGCTGGAGCGCTTCGCCTCCGGCCACCTGATCGACGAGCACGGCGCCGCCGGCGTCGCCCACTGAATATGTTTTTATTGCATTGCCCCCACTGCGGCGAGTTGCGCGACGAACAAGAGTTCGGCTACGCCGGCGAAGCCTTCATTGCCCGCCCGGCCCAGCCCGAGGCGGTCGATGACGCCCTCTGGGGCGACTATCTCTTCATGCGCCAGAACCCGAAGGGCTGGTTCTGGGAGCAGTGGCAGCACACTGCGGCCTGCCGCAAGGTGTTCGTCGTCAAGCGCCACACCGCCAGCTACGAGGTCGCAGGCAGTTGGACGCTGGCCGAAGGCCAGGCCCTGTGGCTGACGGAAAAGACCCGCGCCCCGGCCCGGGACATGGACCCCCGGATGCAGATGAACCCCCAGGGGGCGGCGGCATGAGCGGCACCAGGGTCAGGCAGCCGGCCGCCCGCATCGACGGCTCGCGCCAGTTGCGCTTTAGCTTCAACGGCCGCGACTACACCGGCCACCCCGGCGACACGCTGGCCTCGGCGCTGCTCGCGCAAGGGGTGCGGTGCGTGGCGCGCAGCTTCAAGTACGGGCGGCCGCGCGGCATCATCGGCGCCGGCGCAGAAGAGCCGAATGCGCTGGTGCAGCTCGGCGTGGGCGCGCTCACGACGCCGAACGTCAAAGCCACGCAGGCCGAGCTGTATGAGGGCTTGGTCGCCCATTCCACGTCGGGCTGGCCGGCGCTGGCTTTCGACCTGAAATCGCTGCTCGGCCGGGGCGCGCGCTCCATGATGCCGGCCGGGTTCTACGGCAAGACCTTCAAATGGCCGCGCCGGCTGTGGCCGCTGTACGAGGCGGTGCTGCGCCGGTGCGCCGGCTGGGGCGCGGCACCCGGGTTGCCCGACCCCGAGCGCTACGACCACTTGCACCACCATGTGGATGTGCTGGTGGTCGGCGCCGGCGCCTGCGGCCTGCTGGCCGCGTTGCAGGCCGGGCAGGCGGGCCTGAAGACCTTGCTGCTCGACGAGCAAAACGAGTTGGGCGGCTGGCTGTTGTCCGACCCGCGGGCGCGCATCGACGGCCGCGACGGCCCGGCCTACATCCGCTCGGTGCAGTCCGCCTTGGCGGGCTTGCCGCAGGTGCGCGTGCTGACCCGCACCACCGCCTTCGGCATGTACGAGCACAACCTGGTGCAAGCGGTCGAACTGGTGCAAGACCATATCGCCCCGGCCGAGCGCCAGGCCCATCTGCCGCGCCAGCGCCTGCACAAGATCCGCGCGCGCCAGGTGGTTCTGGCCACCGGCGCCATCGAGCGCCCGCTGGTCTTTGGCAACAACGACCTGCCGGGCGTGATGACAGTCTCTGCCGGGCAGACTTTTTTGCAGCGCTACGGCGTGCGGGTCGGGCAGCGCGTGGTGATTTGCGGCACCAGCGATCTGATCCACGATTGCGCCGAAGACCTGGCCCAGGCCGGCGCCCGCGTCGTCGTGGCCGATGTGCGCCATGGCGTGACCGCCCGCAGCAGCGCCTACCAGGTGTTGGGCGGCCACGGCATTGCCCGGGCCATGGGCCGCGGCCACGTCAAAAGCGCGCACCTGGTGCCGCTGCACGCCACGCGCGAGGAGGCCACAAGCGCGGGCCGGCATGTGGCCTGCGACGTGGTGCTCAGTTCTGGCGGGCTGTCGCCAACGGTGCATCTGTTTTGCCATGACGGCAGCCGCCCGCTCTGGGACGACGCAGCGGCGGCCTTCGTGGCCCCCGGCACCGGGCGCCCGGGCGTGGCCTGCGTCGGGGCGGTCACCGGCGCGTTCGAATTGCCGGCGGCGCTGGCGCAGACCACACAGGCCATGCACCGGGTGCTGGCCGCCTGCGGCCGGCAGCGGTCATTGCAGACACCGGTTTGCCCGCCCCCGCCCCAACGACGGGCGGCGCGGCCGATGTTCCTGATGCCCTCCTGCTGCGCGTCCGATGGCAAGCGGGCCAAGCTCCATGCCAAGGCTTTCGTCGACTACCAAAACGACGTGACCGCCGCCGACATCGGGTTGGCCGTGCGCGAGAACTACCACAGCATCGAGCATGTCAAGCGCTACACCGCGCTGGGTTTCGGCACCGACCAGGGCAAGCTGTCGAACGTCAACGGCGTGGTGCTGACCGCGCGCGCGCTGCAGCGCCCGGTCGGCGAGGTCGGCACCACCACCTACCGCCCGGCCTACACCCCGGTGAGCCTGGGCGCGCTGGCCGGGACGATGGTGCAAGACTGCTTCGACCCGAGCCGCTACACCGCGCTGCATGAGGCCCATGTGGCGCGCGGCGCGGCGCTGGAGCCGGTGGGCCAGTGGCTGCGGCCCTGGTATTTCGCCCGCGCCGGCGAGGACCTGCGCGCTGCCGTGAACCGCGAATGCCTGGCGGCGCGCCATGGGGTGGCGCTGATGGACGCCTCGACGCTGGGCAAGATACAGATCGACGGCCCGGACGCGCGCGAATTCCTCAACCGCATCTACGCCAACGCCTGGAGCCAGTTGGCGGTGGGCAAATGCCGCTACGGCCTGATGCTCGATGAAAACGGCATGGTGATGGACGACGGCGTGACCGCCTGCATCACGCCCCGGCAGTTCTACATGACCACCACCACCGGCGGCGCCGCCCGGGTGCTGAACTGGCTCGAACGCTGGCACCAGACCGAGTGGCCCGAGCTGAAGGTCTGGATGACCTCGGTGACCGACCACTGGACGACCATCGCCCTGGTCGGCCCCAAGGCCCGGACGGTGCTGGCCAGGCTGTGCCCGGACATCGACCTGCGCGCCGACAGCTTCCAATTCATGGACTGGCGCGCCGGCACGGTGCATGGCCTGCCGGCCCGGGTGTTTCGCATCAGCTTTTCCGGCGAACTGGCGTATGAGCTGAATGTCGAATCCGGCTACGGCCACGCGCTGTGGGAAGCCGTGATGGCCGCCGGCGCCGAGTTCGACATCACGCCCTACGGCACCGAGACCATGCATGTGCTGCGCGCGGAAAAGGGTTTCATCATCGTCGGCCAGGACACCGACGGCTCGATCAGCCCGCTGGACCTGGGGATGGGCTGGGCCGTGGGCATGAAAAAAACGTACAGCTTCCTGGGCAAACGCTCGCTGGCGCGCAGCGACACCGCGCGCGACGACCGCAAGCAGTGGGTCGGCCTGCTGACGCAAGACCCGTCGGTGGTGCTGCCCGAAGGCGCGCAAATCATGGACAGCGCCCGCACCGGCGCGCACAACCGGATGCTCGGCCATGTGACTTCCAGCTACCACAGCGCCTTCCTGGGCCGCTCCATCGCGCTGGCCGTGGTCGCTGCGGGCCGGCAGCGGATCGGCCAGACCCTGTATGCGCACGCCCATGGACGCGCCACCGCCGCGCAGGTGGTCGGCAGCGTGTTCGTCGACCCGAAGGGGGAGCGACAAAATGTCTGATGCCGCCTGCAGCACGCTGCTGCGCTCCCCGCTGCACGCCTTCGACCTGCCGGCCCGGGCCGCCCTGCCCGGCGCGCACCACCGCGTGCTGCTCAGCGAACTGGCGCACCTGGGCTATCTGGTGCTGCGCGGCAAGGCCGACGACGCGGCCTTCATGCAGGCCGTGGCCCAAGTCTTGGGCCAGTCGCCGCCCACCCGGCCGATGACGCTGGCCAGCACGGCCGGCGGCGCGCTGCTGTGGCTCTCGCCCGACGAATGGCTGCTGGTCTGCAAGCGCTCCGACCGCACGGCGTCGTTGCAGGCGCTGAACGCCGCGCTGGGCGATGCCTTTGCCCAGGTCGTGGACAACAGCGGGGGCCTGACCACGCTGCGCCTGGCCGGCCCCGATCACCTGCTGCTGCTGCGTCAACTGGGCCCCTACGACTTCGAGAGCCTGGCGCCGGGCCGCTGCGTCAGCAGCGTGATCTCCAAGGCCACGGTGATCGTGGCGCGCAGCGACGAGGCCGGCGTGCTGCTGGTCTTGCGCCGCAGTTTTGCCGACTACCTCTGGCGCCTGATCGAGCGCAGCGCGCAGCCCTACCGACCCTGCATCGTCGCCCCGGCGCAGTGCGCCGATCCGGTGTTTGCGCCGTTGCTGGAAAGCGCCTGACCCGACCCCCCTGCCCCGCATTCCTGCCCACGCCTGAAAGAACACACCATGAGCAACCTGCACCAGAACGCATTGGTCTTCGACGGCCTGATCATTTCCAACTGGGACCGCTCGGTCTTCGAGGACATGCGCAAAGGCGGCCTGAGCGGCGCCAATTGCACGGTCTCGGTGTGGGAGGACTTCAAGGGCACGGTGGCCAACATCGCCCGCATGAAGCGGCTGATCCGCGACAACGGCGATTTGCTGGCCCTGGCGCGCAACACGGCCGACATCGAGCAGGCCAAGCAGGACGGCAAGACCGCCATCGTGCTCGGATTCCAGAACGCCCATGCGTTCGAGGACCAGCTCGGCTACATCGAAGCCTTCCACGACATGGGCGTGCGCGTGGTGCAGCTTTGCTACAACACGCAGAACCTGATCGGCACCGGCTGCTACGAACGCGATGGCGGCCTGTCGGGCTACGGCCACGAGGTGGTGGCCGAGATGAACCGCGTCGGCATCATGATCGACCTGTCGCATGTCGGCGCCAAGACCTCCGACGAGGCGATCCGCGCCTCCAAAAAGCCGGTCACCTACTCGCATTGCCTGCCGGCGGGTCTGAAGAAACACCCGCGCAACAAGAGCGATACGCAGCTCAAATTCATCGCCGACCAGGGCGGTTTCATCGGGGTGACCATGTTCCCGCCCTTTCTCAAGCGCGGCATCGATGCCACGGTCGAGGACTATGTGCAGGCGCTGGACTATGTAGTCAACCTGGTCGGCGAGGACTGCGTGGGCATAGGCACCGACTTCACCCAGGGCTACGGCCAGGCGTTCTTCGATTGGCTCACGCATGACAAGGGCGTGCACCGCCGCCTGACCGAGTTCGGCGTGGTCCAGAACCCGCAGGGCATACGCACCATCGGCGAGATGCCCAACCTGACCGCAGCGATGGAACGGGCGCGCTGGCCGGCACGCAAGATCACCAAGGTGATGGGGCGCAACTGGCTGCGGGTTTTCAACGAAGTCTGGAGTGTGTGATGACCATGAAATCGAACCTCGTCGCGCGGCAACGCCGCCAGTTCCTGACGAAAACCCTGGGCGGGCTATCGGCGCTGTCCACGCTGGCGGCGCTTTCCGGCCGGAGCGCCCGGGCGCAGGCCAAGCCCCTGATCAAGATCGGCTTCGTCGACGGTTGGGCCGACAGCGTGGCCACCACCCATCTGGCGGCGGCCATCATCCGCACCAGGCTCGGCCACCCGGTCGAAACCGTGCCGCTGGCGGCGGGCATCATGTGGCAAGGCGTCGCGCGCGGCGACCTCGACACCACGCTGTCGGCCTGGCTGCCGGTCACGCATGAGGCTTACCTGGCCAACTTCAAGGACAAGGTGCAGATCGTCGGCGTCAACTACTCCGGCGCCAGGATCGGCCTGATCGTGCCCGACTACGTCAAGATCGACAGCCTGGCGCAGTTGAACGACGCGCGCGCGGATTTCGACAACCGCATCGTCGGCATAGACTCCGGCGCCGGCATCATGCGCAAGACCGAGGAAGCCATCAAAGCCTATGGCCTGGCGCTGCGCCTGCAACCGAGTTCGGGGCCGGCAATGACCGCCGAACTCGATCGCGCCTACCGCGCCAACAAGCCCATCGCCGTCACCGGCTGGATGCCGCACTGGGTGTTTGCCAAGTACAAACTGCGCTTCCTGGCCGACCCCAAGGGCATCTACGGCGGCGAAGAACATACCTCCAACGTGATCCACCCCGGGCTGCACGGCAAGGCCCCGGCGGTCGTGGCCCTGCTGAAAAAGCTGTCCTGGAATTCCGAAGAGATCGGCAGCGTGATGCTGGCCATCGATGGCGGCGCCAAACCCGAGGCGGCGGTCGACAAGTGGATCGCCGACAACCCGGCGCGCGTAGCCTCCTGGCTCGACCCGGCGAACTGAAAACCCGTCCACCCCTTGGCCAGCGAGACCCATCCGATGACCCCGCAACTGCCCATTGACGTGGACGCCGACACCGGCGTCTGGACCACCGACGGTCTGCCGATGATTTATGTGCCACGGCATTTCTTCGTCAACAACCATGTCGAGACCGAAGCCGTCGTCGGCCGGGCGCTCTATGCCCCGGCGCTGTACAAGGCCGGGCACCGCTCGGCGTATTTCTGGTGCCAGCAGGAAGCCGCCACCCACGGCCTGGCGGGCATGGCGGTCTGCGAGCATTACCTCAAACGCCTGTCGCAACGCGGCTGGGGCCGGTTCTCGCTGCTCAGCGCCGACGCCGGCGCGGGCCGCGCCCGGGTCAGGGTCGAGCATTCGGTCTTCGTGCTGGCGCAAGGCATTGCCGGCGTTCCGGTGCGGCACGACAAGCTGTGCTATGCCTTCGCGGGCTGGTTCTCGGGCGCGATGGACTGGGTGCTGGAGTCCGGCGGCTCGGCCGTGCGCACCACCTGCGCCGAGGATCGATGCGCCGCGCAAGCGCCTGCCGCAGACGCTGCCGCAGCAGACGCCGCGCCGCGCGATTGCATCTTCGACGTGCACCCACTGGAAGAAGGGCCGCGCCATGCAGTACCCGCATCTGTTTGAGCCGATCCGCCTGAACCAGGTGCTGCTGCGCAACCGCATCGTCAGCACCGCCCATGCCGAGGTCTATGGCCAAGGCGGCGCGCCGAGCGCGCGCTACATCCGCTACTACGAAGAAAAGGCCCGGGGCGGCCTGGGCCTGGCGATTTGCGGCGGCTCCAGCCCGGTATCGCGCGACAGCCCCTGGTCGTGGTGGAATTCCATCAATCTGGCGCGCAACCCGGTGATCGAGCCGCTGGCCCGGCTGGCCGACACCATGCACCGGCATGGCGCCAAACTGATGATACAAGCCACCCATATGGGGCGGCGCAACGCCTGGAACGGCTTTGACTGGCCGCACCTGGTCAGCCCCTCGGGCATCCGCGAGCCGGTGCACCGGGGCAACGCCAAAACCATAGAGATCGAGGACATCCGGCGCATCGTGGCCGACTTCGGCCGGGCCGCCAGGCGCGTCAAGGACGCCGGGCTCGACGGCATCGAGATCTCCGCCGCGCACCAGCATCTGATCGACCAGTTCTGGAGCCCGCGCGTCAACCACCGCAGCGACGAGTACGGCGGCAGCCTGGCCAACCGCCTGCGCTTCGGCATCGAGGTGCTGCAAGCCGTGCGCGAGCAGGTCGGCGCCGACTTTTGCGTCGGCCTGCGCGTCTGCGGCGATGAGTTCCACGAAGATGGCATCAACCACGAGATGGCCAAAGAAATCGCCCAGGCCATGTCCGAAAGCGGCCTGATCGATTTCCTGAGCGTGGCCGGCTCCGGCGCCGACACCCACAACACGCTGGCCAACTGCATGCCGCCGATGGCCCTGCCGCCCGAGCCTTTCGTGCATCTGGCCGCCGGCATCAAGTCGGTGTCCCGGGTGCCGGTGATGCACGCGCAAGGCATCCGCGACCCGGGGCAGGCCGAGCGCATTCTGGCCGCCGGCATGGTCGATCTGGTGGGCATGACGCGCGCGCAGATCGCCGACCCGCATATGGTCGGCAAAATCCGCGACGGCCGCCTGGACCAAATCAAGCAATGCGTCGGCGCCAATTACTGTATCGACCGGCAATACCAGGGCCTGGACGTGCTGTGCCTGCAAAACGCCGCCACCGGCCGTGAAGAAATCATGCCGCACCTGATCGGCAAGAGCGCCGGGCGCCGCCGCAAGGTGGTGGTGGTCGGCGCCGGGCCGGCGGGCCTGGAAGCCGCGCGCGTGGCGCGCGAGCGCGGGCACGAGGTGCTGCTGTTCGAGCAAGCGCCGGTGGTCGGCGGTCAGGTGAATCTGGCCGCCAAGCCGCCGCAGCGCGAGCAGATGGCCGGCATCATCCGCTGGTTCGACATGGAAACCCGGCGCCTGGGCGTGCAGCGGCGCCTGGGCGTGGCGGCCGACCAGGCGCTGATCCTGGCCGAAGCGCCCGACATCGTGGTGCTGGCCACCGGCGGCCTGCCGAACATGGCGCAGACGCCGGCCTGGGGCGCCGCGCAGGGGCTGTGCGTGAGCAGTTGGGACATCCTGTCGGGCGCCGTCGCGCCCGGCGACAACGTGCTGGTGTACGACAGCATCAGCGCCCATGCCGGCACCGGCGTGGCCGACTTCATTGCCGCGCGCGGCAAGCAGGTGGAGATCGTGACGCCCGACGTGAAAGTCGCCGACGACGTGGGCGGCACCACCTTCCCGATCTTCTACCGCCAGCTCTACGCCCACGGCGTGATCCTGACGCCGAACCACTGGCTGCACCAGATCTACCGTGAAGGCGAGCAGCTGATCGCGGTGCTGAAAAACGAATACACCGAGGCGCTGCAAGAACGCGCGGTCGACCAGGTGGTGGTGGAAAACGGCATCCGGCCGAACGACAGCCTGTACTGGCAGCTCAAGCCGCTATCGCTCAACCAGGGGCAGACCGACATCGACGCGCTGTATGACGCGCTGCCGCAACCGGATTTGCAGCGGCCCACCGGCGACGGCCAGTTCCTGCTCTACCGCATCGGCGACTGCGTCTCGATGCACGACATCCACGGCGCCATCTACGACGCGCTGCGGCTGTGCAAGGATTTTTGAAATGCTGCCGCAACTGGTGCGCATCCTGTTCTGGCTGGCGCTGCTGACCTTGGCCTGGGGCCTGGCGCGGCGCGCGCTGCTCTGGCGCACGGGGCGCGGCGCCGATGTCGATCTGCGCGGCTTGCTGCAAATTCCAAAACGCTATCTGGTCGACCTGCACGACGTGGTGGCGCGCGAGCCGCTGGTCGCGCGGGCCCATGTCGGCGCCGCCGGCGGCGCCGTGCTGGCCTTGGCG
This sequence comes from Verminephrobacter eiseniae EF01-2, assembly GCF_000015565.1. Lineage (NCBI taxonomy): Bacteria > Pseudomonadati > Pseudomonadota > Betaproteobacteria > Burkholderiales > Comamonadaceae > Verminephrobacter > Verminephrobacter eiseniae. The sequence continues at coordinate 4,445,865 of NC_008786.1, forward strand.
CTGGTGGCGTTGAACTACGGCCTGGGCCTGTACTGGCGCAGCCTGGACGCGCTGCTGCTGCTGGCCGGCCTGGTGCTGCTGGCCGGCGCCGCCACCATGGCCTGGCGCCGGCGCAACCCGCCCGCGCGCCTGTCCCGGGGCGCATGGCAGCGCCTGCCCCACAGCCTGCTGCTGTTCGCGCTGGCCGTGGCGCTGACCGGCGCCGTGGCCTGCACCGGCACCGCGCTGGCCCCCTGGCTGGCCGCGCTGATCAGCCTGGCGTTTGCCGCCGGCGCCGCCGAACTGGCGCTGGGCATCGGCCTCGGCGGACCGATGAAACATGCCGTGGCCGGTCTGCTGCACCTGGGCCTGCACCCCCGGCCCGAGCGCTTTGGCGAGCGGCGCTTTGCCACGGCCCTGCGGCCCCTGCGCCTGAATGCCGACGACCTGCGCGCCGACGATCTGGGGGTGGGCAAACCGGCCGATTTCGCCTGGAACCGGCTGCTGTCCTTCGATGCCTGCGTGCAATGCGGCAAATGCGAAGCCGCTTGCCCGGCCTTCGCCGCAGGCCAGCCGTTGAACCCGAAGAAATTGGTGCAGGACCTGGTCGCCGGCCTGAGCGCCGGCAGCGACGCCGGCTACGCCGGCAGCCCCCACCCCGGCCGGCCGATCGGCGCGCACCAGGGGGCACCCGGGCAGCCCATCGTGCCGGGCCTGATCGACAGCGACACGCTGTGGTCCTGCACCACCTGCCGCGCCTGCGTGCAGGAATGCCCGATGCTGATCGAGCATGTGGACGCGATCGTGGACATGCGCCGCCATCTGACGCTGGTCACGGGCCTGGTGCCGAACCAGGGCCGGCAGGCGCTGGAACAACTGCGCGACACCGATACCGTGGGCGGCTTCCCGCTGGCTGCGCGCCACCACTGGGCCGTCGACCTGAATGTGCCGGTGCTGGCGCCCGGCGCGCAGACCGACTGGCTGGTGCTGGTCGGCGAAGGCGGCTTTGACATGCGCTACCAGCGCAGCCTGCGGGCGCTGGTCAAGACGCTGCAAAAAGCCGGGCTGGACATCGCGCTGCTGGGCGCGGCCGAGACCGATGGCGGCGATCTGGCGCGGCGCCTGGGCGACGAGGCCGGCTTTCAGCGCCTGGCCGCGCAACTCATCGCCACCCTCGGTGCGCGCCGGTTTGCGCATATCGTGACCCCCGACCCGCATCTGTTTCATCTGCTGAAGAACGAATACCCGGCGCTGGGCGCAGATTTCGATGTCTGGCACCACAGCCAACTGCTGGCCGATCTGCTGGCCCGGGGCCGGTTGCAGCCCACGCGCGCCGCCAGCCACGAGGCCGTGACCTACCACGACCCCTGTTACCTGGGCCGCTACGGCGGCGAAGTGCAGGCCCCGCGCGCGCTGCTCCAGGGCATTGGCATCGAGGTGCGCGAGATGCAACGCAACCGCGCGCAGGGCCGCTGCTGCGGCGGCGGCGGCGGCGCGCCGTTCACCGACATCCCCGGCAGCACCCGCATCCCGGACATCCGCATCGCGGACGCAAAAAGCACAGGCGCCGGCGTGGTGGCCGTCGCCTGCCCGAACTGCACGACCATGCTCGAAGGCGTGGTCGGCCCGCGCCCGCAGGTGCTGGACATCGCCGAACTGCTGGCGCAGGCACTGGAATTGGCATGAGCACCGCCCGGCCGCCCGAAGGTGCTCATACCGCAGCCGAAGGCGAAGGCACTCCAGTGACCACCGCCCGGCCGCCCGAAAGCGCTCATACCGCAGCCGAAGGCGAAGGCACTCCAGTGAGCACCGCACGGCCACCCGAAAGCGCTCATGCCGCAGCCGAAGGCGGAGGCACTCCAATGACCACCGCCCGGCCACCCGAAAGCGCCCATGCCGCAGCCGAAGGCGGAGGCACTCCAGTGAGCACCACCCCGGTACCCCGCATCGACCCGCGCCGCCCGGCAATCACCACGGCGCAGGGGCTGCGCCGCATCGTGCCCGGCCACCGCGCCGCTGCGCCGCCGACCGCCCGGCAGGCCGGCCCGGGCGCACCGCTTGCCAGTCCGGGCGCCCATCCGGGCGCCAAACCGCTGCGCAGCGCCGGCCCGTTCAACCGCAGCACGCTGGTCGTGACCCATGCCGAGCGCGGCACATTGACCGATGCGGCGCGCCAGGCGCTGGCGGCAGCGGCCATCCTGGCCAGCGCCGAGACCCAGGTCGTGCTGGCCGTGCTGGGCCCCTGCCGCGATGGCAGCGACGCCGTGGCGGCGCTCGGCGCCGATCGCCTGCTGGCATTGGACAGCTTCGACGCCAGCCGCTACCAACCCGGCGCCTGCGTGCAATGGCTGCAAGCGCTGCATGCGGCCTGGGCCCCTGCGCATTGGCTGTTCGCCGACAGCGGGGCCGACGGCGAACTGGGCCGGCGGTTTGCACTGCACACCGGGCTGGGGCTCGCCTGCGGCGTGGTGGAACTGGGCGCCGAGAGCCTGCGCATACGCGCCAGCGCCAGCGACGACTGGCTGTGCCCGCATGCCCCGGTGATGCTGCTGGCCCCGGGCCTGGCCAGCACCCGGCTGCCGTTTGTCGGCCAGGGGCTGCGCGCCGCCGCGCCAGCGCTGCCGGCCCTGCCCGAGCCGGGCATCGAAGACCTGGGCGTGCAGCCGGGCGACCCGCAGAGCTTGGCGCTGGAAGAGGCCGATCTGATCCTGGCCGCCGGCAATGGGGTCCGGCACGGCGATTTGCCGCTGCTGCATGCGCTGGCGCAGGAGATCGGCGCCAGCGTCGGGGCCTCGCGCGTTGCGGTCGACGCCGGGCACTTTGCCCGCCACCAGCAAATCGGCGCCACCGGCAAGGCCGTTTCGGCATCGGCCTATCTGGCGCTGGGCATCTCGGGCGCGGTGCAGCATCTGCAAGGCATCAAGGACTGCCGCCATGTGATCGCGGTGAACCTGGACGCATCGGCCCCGATCACCGGCCGCGCCCATCTGAGCGTGATCGAAGACAGCGCGGCGCTGATGCAAGCGCTGATCGAACTGGTGCGCAAGGAAAGGGACAAGGCCGGCGCATGAACCACCCGATGAGCCACCCGATGAATCACCCCATGCGCCACCCCGTCACCGTGCTGGTGGCCCCGCGCAGCCACCCCGTCAGCCAGCGCCCGACCCGCTGCCCGGCCGATGCCCGGGCGGTCACGCTGGCCTTGGGCCTGTCGCTGCCGGTGCGCCTGCTGACTGCGGGGGCCATGCCCGAGCAGGTCGCCCGCGACTACCTGGCCTTGGGTGCGGGCCAGATCGACATCCTGCCCTGCGCCGACGATTCGCTGCTGCTGCCCGCCTTGCTGCCCGCGCTGCGCGCGGCGGACTGGGTGCTGACCGGCACCCGCTCGGCCGTCGATCACGGCAGCGGCGTCTTGCCCCATGCGCTGGCCGCCGCGCTGCAACGGCCGCTGGTGACCGAGGTGTTGGCGCTCCAGATCGAAGGCGCGTCCGGCATCGTCACCCAGGCCCTGCCCCGGGGCGCGCGGCGCCGTTTGCGCGTGCAGGCCCCGGCCCTGCTGGCCGTCAGCGCAGCCGCAGCGCCGGCCTTGCGCCATTCGCTGGCCGACGCCATGGCCGGCCGAATCCGGCATGGCGCTGGCGCTGGCGACACCGCCCCGGCGCCACTGGGCCCGCCCTGCGGCCAGCGCGTTCCGGCAAACCAGCGGCGCCAGGTGCTGCAGGCCACGATCGTGCAAAGCGGCCACGCCCGGATGCTGGGGGCCATCGCCCCGGCAACCACCGGCGGCACCATCGTCCGCGACGGCACTGCCCATACCAAGGCGCAGGCAGTGCTCGATTACCTGCGCCGCCACTCACTTGTGTCCTTCTGAAAGGACCGAAAGGACCTTCGCCATGACGAGCCCATGCCAATCCCTGTCAGCCCCCGGAGAACTGGTGCGCGAACTGCTGGCCCGGCGCCGCCCCGGTTACAGCCTGGAGGCCCCGTTCTACCTGAGCGAGGCGCTGTACCAAGTCGACATGGAGCATATCTTCGGCCAGCACTGGATCTTCGTTGCCGTCGAGCCGCAAATTGCCGATGCCGGGGACTACATCACGGTCGACCTGGGCGTCGATTCGATCCTGATCGTGCGCGACGACGAAATGCAAATCCGGGCCTTCCACAACGTCTGCCGCCATCGCGGCACGCGCCTGTGCGCCAGCCGGCAAGGCATGGTGGGCAACATCGTCTGCCCCTACCACCAATGGACCTACGACCTGGCGGGCCAGCTGATCCACGCCAAGCACATGAGCGACGACTTCGACCTGCGCAGCCATGGCCTCAAGCCCGTGCATGTGCGCAGCCTGTCGGGGCTGATCTTCATCTGCCTGGCCGAGCAGGCACCGCAGGACTTCGAGCAGATGGCCGCCGAAATGACGCCCTACATCGCGCCGCACCAACTGTCGCAGTGCAAGGTGGCGGCCCAGGTCGATCTGGTGGAGAACTGCAACTGGAAACTGACGATGGAAAACAACCGGGAGTGCTACCACTGCGTGGGCAACCACCCCGAACTGACCATCTCGCTGTACGAGTACGGCTTTGGCTACAAGCCCGATGCGCTGAACATCGGGCGGCTGCAACGCTTCGAGGAAATCCTGGCCGCCAACCACAAACGCTGGGAAGGCATGGGCCTGCCATCGGCCGAGATCGACACCCTGGAGCGGCGCGTCACCGGTTTTCGCACGCAGCGCCTGCCGATCGATCGCAGCGGGCAGTCGCAAACCATGAGCACCGAAGTCGCATCCCGCAAGCTGCTGGCCGACTTCGTCGAGCCGGCCCTCGGCGGCCTGTCGTTCTGGACCCAGCCCAACTCCTGGCACCACTTCATGAGCGACCACACCGTCAACTTCACCGTGCTGCCGATCTCGGCCACCAAGACGCTGGTGCGCAGCACCTGGTGCGTGCACAAGGACGCGATCGAGGGCGTGGACTACAGCGTGGAGAACCTGACCTCGGTCTGGAACGCGACCAACGAACAAGACCGCCGCCTGGTCGAGGAGTCGCAGATCGGCATCGCCAGTGGCGCCTACCAACCCGGCCCGTACTCACCGTTCACCGAAGGCTTGGTCGAGAAGTTTTGCAACTGGTATGTGAACCGCCTGCGCGCCCTGGTCCGCTGAACGCCCGCCCAACACCCGCTCCTGCCGCGAGCCACCCATGCCCACCGTTGCTTTGCCTGGTTCACCGGGTTCACCGGACCTTCCCGATTTCGCGGCCCCGGCCCCGCCGCCCTGGTCCGCCGAGCAAGACCACAGCCTGCGCTGCGTGCATATCCGGCAAGAGACCCATGACGTCAAAACCTTCGTGCTGGCACCGCGCGCGCCGCGCAGCTTTCGCTACCTGCCGGGCCAATTCATCACGCTGGAGCTGGACATCGCGGGCCGCAGGATCAACCGCTGCTACACCCTGTCATCGACCCCGACCCGCCCCGACTTGGTCAGCATCACGGTCAAACGGGTGCCGGGCGGCCCGGTGTCGAACTGGCTGCACGAGCAGTTGCGCGTGGGCATGGCGCTGGACGTGCTGGGCCCCGGCGGCGCGTTCAGTTGTTTGGCAGCGCCAGCGCAGCGCTACCTGTTTCTATCGGGCGGCAGCGGCATCACGCCGCTGATGTCGATGACGCGGGCGCTGCACGACCTGGGCAGCGACGCCGACATCGTGTTCGTGCACTGCGCGCGCAGCCCCGCCGATGTGCTGTTTTCCGACGAGTTGGGCCTGATGGCGCGCCACATGCCGCATCTGCGGCTGGCCACGGTGTGCGAGCAACAAGCGCCCGGCAGCGCCTATGCCGGCCATCTGGGGCGCCTGGATGCGGCGCTGCTCGCGCGCATCGCCCCGGACTTGCAGCAGCGCGACATCTATACCTGCGGGCCGGCGCCGTTCATGGCCGCGATCCATGCGTATCTGTCCGGCGCGGGCTTTCCGATGGCCCGCTACCGGCAAGAGAGCTTCGCGTTCGAATCGTTGGCGCAGCCCGTGGCCACACCGATGCCAGCCGCCGGCGCCAGCACCGCGCCAGCCCACGCCAGCCCCCGAACCGGCGCCCCCGCCTACCAGGTGCGCTTGCAAAAAACCGGCCACCAATTCGATTGCCCAGCCGAGCAAACCCTGCTGCAGGCGGCCATCGCGGCCGGACTGCGGCTGCCTTTTTCCTGCACCAGCGGCGCCTGCGGCACCTGCAAAAGCAAAAAAATCGCGGGCCAGGTCCGCATCGAACATGCCGGCGGCATCCGGCAACGAGAAATCGATCAGGGCTGGATCCTGCCCTGCTGCAGCAAGCCTTTGTCTGACATCGTGCTGGACCGATAGCGCAGCGATGGCATCTCGTTTACAGTGTTTACGGTTCATCGGGAGGTAAGAACCATTGTCGATGGCTCGATGGCCATCCCGCAAATGGCCATGGCGCACACAATGAAATCGACGCGGTTCGTGTCAGGGCCAGGTGCCAACCCCGGCGCAACCTGCAGCTGCCGCGAGGACTTGCAACGCCACCTTGGCACGAAAGGTGCTGGAAAAGCGCTCATTTCATGCAATGATTTGCGGGACAGCGCGCCCCAGCGCCCAGACAGCCTCGAAAACCAGCGCCGCGCCGAATGGCGGCACATCGTCCAACCAAAAAGCACGGCCGCCCCGATGGGCCGTCGAAATCCATGGAGCCCCCGATGTCAAGCCCGAAAATCAGCGTCAAAAATCTCTACAAGGTCTTTGGCAGCAACCCCTCGCAAGCCATCCGACTGCTCGACGAAGGGCGCAGCAAAGACGAGATTTTTGCCCAGACCGGGCAGGTGGTGGGCATCAACAAGGTCAGCTTCGACGTGCTGGCCGGCGAAATTTATGTGCTGATGGGCTTGTCAGGCTCGGGCAAATCGACCCTGATCCGGCTGATCAACCGACTGGTCGAACCGTCCTGCGGTTCGATCAACATCGACGGGCTGGACATCGCCGCGCTGTCGCAGGCCGAACTGGTCAAGTGGCGCCGCAAACGGGTGGCGATGGTGTTCCAGTCGTTTGCGCTGATGCCGCACCGCAATGTGCTGTCCAACACCGCCCTCGGGCTGGAGATGGCCGGCACGCCGCGCCAGCAGCGCGAAGCCCGCGCCATGGAGGTGCTGGCCCAGGTCGGCCTGCAAACCTACGCCGCCAAATACCCGGCGCAACTGTCCGGCGGCATGCAGCAGCGCGTCGGGCTGGCCCGGGCTTTGGCGGTGGACCCCGACATCCTGCTGATGGACGAGGCCTTCTCGGCGCTCGATCCGCTCAAGCGGGTCGAAATGCAAAGCCTGCTGCTCGACTTGCAGCGCGAGCAGCAGCGCACCGTGCTGTTCGTCTCGCACGACCTGGAGGAGGCGCTGCGCATAGGCAACCGCATCGCCATCATGGAAGGCGGCAACCTGGTGCAGGAAGGCACGGCCCACCAGATCATCACCGAGCCGGCCAACGCCTACGTGCGCAAATTCTTCGAAGGCGTGGACACCTCGCGCTATCTGACGGCGGCAGACCTGCTCGACCCCCGGCTCAACGGCCACTCCTGGGACGGCGGTGCGCGCCTGTCCTGGTCGACGCCGTTGCCCGAAGCGATGAAGATCGTGCTCGACAGGGACCAGCCGATCGGCGTCTTCGATGCCAGCGACCGCTTGCTCGGCTGCATCTCCGCGCGCAGCCTGCTCGACAGAATGTCCCGGGAGGCACGCCATGTCTGAACTGCTCGGCCGTGCCATCGACGCCTTGCGCGAACTGCTGCCGCTCGGGCGCTGGGTCAACGAAGGCGTCAAGCTGCTGCTCGACCATGGCGCCACCGTCTTCGATTCGGTGGGCGTGATGGTCGAAGCCTTCGCCCAATGGATAGAACAGGGCATGCTGGCGATTCCGTTCTGGTTGACGATTGCCGTCGTCAGCGTGATCGGATGGCGCCGCCTCGGCGCCGGCTTTGGCATGTTCGTGCTGCTGGCGCTGGCGCTGATCGTGGTCACCGGCTTCTGGCCGCAAACCATGGTCACCTTGGCGCTGACCTTGTCGGCCACGCTGATCAGCCTGTTTTTTGGCATCCCGCTGGGCATTGGCTGCGCCCGCAGCAACCGTGTGAACGCCTGCGTGCGCCCGGTGCTGGACTTCATGCAGACCATGCCGGCCTTCGTCTATCTGATACCCGCGGCCATGCTGTTTGGCCTGGGCCGGGTGCCCGGAACGATCGCCACCGTGATCTTCGCCATGCCGCCGGTGGTCAGGCTCACCAGCCTGGGCATCCGCCAGGTGAGCACCGAGCAGGTCGAAGCCGGCAACGCCTTTGGCTGCACCTCGACCCAACTGCTGTTCAAGGTGCAACTGCCGATCGCCATGCCGACCATCATGGCCGGTGTCAACCAGACCATCATGATGGCCTTGTCCATGGTCATCATTGCCTCCATGGTCGGCGCCGGCGGCCTGGGCAACGACGTGCTGGCCAGCATACAGCGGCTGGACATCGGTCTGGGCTTTGAAAGCGGCCTGGCGGTGGTGCTGCTGGCCATCATCCTGGACCGGCTCACCGAAAGCTTCGGCGTGGCCCGCCGGGGCCGCGACAACTGAGCCGGCGCCAACGACCAGGACGCGCGCCCCATGCCCGCACGCATGCCCGTCAAGCCCGGCGACAGCCCGGATGCCCGCGCCAAGGCCGGCAGCACCCATATCGGCTTCATCCTGCTGCAGGACTACTCGATGATCGCCTTTGCCAATGCCGTGGAAACCTTGCGCATGGCCAACTACCTGAGCCGGCGCCCGCTGTACCGCTGGAGCGTGGTCAGCCCCGATCAGACAGTGGCGCTGGCGAGCAACGGCCTGGCCGTCGCCGCCATCGGTGACCTGGGCAGTCTGTCCGAATGCCAGCAACTGTTCGTCTGCGGCGGCGTCGACATCCGCCACAACACCAGTGACACCGTGCGCCGGCTGCTGCGCCAATGCGCCAGCTACGGCGTGCCGATGGGCGGGCTGTGCACCGGCGCCTACGCACTGGCCAGCGCCGGCCTGCTCGACGGCTACCGCTGCGCCATCCATTGGGAAAACCTGGCCGCGATCCGCGAGGAATTCCCGAAAGTGCGGTTTTCTTCCGAAGTCTTCGTCATCGACCGCGACCGCATCACCTGCTCCGGCGGCACGGCGCCGCTGCACCTGATGCTGCACCTGGTGCGCGCGCAGCATGGCGCCCGGCTGATGATGGACATCTCGGAACAATTTCTGGTCGAGCGCCTGCGCTCCAGCGACGACCGCCAGCGCATCCCCCAACCCGCGTGCATAGGGCCAGGCTACCAGCACCTGACCGAGGCCGCCGCGCTGATGGCCGCGCGCATCGAAGAGCCGCTGCCACTGGCCGAACTGGCCCGCGCCGTCGCGCTATCGCTGCGCCAGCTCGAACGCCTGTTCCACCGCTACTTCAGCATGAACCCGGCGCAGTACTACATGAACCTGCGCTTGCACCGCGCCCAGGAACTGCTCACGCACAGCAGCCTGCGCATCATGCAGATCACGGTGGCCTGCGGCTTTCAGTCCTCGTCGCATTTTTGCAAAGCCTACCGCAGCCTGTTCGGTCATTCGCCCAGCGAAGAAAGGCGGCGCCACATCGGCGGCGCGAAGCCACATGCCGCCACATGGCGCGCCAGCCCGTCCGCCGCACGCCGCGTCCGGCTGGCGCCGGCGAGCCTGCCCGACTTCGGACCCCTGACCCGTGCCGCCGCCTGTGATTCCATTTCTACATCGTTCGTGAACGCGAAGGCGGAGCGCAGGCAGTACCAATGCACGGCAAGCGACGCCGACGAAGTGCACGGGTGATTCAGCAATGGAATGAGCCACCGGCAAGCCATCTGCGCCACCTGCACCACCTGCGCGCAGCATCAGGCCCGCCGACATGGCCCGCACCCGGAGAAACGCCCCACAGGCCCGGCCCCGATGCAGGTTGGCGCACCATTCAAGCCTTCAAGCAGGGCCGCGAGGGCCGCCACCGAAGCCGTCGCAGCGACAAGCCAGCAAACTCGACCAGCCGATCGACGCACCCTGAAGTGCCCGGGCCTGGGGCCGATGGACAGAATTCCGCCGCGCCAACCAAGCCAGATACCGACCGGGTACGGCCCCGGCAACGCCATCGAGGGATTAGCTTTGGCGGCCAGCGCCTTCGGGTGCCGCCCAGAGTCTTGCATCGACGCTACGACGCTACGACGCTACGACGCTACGACGGCAAGACCGAGCCCACCAGGAAGAATTCCGCCACCATTTCCTTGGTGATCTCGACGGCGCGCTGGAGGCTCATGTCGATATGCCCGGTGATGCAGGCCACGGCCTCTTCTTTGCGGCGTTGCCCGATCAGATCGAGCACCTCGGCATGGGCGTCGAAGGCTTTGGCATTCCATGCCGATTGCTGGATGTCGATATGCCGCGCCATATGCGTGCGCCGGCTCACCACGTCCATGAAGGCACTGAGCTCCTTGTTTCTGGCCAAGGCCGTCAGGCGGCGGTGGAACTCCTCGTCGGCCAGCAAGAGATCGGCACTGGACATGGCGGCGCTATGGGCCATGACGCCGCTCCAGTAATCGCGCACGGCGCGTATTTCTTCGTCACTGGCGCGCTGGATGGCCAGCGACACGGCCCGGCACTCCAGCGCGATACGCACCTGGTACAGGTCATAGACTTCATCGACGCTGATCTCCTTGCGGAAAAACCCCTTGTTCATCACAAAGTCGAGCAGACCCTCTGCGACCAGCCGGTTCAGCGCCTCACGCAAGGGCGCACGGCTGACGCCCAATTCCCGCCCCAGGGCCTGCTCGTTGATACGTGCCCCCGGGCGGAACACGTAGCGCATCGCGCGCTCGCGCAGCGCAAGGTGCAGACGCTCGACGGAGCTCTCATCGCGGGGTCGCGGTACGGGCTTGGGGGCAGCGCGGCGGCGGGTCGTGGTAGCCATGGCAGGTAGTAGCGCACACAGGCATCGGCCGCCTCCGCAGGCCAGCGACAGGCACTGGCGAAAGGCCGGCACAGCTTGTGTCTGGACAAGTGTAGACAGTTTCGGTGGCCGGCATTATTACACCGCCGCAGGACTGCGCTGCGCGCCGGGCATCCGGGTCGCTGCAGGTCATGATTCGTAACTCGCTGCAACGGCAATCCGACCTCAGCAGACTCAGCCATCCCGAGCGGGGTGGCCTGAGAGTCTGAGAGTTTTTCGATTTTCAGAAGGTGGACGGCTGCCCTACGCCAGCCATGGCGGCGGGTTCGCGGCGCGAGTGAGGTAGCCACAGTGCGGCGGGTACGTTGGCTTTGAGCGTTGCAGGTCGCTCACCATGGCCTTGCGGCGCATTGATCCTGGCGCGCAGGGCCCTCAAGTCAGCGCTGCCGCACCTGCGCACGCACCTGTGCCCCAGCCGATGAGCTGCGGCGCCAGCGCCACCGTCCTCATCAGGTTGTGTGCCAGGGCATACCACCAGGCAATGCACTTGACCTTGGCCAGTCCACGCACGGGCATGCGCAGCAGGCCGCGGTTGCGCGCCTGCGCGTTCACGCATTCGGCCGTGGCCGCCCGATCCTTGTAGATCTCGCGGGCCTCATCGGTGCTCATGCGCTGGCGCCACTGCGCCACGGCTGTGCTGTCGCCGGCCTTGGGTTGGAACTGGCTGCCCGGTGCGGGCGGCTGCTGGTCGTCGTCCTGGCCTTGGCTCTTTCCCTTGGGTGCCCTGGCTTGGGGCACCGGCGCATAGACCTCGGTCTTGTCGGCCACCGCGTCCAGTTGGCCGTGCGCTGGCAAGCCGCCGTCGACCAGCCATTGTTCGGCCGCCTTGCCCACGCGCTGGTGCACTTGTTGGACCATGGGCGCCAACTGGGCCATGTCGCTGCCGGCGGTGACGGTGTCCACGCCCACGATCACCTGGCTGGCGCAGTCGGTGGCCAGTTGCACGTTGTAGGCCGGGCGCCAGCCGCCGTCGGCCATCTTCATGTTGCTGGCATCGGCATCTGTCGTGCTGGCACGCGCCTTGTCGATCGGCTGGCCATTGCGCTGCTTGATTGCCTCCAACTCGGGCAGCCGCGCCAGTGCCGCGGCCAGTTGCTGCTCGCGCAGCTCGGCTGCCCGCAGCCTGGCCGCCTGTGCCCGTCGCTCGGCCTGCCCCGGGTTCTCGCGGGCTTGCTCCTTGAGCGAGTGCACCATCTCGGTGGCCTTGGCATGGTGCTCCTTGAGCGTGCCCTTGCGCCGGAACGAGGCCGCCCCGGCGCTGGCGCGTACCCGCATGCCGTCTTGCGCCACGCGCACCAGCCGGATCACCCCGACGGCAGCCAGCGCGGCCACGTTGTGGCTGAGCAGGCGGTCCATCAGCGCCTCGTTGCCCACCCGAAAGTCATTGAGCGCGTGGTAGTTCACCGACACACCACCACAGATCCAGCGGTACGCGTCGTGGCTTTGGCTCAACCGGGCGACCTCGCGCCCGCTGCCGACGCCATCCAGCGTGGCGTACAGCCACAGCGAGAACAGGATGCGTGGATCAATGGCCCGGCGCCCAGGCGCCGAACCTCGGGCCCGGATGGCATCGAACAGCGCGCTCAGATCCTGCTGCTCCACGTAGCGCCACACCAGTCGGGCCCGATGGTCTGCAGGCAGCAGCGAATCCAGGTCGGATGCGCGCAGCTCCACTTGCAAACGGTTGGGCTCCTGCACGCGTGCCGGGGCACTGGCTGGCGGTGCGCTACAAGGGTGCATTGGCGCGCCAGCACTCGCTGCTGGCACATCCATGCCTTCGAACATGGCCTGATCCTGGGGCATCGCGGAGCGCTGGCTTGACGTCATACCTTGCCCAAGCCAGTCTCGTGCCACTTCCCAACGGTCAGCGGGGAAAAACTCTCAAGCTCTGAGTCTTCAGCTATGGGCGATGGTGCAGATGCTCACCGTTCAAATCCATGAGTGGCAAGCGCGGCTTCATCTGAACAGCCAAAACCTCCTCGGCAGACCGCCCTCCAGCGATCAGCGCCACAAGCCCAAACCCCAGTCATTGCGCAAAGCCGGGCTGTGTGCCGATCGGTGGGCACAAGGGGCAGCACAAGGGTCGCAAGGGCGGCGCCCTGCGCCAAATGGCCGAGCCCGATGTCCTTGTTGCCCATGTGCCGCCCGAGTGTTGCGCCGTCAGCCGGAGCAGTTTGGGCGAGGCGAGTTTGATGGAGGTCTGCCCAAGTCTTTTCCATGCGCCCGAGGTGAACGGATTGGAATGCGCCGCGCCACCCGGGCACTGCCGTCGCCGCCTGCGGTGGCGACGGCCATCATTGGCCGTGCCTGCGGCCTTGGCATCAGGTCGCCTGCGGCACAGATGGCTACGGCTATGGCGGTGAGCGGGGCCGATACCCGGTTCTTCAGGCCGCTCATCGCGTTGAGCCGGGGCCGGCCCGGCAGTGCCCTGCCCGCCGTTACCCGGGCTGCCTGGCATAGGGGTCGGCAAACCCCAGCGCTTGCATGATTTGTGTCTCGCGGGCCTGCATTGCGTCGGCGTCGGCGCTGCCTTCGTGGTCCCAGCCCTGCGCGTGCAGGGTGCCATGCACCAGCATATGGGCGTAATGCGCTTGCAGGTGCTTGCCCTGCTGTTGCGCCTCGCGTTCGATGACCGGGGCGCACAGCAGCAGGTCGGCCGTGACCAGGGGGGCTTGGCTGTAAACGAAGGTGAGCACGTTGGTGGCGTAGTCTTTATTGCGGTAGGTGCGGTTCAGTTGCCGGCCTTCGTCGGCGCCGACGATGCGCACGGTGATCTCGGCGTCGGTGGTCAGCGCGTGGCGGATCCAGCGCCTGATCAGGTGGCGCGGCAGGGCGCTGCGCTGCGCGGCTGCCGCGTCGAAGCGGCCCCATTGCAGCGACAGGGCCAGTGGTTTCAAGGGCATTTCGCTTTTCGTGGCGACTGGCGCCCGATGCACGGGCATGGGTGCACCGCCTGGCAAATAGCTGCAGCTGCACAAAATGGAATCGATGCATTTCGTGTCAGGGCGAAGCGCAATCCATCGCGACATTTGCAGCTATCGCAAGGATTTGCAACGCCGCTCCGGCGTGAAAGGCGCGGCTTCATTTGCAGTTCTTTGCGGGACGGCCTAGTGTCGCGTCACCGATCATCTGTCGGTCTGCGCTGGCCATCGAAGCGCATCGCGGCGTTGCATCGCTTGCCAATACGCTCGGTATTGGCTGCGCGCTGCGCCTTGCGCTGCGCTCCGATGGTTGCGCGCAGCCTACGACATCTGATCCGTGACGCGACACTAGCAAACGCCATGACGACAGGTGCATCAACTGCGTGCGGACGGCGCGCGGCGCGGGGCGTCATAGGCATCGACGATGCGCGCGACCAGCGGGTGGCGCACCACGTCGGCACTGGTGAAGCGGGTCAGCGCAATGCCTTGGACACGTTTGAGCACCTGTTCGGCCTCGATCAGGCCGCTCAGCGCGCCCGGGGGCAGGTCGATCTGGCTCACGTCGCCGGTGACGACGGCCTTGGCGCCAAAGCCGATGCGGGTGAGGAACATCTTCATCTGCTCGGGCGTGGTGTTCTGGGCTTCGTCGAGGATCACGAAGGCGTTGTTCAGCGTGCGTCCGCGCATGAAGGCCAGCGGGGCGATTTCCAGCGCGTTGCGTTCAAACGCTTTTTGCACCTTGTCGTAGCCCATCAGTTCATAGAGCGCGTCGTACAGCGGGCGCAGGTAGGGGTCGACCTTTTGCGCCAGGTCGCCGGGCAGAAAGCCCAGGCGCTCGCCGGCCTCGACGGCGGGGCGGGTCAGCACGATGCGCTGCACGGCGCTGCGCTCGAGTGCGTCCACGGCGCAGGCCACGGCCAGAAAGGTTTTGCCGGTGCCGGCCGGGCCTATGCCCAAGGTGATGTCGTGGTTGGCGATGTTCTGCAGGTACAGGCTCTGCGTGGGCGTGCGCGCGCGCAGGTCGGCCCGGCGCGTGCTGAGCATGATGGCGCCCTCGGGCGCAGCCACCAGGGCCTGGTCTGCGGCCAGCATCAGTTGCAGCGTGTCTTCGGCGATCGGGCGCTCGGCCATTTCATACAGCGCTTGCAGCAATTGCATGGCCTGCATGGCCCGGGCCTTGGGGCCTTCGATCTTGAATTGCTCGTGCCGGTGCGCCATGCGCACTTGCAGGGCGGCTTCGATGCTGCGCAGGTGCGCGTCGGCCGGGCCACACAGTTGCGTCAACCGGGTGTTGTCGTGCGGGGTGAAGGTGTGGCGCAGGATCACGCTGATAATTCCAGTCAGGCAACGGACATGGCAAGATGGCGCTGTAGCAGTTTGCGCGGGCGCCGACAAAGGACAGCAATGATAGGCAAATTGACCGGCACTCTGCTGGAGAAAAATCCCCCCGAGGTGCTGCTCGACTGCCACGGCGTGGGCTACGAGGTGAATGTGCCGATGAGCAGCTTTTATAATCTGCCCGCCGTGGGCGAGCGTATCAGCCTGCTCACGCAGTTCATCGTGCGCGAGGACGCCCAACTGCTGTATGGCTTTGCCACTGCGCCTGAGCGCCAGGCGTTTCGCGCGCTGATCAAGATAACGGGGGTGGGGCCGCGCATGGCGCTGTCGATACTTTCCGGCATGAGCGTGGCGGATCTGGCCCAGGCGATTGCACGGCAGGAGGCGGCCCGCCTGGTCAAGGTGCCGGGCGTTGGCAAAAGAACTGCCGAGCGATTGCTGCTGGAACTCAAGGGAAAGCTGGGCGCGGACTTGGGCGCCAGCCATGGCCCCGCAGTCAGCGGCGCGCAGGCGGATATCCTGCAGGCCCTGTTGGCTTTGGGCTACAACGACAAGGAGGCCGCAGCAGCGCTCAAGGCGCTGCCGGCGCAGGTAGAGGTCAGCGACGGCATCAAGTGGGCGCTCAAGGCCTTGACGAAGTAGCATCCGGACGCTTGCGTGCCGTCTTGTCACATGCTTGGCACACTGCGAACATCCAACCACCTTACTGAGTGAGGACGAGAAATGAAAAATCCCGGGTTTGTGGCCCGCATGGGCATGCTGGGCGCCTTGGCGACCGTCCTCCTGTCTGGCTGTGGCGGCGCGGGCCAGGACGGCGCCCCATCGGCCGCCCAGACCCCGTCGGTAGCGAAGGTGGAGCAGGTGGACGGCCGGGTGCAGCCCGCCAGCGCCGACCAGGGTGTGCCGCATGTCAAGTCGCGCCATGTGGGCGCAATCCCGATTCCGTCCCGGATCCGTCTGGGCGCGTTGAAGCAGGAGGAAATCCGGTCCGCCGTCTCTGACGCAAGCCCCCGCAAATTGGTCGGCCTGGCCCGCGCCGTGGACGCCGCGCCGACCTTGCAGCAACTGCAATGGCAGCCTGTGGCCGGCGGCGGCCAGGTCGCCGCCATCAGCGTTTCTGCCGAAGGCGCCCATGGCCTGCGGCTGGGGATCGTCGTGCGGCAGTTGCCCGGCAGTGCCGTGCTGCGCCTGTATCGCCAGGCCGCGCCCGCCACGGTGTTCCAGATCTCGGGCCAGGAGGTGCTGCAGCGCATCGAGAGCAACGCGCTGGCCGGCGACCGCAGCCTCGACGGCCAGACCTGGTGGACGCCGGATCTGGGCGCCGACGAGGTCACGCTGGAGTTGGAACTGCCCGCAGGCGCCGACGTGGCTGCGCTCGACATGGCGCTGACCCGCGTATCGCATATCTTCGAGAACCTGGCCCTGCCCACGCAGGAGGAGTTCGAGACCAAGATCAACGATGCCATGCCATGCAACCGGGACGCCAGTTGCGAGAATGACTATGCCGACCAGCGCAACGCCGTGGCACGCACGAGCTTCGTATCGCGGGGCGATGCCTATACGTGCACCGGCACCTTGCTCAACGACAGCCAATCTTCGGGGACACCGTATTTCCTGAGCGCCCACCACTGCATTTCGTCGCAGGCCGAGGCGGACACGCTGGAGACGAACTGGTTCTACCGCTCGTCCTCATGCCGCAGCCGCACGCTGTCGAGCCGCTCTGTCCACCGCCGGGGCGGCGCCAAGCTGCTGTATTCCTCGGCCAGCACCGACACCGCGCTGCTCCAGCTCAATGACGCACCGCCCGAAGGGGCCTTCTTTGCCGGCTGGGATGCCAGCGCCCAGGCCAAGTATTCTTCGGTGGCGACGCTGCACCACCCGGCTGGCGACATGCTGAAGATCAGTTTGGGCCGTTTGGGAGAGCAGACCACCTGCACCGCGATGAGCCAGTCAGGGTCGTTCGACTGCGAAGGAAAGACGGGCAACTATTACGAGGTGTACTGGTACCGGGGAACGACCGAGTACGGAAGCAGCGGCGCGGCCCTGCTCAATAGCGCCAAAAAGGTGATCGGCACCTTGTACGGCGGCACCTCCAGTTGTTTCAACATGTCTGCGAAAGAGATCTTTGGCCGGTTCGACGTGGCCTATGAGGCCGGACTGAAAAAATGGCTGGCAGCAGCGCCGGCCGACGCATCGAACCAGCGCGTTGCAGTCCATCGCTTCTACAACAACAGAGCAGGCTCGCATTTCTTCACCACCAATGTGGCCGAGCGGGACTACGTGATCCAGAGATTGTCCGACTTTGCGTATGAAGGGGTGGCCTTTTACGCACAAGCACAGGCTCAGCCGGGCAGCATCCCCATGTACCGTTTCTATGGCGCGGACAGTGGCGCCCATTTCTTCACGGCCAGCGCGCAAGAGCGCGACGATGTGAAAAACAATATGCCGCAATACCGCTACGAGGGCATTGCATGGTACGCATCGCCTGACCACAGCGCCAACACATCACCGGTATTCCGCTTCTCCTACAAGCAGGTACCCTTCTACACCATCAACCAGGCCGAGCGGGACTTCATCATCGCCCACTATCGTGAGTACACCTACGAGGGCCCCAACTACTACGCGTGGACCAATCCATAAGCCCTGCGATGACCCTGCAAACCGACGACTTCGCCCCTGCTCCCGCCCGGCGCGTTGTCTCTGCGGCGCCCGCTTCGCCCCAGGAGCAGGCGATCGAGCGGGCGCTGCGTCCCAAGCTGCTGCAGGAGTACGTGGGCCAGGTCAAGGCGCGCGAGCAGTTGGAAATCTTCATCGGCGCAGCGCGCCAGCGCGGCGAAGCCCTCGACCATGTGCTGTTGTTCGGCCCGCCCGGCCTGGGCAAAACCACGCTCAGCCACATCATTGCCGCAGAACTGGGCGTGAACCTGCGCCAGACCAGCGGACCGGTGCTGGAAAAGCCCAAGGACCTGGCGGCGCTGCTGACCAACCTGGAAAATCGGGATGTCCTGTTCATCGATGAGATCCACCGCCTGTCGCCCGTGGTCGAGGAAATCCTCTACCCGGCGCTGGAGGACTACCAGATCGACATCATGATCGGCGAAGGCCCTGCGGCGCGCAGCATCAAGCTCGACCTGCAGCCCTTCACCCTGGTCGGTGCGACCACGCGCGCCGGCATGCTGACCAATCCGCTGCGCGACCGCTTCGGCATCGTGGCCCGGCTGGAGTTCTACAGCGCGCAAGAACTGGCGCGCATCGTCAAGCGCAGCGCCGGCCTGCTCGGTGTCCCGATGGATGACGCCGGGGGTCTGGAGATCGCCCGCCGCTCGCGCGGCACGCCGCGCATCGCCAACCGGCTGCTGCGGCGCGTGCGCGACTACACCCAGGTCAAGGCCGACGGCCACATCACCAAGGACATTGCCGAGCGCGCCCTGGCCATGCTCGACGTAGACCCCGAGGGCCTGGACGTGATGGACCGCAAACTGCTCGAAGCCGTGATCCACCGCTTCGACGGCGGCCCCGTCGGGCTGGACAACATCGCCGCCAGCATTGGCGAAGAAACCGGCACCATCGAAGACGTGATCGAGCCCTATCTGATACAGCAGGGTTTCTTGCAGCGCACACCGCGCGGACGCATCGCCACGCAGGCCGCCTTCCGGCACCTGGGGATCGCCGCAGCGCCTGGCGCGCAAGCGCCAGGCTTGTTTGCTGTCTGAACGAGACGGCATCTGCAAACACGGGCACTGAGCCATGCCGGCCGGGGCGCTGGCACTGATACCATCACCTCCTGCGGCACCACCGCTGATCCGCTGATCCGCAGTGGCTCGGCGGCGTGGACGCTGCGGCCCGTCCGGCGCATGCTTGCTTTGAAAACCAGGTTGTTTCATGTCTCTTTCCGGCTCCGTCTGGCTCATCATCGTGGCCGCCTTCATGGCGGCCAATGGGCCCTTCGTCAACCAGCGCTGGGGGCTGCTCGGGCCTGTGGCCAGCGCCGGCAAGCCCTTGTTCGCGCGGCTGGCCGAACTGGTCGTGCTGTACTTTGTGGTCGGGGGACTGGCGCTGTTGCTGGAGCGCCGTGCCGGGCAGATCGCGCCGCAGGGCTGGGAGTTTTATGCCATCACCGGGCCGCTGTTCCTGACCTTGGCATTCCCCGGCTTTGTCTATCGCTACCTGCTGCGCCGCCATGGCTGAACTGCGATGAAGGTGCTTGATCTGCAATGTCGGCAAGGCCATGTCTTCGAGGGCTGGTTTGCCTGCGAGGAGGACTTTCGCAGCCAGCAGCAGCGCGGCTTGGTGCAATGCCCGCTGTGCGCGGACGAGCATATCGAAAAGCGTTTGAGCGCCCCGCGGCTGAACCTCGGCGCGCGCGCAGCGCCGGCGGCAAACGACAGTGCTGCGGCCGATGCCGGCGCGCAGGCCGCCTGGCTGGCCTTGGCGCGCAAACTGATGGCCAATACCGAGGATGTAGGGCCGCGCTTTGCCCAGGAAGCGCGGCGCATGCACCATGGCGAAGTGCCGGAGCGCGCGATTCGCGGCCAGGCGACGCCCCATGATGCGCTGCAACTGATCGAAGAGGGGATTGCCGTGCTGCCCATGCCTTTGCCGGTGGCGGCCAAGGAAACCCTGCAGTAGTCTTTGCTTGCCACTGCATACGCTCCGGCGGCCCAGGGTTCCTGTACTGCCGGCGCAACATTCATACACACTGGATGCTACCAATTCAATAGACAATGTCAGCGCCCATCAGCATTTGTCCCAGTAGCTACTGCCGGGTTGGTGGCATACGATGCGTGGCGCGACGAGTCCACGCAGACCTCGGCCCATTGCCAAGGTTCTTTTTTTCTTTCAGCACCCGATGAAGCGGTCCAGGCGCAATGAGCGATGTCATTCTTGAAACCAGCAGCCTGACCAAAGAGTTCAAGGGCTTTACTGCCGTCAGCGATGTGAACCTGGCTGTGCGCCGGGGCAGCATCCATGCGCTGATCGGCCCCAACGGGGCCGGCAAGACCACTTGCTTCAACCTGTTGACCAAATTCCTGGAGCCTACCTCGGGCGTCATCCGCTTCAACGGGCATGACATCACGCGCGAGCAGCCAGCGCAGATCGCCCGCCGTGGCGTGATCCGCTCGTTCCAGATTTCCGCCGTGTTCCCGCAGCTGAGCTTGCTGGAGAACGTGCGCCTGGGCTTGCAGCGCAAGCTCGGCAGCTCTTTTTACTTTTGGCGCAGCGAGCGCACATTGCACCAGTTGAATGAGCGCGCAATGCAACTGTTGAGTGAAGTAGGGCTTGCCGAACTGGCCGGCGAACTGACCGTGAACCTGCCGTATGGCCGCAAGCGCGCGCTCGAGATTGCCACCACGCTGGCGCTGGAGCCTGAACTGATGCTGCTCGACGAACCCACCCAGGGCATGGGCCATGAGGATGTCGATCGGGTCACGCAGTTGATCGAGAAGGTGGCCGCCGGCCGCACCGTCCTGATGGTCGAGCACAACATGAAAGTGGTCGCCAGCATCGCGGATCGCATCACGGTGCTGCAACGCGGCGCGGTGCTGGCCGAAGGGCCTTACGCCGAAGTGTCGAACAACCCGCAGGTGATGCAGGCCTACATGGGCACGACCGACGGCCCATTGCAGGGGGCGCACTGACATGGCGGCCCCTGCAGCGAACACCCCGGCGCTCGAAATCTGCAACCTTCAGGCTTGGTATGGCCAGTCGCATGTGCTGCATGGCGTGGACATCGTCGTGCGGCCCGGTGAAGTGGTCACGCTGCTCGGGCGCAATGGCGCGGGCCGCACCACCACGCTGCGCGCCATCATGGGTTTGACCGGAACGCGCCAGGGCACGATCAGGATCAACGGCGTCGAGACGGTGAACCTGCCCACGCACCGCATTGCCCACCTGGGCGTGGGCTACTGCCCGGAAGAGCGCGGCATCTTCTCCAGCCTGTCGTGTCAAGAAAATCTGCTGTTGCCCCCGCTGCTCAAAACCGGCTCGGCGGGCATGTCGGTGCAGGAAATCTACGCCCTGTTCCCTAACCTGGCCGAGCGCAAGAACAGCCAGGGCACGCGGCTGTCCGGTGGCGAGCAGCAGATGCTGGCCGTGGCGCGCATTTTGCGCACCGGCGCCCGGTTGCTGCTGCTCGATGAAATCTCCGAGGGGCTGGCCCCGGTCATCGTTCAGGCCCTGGCGCGCATGATCACCATGCTGCGCGAAAAGGGCTACACCGTGGTCATGGTCGAGCAGAACTTCCACTTTGCCGCGCCGCTGGCCGACCGTTTTTACGTGATGGAGCATGGCCGCATCGTCGAGCAGTTCGGCGCCCGCGAGCTCCCGCAGAAAATGCCCGTGCTCACTGAACTGCTCGGCGTTTGAGGCCCGCCCTGCCGCCCCGCATCTCCCCCCTCCCCCGCTTACCCCGCTTATCCCAATCCCCGGTTTTCATCCACAGGAGAAGATCCATGAAGAAACGATCCAAAGTGCTGGCCTCGATGCTGGGCATTGCCTGCCTGGTCGCCTCGGCCACCTCGACCGCATGGGCGCAACAGACGCCAGACAAGCTCAAGATCGGCTTCATCACCGACATGTCCAGCCTGTACGCCGACCTCGAAGGCAAGAACGGCGCGCTGGCGATACAGATGGCGATCGACGACTTTGGCGGCAAGGTGCTGGGCATGCCGATCGAGTTGCTCAGCGCAGACCATCAGAACAAGGCCGACATCGCCGCCTCGAAGGCGCGCGAATGGATAGACACCCAGGGCCTGACCATGGTGTTTGGCGGCAGCAATTCCGGCACCGCATTGGCGACGGCCAAAGTGGCGGCCGAGAAAAAACGGGTGTACATCAACAACGGCGCGGCCAGTTCGGCCCTGACCAATGAGCAATGCTCGCCTTACACGGTGCACTATGCCTACGACACCGTGGCACTGGCCAAGGGCACGGCCTCGGCCATCGTCGATGCCGGCAGCAAGAGCTGGTTCTTCCTGACGGCAGACTATGCCTTCGGCCACGCGCTCGAAGCCGACACCAGCGCCGTGATCAAAGCCAAGGGCGGCACCGTGGTCGGCTCGGTGCGCCATCCGCTGAACGCATCGGACTTCTCGTCCTTCTTGTTGCAGGCGCAAAGCTCCAAGGCGCAAATCCTGGGCCTGGCCACCGCCGGTGGCGACACCATCAACGCGATCAAGGCGGCCAAAGAGTTCGGCATCAGCAAGAGCATGCAGATCGCCGGTCTGCTGATCTTCCTGACCGACGTGCACAGCCTGGGCCTGCGCAACACCGAGGGCCTGCAGTTCACCACCAGTTGGTACTGGGACATGAACGATGAAACACGCAAATTCGCTGCCCGCTTCTTCGACAAGACCAAGCGCATGCCCTCGTCGATACAGGCGGCCGACTACTCGGCGACGATGAACTACCTCAAGGCCGTCGAAGCCGCCAAGACGGTGGACGCCGACAAGGTGATGAGCACCTGGCGCGGCATGAAGATGAACGACTTCTTCGGCTCGGGCCAATTGCGTGCCGACGGCCGCTATGTGCATGACATGTACCTGATGGAGGTCAAGAAACCTTCGGAATCGACCAAGCCCTGGGACTACTACAAACTGATCAAGAAACTGCCGGGCGACGAGGTATTCACCACCAAGGCCGAGAGCAAATGCGCGCTCTGGAAGTGACGCCCCCGACGGCCGGCGCAGCCCGTTCCCACCCCCTGACCAGTGCCCCAGTGCCACTTGCTTGCCCATGGAAATCTTCGGCGTCTCATTGTCGGGCCTGTTGAGCCAGCTCCTTTTGGGGCTGGTCAACGGCTCGTTCTATGCCATTTTGAGCCTCGGGCTGGCGGTGATCTTCGGTCTGCTCAACGTCATCAACTTTGCCCACGGGGCGCTGTTCATGTCCGGCGCCCTGATGACCTGGATGGCGCTGAACTACTGGGGGCTCAACTACTGGTGGATGCTGGTGCTGGCGCCGCTGGTGGTGGGCCTGTTCGGGGCGCTGATCGAGCGCCTGCTGCTGCGCTGGATTTACCGGCTCGACCACCTGTACGGCCTGCTGCTCACGCTCGGTCTGACGCTGCTGATCGAAGGGGTGTTCCGCTCGGTCTACGGGGTCTCGGGCCTGGGCTACGACCCCCCCGAACTGCTCGAAGGCGCCACCGGGCTCGGCTTCATGATCATGCCCAACTACCGGGCCTGGGTGGTGCTGGCCTCGCTGGTGGTGTGCCTGGGCACCTGGTATGTGATCGAGAAAACCAAGCTCGGCGCCTATCTGCGCGCCGGCACGGAAAACCCGCGCCTGGTCGAAGCCTTCGGCATCAACGTGCCGCTGATGGTGACGCTGACCTACGCCTTTGGCGCAGCGCTGGCCGCGTTTGCCGGCGTGCTCGCAGCCCCGGTCTACCAGGTCACCCCGCTGATGGGCCAGAACCTCATCATCGTGGTCTTCGCCGTGGTGGTGATCGGCGGCATGGGCTCGATCATGGGCGCCATCCTCACCGGGCTGGGGCTGGGCGTCATCGAGGGCTTTACCAAGGTGTTCTACCCGCAAGCCTCCTCCACCGTGGTGTTCGTGATCATGGTGATCGTTTTGCTGATTCGTCCCGCCGGGCTGTTCGGCAAAGAAAAATAGGAGGGCGCCGGCATGAATTCCAGAAACACCCGGGCCATCGGTTACGGCCTGCTGCTGTTGGCCCTGCTGGCGGCGCCATTTCTGGGCGCTTACCCGGTGTTCGCGATGAAGCTGATGTGCTTTGCCCTGTTTGCTTCGGCGTTCAACCTGCTGCTGGGCTACACCGGCCTGCTGTCCTTCGGCCATGCCGCGTTCCTGGGCGGCGCGGCTTATCTGGCCGGGCATGCGATCAAGGTCTGGGGCCTGACGCCGGAACTGGGCCTGCTGCTGGGCAGTGCCGGCGGCGCGCTGCTCGGGCTGCTGTTCGGCTGGCTGGCGATCCGCCGCCAAGGCATCTACTTTTCGATGATCACGCTGGCGCTGGCCCAGATGCTGTTCTTTGCCTGCGTGCAGGCCCCGTTCACCGGGGGCGAGGACGGCCTGCAGGGCGTGCCGCGCGGCAAGCTGTTCGGCCTGATCGATCTGCACAGCGATCTGGCCATGTACTACTTGGTGCTGGTGATCGTGGTGCTGGCGTTTTTGCTCATCGTGCGCACCATCCACTCACCGTTTGGCCAAGTGCTCAAGGGCATCAAGGAGAACGAGCCGCGCGCCATCTCGCTGGGCTACGACACGCACCGCTTCAAGCTGCTGGCCTTCGTGCTGTCGGCCGCATTGGCCGGCCTGGCGGGCGCGCTCAAGACGCTGGTGCTCGGCTTTGCCACGCTGTCCGACGTGCACTGGACTGCCTCCGGCCAGGTCATCTTGATGACGCTGCTGGGTGGCCTGGGCACCCTGTCCGGCCCGCTGGTCGGCGCTGCCGTGGTGGTGCTGCTGGAAAACAAGATCGGCGAATTCGGCAACCTGCTGGCGGCGCTGAGCCATGTGCAATGGTTCCGAACCTTGGGCGAATCAGTGACCATGGTCACGGGCCTGATCTTCGTGGTCTGCGTGCTGGCATTCCGTCGCGGCATCATGGGCGAAATCAGCGCCTGGCTGGCCCGGCGCCATGCGAGGGGCGTCAGCAGCCCACCACACTGACGCGCTCCGACCGGCAGGCCCGTATGGGGCCGCCATGCGGGTCATGCGGGTCATGCGGATCAATA
This sequence comes from Verminephrobacter eiseniae EF01-2, assembly GCF_000015565.1. Classification (NCBI taxonomy): domain Bacteria; kingdom Pseudomonadati; phylum Pseudomonadota; class Betaproteobacteria; order Burkholderiales; family Comamonadaceae; genus Verminephrobacter; species Verminephrobacter eiseniae. The sequence continues at coordinate 4,470,812 of NC_008786.1, forward strand.
TGGGCCCATATGGGCAATAGGGCCACATGGGAGGGGTGGCCTGCTGGTGGCTCCGGCCCAGCGCGGGTATGCGCGGCGCGGCGCCATGGTGGCAGCGTCCCGGCGCGCGTCTGGTGCCGCAGGAATTGCCGCTGCCGGCCGATGGCGGCTACGCGGGTCGATGCGGCGCCGGCGCGCTTGCGGCTTGCCCGGCGGCCGTTGCGCGCTGCTCCAGGATGGCCAGGGCCGGGAGCTTTTTGCCTTCGAGCATCTCCAGAAAGGCCCCGCCGCCGGTCGAGATGTAGCCCACTTGCCGGGCGATGCCGTACTTGGCGATGGCCGCGAGCGTGTCGCCGCCGCCGGCAATGCTGAATGCGGCCGATTCGGCAATCGCCCGGGCGATGGTGCGGGTGCCGCCGTCGAATGCGGCAAACTCGAACACCCCGACCGGGCCGTTCCAGACGATGGTGCCGGCGCATTCGAGTTGCCGGGCCAGGCGGGCCGCCGTGTCGGGGCCGATGTCCAGAATCATGTCGTCGGGCGCTACGTCGGCGGCGGCTTTCACGGTGGCCGGCGCGTCGGCGGCAAAACGCCGGGCCACCACCACGTCGGTGGGAATCGGCACCTCGGCACCCCGGGCCTTCAGCGCCGCCATCACGGACCGGGCGGCGCCCTGCAGGTCGGGCTCGGCCAGGCTTTTGCCTATGGGCAGGCCCGCCGCCAGCATGAAGGTGTTGGCGATGCCGCCGCCGACGATGAGTTGATCGACCTTGTCGGCCAGGCTTTGCAATATGGTCAGTTTGGTCGACACCTTGGAGCCGGCCACAATCGCGACCAGTGGGCGCCGGGGCTGGGCCAGCGCCTGGGTCAGCGCGTCGATCTCGGCCGCCAGCAGCGGGCCGGCGCAGGCCAAGGGGGCAAACCGGGCGATGCCATGGGTTGTGCCTTCGGCGCGGTGGGCGCTGCCAAAGGCGTCGTTCACGTAGATGTCGCACAGCGCGGCCAGTCGACGGGCCAGGGCTTGCCGGTTTTCTTTCTCCCCGACATTCAGACGGCAGTTTTCCAGCAGCACGACCTGGCCCGGGGCGACGGCAACGCCCTCCACCCAGTCGCTGACCAGCGGCACCGCATGGCCGAGCAACTGCGCCAGCCGGGCCGCCACCGGCGCCAGAGAGTCTGCGGGCCTGAACTGGCCTTCGCTCGGGCGGCCCAGGTGGCTGGTCACCATCACGGCGGCTCCGGCTTGAAGCGCCATGCGGATGCAGTCCAGCGAGGCCCGGATGCGGGTGTCCTCGGTGATGCGGCCGGCGGCGTCCTGCGGCACGTTCAGGTCGGCGCGGATGAAGACGCGCCGGCCCTGGGCCTGGCCCCGGGCGCACAGATCGGAAAAGCGGAGGATGTCGTTCATGGCTGGGGGTTTCCTGGGGCGCGCATGGGCTGCGCACCCTGATTCCATTTCCAAATCGTTCGTGAAAGCGAAGGTGAAGGCGAAGCGCAGACGGCACAAATGTACGGCAAGCGACGCCGACGAAGTGCACGGGTGATTCAGGGATGGAATGGGTGCACCGTCCCGCCAATGGCTGCACGCAATGCCATCGATGCGCTGCCTGTCAGGGCAAAGAGCCAACCGCAGCGATGGCCGGAACTGCCGCGAGGATTGGCAACGCCGCCCCGGCGCACAAGGCGCCATCTTCATGTGCCGTCATGTGCCGGACGGCGCACCCCGGGCCGCCGCACCGGGCGCTCGCCCCCTGCTGTGCCCTGCGCTTACCAACCCCAGACCATGTGCAGCGGCAGATAGACCGACATGCCGGCCACGATGGTGCCCAGGATGCCACGGCGCCAGAAGTAGTAGGCGCTGGCGCACAGCACGGCGGGCAGGCGCGCGTCCAGCAAGGTGGTGATGGGCGCGCCCTGGGTCATCAGGATTTCGGGTGCGATCACGGCCGTCAGGGCGGCCAGGGGCGCGTACTTGAACCCGCGCCTGAGCCAGCCGGGCAGCGGTAGCTCGCGTTCGGAGAGCATGAAAAACGAGCGCGCCAGCACCGTGACCAGGGTCAGGCCCAGGGTGGCAATCACGGGTTCGACCCAGGCGTGGTTCATCGCTAGTGTCGCGTCACCGATCATCTGTCGGTCTGCGCTGGCCATCGAAGCGCATCGCGGCGTTGCATCGCTTGCCAATACGCTCGGTATTGGCTGCGCGATGCGCCTTGCGCTGCGCTCCGATGGCTGCGCGCAGCCTACGACATCTGATCGGTGACACGACACTAGCGCTCCTTGCGCAGCGGCCTGCGCTTGTGCAGTGGTCTACGCCAGCGCGAAAGCCCGTCCCAGCGCTGCTCCAGCGCTTCGATCAGCAGTCCGGCCGCCACGGCCGCCGCCAGCGCCACCAGGATGTTGAGCTTGAGCGGCAGCGCAAAGGCCGCAATCGCGGCCGTGGCGGCAACGCCAGCGGCCAGCCAGGTGGCCCGGTCGAACAGCAGCGACAGCAATACGCCCAGCAAGGCCAGCACCCCCGCAAAGCCCAGGCCCCAGGACAGCGGCACCACGTTGGCCAGCACGATGCCGGCCAGCGCCGGCAATTGCCAGGCCAGCCAGTTGGTGCTGGCCGCGCCCCAGAAATACGGCGTCTGCTCGGGCGCTGGCCGGGGTTGCGGGAAACGCCGCATGAAATTCACATAGACCAGGTCAGCGCTGAAGTAGCCGATCGCCAGGCGTTGGCGCAGCGGCAGTTGCGCAAAGTAGCTGCGCCACAGGTTGCTGAAGATCACGAAACGCAGGTTCATGCAGACGGCGGTGAGCCAGATGACCCACAGCGGCGAGCCTGCGGTCATCAGCGGTATCACGGCCAGTTGCACGCTGCCGGAGTAGACCAGCAGCGACATCAGCGTCGCCATGCCAACCGACAGGCCGCCCTTGACCATGGCCACGCCGGTCACCAGACCCCAGGCCGCCGTGCCCATCGAGATGCCCAGCATGTCGACGGCGGCGAGCCGGAACGCGGGATGGCGCAGCAGACGGTCCATGCGGTCCCTGCGGTTCATGCGCGCGCTGCGCCCAGCCACATGCCCGGCTGCAGGGCAAAGCCGCGCAGAAAGTCGGCGGCGGCCAGCCGCTTGCCGCCGGCGCGTTGCAGCACGGTCAGGCGCAGCGCCGTGCCCTGTCCGCAGGCCACCGCAATGCCGCTGTCATCTGCGGACAGGATTTGCCCGGGGTGCATCCGGGGTACGCCCCTTTGGCCATCGATCGTTGCGCCATCGATGGCATAGCCCCATAGCTTGATGCTGGTGCCGTTGCAGGTGGTGCTGGCGCCGGGCGCCGGGTCGAAGGCCCGGATGCGCTGGCCGATCCGTTGCGCCGGCAGCGACCAGTCGATACTGCTTTCGGATTTTTCGATCTTGCGGGCGTAAGCAACGCCTTGGGCCGGTTGCGCCAGCGCGGGCAGGTCGGCGCCGGCGGCCATTTTTTCCAATGCCTGCACGATCAGGTCGGCACCCAGCGCGGCGAGCCGGTCATGGAGCGTGGCCGTGGTGTCGGTGGGGGCGATGGCGCTGCCTTGGCTCAGCAGCATCGCGCCGGTGTCCAGGCCCGCATCCATCTGCATGATGGTCACGCCGGTGTGCGTGTCACCGGCCTCGATGGCGCGCTGTATCGGCGCCGCGCCGCGCCAGCGGGGCAGCAGGCTGGCGTGGATGTTCAGGCAGCCGCGCGCGGGCAGGTCCAGCACCCACTGCGGCAGGATCAGCCCGTAGGCGGCCACCACCATCACCTCGGCCTGCGCGGCCAGCAACGCAGCGCGGGCCGCCGCAGCGTCTTGCGGGTATCGGCCATCGAGGCGCAGGCTGCGCGGCTGCGCCACGGCCAGGCCATGCGCCAGCGCGCATTGCTTGACCGGCGAAGCCTGCCATTGCAGGCCCCGGCCCGCAGGCTGGTCCGGTCGGGTCAGCACCAGCGGCAGGCTGAAACCGGCGTCGAGCAAGCGCTGCAGCGCAACGCGGGCAAAGCCGGGGGTGCCGGCAAAGACGACTTTCATCGGAGAATCTGGCCAGTGTCCGTGGCTGCGCGGGGTGGCCGCATCAGGCCCGGGCCTCGCGCTGCTGCTTGATCATCCTGGTCTTGATGCGGTTGCGCTTGAGGGGCGAGAGGTACTGCACGAACACCTTGCCCTGCAAATGGTCCATCTCGTGCTGCAAGCACATGGCCAGCAGGCCATCGGCCTCGATGACCTGCGGCTGCCCCCGGGTGTCCAAGGCCCGCACATGCACGGCGTCAAAGCGCTCGACATCGTCGTAAATGCCGGGCACGGACAGGCAGCCTTCGTTGTGCGTCTGTTTCTCCGCGCTGGTCCAGATGATTTCGGGGTTGATCAGCACCAGGGGCTGGTCGTGCTCATCGGAGACATCGACGACCAGCAGCCGCTCATGCACATCGACCTGGGTGGCCGCCAGGCCAATGCCCTGGGCCTGGTACATGGTGGCCAGCATGTCGTCCGCCAGCGCGCGGATGCGCTCATCGACCGCGAGCACCGGGCGGGCGATCCGGTGCAGCCGGGGATCGGGGTAACGGAGAATGGGAAGAAGAATGGCCATGGCGATCGGTAAGAGCTGTCGCTATTTTCGCCACTTTTGCCGCCGACGGCAGCGCCGCAGCCCCATAATCGTTGCCGGATCAAGGGCTTGGGCAGAGAATCTCGAATGGTTTTCAACGTTGGGCCAGGCCCGGTCGCGCAGCTTTTCTGCGCTGTGCAGCCCCGATGAGGGGGGGACGTTTCATTCATGCAGCAAACAAGGAATCACATGACGGCATTCACCAGCGCGCGACGGACCGGCTGGGGCACGCTCTTGGCGGGCGCCATGCTGGTCGCGGCGGCGCAGGCGCAAGATCAACCCTCGCCTGCCGGCAGCGTGCCGGCAGCACAGCCACACACCACGGCGCAGCAGCGCGCGACGGCGCAGCAAGTGGCCGAACACGGCGTGCCGCTGCAAGAACTGGCGCCCGGCGCGCCAGACAGCTACAGCGTCAAGCGCGGCGATACGCTGTGGGGCATTGCCGGTCTGTTCCTCAAGCACCCATGGTATTGGCCGCAGTTGTGGGGCATGAACCGCGAGACCATCCACAACCCGCACCTGATCTTTCCGGGCCAGACGCTGTACCTGGAAAAGGATGGCGCTTACGCCCGCCTGCGCAGCAGCCGCTCCGCTGCCGCCGAGCCCGACACCGTTCGGGTCTCGCCGCGCACGCGCAGTGACAGCCTGGCCGATGTGGCGCTGCCCACGCTCAATCCCGATCTGGTCGAGCCTTTTTTGGCCGAACCGCTGGTGGTCGACCCGCAGGTCTTGCTGCAAGCGCCACGGGTGGTGGCGATGACCGATGACCGGATGCTGATGGCCAGTGGCGACCGTGTCTACGCCCGTGGCAGCGCCAAGTCGCCGTTGCTTGCCGGCAGCACGAGCGCGTCGCGCCGCTACCGCGTGTTCCGCGACGCGACTGCGCTCAAAGACCCCGGCACCGGCGAGGTGCTGGCCTACGAAGCCCAGTACCTGGGCCAGGCGGAACTGGTGCGCGGCGAGTCGATGGAGGATGTCCCGGACGGCAAGGGCGGCCATACCAGCAAGCATGTGCCCGCGACGATCGATTTGTCGGCCACCAAAGGCGAGATACAGGCCGGCGATCGCCTGCTGCCGGCGCCGGCCCGGGTTTTTTCGGGCTATGTCCCGCGCGCCCCGAAGTCCGATGTGGATGCCCGTGTGGTGGCGCTCTACGGCAATGCGGCGGTGGAATTCGCGGCGCAAAACCAGGTGGTATCGATCAACAAGGGCGCGCAGGACGGCATCGAGCCGGGCTATGTGCTGAGCTTGGTCAACAAGGGCGCGAGCATCGCGGATGGCACCGAAGAAGGCAAGCCGGCGATCAAGCTGCCCAATGAGATCAATGGCACGGCCATGGTGTTTCGCACCTTCGATCGGGTGTCCTATGCGCTGATCCTGGAAATCCGCAACGCCGTGCGCGTGGGTGACCGCCTGGTCAACCCCCGGTAGTTCGCGTGGTCGCAAGGGCCGCCCGCGCCGTGCAGGCAGCAGCCAGTAGCGCTGGAACCCGGTAGACGGCATGGACCGTGAAGAGCTTGCGGCCTGGTTGCGTCTGACCGTCACTGCCGGGGTCGGCAACGGCGCGGCACGGCGCCTGCTGGCCTGCTTCGGCATGCCGCAGGCGATTTTTGCGCAGTCTGCGGCGGCGTTGCAGCAATGCGTGTCGGACGCGCAGGCGCGGGCCTTGTGCGCCGTCCCGCCGACCTGGCAGGCGCTGCTGGAAAAGACCGAGCGGTGGCTGTCCGGCGCCGATCCGCAAGGGCCGGCGCATGCCATCGTCACCTTGGGCGACAGCCGCTACCCGCAGACGCTGCTGGAAACGCCTGACCCGCCGCTGTTGCTCTACCTGATGGGGCCGGCGCATTTGCTCGCGCAGCAGGCTTTTCCCGCTGGCCCCTGCCTGGCCGTGGTGGGCAGCCGCAACCCCAGTGCCCAGGGCGCAGAGAACGCGCGCCAGTTTGCCCGGGCCTTGCATGGCGCAGGGCTGGGCATCGTCTCCGGCTTGGCGCTGGGGATCGATGCGGCCGCCCATGAAGGCGCGCTGGATGCGGCGCTGACCGGCGCCGGGGTGGCCGCCACGCTGGCCGTGGTCGGCACCGGGCTGGACCAGGTCTATCCGCGCAAGAACATCGATCTGGCGCGCCGCATCGCAGCCTCCGGGCTGCTGATCAGCGAATACCCGCTCGGCACGCCGCCGCTGGCGGCCCATTTTCCCAAGCGCAACCGCATCATCGCCGGCCTGTCGCAGGGTTGCCTGGTGGTGGAGGCCGCGCTGGCCTCGGGTTCATTGATCACGGCCAGGCTGTCGGCCGAGCAGGGGCGCGAGGTGTTTGCGATTCCAGGCTCGATCCATGCACCCCAGTCGCGTGGCTGCCATGCGCTGATACGCCAGGGCGCGAAGCTGGTCGAGTCGGCGCAGGATGTGTTGCAGGAACTGGTGATTCCGGCCCGCAGGGCGGCGGCGCCCGGGGCCGGGGCCGGGGCCGGGGCCGATGCCGATACGCCGCCCACCGCAGGGGCCGATGCGCCTGCCGCAGGGTCCGCGATGGACACGCCGTTGCTGGCGGCCCTGGGGTTCGATCCGATCGGCATCGATGCGCTGCTGGCACGCACCGGCATGGCTACCGCCGCGCTGCAGGTGGCGTTGCTGGAGCTGGAGTTGGCCGGCAGCGTGGCGCGCTTGCCGGGGGGCTTGTTTCAGCGCTTGGCCCGGGGCTGAGAATCTTCAGTTTCAGTTCAAGAGCCGCTCGGGGTTGGCGCCGAGCTTGGCCAGCGCATCGCGCGTTGCGCGCACCGTCAGGCCCTCGTTGTCCTGGGCCAGCAGCAGGCCCGCTTGCAGGTAGGTGGCCAGCCGGCGCAGTTGGATCAGATAGCTGCGGCCATCGACGGTGGCGAACAGGTGCAGTTGTTTGCGCTCGCTGTGCCAGGCGTATTGCGCCTGGACCGCAACGCCGTTGTGGTCCAGCGTGTACCAGTTGCCCAGCGGCAGTTGCTGCGCCCAGGCCAGCATGGCGTCGTCTACCGGTGTGCCATTGTCGGCCACCACATGGATCGAAGAGGCATCGATGCCCAGCAGCATCTCGATGTTTTCGGTGTTGAGCGGCATGTCGCCCAGCGTGGTGTCGCTGATGAAGTCCTCCAGGTTGTCCAGGCGCTTGGCCATGCTCTCGATCTGCGCTTGCGGGATCAACGCGGTCTTGCACTGGAAGGCATCGGCCAGCGTGTTGGTCAGGACCTTGATCTGCGCATCCTGCTGCGGGCCCGTGACACCCAGCAGTGCCAGGCCCTGGCGCAGGCGTTGCAGCAGGCTTGGCAGGCTCTGTATGACCAGGGTGCGGTCTTTGCGGTGGGGCTTGGCGCTGGCGGACCAGACCAGGTCGGCCGCCGTGCGCTTGAGCGTGATGGTGTCCATATGCTGCGGACCGTCGCGCAAGGCCGATAGCGCCAGCACCTCGGCCCAGACCTTGAACAGAAAATCCCGCAGTTCATCGCGCACCGGCATGTCGCGCAGCATGGCGCGCAGCTCGATGGTGTAGCGGATGGTCAGCGCTTCTTTTTGCTCGACCTGCTGGGCCACCGTCACCAGGCGTGCCGTGGTCTGCTTTTCGGTCAGGAACTTGGCCAGGAATTTCTCGAACTCGTCGAGCACCAGTTGGAACACCCGGCTGCCGGTCTCCGGGTACTGCTCGATCATTTGCACGGCGCGGCGCACTTGCGCTTCCAGCGCGCTGCCATCGATGGCGGTCGAGTTGAAACCCATTGCGCAGGCGCCCATGCGGTCGATCAGTTTGCGCGCCGGATGGTCCAGGTTGCTGAAGAAATCCGGCTCGGCCAATGCCACGCGCAGCACCGGCACCTGCAGCCTGGCAAACCAGATGCGCACTGCCACGGGGATGCGCTCCTCGGACAGGATGCTCTGGAACATCAGCGCCACCACTTCGATGGTCGCCTTCTCGGCCGGGGTTTCGGCCTTCTGCTTGAGCTCGATGGATTGCTCGCGCGCCGCGCTCACCAGTTGCACCACGGCCACCGGGGCGTCGCTGGCCAGGCCGTCGATGGCGCCGGCGCCGGCGCCGGCATCGACACTGGCAATGGCCTGCATCCGATAGGCCGCCAGCGCCTGTGCCAAGGCCATGGAGGCCGGGGCCGGCCCGGCGGCCGAGGTCAGCAACTGGTGCAATTGCCCGACCATGCCCTGGGCCTGCTGGCGCTGCTGCTCCATGGGGCTGATGCCGCCGGGCCCGAAAGCAGCGGGCATGCCGGCAGGCGCAGGCACCATGCGGCCCAGCCTGGACTCGGCAGGTGTCGCGGATGACGGTCCGAAGCGGGGCATGTCGCCGCCGGTTCCGGCGCCGGCGTACTGCGAGTGCCAACCCATGGTCTGCGACTGCGCGCCCGGTTGGGTGTTTCTGGAGAGAACGCCTTTTTCCGTATCGGTGCGCCGCACGCGGGACTTGAGATCCGATGGGGCCACACCCTGCGCGTCATAGAACGCATTCACGGCCAGGTAGTGCTTTTGCAGCAGATCGGCCAGTTTGCGCTGCAAGGGGTCGACCACGGTTTGCAGGTCGACGCGGGGCAGTCCGGCGTTGGTCCATTGCTCGACCAGATGCAGGCTGATGGTGTCAGGCCGGAAAATGTCGCGGCTTTCGAGCTCCTGGTCTTGCAGCGACCGGGTGCATTGGCGCAGGGTGTCGAACGGCTGGTGCACCTGCTCGCTGATCGTCAGGGCCATGCGCGATGCCAGCAGTTTGTTCTCCACCACATCGTCGCTGAGCAGTTCGAGATGGAGGCCGCCAGCCGACGTCTGGCCGTAGGTGCTGCTCAGATGCGGTATCAGCGCTTCCTGCCAGGCCCTGGCGCAGCGTTCGGTCCAGAGGCCATGAAACTCCCGGTAGCGCATCAACGCATCGCGGCGCGACTGCGCTTGGCGCGCCGTGCCCGCCTGCTGCGTCAGTTCCACCAGGAAGTCCAGGAGCGTCTGGTCCAGTTCCGACAGCCCTGCGCAGATGCCATCGACAAACATCTGGCGCGCCTGCCGGAGCAGGCGCCGCTGCGCGCTGGAAGGGGCGGTGGGGGCTGGCATGGGCAGATGGTGCAGGTGACGCCGACGGGGCGCTCAGACCGTGGCGCCGGCATTCGGGTCGCTCGGGTCCGGCCCTTTTTTGATCGGCCGGACCAAGTCCTCGCGCTTGACCCCGAGCCACATTGCAATCGCTGCCGCGACGAATACCGACGAGTAGATGCCGAACAAAATGCCTATCGTCAGCGCCAGCGCAAAGTAATGCAGGCTCGGGCCGCCAAAGAAGAACATCGACAGCACCATGGCCTCGGTCGAGGCGTGGGTGATGATGGTGCGGCTCATCGTGCTGGTGATGGCGTGGTCGATCACCGCCGCAGTGTCCATCTTGCGGTACTTGCGGAAGGCTTCGCGGATCCGGTCGAAGATCACCACCGATTCGTTGACCGAGTAGCCCAGCACCGCCAGCACGGCGGCCAGCACCGACAGCGAGAACTCCCACTGGAAGAACGCAAAAAAGCCCAGGATGATCACCACGTCATGCAGGTTGGCGATGATGGCGGCGACACCGAACTTCCATTCGAAGCGCAGCGCCAAGTAGATCACGATGCCGATGACCACCATGGCCAGCGCCATCAGGCCGCCGTGCACCAGCTCCTCGCCCACCTGCGGGCCGACAAACTCGGTGCGGCGCAGTTTGACCTGCGGGTCCACGGCCTGGAGCGCAGCCAGCACCTGCTCGCTTTGCCGGGCCGAGGTCAGGCTCTTGTCCATGTCCTTGTTGAGGGTCGGCAGGCGGATCATCACGTCACGGGCGGTGCCGAAGTTCTGCACCTGCACCTCGGGGTAGCCCAGCGCGGAGACCGTCTGACGGATCTTGGCCAGATCGGCGCTCTGGCCGTAGGCCAGTTCCATCACCGTGCCGCCGGTGAACTCCACCGACAGGTGCAGACCCCGGGTCAGCAAGAAGACGACCGCCAGCGCAAAGGTGATGAAGGAGATCGCGTTGAAGACCAGCGCCTGCTTCATGAAGGGGATGTCTTTGCGGATGCGGAAAAATTCCATGGTCGCCGTTCCTTATGCGCTTTGATTGATGTTGACCACGGCGCTGTCGGCCTCGGGCTTCCAGACCTGGCCTATGGCCAGGCTCTTGAGCTTTTTCTGGCGCCCGTACCACAGGTTCACCAAAGCGCGCGAGAACAGCACGGCCGAGAGCATGCTGGTCAAGATGCCGATGCAGTGCACCACGGCAAAGCCGCGCACCGGGCCGGAGCCAAAGGTCAGCAGGGCCAGGCCGGCAATCAGGGTGGTGACGTTGGAATCGACGATGGTGGCCCAGGCGCGCTCGTAGCCGGTGTGGATGGCCGCCTGCGCGGAGATGCCCGAGCGCAATTCTTCGCGGATGCGCTCATTGATCAGCACGTTGGAGTCGATCGCCACGCCGATCGCCAAGGCCATGGCGGCGATGCCCGGCAAGGTCAGCGTGGCCTGCAGCATCGACAGCACGGCCACCAGCAGCAGCACGTTGACCGCCAGTGCGATGCTGGAGAACAGGCCAAACAACTGGTAGTAACAGCACATGAACAGCGCAATCGCCGCCAGACCCCAGACCACGCTGTGGATGCCGCGCTCGATGTTGTCCGCGCCCAAGGTCGGGCCGATGGTGAACTCTTCGATGATTTCCATCGGCGCTGCCAGCGAACCGGCGCGCAGCAGCAACGCGGTGTCGTGGGCCTCGTCCGTGCTCATGCTGCCGGAGATCTGCACGCGACCGCCGCCGATCTCCGAGCGGATCACCGGGGCCGTGACCACTTCGCCCTGGCCCTTCTCGAACAGCACGATGGCCATGCGCTTGCCCACGTTCTCGCGCGTGACATCGCGAAAGATGCGCGCGCCCTTGGCGTCGAGCGTCAGGTTGACGGTAGGCTCCTGGGTCTGGCCATCGAAGCCGGGCTGCGCGTCGGTCAGGTTCTCGCCGGTCAGGACGACCTGCTTTTTGACGATCACCGGCTGGCCGTTGCGCTCCGGGTAGCGTTCCGACCCCAAGGGCAGCGGAACGCGCCCGCTGGCGGCGCTGCGCGCCTCGGTGCTTTCGTCGACCATGCGCACTTCCAGTGTCGCGGTGCGGCCCAGGATGTCCTTGGCCTTGGCCGTGTCCTGCACGCCGGGCAGTTGCACCACGATGCGATCCTGGCCCTGCTGCTGTATCACGGGCTCGGCCACGCCGAGTTCGTTGATCCGGTTGTGCAGCGTGACGATGTTCTGCTTGAGCGCCTGCTCCTGCACGAGGCGCGTGGCCTCGGGCTTGATGAAAGCGCGCAGCCTGAACCCGCCGCCGGCGCTGTCGGCGCCGTCTTCGGGCCGGCTGCTCAGTTGCAGGTCGGTGAGCGACCGGGCAATCGCGTTGCGCGCGGCCGTCAGCGTGGCCTCGTCGCGCACCCGGATGTCGATGTTCTGGCCTTCGCGGCTGACGCCGCCATGGCGTATGCCCTGGTCGCGCAGCAAACCACGGATGTCGCCGGCATAGGACTCGGCCTTTTTCGTCAGCGCGGCCTGCATGTCCACTTGCAGCATGAAGTGCACGCCGCCACGCAGGTCCAGGCCCAGGTACATCGGATTGGCGTGCAGCGCCTTGAGCCAGGTCGGCGAGCGCGAAACCAGGTTCAGCGCCACGATGTACGAGGCATTGCCGGCATCGGGCACCAGGGCTTTTTCGATCGCGTCCTTGGCCTGGAGCTGGGTGTCGGGCGTGTCGAAACGCGCGCGCACCGAATTGCCCTGCAACTCCACGAAGTCGGGCGTGATGCCTGCGGCCTGGAGCGCCTCTTGCACCCGCTGTTGCACGGCGGCGTCGACCGCGACGGCGGTCTTGGCCGACGAGACCTGCACCGCAGGCGCCTCGCCAAAGAAATTGGGCAGGGTGTACAAGACCCCCACCAGCAGCACGATCACCAGGATCGTGTACTTCCAGACCGGGTAACGGTTCATGATCGCGCTTTTGCCTCCAGGCCCGGCGGGTTACTTGACCGAGCCTTTGGGCAGCACCTGCACCACGGCGCTGCGCTGCATTTGCACTTCGACGCCCGGGGCGATCTCGACCTGCAAAAAGCCTTCGGACAGGCGCGTCACCCTGCCGACGATGCCGCCGGTGGTGGCCACTTCATCGCCCCGGGCCAGCGCCTCGATCATCGTGCGGTGCTCCTTTTGGCGCCGCATCTGGGGGCGGATCATCACCAGATAAAGCACCACCATCATCGCGGCCGGCAAAGCCAGGCTGCTGAGCATCGACATCATGTCGCCACCGCCTGCGGCAGGTGCAGGCGCGGTTTGGGCAAAAGCGGAAGATATGAACACAGACGGGACTCCACAACGGATGGTCGAAATACCCTGAGCCGCCAGGGGCCGGCGCCAGGGCAAAATGCCGGCCAGGGCACGGATGTCCCGGGCCAGGCGCCGGTCATGGCGCCCAGCCGGGCACAGCGCCTGTCAGGGCGCGCGGCCGGGTATTGTATGCGGCAGGGCGCAAGGCCCGTTCGGGGCAATAACCCAGCGTTCCGGTACGGCGCCAGCGGGCGCTGGCCATCGCCCCCCGGTGCGGGCGCGCCCGGCCCGTTCCGTGCCGCCACCGGCCGGGTCAGGCCCGGTGCCGGCTGGCCGCAGCGCAGCGGCGCCAGCGCTTCGGGCCAGGAGACATCCTGTGTCAACCCCCCGCCGTTTTGCCAAGCCACTGTGCGCCGCCTGGCCGCCCGCAGGCGCTCATTCCGCAGCCGAAGGTGAAGGTGAAGGTGAAGGTACCCCAGTGAACCCTTTGGCAGTGGACCAGCGCCGGCGTTTCAGGCGGCATGGCGTTCGGGCGGGGCGGTTTTCGCCCGGCGTCCTTCGCGCCCTTCGCGCCATTGCGCCATCAGGCGCTCCCAGCGGGGACGCACGGTGTCCAGATGCCGCTGTTTGATATGGCCATAGCCGCGAATTTCTTCCGGGATGCAGGCAATCTCCACGGCCAGCGGGAGCCGGTCTGCGCTCAGGTCGGCCAGCAGTTCTTCGATGCAGGCGCGGTATTGCACGATCAGCGCGCGCTCGGTGCGGCGCTCCGGGGTCCTGCCGAACGGGTCCAGCGCTGTGCCGCGCAAGCCCTTCATCCTGGCCAGCAGGCCCAGGGCGCTGCGCACCCAGGGGCCAAAGGTGCGCTTGATCGGCTCGCCCCGGTCGTTCTTCCTGGCGATCAGCGGCGGCGCCAGATGGTGCAGCAGCCGGTAGTCGCCCTCGAACATGCGCCCGATCTGGTCGGTGAACGCCCGGTCGGTATGCAGGCGGGCCACTTCGTACTCGTCTTTGTAGGCCATCAGCTTGAACAGGTAGCGCGCCACGGCCTCGGACAATGGGGTGCTGGCGCTGCCCAGCCGGGCTTCGGCCGCGCTGACCCGGGCGACGAAGGCTTGGTAGTCGGCGGCGTAGGCGGCGTTCTGGTAGCCGGTCAGGAAGGCCGCACGCTGGGCCAACAGTTCGCCCAGCGTGGGGCGCTTGACGAATTGCACGATCTGCGCGCTCTGGAACAGGGCCTGCACCGAGGCCAGGTCATGCGCGCAGCGGCGGCCCCAGTCGAACGCAGCCTGGTTGTCCTGCACCTGCACGCCGTTGAGCTCGATGGCGCGCATCAGCGCGGCCAGGGTCAGCGGCACATGGCCTTTTTGCCAGGCGTAGCCCAGCAGCAGCGGGTTGGCGTAGATGCTGTCGCCCAGCAGCGCGGTGGCCAGTTGCCCGGCGTCGAGCCGGCCCACCTGGTCGGCGCCCACGGCTGCGGCGATGGCGCTGTCGCAGTGCGCGCCGGGAAATTGCCAGTCGGGGTTGCCGACGAACGCCGCCGTGGGCGTGCCATGGGTGTTGAGCACGACGAAAGTGCGGCCCGGCTGCATCACGGCCAGCGTGTATTTGTGCGCGGCGACGATGGCGTCGCAGCCGAGCACCAGGTCGGCCTTGGCGGTGTCCACCTTGGTGGTGTGGATGGCCTCGGGGCGGTTGGCGATCTGGATGTGGCTCCAGGTGGCGCCGCCCTTTTGCGCCAGGCCGCCGGCGTCCTGCGTGATCACGCCCTTGCCGTCGAGGTGCGCCGCCATGCCCAGCAGCGAGCCGATGGTGATCACGCCGGTGCCGCCCACGCCGCCGACCACGATGCCCCAGGCGCTTTCGGCCGCCGGCAGCACGGGCTCGGGCAGCGCAGGGAGTGCCGACCGGTCGCCCTGGCCGCCCTGGCTGGTCTGCTTTTTCTGCTCCGGCTTCCTGGGCTTGCCGCCTTGCACCGTGACGAAGCTCGGGCAAAAACCGTTGATGCAGCTGTAGTCTTTGTTGCAACTGCTCTGGTTGATGCGGCGCTTGCGGCCGAAGGCCGTCTGCACCGGCTCGACCGACAGGCAGTTCGATTGCTCCGAGCAGTCGCCGCAGCCCTCGCAGACCAATTCGTTGATCAGCACCGTCCGGTCGGGCGTGGCCAGCAGGCCGCGTTTGCGGCGGCGGCGCTTTTCGGTGGCGCAGGTCTGGTCGTAGATGATCACGGTGCAGCCGGCGACCGTGCGCAAGCGCCGCTGCACGCTGTCGAGCGCGTCGCGGTGGTGCACGCTCACGCCTTCGGCCAGCGCCACGCTGCGGTACTTGCGCGGCTCGTCGGTGACGATGACCAGCTCGGCCACGCCCTCGGACTTCAAGGTGTTCATGATTTGCAGCACCGAATGGCCTTCGGGGCGCTCGCCCAGCGGCTGGCCGCCGGTCATCGCCACGGCGTCGTTGTAGAGCAGTTTGTAGGTGATGTCGACGCCTGCGGCGATGCTCTGGCGGATGGCCAGCAGGCCGCTGTGAAAGTAGGTGCCGTCGCCCAGGTTGGCAAAGATATGCCGCTCGGTGCTGAAGGGCTGCTGGCCCACCCAGGTCACGCCCTCGCCGCCCATCTGCGTGAAGGTGGCGGTGTTGCGCCCGGGCATCCAGTTGGCCATGTAGTGGCAGCCGATGCCGGCCACCGCGCGCGAGCCTTCGGGCACGCGGGTGCTGGTGTTGTGCGGGCAGCCGCTGCAAAACCAGGGGGTGCGCTCGCCGGTGTCCACCGTCAGGGCGGCCAGCGCGCGTTCTCTGGCATCGATGGTGGCGATGCGCTCTGCGATGCGCGCCATGATGTCGCCGGGCAGGCCGAGCTTGCCCAGGCGCCGGGCCAGTGCCTGGGCGATGATGGCCGGCGTCAGGTCGGCCTTGGCGCGCAGCAGCCAGTTGCGGCTGGGGTTGGGCATGCTCCATTCGCCGCCGCTGGCGTCGCCCTCGGGCTCGTCGAACTTGCCCAGCACGTTCGGGCGCACGTCGGCGCGCCAGTTGTACAGCTCTTCCTTGAGTTGGTATTCGATCACCTGGCGCTTTTCTTCCACCACCAGAATCTCCTGCAGGCCCTGGGCAAAGCTGCGCGTGATGGATGCCTCCAGCGGCCACACCACATTCACCTTGTGCACGCGGATGCCGAGCCGGCGGCAGGTGGCCTCGTCCAGGCCCAGGTCCGCCAGGGCCTGGCGCATGTCGTTGTAGGCTTTGCCGCTGGCGATGATGCCAAAGCGGTCGTTCGGGCCTTCGATCACGTTGTGGTTGAGCCGGTTGGCACGCACATAGGCCAGGGCTGCGTACCACTTGTAGTCCATCAGGCGCGCCTCTTGCTCCAGCGGCGCATCGGGCCAGCGGATATGCAGGCCGCCCGGAGGCATCACGAAGTCCTCGGGCAGCCGGGTCTGCACCCGGTCCGGGTCCAGCGCGATGCTGGCCGAGGACTCCACCACTTCCTGAATCGTCTTCAGGCCCGACCACAGGCCGGCAAAGCGGCTCAGCGCAAAGGCATGCAGGCCCATGTCCAGAATGTCCTGCACGCTGCTCGGAAAAAACAGCGGCGTGCCGCAGGCCTTGAAGATATGGTCGCTCTGGTGCGCGGCCGTGCTGCTTTTGCTCAGATGGTCGTCGCCCGCCACCGCGATCACGCCGCCATACCGGGCCGTGCCGGCCATGTTGGCGTGCTTGAACACATCGGCGCAGCGGTCCACGCCGGGGCCTTTGCCGTACCAGATGCCGAACACGCCATCGTATTTCCTGGCCTGCGGGTACAGATCGAGCTGCTGCGTGCCCCAGACGGCCGTGGCGCCCAGTTCTTCGTTGACACCGGGCTGAAACACGATATGGCTGGCCGCCAGGTGTTTTTTCGCCGCCCACAGCGCCTGGTCGTAAGCGCCCAGCGGCGAGCCGCGGTAGCCGCTGATGAAGCCGGCGGTGTTCAGCCCCGCCAGCGCGTCGCGCTGGCGCTGCAGCAGCGGCAGACGCACCAGCGCCTGCACCCCGCTCATGAACGCCCGGCCTGCGCCCAGCGTGTATTTGTCGTCCAGGCTCACCGTGGCCATGGCCTGGCGTATGGATTCGGGCAGGGGCGCGTTCATGGCGGTCTCCAATGGCTTTGCCACCCGGCCACGCCTGGTGTCGCGTCACCGATCATCTGTCGGTCTGCGCTGGCCATCGAAGCGCATCGCGGCGTTGCATCGCTTGCCAATACGCTCGGTATGGGCTGCGCGATGCGCCTTGCGCTGCGCTCCGATGGCTGCGCGCAGCCTACGACATCTGATCGGTGACGCGACACTGGTGGGCGTGCCCGGTGTGTGCAGGCCCAGTGTATGACGATGCGCGGCAAGCCGTTGCACAATACACGGACAGGTTTTCCTTCCTTTCACCCCCAGCACGCGCAGCGCTGCGCCCCCGAAGCACACCCGCGCAGCGCTGCGCCCGTCAAAGAAGATATGCGTAGCGCTGCGTCCCCCCCCGAATCGACTGCCGAACCCCCCGGGCCTGCGCCCTCGTCCGATGCCGCAGCCGCAGCCGCAGCCGAGTGCGCCGCCCGGGCCCGGGGCACGGAAGAATCCGTGGCCGCGCGGCTGGCGCAGGACGCGGCGCCGCTGGGCCAGAGCGCGTCGATGACTGCGCTGGCGCCGCTGACGATTCCGGTGTTCCGCATGTTGTGGCTGACCTGGGTGACGGCCAATACCTGCATGTGGATGAACGATGTGGCGGCGGCCTGGCTGATGACCACGCTGACCAGTTCGCCGATCCTGGTCGCGCTGGTGCAGTCGGCGTCCACGCTGCCGGTGTTTTTGCTCGGTCTGCCCAGCGGCGCGCTGGCCGACATTCTGGACCGGCGGCGCTATTTCATCGTCACCCAGTTCTGGGTTGCGGCCGTGGCGCTGGTGCTGTGCCTGGCCATCCTGGCCGGCGGCATGACGGCGCCACTGCTGCTGGCGCTGACTTTTGCCAACGGCATCGGTCTGGCGATGCGCTGGCCGGTGTTCGCGGCCATCGTGCCCGAATTGGTCGCGCGCGCGCAGTTGCCTGCGGCGCTGGCGCTCAACGGCGTGGCCATGAATGCCTCGCGCATCATGGGCCCGCTGCTGGCCGGGGCCATCATTGCCAGCGCGGGCAGCGCCTGGGTGTTCGTGCTCAATGCCGTGCTGTCGGTGCTGTCCGGCCTGGTCATCATGCGCTGGAAGCGCGTCCATGTGCCCAACCCGCTGGGGCGCGAGCGCCTGCCCAGCGCGATGCGCGTGGGCCTGCAATTCGTGGGCCAGTCGCCGCGCATGAGGGCGGTGATGTGGCGCATCTCGATCTTCTTTTTGCACGCCACCGCGCTGCTGGCGCTGTTGCCGCTGCTGGCCCGGGGGCTGGAGGGCGGCGGCGCCGGCACCTTTACGCTGCTGCTGGCGTCAATGGGCGCGGGGGCGATCTCGGCGGCGCTGTTTTTGCCGCGCCTGCGCCAGGCCATGGCGGGCGACACGCTGGTGATCCGCGGCACCCTGCTGCAGGCGGCGGCCACCGGGGTGATGGCCATCGCGCCGAATGTCCAGGTGGCCGTGCCGGCGATGTTCATCGGCGGCATGGCCTGGATCACCACGGCCAACTCGCTGAGCGTGTCGGCCCAACTGGCGCTGCCCAACTGGGTGCGCGCCCGGGGCATGTCGATCTACCAGATGGCCATCATGGGCTCGACCGCGCTGGGCGCCGCGCTGTGGGGCCAGGTGGCCACGCTCGGCAATGTGCACCTGAGCCTGGGGCTGTCGGCGCTCTCCGGGGTGTTGGCGATGCTGCTGGTGCAGCGCCTGGTGGCCGACCGCAGCATCGAAGAAGACCTGAGCCCCTCGCGCGCCTTCAAGGCGCCGGTGCTCGACATCCCGCCGGAATCGGGCCATGTGGTGGTGACCATCGAATACTTCATCGACCCGGCGCGCGCGGCGGAATTTCGCGCGCTGATGCAAGACAGCCGGCGCAGCCGCCTGCGCCAGGGCGCATTGGCCTGGCAGCTACAGCACGATATCACCGACCCCGCGCGCTATGTCGAGCAGATCGAGGATGAATCCTGGACCGAGCACCTGCGCCGCTTCGACCGCGTCACCGCCCACGACGTGGCGCTGCGCGAGCGCAAACTGGCGTTCCACACCCGGGACACACCGCCCGTGGTCTCGCGCCTGCTGGTGCAGCGCTGAGTCCGGCCTGCTCCCCCGGAACGCCAGCGGCCTGGCCCCGGGCCCGTTGGCGTAGCCCGCCGGCAGGCGACGCGCTCGTTGCCTGCGCTGGCGCGGTGGTGTGTCATGCCGCCATCGGCGACGAGATCGGGCGCTGCTCAGGAGAATTCCTCATGACACGATCGTGCACAAAACCATCGCCTTGACAGGCTAGCAGGACGGTTGGATCAAGGCACAGACTGATGCGGGTCATTGCCTCGACGACAGCGCATATCCGTGATCTGATAACCATTATCCGGCCACCGTAGCGCATTAAACTCAGCTCTTTGTTGGCTGAAATCGGCCGCGAAGTCGGGCTGACCGGTGAGGATTGCGCCGTCTTTGACCATGTGCGCGACAACGCTTGGAGCGAGCCGACGCGCTTGATATGTCGGCGACTTCACCGATGATAAGTTTTTTCGAGTTTTCCGAGCGCTAAGTCAAACACCCACACGCGTCGAAACCGGGAATCTGCCAGATGTTCGTTTACGCACGCATCAATCTCGACCAGCCTGTCTACATAGATATTAATTCCATCAAATATAGAATACGCAAACAGATCCAATGGATTCGACGTTTCATAGGTCTTTTTGGTTAATTTTTCTTTGATCTTTTCGATTTGCAGCGGATGCAGATTTTCGAAATCTGATGGTGCAGATATTTGCGGCCCATCCGTGATATCATCATAACGAATCACAGTTACACCTTGACAATTATCCGGGAATTCCTCTGAATCATACAATTCACCAACGAAATCATCTGGTCTTTTGAGCAACTCCTCTTGGATCGATCTCATCAATTCCCTCCGGTTCCGATTTCCAGCTTCGTTGCTGATCTCAAGTCTCAAGAAAACATTTTTGCACGATACACGAAGCCGTTCCTGTTCCATGAGTGGCCTCATCTTGAGCGCCTCCTCCCAACAATCGGATGTCCTAAACATATTATTCAACCGTGTCTGTGTATTTTTAGAATCAAGTGCAACCAGTTCAATGGCGAGGGGGCCAACATCTTGAATCGAACACTCAATGTCGGGCGCAGGCGGTTTCTTTTGTTTGATTGTGTTCGGCATCAGTGGCATTTTTGCCAATGATGCCATACGTTCGAAATATTTCAATTCCATCTCCACCTTTGTCATGTCGTTCTCCGAGCCGTGAGAAATTTGATGCGCCATCATATCACCGACATGAATCGGCAATACCGTCCAGAAGCGCGTTGCCATGGATATTTGACAGCAACAACAGGGGGCGGCCAGTGCCAAACCGCACCGCAGAACTTTGCTCTGACACGATCGGGCGCGGAAAGGGCCGACGCTCAAAACTGGCCATGGCGCCCCTGCCCGCTGCTGAAACGGCTGGCGCCGTGCAGCGCCTGGGCCAGACAGTGGCGGCCGGTGGCCCATTCCTGCAGCAGGGCCTGCGGCACAGGCAGGCCCTGCGCTGCCAGCGCGCTGGCGCGGTCGGCGCGCAAGGTGGCTTGCGGGAAGGCGGCCAGTTCCTGCGCCAGCGCCAGCGCCGCCTCCAGCGCCTGCCCCGAAGGCACCACGCGGTTGCACAGGCCGATGCGCAGGGCCTCGGCCGATTCGACCTTGCGGCCCGTCAGGATCAGGTCCAGCGCCTGCGACAAACCGATCAGGCGCGGCAGGCGCACGGTGCCGCCATCGATCAGCGGCACCCCGAAGCGGCGGCAGAAGATGCCGAAGTAGGCGTCTTCTTCCATCACCCGCAGGTCGCACCACAGCGCCAGTTCCATGCCGCCGGCCACCGCCGCGCCGCTGATGGCCGCGATCACGGGCTTGCTCAGTTGCAGCCGGCTCGGCCCCATCGGGCCTGGCGGGTTGGCGCTGTCGGCCTCGAAGTCCAGCGTGTCGGCCAGCGCCTCGGGCGTGACGCCCTGCGCCTGCAGGCGCGCGCCGGATTGCAGATCCCAGCCGGCGCAAAAATGCCCGCCCGCGCCATGCAAGACGGCCACATCGGCCGCGTCGTCCTGCTCGAACGCCAGGAATGCGGCGTGCAGCGCCTGTGCGGTGGCGGCGTCGACGGCGTTGCGCCGATCGGGGCGGTGCAATGTCACCAAAGTGACACGATGGCGGGTTTGTACCAGTACTGTCATGAGAGGCTCCTGCGTTCTTCGGGGGGCGCTGAGGTGGCGCGCAAGCCTTGCTGCGCGCAGCAAGCGCCATGCGCAGGGTCACTCAGGGTTAGCCCCGAGTGCGGTACGGGGCCGGCACGGGCACCATTATTTATGCAAAGCAACCGCTTCGTAAAAACATCCTGGAGGGCCCGGGAGTAGCCCGTGCAGTTCGTGCAATTCGTGCAATTGTTGATCAGCGGTATCTCCCAAGGCTGCATCTACGGCCTGATGGCGCTCGGCTTCGTGCTGATCTACAAGGCCACGGAAACCGTCAGTTTTGCGCAGGGCGAGCTGATGATGCTCGGCGCGTTCTGCGCGCTGGCGCTGATGACGGTGGCGGGCTTTCCGTTCTGGCTGGCCGTGCCTGCCAGCATTGCGGCCATGGGGCTGTTCGGCATGGGGCTCGAGCGCGCCGTGATCCGCCCCATCCTGGGCCAGCCGGCCTTTTCCATCGTCATGCTGACCATAGGCATAGGCTACGTGCTGCGTGGCTTGGTGACCATGATCCCGGTCATCGGCACCGAGACGCACCAACTGCCCGTGCCATACCAGGACCTGTCCTTTCGCCTCGGCGCGCTGGTGCTCAGCGCCGGGCAACTGGTGGTGATGCTTGCCACGGGCCTGCTGTGCGCGGCGCTGTTTGCGCTGTTTCGCTACAGCAAGCTGGGCGTTGCGATGCAGGCCGCCGCGCAGAACCAACTGGCGGCGTACTACATGGGCATTCCGGTGCAGCGCCTCGATGGCCTGGTCTGGGCGCTGGCGGCGGCGGTGGCGGCGGTGGCCGGGCTGCTGCTGGCGCCGGTCACCTTCGTGCACGCCAATATGGGGCTGATCGGGCTCAAGGCCTTTCCGGCCGCCGTGGTCGGCGGTTTCAGCAGCCTGCCCGGGGCCATCGTCGGCGGCCTGCTGATCGGCATCGTCGAATCGCTGTCGGGCTTTTACCTGCCCGAGGGCTTCAAGGACATTGCCGCTTTCATCGTGGTGCTCGTCATGCTGATGCTGCGCCCCAATGGTTTGTTTGGCGAGCCGTTGCGCAAGAAAGTCTGACGATGCGCTTTCTGTTCAAGACCTCCTACGCGCAGGATCTGCGGCTGGCCCGGCATGGCGGGCATGTCTTTTGGTACGGGCTGCTGTGCCTGGCGCTGGTGCTGGCGCCCTGGGTGGTGCAGGAATACTGGCTGGCGCAGCTCAGCTTCGTGCTGATCTATGCGATCGTGGGCCTGGGGCTGATGCTGCTGGCCGGCTTTACCGGCCTGTTTTCGCTCGGTCATGCGGCCTTTCTGGGCGTGGGGGCGTACACGCAGGCCGGGCTGACCGGCATCGGCTGGCCGTTTGCGCTGGCGCTGGTCTGCGCCGCCGCGCTGTCCGCTGCGGCGGGCTGGGTGGTGGGCTTGCCCGCGCTGCGCGTCAAGGGCATCTACCTGGGCATGGCCACGCTGTCGTTCGGGTTCATCGTCGAAGAGCTGTTTGCCCGCTGGGAGTCGGTCACCGGCGGCAATGCCGGCAAGCACCTGGCGCCGCCGCAGGTCTGGGGCCTGAGCCTGGAGTCCGGCACCGCTTTCCATTTTCTGTGCCTGGGTCTGACCGTGGTCTGTACGCTGGCCGTCCTGAACCTGCTGCGCTCGCCCACGGGCCGGGCCTTCGTCGCGATCCGCGATTCGGAGATCTCGGCGCAGAGCATGGGCATTCACCTGGCGCGCTACAAGACGCTGTCGTTTTCGCTGTCGGCGGCGCTGGCGGGCATCGGCGGCGCGCTGTATGCGCACAAGCTGCAATTCATCTCGCCGGACCAATTCGGCATCATGCAGTCGATCGACCTGCTGCTGATGGTCGTGGTCGGCGGGCTGGGCTCGGTGCACGGCGCTTTTCTGGGGGCCCTGTTCCTGATTGCGATGCCGCAACTGATCGCGCTGGGCAAGGACTGGCTGCCCGCCACCATCGGCCAGGCGCCCGGGTTGCAGGCCGTGGTCTATGGCGCGGTGCTGATCGCTTTCGTGCTGTTCGAGCCTATGGGTCTGTATGGCCGCTGGCTCAAGCTGCGTACCTGGCTGCAGATGTTTCCGTTCTACCGCCGGGGCATGTTCAAGCGGCAGCGGTCGTTCCAGAAATCCGAGCGTTTGCGATGACCACGCCGGCAGCCCCCCAGGACGACAGCGGCGTGCTGCTCAGCGTGCGCAACCTCAGCCTGCGCTTTGGCGGTGTGCTGGCGGTCAACGACGTGAGCTTCGATGTGCGCAGCGGCGAGGTGTTCACGCTCATCGGCCCCAACGGCGCGGGCAAGACCACGCTGTTCAACCTCATCAGCCGCATCTACCGGCCGAGCACCGGCAGCATCGCCTATGCGGGGCCGGACGGCGCAATGCTGCAACTGACGCGCCAGCAGCCGCACATGGTGGCCGGCCTGGGCATTGCGCGCACCTTCCAGAACATCGAACTGTTCGAGCATGCCAGCGTGCTGCACAACCTGCTGATCGGCCGCCACCGGTGCCGCGAGACCGGGCTGTGGGCCGATTTGCTGTTCACGCGCCGCGTGCGCGCGGCCGAGATGCGCGCGCGCGAGAAGGTCGAGCAGGTCATCGACTTCCTCGATCTGCAGCATTGCCGCGACCAACTGGTGGCCGGCCTGCCCTATGGCGTGCGCAAGGTGGTGGAACTGGCGCGCGCGCTGTGCACCGAGCCGCGCCTGCTGCTGCTCGACGAGCCTTCGTCGGGCCTGAATGTGGAGGAGACCGACGACATGGCCTTCTGGATCCAGGACATACAGCAGGCGCTGGGCATCACCGTGCTGATGGTCGAGCATGACATGGCGCTGGTCTCCAGGGTGTCCGACCGGGTGCTGGCGATGAACCATGGCCAGGTGCTGGCCATGGGCAGCCCACGCGAAGTGCAGTCGCACCCCGGCGTCATCGAGGCCTACCTGGGCCGCGCCGACACGGCCAGCGACACTTCAGGCCCGCTGCGCCGCCCGCCGGCCAGCCCCGGCGCAAGGACGAGCGCATGAGCGCCGCCCGGCCGCCCGAAGGCCCGCATTCCGCAGCCGAAGGCGCAGGTACTCCCGTGCGCCCGGATGCCCGCACCGCCGACGACCAGGCCCCGATGCTGAGCCTGCAGAACGTGGAGAGCGCCTACGGCCCGATCAAGGCCATTCGCGGGATCAGCCTGCAGGTGCGGCGCGGCCAGATCGCAACAGTGCTGGGCAGCAACGGCGCGGGCAAGACGAGCATCCTGAAGACCATCTCGGGCATCATGGCCCCGTTGCGGGGCAGCATCGGGTTTCAGGGCAGCGACATCACCGCCCGCGACCCGGCGGCCATCGTGCGCCGGGGCCTGGTGCATGTGCCCGAAGGGCGCGAGGTGTTCGCCCTGCTGTCGGTGCGCGACAACCTGATGATGGGCGCCTACACCCGCAGCGACCGCGACGCGGTGGCGCGCGACCTGGAGCGGGTGTATGGCTACTGGCCCGTCCTCAGGGAGCGCGCCGCGCAGCACGCGGGCCTGCTCTCGGGCGGGCAGCAGCAGATGCTGGCGCTGGCGCGCGCGCTGATGGCCAACCCGGCGCTGATCCTGCTCGACGAGCCCAGCCTGGGCCTGTCGCCCAAGCTCACCCGGGAGATCTTCGAGATCGTCGTGCGCATCAACCGCGAGCGCGGCACTACCGTCTTGCTGGTGGAGCAAAACGCCGGCATGGCGCTCGATGCGTCCGACTACGGCTATGTGCTGGAAAACGGCCGCATCGTCACCGAAGACCGCTGCGAGCGCCTGCGCGAGAAGGACGACATCAAGGAGTTCTACCTGGGCATGAAAGACACCGGCGTGCGCGGCGAACGGCGCTGGAAAAAGAAAAAGACCTGGAGATAGCCCGCACCATGGCGCCAAGCAAATCCCCCCATCCATGCGCGAGCCTGGCATGTCCAACCTCTGGAATCTGAACCACCTGCAGCCCCACTGCGCCGACGTGCTGGCCGGCGAGACCATTGCCGCGATGTTCTGGAACGGCGTGGCTCAGCGCGGCCCGCGCGTATGGCTGCGGCAAAAGCACCTGGGCATCTGGCGCAGTTGGACCTGGAACCAAGCGGCCCAGGCCGTGCGCGAGATCGCCTGCGGCCTGATGGCGCTGGACTTTGCGCCGGGGGACTGCGCCTCGATCCTGTCGAACACCAATACCGACTGGGTGCTGGCCGACCTGGCCATACTCAGTTGCGCCGGCGTGGCCAACGGCATCTACCCCACCGACGCTGCGGCGCAAGTGCATTACCTGAGCCAAGACTCGGGCACCAGCGTGCTGTTCGTCGAAGATGACGAGCAGCTCGACAAGGCGCTGGCGGTGCGCGCGGACCTGCCCGGACTGCGCAAGATCATCGTCTTCGACATGGACGGTCTGCGCCACCTCGACGACCCGGGCGTGCTGGGCCTCGATGCGCTGCGCGCACTGGGCCGGGCCTGGAGCCAGCAGCACCCGGATGCGCTGGAGCGCCGCGTGCAGGACTGCCGGCCCGAAGACCTGGCCATCCTGGTCTACACCTCGGGCACCACCGGCAAGCCCAAGGGCGCGATGCACACCCACCGCGCGCTGACCTACACCGTGCGCGGCTACAACCAATGGATTGCGCGCACCGAGGACGACGAACTGGTCTGCTTTTTGCCGCTGTGCCACATTGCCGAGCGCATGGGCGGCGAGTATTTTTCGCTGTACACCGGCGCGCGCCTGAACTTTGTCGAAAACCCCGACACCGTGCCCGAGAACATGCGCGAGATCGCCCCCACCTTGCTCACCGCCGTGCCCCGGGTGTGGGAGAAGTCCTATTCCGGCGTGATGATCGCGCTGCAGGAATCGAGCCGATTGCAGCAAGCGGCCTATCGCTGGGCCATCGGCGTGGGCATGCGCATCGCCGACCTGGTGCTGGCAGGCCAGCGCGTGGGCGCCGTGCCCAAGCTGCAATTTTGGCTGGCGCGCTGGCTGGTGCTGAACAACGTGCGCAAGCTCATCGGCATCCACCGGGCGCGCTTTCTGATCACCGGGGCCGCGCCGATATCGCCGCAACTGATCAAGTGGTACCTGGCCCTGGGCGTGCCGATGCTGGAAGTCTGGGGCCAGACCGAGACCTGCGGCGCCGCCACCAACATGCCCGCCAGCCGCATCAAGCCCGGCAGCATCGGCCTGGCGGCCAACTACAACGAGGTGCGCGTGGATGCGGCCAGCGGCGAGCTCCTGGTGCGCGGCCCGAATGTCTTCAAGGGCTACCTGAACCTGCCGGAAAAAACCGCCGAGACCATCGACGCCGACGGCTGGCTGCACACCGGCGACGTGGGCCAGATCGACGCCGACGGCTACCTGCGCATCACCGACCGCATGAAGGACATCATCATCACCGCAGGCGGCAAGAACATCACCCCCAGCGAACTGGAAAACGAGCTCAAATTCAGCCCCTACATTACCGACGCGGTGCTGATCGGCGACGCCCGCCCCTACCTGACGGCGATCATCATGATCGACCAGGAGAACGTCGAGAAGTACGCGCAAGACCACGATGTGCCCTTTTCCGACTACGCCAGCCTGACCCGCTCGCACGCGGTGCAGGCGCTGATACAGGCCGACGTCGAGCGCGTGAACGCCCGGTTTGCGCGCGTCGAGCAGATCAAGAAATTCTTCCTGCTCGACACCCGGCTCTCGGCCGAGGACGAGGAACTGACCCCGACGATGAAGCTCAAGCGCAAACTGGTGCAGAGCAAATACGCCGCACAGATCGAGGCCATGTACCGCTAGGAAAAATGCTGCCGCCCCGCCCCGCCGCCCCGGGCATCGTCCCGTCACCACTGATCCACTGCAGGAGAAATCGACCATGAAACTTCATCACTTTGCCGCATCGATCATTGCCAGCCTGGCCATGGCCGGCGCCTGTGCGCAGACCCAGGGCGTCGCCAAGGACAGCATCACGCTGGGCTCGATACAAGACCTCTCCGGCCCGCTGGCCGGCTTTGGCAAGCAGGCGCGGCTGGGGATGATGCTGCGCGTCGACGAGGCCAACGAACAGGGCGGCGTCAACGGCCGCAAGCTCGATCTGAAGGTCGAGGACTCGGGCTACGACCCCAAGAGGGCGGTGCTGGCGGCGCAAAAGCTGGTCAACCAGGACAAAATCTTCATCATGATCGGGCATATCGGCACGGCCCAGAACCTGGCCGCAATGCCGGTGCAGTTCAGCAAGAACGTCATCAACTTTCTGCCCCTGACCGGCGCGCGCGAGATGTATGAACCCTGGCACAGGCTCAAGTATTCGTCTTTCGTCCCCTACTACGACCAGATTCGCCTGGCAGTGCCCCGGCTGATCAAGGAAAAGAACGCCCGCAAAATCTGCACCATCTACCAGGACGACGAGTTCGGCCTGGAGGTGATGCGCGGCGGCGAGGCGGCCCTCAAGACCCTGGGCCTGGAGTTCACCGAAAAGACCACGTACAAGCGCGGCGCCACCGATTTCTCGTCCCAGGTGGCGAAGATGAAATCCGCCGGCTGCGACCTCGTGATCCTGGGCACCGTGATCCGCGAAACCATAGGCACCATCGGCGAGGCGCGCAAAACCGGCTTCGACCCCACCTTCCTGGGCTCCGGCGCCGCCTACACCGACCTGATCCACAAACTCGGCGGCAAGCCCATGGACGGCCTGTACGCCGCGATGACCGTGCAGCACCCCTATCTGGATGAAGCCTCGCAGCCGCTGCGCTTTTGGGCCAACAAGTACAAGACCCGGTTCAACGAAGATCCGAGCGTGTTCTCGGTCTATGGCTACAGCGTGGTCGATGTGTTCATTCGCGCAGCCCAAAAAGCCGGCCCCCAACTGACGACCGACAGCTTCATCGCGGCCATGGACACCATGCTCATCGCGCCCGACATCTTCGGCAACCCCGAGGTCAGCTACGGCCCGCAAAAGCGCCTGGGCAGCGACCTGACGCGCCTGTCGCAAATCGTCGACGGCAAGTGGAAGGTGGTGTCCGACTACATCCAGCCCTGAACCGCCGCGAGGTCTGGCGGCAGCCCCCGAGCCAACGGCTTTTCATGCATCAGCCTGCCCGGGAAATACGGCGCCCCCGGGGCCAACCAACCCGGTTCCTCCATTGCAAAACAGTCCGACCATGACACTTCATCACCTTGCCGCATCGATCATGGCCAGCCTGGCCATGGCCGGCGCCTGTGCGCAGACCCAGGGCGTTGCCAGGGACAGCATCACACTGGGTTCGATACAAGACCTCTCCGGCCCGGTGGCCGGCTTCGGCAAGCAGGCGCGGCTGGGGATGCTGCTGCGCGTCGACGAGGCCAACGAACAGGGCGGCGTCAACGGCCGCAAGCTCGATCTGAAAGTCGAGGACTCGGGCTACGACCCCAAGAGGGCGGTGCTGGCGGCGCAAAAGCTGGTCAACCAGGACAAGATCTTCATCATGATCGGGCATATCGGCACGGCCCAGAACCTGGCCGCAATGCCCGTGCAGTTCAGCAAGAACGTCATCAACTTTCTGCCCCTGACCGGCGCGCGCGAAGTGTACGAACCCTGGCACAGGCTCAAATATGCGTTCATCGTTTCCTACTATGACCAGATCCGCCTGGCAGCGCCCCGGCTGATCAAGGAAAAGAACGCCGGCAAGATCTGCACCATCTACCAGGACGACGAGTTCGGCCTGGAGGTGATGCGCGGCGGCGAGGCGGCCCTCAAGGCCATGGGCCTGGAGTTCACCGAAAAGACCACGTACAAGCGCGGCGCCACCGATTTCTCGTCCCAGGTGGCGAAGATGAAATCCGCCGGCTGCGACCTCGTGATCCTGGGCACGGTGATCCGCGAAACCATAGGCACCATCGGCGAGGCGCGCAAAACCGGCTTCAGCCCCGCCTTCCTGGGCACCTCGGCCGCCTACACCGACCTGATCCACAAGCTCGGCGGCAAGCCCATGGACGGCCTGTACGCCACGATGACCGTGCAGCACCCCTATCTGGATGAAGCCTCGCAGCCGCTGCGCTTTTGGGCCAACAAGTACAAGACCCGGTTCAACGAAGACCCGAGCGTGTTCTCGGTCTACGGCTACAGCGTGGTCGATGTGTTCGTTCGCGCAGCCCGAAAAGCCGGCCCCCGACTGACGAGCGACAGCTTCATCGCGGCCATGGACACCATGCTCATCGCGCCCGACATCTTCGGCAGCGCCGAGGCCAGCTACGGCCCGCAAAAACGCCTGGGCAGCAGCCTGGCGCGCCTGTCGCAAATCGTCGACGGCAAGTGGAAGGTAGTGTCCGACTACATCCAGCCCTGAAACAGTGAACCCCCGGGTTCTCGAAAGCACACCACATGATCGAACGCAGCTTGTTCCGGCCCGAGCACCAGGCATTTGCCGACAGCTTTCGCCGCTTCATCGACAAAGAAATCAGCCCGCACCACGCAGCATGGGAAGACCAGGGCCATGTCAGCCGCGAGGTCTGGCAGCAGGCCGGCGCGAACGGCTTTTTGTGCATGAGCATGCCCGAGGAATACGGCGGCGCCGGGGCCGACCAGCTCTACGCCGTCGCGCAAATCGAAGAAATCGCCCGCGCCGGCTGCACCGGCATCGGCTTCGGGCTGCACAGCGAGATCGTCGCGCCCTACATCCTGCGCTACGGCAGCGCAGAGCAAAAATCCAGATACCTGCCGCCAATGGCCAGCGGGGCCATGATCGGCGCCATCGCGATGAGCGAGCCGGCCGCCGGCAGCGACCTGCAAGGCATCCAGACCCAGGCCATTCAAAGCGCGGACGGCAGCCACTATCTGCTGCGCGGCAGCAAAACCTTCATCACCAACGGCTGGCATGCCGACCTGGTGATCGTGGTGGCCAAGACCGACCCGGCCGCCGGCGCCAAGGGCATCAGCTTGCTGCTCGTCGAACGCGGCATGCCGGGCTTCGAGGCAGGCCGGCGCCTGAAAAAGGTGGGGCTGAAGGCACAGGACACCGCCGAGCTGTTCTTCGACAACGTGCGCGTGCCCGCCGGGAACCTGCTGGGCGGCCCCGCGCTGCAAGGGCGCGGCTTCATCTGCCTGATGGAGCAGTTGCCCTGGGAGCGCCTGCAGATCGCCATCACCGCCGTGGCCGCAGCCCAGGCCGCGATCGACTCGACGGTGGACTACGTCAAACAGCGCCAGGTGTTCGGCCAGCCCGTGGCCGCGTTCCAGAACACGCGCTACACCCTGGCCGAGCTACAGACCGAGGTGCAGGTGGCGCGCGTGTTCGTCGACAAATGCTGCGAACTGCTGCTGCAACAAAAGCTCGACAGCGCCAGCGCCAGCATGGCCAAGTACTGGACCACCGACCTGCAATGCAAGGTCATGGACGAATGCGTGCAACTGCACGGCGGCTACGGCTACATGTGGGAATACCCGATCGCCCGCGCCTACGCCGACGCGCGCGTGCAGCGCATCTATGGCGGCACCAACGAAATCATGAAAGAAGTGATCGCGCGCGCGATGGGACTTTCCGGCCGCTGACGCGGTTGACGCCGCTGACGCGGTTGACGCCGCTGACGCGGTTGACCCGGTTGACCCGGTGGCTGCCGGATAGGCCCCTGAGTCAGAACGCTTGCCGCCCCACCCGTGGGCACCCGGGCGCCGCGCAGCAAAACGCCTGCGCACGGCGTTCGGCGTTCGGCGTCCGGCGTCCGGCATGGTGCGCCCCCCGGATCGGTGACGACCACACCGGGCGCGGCCCCTCGGCACCGGGCGCAGCCCCTGTGACCACGGCGACCCCTGTAGCCCTCGCGCGCGCCCATCGGCCGCAGCCCGGCTTTGCCCGATGACTTGGGTTGGGGCCCGGGCTTGCCGCGCCCGGCGCCGGAGGGCGATTTGCCGGGGCTGCGGCGGTTCAGATGGCGCCGCGCTGTGCGGCGGGGTAGTTGTCGAGACTGCTGCTTTCTGCTTCACCATCGAGCTTTTTCATGTTCTCCAGCAGCTTGAGCAGGTAGTGCAGTGAGTGGGCCATGTCGCCAATCGAAAAGTCAGACAAGGCCCGCTCATAGTACGAGCGAATTTTTGGCCGCGCCAATACGTTCCAGACATGGCGCCCGGACTCGGTCATCGTGACCAGCCGCGCCCGCCTATCGCGTCCATCCGGAGCAATGGCGATGTGCCCGTCGCGCTCCATGCGACTGATCAAACCCGAGAGATTCTGGCGACTGACCAGCAGGTAGCGCGCCAGATCTCCGACACCCATTCCGGCTTCGGCATTCGGCCGCGACAAGGCGCCCAAAACCGCCCATTGCTGTGTGGTCAGGCCCTCTTCCTCCACGGCCTTCGTTCCCGTTTTATGCAACATGTTGGCACATTGATACAAACGAAAGAAGAGGCGGTTGGCCAGATCCATGCGCGTCGAATTTTCCTTATTCATAGGGTTTTCCATAGCGATTCCTTCCGGATGCACTCTTGCATCAGTGTTGTCACATCAATAACATAAGTAAATATGTTTACGCACATGGCCGGCAAGCGAATGGCGCTCGCGCAAGCATATCAACCAGACATCAGGAGTAGCCCATGGCGCCATTGGACGGCAAGACCATCATCGTGACAGGCGGCGGCGGCGGCATCGGCGGTGCCACCTGCCGGCGTCTGGCGCAAGATGGCGCCCAGGTGGCGGTGTTTGACATGGACCTGCAGGCCGCCCAAAAAGTGGCGCATGCCATCCAGGGCGCGGGCGGAGCCGCCGTTGCGTTCCAGTGCGACATCACCGACCGCGCCCGGGTGGACAGCGCCGTCGCCGCCACGATCGCCCGATGGGGCCGCATCGACGTGCTGGTGAACAACGCCGGCTGGGACATATTCAAGCCCTTCACCAGGACGGTGCCCGCCGAGTGGGAGCGACTGATTGCCATCAACCTGACCGGCGCGCTGCACATGCACCATGCGGTGTTGCCCGGCATGGTGCAGCGCAGAGCCGGCCGCATCGTCAACATCGCGTCCGATGCGGCGCGTGGCGGCTCCTCCGGCGAGGCCGTCTACTCCGCCTGCAAGGGCGCTCTGGTGGCACTGTCCAAGACCCTGGCCCGCGAACATGCCCGCCAAGGCATCACGGTCAACGTGGTCTGCCCCGGCCCGACCGACACCGCCCTGCTGACGGGCATGGCCGAAGGCGCCCGCGACCCGGCCAAGCTCATCGAGGCTTTCAAAAGCGCCATTCCGCTCGGACGCCTGGGTCGGCCCGAAGACCTGGCCGGCGCCATTGCCTTTTTTGCCAGCGACGACGCCAGCTTCATCACGGGCCAGGTCCTCAGCGTCTCCGGCGGCCTGACCATGCACGGCTGAACCCCGCCCGCTCAAGGCAAGCATTCACCCCAAGGGAGCACCATGGATTTCGAAGACATCCTGTACGCAGTGCGCAACGGCGTGGCCTGGATCACGATCAACCGGCCCGACAAGATGAATGCCTTTCGCGGCCAGACCTGCGACGAGCTCATCGCGGCGCTGAACAAGGCCGGCTACGACCGCGAAGTGGGCGCCATCGTGCTCGCCGGCGCCGGCGACCGGGCCTTCTGCACCGGTGGCGACCAGTCGGCCCACAGCGGCAACTACGACGGGCGCGGCACCATCGGTCTGCCGATGGAAGAACTGCACAGCGCCATCCGCGACGTGCCCAAGCCCGTGATCGCCCGCGTGCAGGGCTATGCGATCGGCGGCGGCAACGTGCTGGCCACCATCTGCGACCTGACCATCTGCTCGGACAAGGCGCAGTTCGGCCAGGTGGGCCCGAAAATGGGCTCGGTGGACCCCGGCTACGGCACCGCCTTCCTGGCCCGCGTGGTGGGCGAGAAGAAAGCCCGCGAAATCTGGTACCTGAACCGCCGCTACGGCGGTGCCGAGGCCGTCGCCATGGGTCTGGCCAACTTCTGCTTTCCGCACGCCGAGCTCGACGCCGAAGTGCAAAAGATCGGCGAGGAGTTGTGCGAGCGCAGCCCGACGGCGCTGGCCATCGCCAAGCGCAGTTTCAATGCCGACACCGCCCACCAGGCCGGCATCGCCGGCCTGGGCATGTACGCGCTCAAGCTGTACTACGACACGCAAGAATCGCGCGAAGGCGCCAACGCGCTCAGGGAAAAGCGCAAGCCCGAATTCCGCAAGTACGCCAAGTAAGCCGCGCAGCGACATTGGAAAAAAACGATGCCTCCGAACCCCTATGTCGACGAAGACTTGCAGGCGCTGGCCGAGCACGCCCGGCGCTTTGCACGCGGCCGGGTCGCCCCCGGTTTTCTGGAGCGCGACCAGCATCGCGTGCTCGATCGCGCGCTGCTGCGGGAAATGGGCGCGCTCGGGTTCATCTGCCCGGAGTTGCCGGAACGACTGGGTGGCCAGGGGCTGGGTTGCCTGGCGGCGGGGGTGATCCACGAGGAGATCGCGCGCGCCGACCTGAGTTTTTCCTACCTGAACCTGCTGGCCTCCCTGAACGGGCAAATCCTGTCCCGGTACGGTGCGCCCGAGGTGGCCACGCCCTGGTTGCACAAACTGGCCAGGGGTGAGGCCATCTGCGCGATTGCCTTGACCGAACCGCACGCCGGCTCGGACGCCGCCCGGTTGCGTCTGCGCATCGACCGCGATGGCGACTGCTACGTCGTCGATGGCGAAAAGACCTCCATCTCGGCCGCCGACCAGGCCGACATCGCCGTGGTGTTCGGCCGCACGGGCACGCCCGGGTCGGCCGCCCACGGCGTGACCGCGCTGCTGGTGCCGATGAACACCCCCGGCATCACGACCCGCCGCT
This sequence comes from Verminephrobacter eiseniae EF01-2, assembly GCF_000015565.1. Classification (NCBI taxonomy): domain Bacteria; kingdom Pseudomonadati; phylum Pseudomonadota; class Betaproteobacteria; order Burkholderiales; family Comamonadaceae; genus Verminephrobacter; species Verminephrobacter eiseniae. The sequence continues at coordinate 4,504,831 of NC_008786.1, forward strand.
TCGATTGCCATGGACAGCGCGCCATTGGCCGCGGATCCATTTTTTTCGAGAACGTGCGCATTCCGCTGAATCACCGTCTGGGTGACGAGAACGAGGGCTTCGTTCAGGTCATGCAGGGCTTTGACTTTTCGCGCTCGCTGATTGGCCTGCAATGCCTGTCCGTCGCGCGCGCGGCGCTCGAAGAGACCTGGCAGTACATCACCGGGCGCCAGGCGTTCGGTCAGCCGCTGTCGGCATTCCAGGGCGTGACGCACCCGCTGGCCCGGTACGACACCGAGGTCGAGGGCGCGCGCCTGTTGTGCCTGCAGGGCCTGTGGCTCAAGGACCAGGGCCTGCCGCACACCGCCGAGGCCGGCATGGCCAAGTGGTGGGGCCCCAAACTGGCCTACGACGCGATTCACCAATGCCTGCTGTGCCATGGGCATGGCGGCTACGACCGGGGGCGGATGGAGCAGCGCCTGCGCGACGTGCTGGGCTTCCAGATCGGCGACGGCACCGCCCAGATCATGAAAACCATCATTGCCCGCACACGCGCCGGCCGCCAGTTCGTGCCCGCCTGAAACGCATACGGCAAAAAACGAGGAGACAAGGGCCATGGAATTCGACGCCGTACTGATTGCCCCCCGCCGTGCCGCCAGCGTGGCGCAGGGCCTGTGGCACGACAAAACCATCAACACCGAACTCGACGCCTGTGTCGCCCACTGCCCGGACAAACTGGCCCTGACCGCCGTGCAGGCGCACAGTGGCGCCGTCGAGCGCATGACCTACCGCGAACTGGCCGCCATGGCGGACCGCGTAGCGGTCGGCCTGACCCGCCTGGGCGTGCGCCGCAACGACACGGTGGCCTGCCAGTTGCCCAACTGGTGGCAGTTCACTGTCACTTATCTGGCGTGTTCGCGCATTGGCGCCGTCATGAACCCGCTGATGCACATCTTGCGCGAGCACGAACTGTCATTCATGCTCAAACATGGCCAGGCCAGGGTCGTGATCGTGCCCAAGATGTTTCGCGGGTTCGACTTCGAAGCCATGGTCGCCGCCTTGCGGCCCGCGCTGCCCGACCTGCAGCATGTGGTCGTGGTCGGCGGCGCCGGCGACAACAGTTTCGAGAAACTGCTCAGCGCACCGGCCTGGGAAGCGGCGCAGGACGCGCTCGGCATCCTGACCCGGCACCGCCCCGGCCCCGATGACGTGACACAGCTGATCTACACCTCGGGCACGACCGGCGAGCCCAAGGGCGTGATGCACACGGCCAACACCCTCATGGCCAACATCATCCCCTACGCCCGGCGCCTGAAACTCGGTGCCGGCGATGTGGTGCTGATGGCCTCGCCGATGGCGCACCAGACCGGCTTCATGTACGGGCTGATGATGCCCATCCTGCTGCGCCAGAGCGTGGTGCTGCTCGACATCTGGGAGCCGCTGCGCGCCATCGACCTGATCCGCAGCGAGGCGGTGGGCTTCACCATGGCGTCCACACCCTTCCTCACCGATCTGGCCAGGAATGTGCAGGAATCGGGCAAGACGGTCCCGACGCTCAAGATCTTCCTGTGCGCCGGCGCCCCGATCCCTGGCCCCTTGGTGGAACAAGCGCGGCGCGTGCTGGGCAGCAAGATCGTGTCGGCCTGGGGCATGACGGAAAACGGCGCGGTCACCACGATCGGGCTCGACGACGAGGACGAGCGCGCCATCAACACCGACGGCTGCCCGCTGCCTGGCGTGGAACTGAAGGTGGTCGATACCGACGGCAGCCCCCTGCCGGCGGGCCAGGCCGGCAAACTCTACGTGCGCTCCTGCTCGAACTTTGGCGGTTACCTCGGGCGCCCCCACCTGAACGGCACCGATGCCGAGGGCTGGTTCGACACCGGCGACCTGGCGCGCATCGATGAACGGGGCTATGTGCGCATCACCGGCCGCAGCAAGGACGTGATCATCCGCGGCGGCGAGAACATCCCGGTGGTCGAGATCGAATCCCTGTTGTACCGCCACCCTGCGATTGCCCTGGCGGCCATCGTCGCCTACCCGGATGAACGCCTGGGCGAGCGCGCCTGCGCGGTCGTGGTGCCCAAGGCCGGCCAGACCGTGGACCTGCCCGCCATCGTGGAATTCCTGCGCTCGCAAAAGGTCGCGGCCCAGTACATCCCCGAACGTCTCGTGGTGCGCGAATCGATTCCGTCCACGCCGTCCGGAAAGATGCAGAAATTCAAGCTGCGCGAGATGTTGCGCGAAGAACTGCACGGGGGCCCATGAGGTGGACGACAAGGCCATGCCGGCACGCCCTGGCGCCCGCAGAACCCGATGGGGGGATGGGTGGGGGACTGCTTGCCTGGGCGCGGAGATGGCCAGGAACCCCGGCAGCGGCTCCCTTCGCCGCCGTGCCGGAACGGACGGCGGCACGCTGAAAGCCTTGCCATGCTGAGCATCCATCTGTTCAACGGCCTGGTGTACGGCGCGCTGCTGATCGTCATGAGTTCGGGGCTGGCGCTGATCTACGGCCTGCGCCGCGTGGTCAACTTTGCGCATGGTGCGCTCTACATGCTGGGCGCCTACATCGGCTACTCCGTGGCGCTGCGCAGCAATTTCTGGCTGGCGCTGCTGGCCGCGCCGGCCGCCATGGCCGTGGTCGGCCTGCTGCTGGACCGCTATGGCTTGCGCCTGCTGCAAGACCGCGAACCGCTGACTGTGATGCTGGTCACCTTCGGGTTGCTGCTGATTCTGGAAGACCTGGTGGCATTCATCTGGGGCAAGGGCAACCACTCCCTGTTCACACCGGATTTGCTCGACTTCCCGGTCCATCTTCTGGGCCACGAGGTACCCGCCTACCGCATGGGCGTGATCGCCGTGGGGGCCCTCGTCGCCGTCGGCCTGACGCTGTGGCTGCGCCTGTCGAAGATCGGCCTGTATGTGCGCGCGGCGAGCACGGACCCGGTCACGAGCGCCATGCAAGGCGTCGACACCGACCTCATCAGCGCCGTCGTCGTGGGCCTGGGCAGCGCGCTGGCGGGCCTGGCGGGTGTGGTGGCGGCACCGTTCCTGTCCCTGTCGCCGCACATGAGTTCGGACGTGCTGATCGACTCCTTCGTGGTGGTGGTCATTGGCGGACTGGGCTCGCTGGCCGGTGCCTTTGCCGCCGCCCTGCTGCTGGGGATGGTGCAGGCCATCGGCGCGGTGTACATGCCCGGGGTCTCGGTGCTGCTGCCCTTCATCTTCATGATCGCCATCCTGATCTGCAAGCCCTCCGGGCTGGCCGGCAGCCGAACCTGAGCGCAGGAGCTTCGCATGACACTTGCCCGCATCGGTGTGCTTTCGCTGCTCGCCTTGGCGCTGGGCGCCGGCATCGCCGGACTCGCCGGTTCCGGCAGTCTGCTGGGAGTGCTGACGCAGGCCGTCATCTACGCCATCTTTGCCCTGGGCGTTGGCGTGCTGCTGCGGCAAAGCGGCCTGGTGAGCTTCGGCCATGCCCTGTTCTTCGGCGCGGCCGGCTACGGCATGGGCGTCGTGCTGGCGCTCGATTGGATGCCGGCGGAGGCGGCCATTCCCGTGGTTCTGTTGGCCATCGGCGTGCTGGCCTTCCTGATCGGGCTGGTCATCGTCCGCGTGCCCGGCATTGCCTTTGGCATGTTGACACTGGCCATCGGGCAAATGGCCTATCTGCTGGCCTTTCGCGCCCGCGGCCTGACCGGCGGCGCGGACGGCATGGGCATCCACTGGCCGGCAACCCTGTTCGGGTATTCACAGTCCGCGCTGCTCAAGCCCGCCACGGTGTTCCTGATCGCGTGGGTATCGATGGTGCTGACGACGGTGCTGCTGCTGTTCATCCTGAGAACGCGCTTTGGCGCCATTACCGAGGCGATCCGCGACAACGAGGAGCGCGCCCGCTTCATCGGCATCGGCACCACGGCACCCCGTGCGGCGGTCTATGCGCTGTCGGCCGTGGTCGCCGGCATTGCCGGCATTCTGTCCTCGCTCAATACCGGGTTTGTCTCGCCGGAGAACCTGCACTGGAGCGTCTCGGCCATCACGCTGCTGATGGTGATCGTCGGCGGCTTCGAGAAGCTCGCCGGCCCCATCATCGGCGCCATTGTCTACGTCATGTTCAAGGACCTGCTGGGCGGCTACGCCACCCACTCGATGGCCCTCTTTGGCGCCGCGCTGATTGCCGTCATCGTGTTCTCGCCGCACGGCATCGCCGGCGCGCTGGAGCGTCTGTACATTCGCTTGCGCCATGGCCCCGGCGTCCGCAGGGAATCGGTATGACGCCCTATGTGTTGCAAGCCGAGGATGTGGCCATCCATTACGGCGGCACCAAGGCCCTCGACGGTGTTGCGCTGACCTTGGAGAAAGCCCAGATTCGCGGGCTGATCGGCCCCAACGGCGCCGGAAAATCCACGCTCATCGATGCCATCACCGGCCGGCGCCGCCTGGCCCGGGGCAAGGTCATCCTCCACGGCGAGGATGTCAGTCGGCTGGGCACCGTCGAGCGCCGCCAGCGGGGGCTGTCGCGCAGCTTTCAACGGACCAGCATCTTTGCCGGCATGACCGTCCTCGCGCAGGTGGAACTGGCGTCGCACGAGATGGGCGTCGAAAACTCTGCCGCCGATGCGCGCGCGGTGCTGGAAGAATTGAACCTCGCCAGCCTGGGCCACAGGCTGGCCGGCAACCTGGGCTACGGCGAGCAGCGCCGCCTGGACCTGGCGCTGGCCCTGGTCGGACGCCCCAAGCTGCTGATGCTCGACGAGCCCATGGCCGGGCTTTCCGTCAAGGAGTCGCTGGACCTGGCGCAGCACCTGAAGGCCCTGGCCTCGCGCCGGGACATCGCCGTATTGCTGGTGGAACACGACATGGACGTGGTCTTTGGCATCTGCAGCGTCATCACCGTCTTCGAACTGGGCCGGGTCATCGCCGATGGCGCACCGGCCAGCGTGCGCGCCAACCGGCGGGTGCGCGAGGCCTATCTGGGAAGCGCAGCATGAGCGCCGCGCGGCCGCCCGAAGGCGAAGGTACTCCAGTGAGGAGCGCGCTGCTGACACTGACCGGCGTGGATGCGTTCTACGGTTCGGCCCATATCCTGCACGGCCTGAGTCTGGCGGTGCAGCCCGGCGAGCGCGTGGCGCTGATCGGCCGCAACGGCGTCGGCAAGACCACCGTGGTCAATACCATTTTGGGGCTGGCCCGGATGAAAAGCGGCCAGCTCCACCTGGGCGGCCAACCGATCGCCAGGCCCCGGCCCCATATCGCGGCCCGGCACGGAACGGCGGTGGTTCCACAGGGACGGCGCATCGTCGCCAACCTGACGGTGGAAGAAAACCTGCGCCTGGGAGCGGCCGCCGGCCGCAAGGGGCACTGGAATGCGCCCGAGATCTACAAGCTGTTTCCGATCCTGAAGGAACGCGCCCGCACACCGGGCACGGCCTTGTCGGGCGGACAGCAGCAGATGCTGGCGCTGGGGCGGGCACTCATGGCCAACCCCGACCTGATTTTGCTGGACGAGCCGACGCAAGGGCTGGCGCCGGTCATCGTGGACCAATTGGCCGACATCTTCCGCCGGGTGGCGGATCAGGGCACGGCCCTGCTGCTGATCGAGCAGAACCTGGGCCTGGTGCTGCGCGTGGCGCACCGCTACCTGGCCATGTCCAAGGGTTCGGTGGTGGCGCAGGGCGCCGTCGTCAACTCCGCCGAAGGTCTGGCAGACATTGAAGAACACGTAATGGTCTGACACGGACCGTCTTGCGTGATGGTGGCAACCGGAGCCTTTGCGGCTATTTGGAAAAGAGGAACGAGCATGTTCAAACACACGAAACTTCACCCGCTGCTGGCCGGCACCGCGCTGCTGGCAGCCCTGCCCCTGGCGGTCTGCGCGCAGGGCAAAGAGCCGATCAGGATCGGCCTGGTCACTTCCAGGTCGGGTGGCTTTTCCACCATGGGCGCGGACGTGGCCAGGGGCATCGGGTTTGCCGTCGATGAAGCCAACGCCAAGGGCGGGGTCGATGGCCGCCGGATCATCCTGGCCGAAGGCGACGACGAGAGCACCCCCGATGCCGGCCGGCGCGTGGCCGAGAAACTGGCCCGCGACGGACACAATCTGCTGATCGGCCCCATCACCTCCTCCATTTCGCTGGCCATCAGCCAGAATCTGGCGCGCTGGGATGCGGCCTTCATCGGCACCATCAGCAAGGCGGACAAGCTCACCACCGACGCCTGCAATCCGCGCTTCGTGCGCACCAACCATTCCGACGCCATGGATCTGGCAATGATCGGCGAATGGGTCAAGGGCATCGAGGGCAACGACTTCGCCATCCTGGCTGCCGACTATGTCTGGGGGCAGGACTCGGCCAAGTCGTTCGAGGCCGCCGTGACCGCGCAAGGCAAGAAGGTTTCGCTCAAGCTCTTCGCTCCGCTCGGGACCAAGGACTATGCGCCCTACATCCAGCAGATCAAGGCCGCCAACGTGGATGCCATCTGGGTTGCCGATGTCTCCGGTGGCATCGCCTTCGTCAAGCAGGCGGCCGACTTCAACCTGATCCCCAAGACCCCGCTGATCGGCCACGCCCTGGTATCGAACTTCGTCATCGATGCCACGGGCAAGGCAATGGCCAATGTGCCGGGCAACGTGGGCTTCACGCCGGACATCGACACACCGCAGACCAAAGCCTTCGTCAGCGCGTTCAAGGCCAGGCACCACCGTCTGCCGTCGGACACCGAAGGCCAGGCATACAACGGCGCCATGGTGCTGTTTCAGGGGGTCACGCTGGCCAAGAGCGTGCAGCCCGAGGCCGTCACCAAGGCGCTGCGCGGCGCCCGGGTGGATACGCTGTACGGGAAGATGACGATCCGCGCGGCGGACAACCAGTTGGTCATGCCCAACTACGTGGCGCGCGTCAAGATGGCCGACGGTGTGCTGCGGCCCGTGATCGAGCACACTTACCCGGCTTCGCTCGTGCCGGCGGCCTCGCCCCTGTGCAAGATGTAGGGCCAGCACCTGCCGGTGCCTGCCCTGTATGAACGCCCCGGCGCGATGGCCCTCGGCGCCCCAGATCGCCCCCAGATCGCCCCCGGATCGCCCCCGCATCGCCCCCGGATCGAAGCCAGCCCGAAGCCGGTGGTCGCAGCCACCAGCGGCGCAGCGCCGGGCGGCGCCTGGGGCAGTCCCTGGCCTGCCACGGACATGGCGCATGGCCTCAGCGCGTGAACAGCTTCACCACGAGTTCGCGAATACCGGGTGTTGATCCATGTCTGGCCGCCGCTGGCCACCTGGCTGCCGTCGCGGCTGCCGTCGCAGATCTGACGGCAGGCGTCTGCTGCCTGTCCATTCCTGCCTGGGGCGACCATGCACGCGACAAACGCCACGGCATGGAATATGCTCGCACTCTGGCAATCGCCGATCACCACGCACGAGGCCATCCTGGATCCAAGGCACTGGTGGCCGGCATCGGTCATGGACTGCGGCAAATTCAGGCTTGCGCGCCGCAGTTGCCAATATCCCGGCGCAGGTTCGCCGGTGTGCGCCGCATCGTCGAGCAACTGCCGGCGCTCCCGATCCCGGGCATCCTTGGCCTCGGGGGCGGGATCACTGAAGAAAACAGATTTGAAAAAGGGTTTGTCATGTCGAAGATGAAGGTCGAGGGCTCTTTCGTAGCCCTCATCACGCCATTCAACCAGGATGGAACCACCGACTTTGGCGCGTTCCGGACGCTGCTGAAATTCCAGGAAAACCATGGCACCGGCGCCGTGCTCATCATGGGTTCCACCGGCGAGGTTTCCATGCTTTCGCAGCAGGAACGCCAGGCCATCATCGTGGAAACTGCGAAGATGAAAACCGGCAGGATGAAATTCTTCTACGGTTGCACCGGCAACAATACCGAAACCACCAAAGACTATCTGCGTTTCGCCAAGGCCAATGGTGCTGACGGTGCGATTTTGGCCGCGCCCTCTTACATCTGCGGCCTGGAATCCGATATCGAAGACTACTTTCTCGAAGTTGCCGATGCCACGGACCTGCCGCTCGGGCTCTACAACAACCCGCCGCGCGTCAAGACCGACCTGCATTGGGATAACCTGATCCGGATTTTCAAGCATCCCAACTATGTGGTGCATAAAGAATCGACCACGCGCGTTGGCCAGGTGGCCCAGGTATTGCGCGCAAACACGGACGTGGCCGTGATGTGCTGCGATTCGCCGAACCTCGGATTGCTCGTCCCGACCATGAGTCTTGGCGGCCACGGCACGGCCAACATGACCGGCAATATCGCCCCGTCCGAGATGGCCGCGCTGTCGACACCGTGGACGACGCCGGATATATCCGTCAGTTTCCGCGCCACCTATCTGCATATTCTTTCCCTGCTGCACTTTTCCTATTCCGCCATCAACCCCGTCGCCATCAAATCGCTGATGAAAGCCGTGGGCCTGCCCGCCGGTGAACTGCGCAAACCCCTCAAAGGACTGGAAGGCGAGGCCCTGCTCAAAGGCTTGCGCATCATCAAGGAATTGGGGCTGGACGAGAAGTACGGCTGGCGTTCTGCCGCACTCCAATCCTGCTGAACAGCCAATCGACCCGCGCCAACGCAAACCGCCATGGATCTCGGAATCGCCGGCAAAACAGCACTGGTGTTCGGTGGCAGCAAGGGCATGGGCCGCGCCTGCGCACAGCAGCTTGCACGCGAAGGCGTCGAGGTCTGCATCGCTGCCCGCACACAGCAGACGCTGGCGCTGGCGGCGCAGGAGATTTCCGCGCAGACAGGCCATGCAGTGCAGTATGTCGTTGCCGACATCACGACGCCCGTCGGGCGTGATGCCGCGCTGGCGGCCTGCCCTGCGCCGGACATTCTGGTCAACAACGCGGACGGCGCGCCGCCGGGGGATTTTCGCCAGTGGACGCCCGCCGACTGGCATGCCGCGCTCGACTCGATGATGATAGGCCCGATAGAAATGATCCGCAGAACCGTCGATCCAATGATCGCCCGCAGGTTCGGGCGTATCGTCAATATCGTTTCGCGCAGCGTCAAGACGCCCCAGTTCGAGTTGGGCCTGTCCAATGGCGCGCGCTCCGGGTTGGTGGGTTTCGTTGCCGGTCTGGCGCGGCAGACGGTGCGCCACAACGTCACCATCAACAACCTTTTGCCCGGTGTATTCGCCACCGATGCCCAGCGCCGCCACATTCAGGGCATGGTGGACAGCACAGGAAAATCGTTTGACCAGCTCTGGCAGGAACGGGGCAGCAACAATCCCGCAGGCCGATACGGCGAGGCCGAGGAAGTGGGCGCGCTCTGTGCTTACATCTGCTCTGCCCACACGGGATACATCACGGGCCAGAGTATTTTGATCGATGGCGGCGCGTACCCCGGAACCTACTGAAAAACGCCAGGCAAAAATCTTCAGCCCATTCGACCGCAGTTCATTCGGAAAGAAACATGATGCGCCTCAAGCGTCGTACATTCACATTCACGCAGACTGGCCTGGCCCTGCTCGGCCTGGCAGGCATTGCCTACACTGCGCCGCTGATGGCCCAGACAAATTATCCTTCGCGCCCGGTCACGATCGTGGTGCCGCATCCCGCAGGCGGTTCGGTGGACGGTGTTGCGCGCATATTTGCAGAAAAGCTGCGCGAAGAACTCAAGGAGTCTGTCGTTGTCGACAACCGTCCCGGCGCTTCGGGAATGATCGGTGCCGACACCGTCGCCCGCGCCGCGCCGGACGGTTACACACTGTACGTCAATGCGTCCATCCACTCGATCAATCCGCTTCTGTACAAGAAAAGCATCAAATTCGATGCAGTCAAGGACTTCACTGCCATCAGCCAGTTGGCCCAGGGCGCGCTTATTTTCAGCGTCAATCTCAAGGTGCCCGCCAGCACGGTGCAGGAACTGATCAAAGAGATCAAGGCATCACCCAAAGCATATAGCTTCGGCTCCACCGGTTTCGGCGCTGCGGGCCACTTGGGCACGGCCCAGTTTCTCCATGAGGCCGGACTTTCCTCGCTGCAAATTCCTGTCGTGCTGTACAAAGGCGCTGCGCCTGCGTTGCAGGACCTGATCGGCGGCCAGATATCGGCGCTGATGGACCCGATGCTGTCCTCCCTGCCGCTGGTGAAAACGGGAAAGCTCCGGGCACTGGCAGTCACCGGGCATGAGCGCAGTCCGCTGCTGCCGGATGTTCCCACCATGCGCGAGTCCCACCTCGGGGACTTCGAGTTTTATTCCTGGTACGGGCTGTGGGCTCCGGCCAATATTCCCGAGCCGGTGCGGATGAAACTCGAAGCCGCAGCCGCGAAAATCATGCAGTCGGCGGATATGAAAAAATACCTGAACGAGCGCGGATTCGATCCGGCCTACAAAAACTCATCGGACTTTGCGAAGTACATCGGCGTCGAAATGACCCGCTACCAGGCGATCATCGACAAAGCGAATATCACCATCGATTGAGCAGCCCGCTGAAGGCCCTCGCTCCTGCCCTCGCCCTCGGTGCCGGCGTTGCACCGGCCGCCGGACGCTTGCAGTGACTGCCAGCAGTCAGCGGTTTGCGCCCTGCCTTGGCATGGGGCTTGAAACCCGCTGCTCCAATCCCTTGCCGAACAGCGGCCATGGCGCATGGCTGGCGCACTATGCGCAGTGGCTGATACCAGCGAGGTCCATCAGCCGCAGCCCCTCCACCTCGTCCCTGAGCGGCGGGTAGTCACGCCAGTTGGGCAGGTGGTAATGCCACCACTCCGTCGGGTTGTGCGCAAAGCCGCTGACCACCATCAGGCCCAGCAGCAGCGCGCGGTTGCGCTGGGCCAGCGGGGGCACATCGGTGCGGCCATGGCTGGACCGGGCCGTCATGTCGTCAAAGCCGGTGCCCATGTCCAGCGGCGCGCCCGTGCCGTCCGCCAGCGTCAGGTCGATGGCCACGCCACGGCTGTGCATCGGGCCTTGACGCGGGTCGGCCACATAGTCCGGGTCTGGCAGCGCTTGCCACAACCGCCATTGGGCCGCCACTGGGCGGTAGGCGTCGAACACGCGCAGTCGCAGGCCCTGCGCTGCGGCCAGCGTGGCCGCGCGCCGCAGCGCCTGCAGCGCATGCGGGTGCAGCAAGGCGACGCTGCGCTGGTAGATGGGTTGCCGGGTCAGGTTGTCGGCGCTGGCATAGAGCAGGTCGATGTCGATCGCAGGGTGGGCAATGGTTTCGAGGAGCATGGGGTCAGGCTTGGGGTGGGATTGGCGCCGGGGCGCGGTCGGCATCGATGGTGTGTGCGCGCCGGCATCTGAGCCAGCGGCTGCCGTCTGCCAGAGGCATCAGCGGCTGCGGCTGCTCGCAGCCGCTGGCGGCGTAGCTGCAGCGGTCGCGGAAATGGCAGCCCGCCGGCAGGCGGCGGTTGGACGGGATTTGCGCATTGTCCGCCACCCCGTCAGGCGCCAGACGACCGATCACCGGAACCGATGCCAGCAGCAACTGCGTATAGGGATGGACGGGGCGGCCCAGCACATCGTCAGCGGCGCCGATTTCCACGACCTGCCCCAGGTACATGACGGCGACATCGTCGGCGATATGGCGCACCACCGACATGTCATGCGAGATGAACAGGTAAGCCAGTTGGCGCTCGCGCTGCAAGTCCAGCAGCAGGTTGAGGATTTGCGCCTGCACCGACACATCGAGTGCCGATGTCGGCTCGTCCAGCACCACGATGGCCGGATCGGCCGACAAGGCGCGCGCGATGGCGATGCGCTGGCGCTGTCCGCCGGAAAACTCGTGCGGATAACGGTCCATCTGTTCAGCCCGCAAGCCCACCTGCCCGGCCAACTGCGCTGCCATGGCGCGCAACTGCGCGCGGGCGACGCGGCGGCGCAGAAAAACCGGTTCGGTGATGATCTGCCAGACACGCAGGCGCGGGTCCAGCGATGAACCCGGGTCTTGAAACACGATCTGTAGCGGCTGGTGCGTGCCGGTTTTGCCGGCCACCTCCACGCTGCCCGAAGTCGGGCGCACCAGTCCTGCCAGCACCTGCGCCAGCGTGCTTTTGCCGCAGCCGGACTCGCCGACGATGCACAGCGTTTGCCCACGGGCCAGCGTCAGATCGACGCCATTGAGGGCATGCACATGGGCCTTGACCCGGCCGAGCCAATCGCGGCCGGCCGGAAAGCGCACCGTCAGGTTCTTGACCGACAACAGCGGGGTGAGCGGGGAGAGATCCGGGTTCATGCAGCTCGATCCGGTGCGGTATGGAGCCAGCAGGCGACCTGCCGGGCCGGGTTTCCCGGCACCGGCGGCACCGGCTGCACCGGCGACAAGGGCGACAAGGGCGACAAGGGCGGTTTGAGCGCGCACCGGGCAAAGACCTGCGGGCAGCGCGCCGCAAAACTGCAGCCCGCCGGTGGCACGCGCAAGTCCGGCACGCTGCCGGCCAGCGCAGGCAAGCGGGTTTTGCGCGTGCCATGCTGCGGCAGGGCCTGGAGCAAGGCGGCGGTGTAGGGGTGCGCGGGCTGTGACAGCACGGAGGCGGTGTCGCCGCTCTCGATCACCCGACCGGCGTACATCACATAGCTGCGGTCGGTGTACTGCGAAATCACGCCCATGTCGTGGGTGATCAGCAGCACGGCGGTATGCGAGCGGCGCGCGCGCTGGCGCAGCAGCGTCAACACCTGCTGCTGCACCGTCACGTCCAGCGCCGTGGTCGGCTCGTCGGCAATGATCAGAGCCGGGTCGCCGGAAAAGGCCAGCGCGATCAGCACCCGCTGGCGCATCCCGCCGGACAGCTCGAACGGGTAGCGCGCAAGGATGTCGGCCGGGTCCGCCACGCGCATGTCGGCCAGCAGTTGCTGCGCATGCGCGCGCGCCGCAGCCCGGTCCAGCCGCTGGTGGCGCCGTATCACTTGCGTCATTTGCGCGCCGATGCGGCGGGTCGGGTTCAGTGCCGTCAGCGGCTCCTGGAACACCATCGCGACACGGCTGCCGCGCAGCTTTTGCAAGCTGGCAGCACAGGCGCCGAGCATGTCTTGCCCGAGCAGCGAAATGCTGCCGCCGATCATGCGGTAGCTGCCTTTGGGCAGCAGTTGCATGGCCAGCATCGCGGTCACCGACTTGCCGCAGCCGGACTCGCCCACCACGCCGACGATCTCGCCGGCTTGCACCTGCAGTTGCACACCGTCGAGCGCCCGCACGGCACCCCGGTACACCGGAAATTCAACCGTCAGCGCGCGGATGTCGAGCACCGGGGTTCGATGGTTCGCGTTCACTGGAGCACCTTCGCCTTCGGCTGCGGTATGAGCGCCTTCGGGAGGCCGGGCGGCGAAGGATGGAGCACCTTCGCCTTCGGCTACGGTATGAGCGCCTTCGGGCGGCCGGGCGGCGAAGGATGGAGCACCTTCGCCTTCGGCTGCGGTATGAGCGCCTTCGGGCGGCCGGGCAGCGCTCATGGCTGCCTGTGTTTCGGGTCGAGCATGTCGCGCAGGCCGTCACCCAAAAAATTGAATCCCACGGCCGTGAACAGGATGGCCATGCCGGGAAAGGCCGAATACCACCACTGCTCGAGCACATGGTGGCGGCCGACGGCGATCATCGCGCCCCACTCGGCCGCCGGCGGTTGCGCACCCAGCCCGATGAAGCTCAAAGCGGCGGCCATCAGAATCGCCGAGCCCAGGTCGAGGCTGGCCTGCACGCTGATCGGCGGCAGCGCATTGAGCGCCACATGCCAGCGCAGAATCTGCCAAGGCTTGGCGCCAAAGCTGCGCGCGGCCAAAACGTAGCCGCTCTCGCGTATCGTCAAGGTCTGGCCCCGGGCCAGCCGCACGTAGGCCGGAATCCGCACCAGCGCAAGCGCCAGCATCGCGTTCCACAGGCTGGGGCCGAGTGCCGCAGCCAAGGCCATGGTCAGCACCAGCGAAGGCACCGACAAGACGATATCCATCAGCCGCATGATCGCAGTGTCCATCTTGCCGCCGATCACGCCGGACAGGCCACCCAGGATGCTGCCCAGGGTCGCGGACACCAGCACCACAAAAAAACCGATCCCGACGGAGATGCGGCCGCCATGCAGGACGCGGGTAAAGATGTCGCGCCCCACTTCGTCGGTGCCAAACCAATGCGCGGCCGAGGGCGCGGCCAGCCGGGAGCGCAGATCGATGCGGTCGGGGTCGGTGGACAGCAGCCACGGCCCCACCAGAATCGCCAGCAGCACCAGCGCGACCATGCACAGGCCGAGCAGCGTCAGCGGGCTGCGCCGCAGGCGGTAGGCCAGGTAATCCCAATCCGGCCCGTTCATTTCAACCCACCCCCGTGATGCGCGGATCGAGCGCCAGATAGACCAGATCGACGGCCAGGTTCACCAGCACATAGACGAACGAGACGACGACGGTGAAACCCATCACGGCCGGAAAGTCCAGCGCCTGTATCGAGGCCACGACGTAGGAGCCCATGCCGGGCCAGGCAAACACGGTTTCGGTGAGCACCGCGCCATAGAGCAGGTCGCCAAAGGCCAGGCCCAGCACCGTGACCGAAGGTATCAGCGCGTTCGGCAGCGCATGCTGCAACACCACGGCGGCAGCGGACAGCCCGCCGGCGCGGGCCGTGCGCACATAGTCTTGCTGCAACTGATCCAGCAGCGCTGAACGGATCTGGCGCGCGACGACGCCGACATGCACGAAGCCCAGCGTGAGCGCCGGCAGCAGCAGGTGCCGGATGGCGCTCCACAGCGCCTGGCCGTCACCGGCCAGCAGCGCGTCGATCAGGTAAAAGCCGGTCGCAGCCGGCGCAGCGCTGGCGCCCAGGTCGATCCGCCCGCCGCCGGGCAGCCAGCCGAGTTGGCCGTAGAACAGGTAAATCAGCATCAGCGCCAGCCAGAAGGCCGGCATGGAAACGCCGGCAACCGAAATCGTTCGCACCAGGTGGTCGATGGGGCGGTCGCGCCAAACCGCCGAGACCACGCCCAGCGGCACGCCGATGGCGATTGAAAACAGCAGCGCCGCGATCACCAGTTCCAGCGTCGCCGGGAAAAACGCGAGGATATCCTCGGCCACGGGACGGCCCGTGCGGATCGAGGTTCCCAGGTCGCCATGCGCCAGGCCGAGCATGTAGATCCGGTACTGCTCCGGCAGCGGCCGATCCAGCCCCAGGCTCTGGCGCATGCCGGCGACCATGGCTTCGGATGCCCTCTCGCCGGCCAGCAGCCGGGCCGGATCGCCCGGAATCATGTGCGAAATCGCAAACGTGATGATGGACACGCCGAAAACGACCAGCAGCAAAAATCCGAGACGGCGCCAAAGAACAGTCAAAAAACCCATGGCAAACCCCGGGGGTCAGAAGGAGTACCGCACAGGAATACCGCGCTACTCGGACTTGGACATCTGCTGGACGTTGTAGATCTGCTCGAGCATCGGGTTGAACACCAGCCCCTTGACGCTGCTGCGCGCGGCGATCTGGGTGTTTTTCTGAAACAGGTAGACATAGACCGCATCGTCGACCACGATTTTTTGCGCCTCCTGGTACAGCCTGCTGCGCTCGGACAAGGCGCTCGCATGGGCCGCTCTGGCCAGCAGCGCATCGACCCGGGGGTTGGAGTAGAAGGAGCGGTTGCCGGCGGCCCCCTGCTTGTCGCTCTCGAACCAGTAGTTCATGAACATGTAGGGGTCGGCAAAGTCGGGGCTCCAGTTGCCGATGGCGATATCGAAGTCGCCCTTGCCGACACGTTCGCGAAAGCTGGCATTGGCCATGTTTTCCAGGCGCACCTGGATGCCGACATCGGCCAGGTTGGACTGCGTGGCCAGCGCGATCGGGCTCCACGAAGGGTCTTTGTCCGACAGCAAAAAGCCCAGCCGGATATTGCGCAGCCCGGCTTTGGCCAGCAGTTCCCTGGCCTTGGCCGGCGCAAAGGCTGCGGGCGCAGCCTGCGCGTCGTGCCCCCACATGCCTTCGGGAATGGGCCCGTTCATGGCCTTGGCCTTGCCCGAGAAAATGCCGTCGATGATGGCGCGCACATCGACGGCGGCGATGATGGCGCGGCGCACCTCGGGCTTGTCCAGCGGCGCTTTTTTGTTGTTCAGGTACAGGTAGGTGACGCGCAAGCTCGGGTAGTCGCCCACCACGACGCCCTGGCGGCCCTGTTGCGCTTTCAGGCTTTCGATCTGGTCGGGCGGCAGGTCTTCGGCAATGTCCATGTCGCCGCCTTGCAGTTGCAGGCGGCGCGCCGAGGCCTCGGGCACGAACTTGATGATCACTTTGTTGAAGGCCGGCGCCGCTCCATTCGGATGCGGGCTTTTGTCCATCACGATGCTTTGGCCCTTTTGCCAACTGCTCAGTTGGAAGGCGCCGCTGCCCATGGTGTGCCCCGCCAGCCAGCCCTGGGCCTTGTCGCCGTTTTGTTCGTATTGCATCACTTTCGGGTTGACCACCGACGCGCCATCGATGGCCAGGATCGACAGGAAAGGCGCAAAGCCGGTCTTGAGCTTGAAGCGCACGGTCGACGCGTCGGGCGCGCTGACCTCGATGCCCGGGGGGAAGGGTTCGGAAGGGCCTTTTTTCAAGGCCAGCAAACGCTCGAAGGAGAACTTCACCGCATGGGCATCGACCGGCGAACCATCGGCGAATTTGCTGCCCGGCTTGAGCTTGAATTCCCAGGTCATCGCGTCTGGCGAACTACTCCAGCTTTGCGCCAAATCGCCTTCCAACTCGCTGGAAGCCTTGCCGTCATGGACCTTGTAGCGCACCAGACGCTGGTACGCCGGGTATGTGACCGTCCAGTCGTTGTTGTCCATCGTGACGGCCGGATCCAGGTTTTGCGGATCGGCCGATTTTCCGATCACCAATATGTCTTTGGCGGTTTTGGCCAGCACGCAAGTGCCGCCCGATGCCGCGGCCAAGACGACGGCGAACAGCATCGATAGCTTGAGTTTCACGGGGGCTTCCTTTTCTTGGCAGTGCTTGGAAATCCTGATCGGAACCTGGTCGGAATCAGGCCGGAATCAGGTCTGGAATTGGCCGAACAGCTCCTGCGCTTCGGACAGCAACTGCAGTTGCCGGCGCACCGGCTCGCCCAGCATGTCAATGACATCCTGCACCAGCATGTGCATGCAAAAATGCAGCGCCATCGTCGGCCGGAAGAAAAAGCCGGGTTCAGACGGCAAGGTGACCACGAAGGCGGTGATGCCGGCGGCCCAGTTGCAATGCTCGTCGCAAAAAATGATCACCTCGGCGCCCTGCTCGCGCGCCACTTTGGCCAGCACCGGGCCGTTGCGCCCATAGCGGAAGTGATCGATGATGATCAGCGTGCGCCTTGCCGAACGGTCGGCAAAAAACGGCGCATAGACGCCATCCGCGCCATCGAGTTCATGCACGTTGGCGCGGATGTAGTTGAGCCGGCTCACCAGCCCGTTGGCCAGGTAGCTCATGGTCTGAAAGCCTGCGGCGAACACACTGTCCGAATGCGCTATCAGTTCCACGATCCTGGCCCACATCGGCGTCGACCGGTACTGCGCGGCTTGCCGGATCGCCGTCACGGCATCTTTCACATCGCCGTTCTTGTCGAGCAGCGTGCGCTGCCTCTGAAACTGGTCGAAGCGGCTGCCAATGGCGCTGGGCACCTGGCTCGCAAAACGCTGCCGGACCGCTTTCTTGACGGCAGCGGCACTGTCGAAACCCAGCTTTCTGAAAAACCGGGTGACCGTCATCGGACTCACGAACGCCCGCTCGGCGATGGTGTTGGAGGTATCGACGAGAATCGCATCCGGGTTGGAGCGCAGGTAGACGGCAACCCGCTGTTCGAGCTGGGTCATCGTCGATTGCCGCTCAGCGATCAGGGTTTGAAAGTCTTTGGCCACGTCGAAGGGGTCGTCATGCGCGCAGGGCGCGTCTTGCAAGGGACAGGGGAAACGCCGGAGATGCCGATGAATGCCGATGAATGCGCCGATGAACGCATTCGACGCGATAGGCCCGTCCCCGTCCATCGCAAAAACGCCCGGTCAAGGGCGCGGTGAAGGCAGACGGCAGATGGCGCCAAGCGGCATTTTGACAGACACCAATAACTGATACTTACATATCGGTCAATAACAAAAATCGCGACCCTTCCCGTTCGCGGCACGCGGCGCGCGGCATTCCGGGTCCGGCCGGAGCGCCCGCCAATGCGCCGGACAAAAGTGCGATGCGATGACTTCGGGTGATGGCCTCGGGCGATGCCCCGGGCGATGGTTGTGCGCAAGATAAAATATGATATATCATGCAGCGCATCGCCAACCGCCAAGGATTCCGAATGCCGCCCGTTGCCGCGCAAGCACTGTCCAACCGCCAGGACGCCCGGTGGCGCCAACGCGCAGCCAAGGTGCTGCCAGGCGGAATGACGGGCCATCTGAACGCGGCGGCGCTGCCGGCGGGCTACCCGCAGTTCTTCGAGCACGGGCAGGGCTGCCGGGTTTGGGATGTGGACGGCAATGCCTACATCGACTTCATGTGCAGTTGGGGCCCGAACCTGCTGGGCCACCACCATCCGCAGGTCGATGCGGCGGCGCGGCGCCAGCAGGCGCTGGGCGACTGCCTCAACGGCCCGACCCCGCGCCTGGTCGAACTGGCCGAGCGCTTCGTGGCGCGCAGCGCGCACGCCGACTGGGTGCTGTTCCAGAAGAACGGCACCGACGCCACCACCGTCAGCCTGATGGTGGCGCGCGCCGCCAGCGGCAAGCGCAAGGTGCTGGTCGCCGCCAGGGCCTACCACGGCTCCGACCCATGGTGCACGCCGGTGTCGGCCGGCGTCACGCCCGAGGACCGCGCCCACCTGATCCGCTACGGCTACAACGATGTCGCCAGCCTCGACGCTGCAGCCGACGCCGCAGGCAACGACCTGGCGGCCATCGTCTGCGCGGCCTTCAATGCTGTGGATTGCGCAACTGCCCGACGGCACCGAACTGCGCGCGCGGCTGCCCGAGCCGAGCCGCGTCACGGTGTCCGCCGGCGACCGTAATAGCGCGGGGTCAGTCCGCTATTTTTTGGAAAGGTGCCTGTCAATGTGGTTTTGGCAACGTAATTCCAGATACCAAGGGCGTCCAAGCATGCCCGATGCATCCACACAGGCACCCAGACGGCCATCGGCCTGAATAGAAGCTTCCAGTGCTCTGGCGGCGATGTCGATTTTCGTGGCGGCATCGGCAAGATAGGCGTCGTCATAGCAACGCGCCTCGACATAGCGGGCATAAATTTCAAGGAAACGAGAATCCTGCCGTTCCTGCTCAAGAAAATCGGGTTCGTCATAGAAGCCGGGGGCCGTGAAAGAAATTCCCCGGTCGGAGAATATTTTTCCAGGCAGCGTTGTTCCTGGGTATTGGAGAGTTTCCAGGGCATGCCTAACTTTCAAGCGCAGTCTGAGCCTCGACTGGCATTTTTTCGATAACGCTCAAATAAGCTGCGGCGGTCGCATCAGGCTGACGCCGCCCCTGCTCCCAGCCTTTGAGTGTTGCCAGAGGGATATGGTAGGTCGATGCGAACAATTGCTGCGACATCTTCAGGCGCGCACGCAGGCTGCGCACATTGGGAACATGCACCACATGGACCCGCGCGTCCTTCGATTGTCCCTTGGCATGGGCTACGGCCTGGTTCAGGCCCTCGATCAGATCATCACCAAAATTCGTTTCCATCTCAATCTCCTTTCACGGCGTGGTGTTCTTTCAGAATTGCCGTCAATTTCGTCACTTGCTTTTTTTGATCCGGCGTCAAATCAACGTTTGCAGCCTTGGCGTAGGCCGACAGCATGTAGATCGGGGCGTCCGTGCGGTAATAAAAATAAATCACACGGGCACCGCCGCGTTTACCAATGCCTGCCCGTCCCCATCGCAGCTTTCGAACGCCACCCGTTCCCGGAATGACATTCCCGCTTTCAGGATTGCGGGCGACGTAATCAATCAATTCGGCCCGTTCCTCATCTGTCCAGATCGCCCCTGCCGCAGTCAGGAACGCAGGGATCTCAACGATGGTGATGGGCTTTGTCTCCATTCCTTATACTACGTCATTGACGCCCTTTTGGCAAGGAAAAAAACGTCATTGACGCCTAGTGTCGCGTCACCGATCAGATGTCGTAGGCTGCGCGCAGCCATCGGAGCGCAGCGCAAGGCGCATCGCGCAGCCCATACCGAGCTGTATTGGCAAGCGATGCAACGCCGCGATGCGCTTCGATGGCCAGCGCAGACCGACAGATGATCGGTGACGCGACACTAGCGGTTCGGCGCGGAGAAGCGGGTTTTCTGCCCCCTAAGCAGGGGATTCCACCCCTGCGCGGCCCTTTGCGTCCGGTTCTGGCAGCAGGGAAAAAGATTGGTCTGGCAAGCCGGATTCCGGCTCCTTCTCTGGCGTTGCGGTCCCTTCCGACAAATTGGGTGGGGATGCAGCAGCCAAGCGCCCCTATGCCTGTTCCGGCCTTCGCAAGGGCTGCGACAGACGCGGCCTCCAGCCAAGGAATGTGATATGGACGCCTCCCCCGCAAGGGCGAACCGATTGGAAAAATGACGCAAGCGTAGAACACGACTTACCCACCGGGTGCTTCGCACCTGGGGACAACCGGGCTCATGTGCCTGACAAAGGCCGGCCCGGCTGTCCCCAGGCTTGGCCCGGCGGATAAGTCTGCACCGAGGTGTCTTCGGGTGCGGCTCGGGCAAGCAGGTGGAGCCTCGCGGGCCGACGGCATCGAAGTACCCAAGGTGCAAGATGATGTCATCTTCACAGGCAAACCGGAGGCTCCAAAATGAATGATAGCAAGCAGCAAGTGATTGGCGTGGATATCGCCAAGCGGGTGTTTCAACTGCATCGGGTCGATGTTGAAACCGGAGAAATCGTGGGCGTGCAACTCAAGCGCGAGAAGTTTCTGGAGCACTTTGCCAACCGGGCCCGCTGCCTCATCGGCATGGAGGCCTGTGGCGGCGCGCAGCACTGGGCACGCAAACTGATCACGCTCGGGCACGAGGTCAAGCTGCTGCCGGCCAGGATGGTCAAACCGTTTGTCGGTCGCAACAAGAGCGATGCGACCGATGCCCGCGCCATCTGGACGGCGGTGCAGCAGCCTGCGCTCAGGGCCGTGGCGATCAAATCCAAGGCTCAACAAGCCGTGCTGGCCTTGCACCGCATGCGCAGCCAGTTGGTCAAATTCCGCACCGCGCAGATCAACGGACTGCGTGGCTTGCTGGCCGAATACGGACGAGTCATGCCCCAAGGCCGGGCAGGCATCAGCCAAGGGATTGCCACCGCACTGGCCCACCTGGTCGAGCGACTGCCCGCCATGCTGCCGGGCAGCCTGCGCGAGCAATGGGCGCGGGTGGGGCAGCTCGATGATCAAGTTGCGCAGATCGAGCGACATCTGCAGGCTTGGCACAAACAGGACAAAGCCAGCCGCCGCATTGCCGAGATTCCCGGCGTGGGCCTGCTGACGGCCACCGTTGCCGTGGCGGCGATGGGCGATCCCAAGAACTTCAAGTCAGGCCGCGAGTATGCCGCCTGGCTCAGCCGCTGATCCGCACCCATCCATCCCGCTCGCGCCGTGCCCTACCATGCGAGCGAACGCACCCGTGAACCCAAGACACAAGGAGAGCCATGGCCACCGGCACCAGCCCGATCGAACGCAGCAATCTGGCCAGTCAAATCTATGAGCACCTGCGCGAGCAGCTGATGTCGGCCACCTTCCAGCCGGGGCAGCGCCTGAAGATCCGCGAACTCGCCAAGACCATGGGCACCAGCGAGACGCCGGTGCGCGAGGCCCTGATCCAGTTGGTGCGCGACCACGCGCTCGAGATGAAGGAAGGCCACTTCATCCGCGTGCGCATGCTCTCGCTGGCCGAGTACGTGGAACTGCGCGAAATCCGCCTGGCGCTGGAGCCGCTGGCCGCCGAGCGCGCGGTGCCGTTGCTCGACGACGCGGCGCTCGGGCAACTGAGCGAAAGCCACCGCCTGCTGATGCACGCGGAAAAGGCCCGGGACTACCGCGCCGCGCTGCAGCACAACTTCGACTTTCACTTCGGCATTTACCGCCGCTCCGGCATGCCGCAACTGACCGGCCTGCTCGACCGCATCTGGATGCAGGTCGGGCCGATGATGAACTTTCTCTACCCGCACGGCCATCCGCACTACGACGGCGTGCACCAGC
Organism: Verminephrobacter eiseniae EF01-2; assembly: GCF_000015565.1. Lineage (NCBI taxonomy): Bacteria > Pseudomonadati > Pseudomonadota > Betaproteobacteria > Burkholderiales > Comamonadaceae > Verminephrobacter > Verminephrobacter eiseniae. The sequence goes on from NC_008786.1 coordinate 4,526,903, forward strand.
ATCTGAACGTGCTGCGCGGCCTGCAAGCGCGCGACGTGAAGATGGTGCACGAGGCGATCCGCAACGACCTGATCGAAGGCGGTCGCGGCTTCGTGCGCGTGCTGCAAGAGATCGACGCCCACCCCGAGCGCGCAGACGAACTGCTCGCGCTGCGCAACCAGCCCCGCCCGGCAGAAAGCCCCTGACGATGGACCACACCAGCGACCCGAACGCCGCCTGTTACCGCATCGACCCGCAGCGCACCGACCTGGCCCGGGAATTTCGCAGCCATATCCGCGGACCGTACTGTCGTGTCACCGATCAGATGTCGTAGGCTGCGCGCAGCCATCGGAGCGCAGCGCAAGGCGCATCGCGCAGCCAATACCGAGCGTATTGGCAAGCGATGCAACGCCGCGATGCGCTTCGATGGCCAGCGCGGACCGACAGATGATCGGTGACGCGACAGTACAGCCAGGAGCTGCAAAAGCTGCTGCACCGCATGCGCTGGGGGCCGGTCGGCGGCCGCTATCTGTTGTACGTGCTGGAGCCGGGGCGCCGCTGGGCGCTGGCGCAGATGCCGCCCGAGCGCGGGCAAAAAGTCCGGCTGTTCCTCGACTGCCGTTTCGACTCGCTCGACGCCGCCGAGTGGCATGTGTTCAGGCTGCGCTGGCAAGCGCTGACCGGCTGTGAACTCCCGCTCGACGAAACCGGGAGCGAACGGCCATGAATGACACCGGCATCGAAACCAACGCCTTCCTCGGCTATCCCGACACACTCAGCGTGCGCGCTGGCGAACGCATCCGCTTTCACCTGAGCAGCCATCTGCCCGAGGCGGACGCCAGCTTCGTGCGCCTGCGCTGCGCCGACGCCGATGCCACCGGCCCGGGCCTGAAGTACCAGGAACTGGTCTCGCCGCTGGACGGTGTGCATGCCTGCCAGTGGCACGAGGTGCCCTGCGGCTCCAGCATGTCGGTGCCCGCAGACAGCCGGCTGGCGCCGGCCGGGGCGTTTTCCTTCGGCTGCCATATCTGGCCGACGCGGCTCGGCGCCGCGCCGCAGACCGTGCTCGCGCGCTGGAATGCCGAAACCGGGTGCGGCTACGCATTGCAGGTGTCGCGCCATGGCGTGACGCTGCGCGTCGGCGGGGCCGCCGCACCGGTCGAGGTCTCGACCGGCGCCGCGCTCGACGAGCGCCGCTGGTACTGGATCCAGGGCGGCATCGACCCGGCCAGCGGCGAACTGTTCGTGCACCAGAGCCGCCTGGCCGATGCGGTGCTGCCCGAAAAGCGCAGCGAGATGCGCGCCACGCACCCGGCCGCCGACTGGCGCCTCGATTCGCAGGGGCCGTTCACCGTGGCCGCGCACCATGCATCGCTCGCCCCGCTGCGCACCGCCGCGCATTTCGACGGCAAGATCGAGGCGCCGCGCATCGCGGCCGGCCTGCCCGCGCCGGATGCGCTGCGCCAGATCGACGCTCCCGCGCGCGCCGGGCAGGCCGATGCGCAGCTGATCGCCTGCTGGGACTTCTCGGTCGGCATCGACACCCTGGTGGTGACCGACCGCTCGCCCCACCGCATGCACGGCCTGCTGCACCAGTTGCCATGCCGCGGCATGACCGGCGTGCACTGGAGCGGCGCCGTGCACGACTGGCGGCTCGCGCCGCGCGAGTACGGCGCCATCCACTTCCACAGCGACGACATCTACGACTGCGGCTGGCCCGCCACCTTGGTGCTGGATGTGCCGCTCGACTGGCGCTCGGGCGTGCACGCGCTGCGCCTGCGGCCCGCCGCGACCCACCGGCCCGTCGACGCGCCAGCCAGGCACGCCGAGACGTTCATCACCTTCTTCGTCACGCCCGCAGCCGGCGCGCACAACCTGCGCACGGCGCGGCCGCGCGCGCCGTTGGTGCTGCTCGCGCCGAGCATGACCTACATGGCCTACGCGAACAGCGCGCTGCGCCTGCACGCGGTGCACTTCGAGGTGCTGACCGAGCGGCTGCTGATGCTCACGGGCGACGATGTCTACCTGCAAGAGCACCCCGAGATCGGCCAATCCACCTACGACCATCACATCGACGGCAGCGGCCGCGCCTACAGCTCGTGGCTGCGCCCGGTGCTGAACATGCGCCCGCGCGCCACGCCCGGCAACCTGGCCATCGACACCCACTTCATCGACTGGCTCGAAGAAAAGGGCATCGACTACGAGCTGATCACCGACGCCGAACTCGACCGCCAGGGCCTGGGCGCAATCGCCGGCTACCGGGTGCTGGCCACGCTCTCGCACCCCGAGTACTACAGCCAGGCCATGATGAACGCCATCATGGCCTACCAGAACGGCGGCGGCCGCCACCTCGCGCTCGGCGCCAACGGCTTTTACTGGCGCTGCGCCTGGCATCCGCAGGCGCCCGCCGCCGTCGAGGTGCGGCGCGGCATCAGCGGCACGCGCACCTGGGAGTCGCGCCCCGGCGAGGTGCACCTGGCCGGCACCGGCGAACCCGGCGCGCTCTGGCGCCACAGCGGCTTCGCGCCGCAAAAGCTCATCGGCGTCGGCTTCGCGGCCATGGTCTACGACCACGCCGGCTACTACCTGCTGACGCCCGAGGCCGCCAACCCGCGCGTGGCCTTTGCGCTGCAAGGCATCGCGCAGGGCGAGCGCATCGGCGACTACGGCGTGCGCGCCGGCGGCGCCGTGGGCATAGAAATCGACCGCTTCGATGCCGACCTGGGTTCGCCGCCGCACGCCGTGATCCTGGCCCGTTCGCACGGCCTGGGCCCGGGCGCATTGCCGACCCCCGAGGAATACCGCACCACGGTGCACGGCCTCGACGCCGAGCAAAACGCGCTGGTGCGCGCCGACATGGTGTTCTTCGAGACCGCCCGGGGCGGCGCCGTATTCGCGACCGGCTCCATCGCCTACATGCTCTCGCTCAGCCACAACGGCTACGACAACGACATCAGCCGCATCACCACCAACGTGCTGCGGCGCTTTCTCGACCCGCGCCCGTTCGAGGCGCCGGCATGAGCGACGCCCGGCCGCCCGAAGGCGCCCATGCCGGCGCCGAAGGCGAGGGTACTCCAGCGAACGCCACGCCGAAGGCCCACCCCTTCCCGCCACGCTGGCAGCAACGCGAGCGGCAAAGTGCGCGGTGAATGGCAACGAGCAAGTGGCCGGCGCGGAGCGTTCTGCGCCATCGCTCCGGCCTTGGCCCGGGCCATTGCTGCGAGGTTTGGCGCTTTTGCAGCCGGTCGAAAATCATGCGGCGGCATGATGATGGAAAACACGAATCCTGAGCGCGATTTTTTCGCGCACGGTGCGTGTCGCGACGCGCATGTCGTACTCCGTTTGCAGATTCATCCAGAATCGCGGCTCCATGTCGAAAAACAAACCGAGCCGCAAAGCCGTATCAGCGGTGATCGGACGATTTCCGTGCACCAGATCACTGATCCGGCTGGGTGAGACGTCAATGTCTGCCGCAAGCTGGCGCGCAGATATTCCCATCGGCTTCATGAAGTCCTCCAGCAGGATTTCGCCAGGGTGGATTTCGTCGAGTAGTTCAGCCATTCTCACTTCCTAGTGGTAGTCCACGATTTCGACCTGGCGGGCACCGTCGTCATGCCATACGAAACAGACGCGCCACTGGTCATCGATGCGGATACTGTGTTGCCCCCGGCGGTCGCCCTTCAACGCTTCGAGCCGGTTCCCGGGGGGAACCCGCAAACTGGCCCATTCAGTAGCGGCATGCAGTTGCAAGAGCTTTCGCCGTGCCACACGTTCAATGTTCTTGAACCGGGGCACACACTGGCTGCGGAAAAGCGCCTCGTGTCGCGTCACGGATCAGATGTCGTAGGCTGCGCGCAGTCATCGGAGCGCAGCGCAAGGCGCATCGCGCAGCCAATACCGAGCGTATTGGCAAGCGATGCAACGCCGCGATGCGCTTCGATGGCCAGCGCAGACCGACAGATGATCGGTGACGCGACACTCGGTATCGGGACAACGGAACGAGTGGAGCATGCTCGTATTTTTTCTGCGTTGCGGAATCTGTCAAACAGACCAAAGAATGAGCGCAAAGAATGAGCGTGTGGCTGTCGCATCCCGGACGCCAGCGGCGAGCGCCAAACCAGTGGCAACCATGGGCTCGACCCACCGTGCCAGGCGCTGGGCATGGAGCAGCGGCCGACCAGGCCCGGGACCCCGGGAACCAACGGCATGGTCGAGAGGATCGATGGTCGCATAGCCGCATAGCCGCATAGCCGCATAGCCGCATAGCCGCATGGCCGCATGGCCGATGTGCCCAAGGCCCACAGGTTCAACGGCCGCGAGGACATGCAGCAGACCTTGCCGCGTTATGTGGCCCGGCACGACCACCCACTGCCGCAGTCGGCGCTGGGCCGCAAGACGCCTGTGCAGGCCATGAAGGACGACTGGCGCCAGGAGCACCCGCCTCTGCTGCACGAGCGGCCATATCCCCCGCCCGTTCGAGGCGCCGGCATGGGTGCCACGCGGCCGCCCGAAGGCGACGGTGCTCCAGTGCGCGCCGCGCCGAAGGCCCACCCCTTCCCGCCACGCTGGCAGCAACGCGCGCGGCAAAGTGCACAGATGTTTCAGGAATGAAATCAGACACTGCCGCACTGCGCTCGTCGCCGCAGCGGAACCAGGTTTCAAAGCCGCCGGATTTCAAGAAAACCGTCGGGAACGCGGGCCATCACGCCTTGGCAGCGGTGAACGCTTGCGCCAGGTCGGCCAGCAGGTCGGCGGGCGCTTCCAGGCCGATGTGCAGCCGCACGACGGCGCCGCGCGCGCTCCAATCGGTCACGCTGCGCGCCGCGCGCATATGGGTCCACGCCACGAGGCTTTCGTAGCCGCCCCACGACGAGCCGCGCCCGAACAGCGACAGCGCATCGACGAAGCGCTCGACCGCCGCGTTCCCGATGCCGGGCTTGAACTCGAACGAGAGCAGCCCGTTGGTGCCTCGGCAATCGCGCTGCCAGATATCGTGGCCCGGGTGCCGTGGCAGCGCGGGGCAGAACACCGCCGCCACTTCGGGCCGCGCCTGGAGCCAGTGCGCCACTTCGAGCGCATGCCGCTCGTGCATCTGCAGCCGCGCCGAGAGCGTGCGCATGCCGCGCAGCACCAGCCAGGCGTCGTCGGGGCTCACGGTCATGCCGAAGGCGTCGCAGCGTTCGTTCAGCGGCTGCCAGGCTTCGCGCGTGGTGGCGACGGTGCCCAGCATCACGTCGGAATGGCCCGAGAGGTATTTGGTGGCGGCCATCGTGGAGATATCCGCGCCCAATGCCAGGGGCCGGTACTGCACGCCCGACCCCCAGGTGTTGTCGGCCGCGAGCAGCGCGCCGCGCGCATGGGTGAGTGCGGCGAGCTTCGGCAGGTCGCACATCTCGTAGACCAGCGAGCCGGGGCATTCGGCATAGACGAGGCGCGTCGCCGGCTCGAACAGGTCCTCGATGCCGCTGCCGTCCGCCGCGAAAAAGCTGCTGCGGATGCCGTAGGGAGCGAGGAACGAATGCGCGAGGTTGCGCGCCGGCTCGTACACGCTGTCGGACATCAGCACATGGTCGCCGGGCTTCAGGTACGACAGCAGCACCATGCCGATGGCCGCAAGGCCGGTCGGAAAGAGCCGCGTGCGGTACGCGCCTTCGAGCTCGCTGACTGCATCTTCGAGCGCGAAGGTGGTGGGCGTGCCGCGTGCGCCGTAGCTGAAGGCGCGCTCGTCGCTGCGGCGCGCGCGGGTGTCGCGCATGGCCGCCACACTGTCGAACAGCACGGTGCTGGCACGCACCAGCGGCGCGTTGACGGGCGTGCCGCCGAAATAGGCGGGGGATTTGCCGGTGCGCGTGAGCCGGGTATCGAGGGCTTGGGCAGCGGCGTCTTCTTTGTGCGGGTCGGACATGGTGATCTCCTGTCTGGCGTGGGCCAAGCCTCTAGTGTCGCGTCACCGATCAGATGTCGTAGGCTGCGCGCAGCCATCGGAGCGCAGCGCAAGGCGCAGCGCGCAGCCAATACAACCATACCGAGCGTATTGGCAAGCGATGCAACGCCGCGATGCGCTTCGATGGCCAGCGCAGACAGACATCTGATCGGTGACGCGACACTAGGGTGCGTCAATCCGCCTTCGCGCCGGAGAGCTTGACGATGCGCGACCAGCGGTCGATGTCCTGCTTCAATTGCACAGCGAAGGCTTCGGAAGAATTCGCCACCACTTCGCTGCCGCCGTCGTTCACCAGTTTGGTCACCTCGGGCAGGTGCAGCGTGCGCACGATGGCTTCGTTCAGGTAGGCCACGCGCTCGGGCGGCGTGCCGGCCGGTGCGAAGAAGCCGTACCAGTCTTCGAAGCGCGCGCCGGCGTAGCCCAGTTCTTCGAGCGTCGGCACCTTGGCGAACACGCCGATGCGGCGCGGGCTGGTCACGGCGAGCACGCGCAGCTTGCCGCTCTGCACGAGGCCCGCGACCGAGGCCGTCGAGGTCACGAGCACATCGACCTGCCCACCGAGCAGGTCGGCGAGCGCGGGGCCGGCGCCCTTGTAGGGCACATGGGTCATGCCGATGCCGTTGTCCTTGGCGAGCACCACGCCCACGAGGTGCGAGAGCGTGCCGTTGCCCGGCGTCGCATAGGTCACCTTGCCGGGCGCGGCCCTGGCCTTCGCGGCGAGGTCGGCAAAACGCTTGAGCGCCGAGTTGGCATCGACCACGAGCGCGAGCGGCGCGGCGTTGATCTGCGTGATCGGCACGAAATTCTTCACCGGATCGAAGCCGGCCGAGGCGTAGAGCACGGGGTTCACCGCCATGATCGACACCTGCGAGGTGAGCACGGTATAGCCATCGGGCCTGGACTCGGCCACCGCCTTGGCGCCAATGTTGCCGCCGGCGCCGCCACGGTTGTCGACCACGGCGGCCTGGCCCATGATTTCCGGCAGGCGCGTGGTGACCAGCCGCGCCGTCGCGTCGTTGCCGCCGCCGGGCGGGAAGGGCGAGATGAACTTCACCGTCTGCGAGGGAAAGCCGTTGCGCGCGGGCAGCGGGTCGGCCGATGCCGGCGGCAGGGCCAGCGCCGCGAGCCATGCGGCGGCAATGGCAAGACGAGCGAGGTGCGGAACACGGGAAGCAGACGACATGGCAGAACTCCTGGAACAGGAACGGACAACGACGAGCGGAAAGAAAGCAGTGTCTGGCCAGTGTCGCGCCATCGGTCAAATGTCGCAGGCTGCGCGCCGCCATCGGAGCGCAGCGCAAGGCGCAGCGCGCAGCCAATACAAGCATACCGAGCGTATTGGCAAGCGCTGCAACGCCGCGCTGCGCTTCGATGGCCAGCGCAGACCGGCAGATGACCGATGACGCGACACTAGTGTCGCGTCACGGATCAGATGTCGCAGGCTGCGCGCAGCCAATACCGAGCGTATTGGCAAGCGCTGCAACGCCGCGATGCGCTTCGATGGCCAGCGCAGACCGGCAGATGATCCGTGACGCGACACTAGGCGTGCGATGCGGCCGAGGGCAGCCTGAAAGCGGCGCGCTCCTGCGCATCGAGCTGCGCGACGAGGCCGGTCTCCCACGCGAGGTAGCGGCGCGCGGCCTCCTTGTTGCCGTCGTGCCGGTCGTGCACGAAGAACAGGTAGTCGATGCAGTCGGCGTCGGCGGGCAGCGCAGGCGTGGCCTGGAGAGGCAGGCCGGCGGCGCGCCATGCGGGCATGCCGCCTTCGAGCAGCAGCGGGGCATGGCCATCGAGTTCAGACATGGCGGCCCAGGCGGCCAGCGCGGCATCGTCGGCGACGAGCACGATCTGGCGCGTCTCGCCCTTCGTGTCGGCGGCCAGGCGCGGGCGGATCGACCAGCGGGCCTGCGGGATGTGGCCGGCGCGAAACTGCATGCTGCCGCGCACATCGATCGGTGCCACGCCGCCTTGCGCCAGTCTTGCAGACAGCGACTGCGCGTCGATGGTCTTCAGCGCAGGCGCGGTCGGCGCGGCGGCCGGTGCGAGCGACAGCCCGCTCGCCCGTCCGCCGTCGAGTCCGCCTTCGAGCACGCTCGCGTCGTGCCCCATCTGGCGCAGCCAGCTCGCGACGGTCGGCGCGCGCACGCCGTCGCTGTCGAACAGCACGAGCCGCGCGCCGCGCACGCCGAAGTACTGGTCGCCGGCCTGCAGCAGTTGACCGCCGGGCGTGTGCTGCGCGCCGGGCAGGCTGCGCACCGCGAACTCCTCGGGCGTGCGCACGTCGCAGAGGAACAGCGTGCGATCCGCCTGCGCAGCCCATTGCTGCACGGTCTTCGCCGTCACCGTAGGCACCCCGAAGCGTTCGGCCAGGGCCTTGGCCGCAGGCCGCAGGTCGGTGTTGCCGCTGTCGGGCGCATAGCGCTGCGTGCCGCCGTGCGCCAGCTTGTGATCGTTCAGGAACCAGCCCTGCGTGCCGTTCTCCAGCGCGTAGACCGGGTTGGGCAGGCCGAGGTTGATGAGCGTCTGCGCACCGATGATGCTGCGCGTGCGGCCCGCGCAGTTGATGACGATGGGCGTGCCGGTGTCGGGCACGAGCCGCCGCACGCGGTAGGCCAGTTCGCCGTTGGGGCAGCAGGTGGCGCCGGGGATGCTCATCTTGTGAAACTCGCTGACGGGACGGCCGTCGAGCACCACGACCTCGTTCTTGCGCGCGAGCATTCCGGCCAGTTCGTTGGCGCTGACACGGGGCGTGCGATAGGCCTCCTCGGCCAGTTCGCCGAAGGTCTTCGAGGGCAGGTTGACGCCGGCGAAGAGCCGGTAGCCCGCAGCCTCCCACGCGGGGGCGCCGCCTTGCAGCACATGCACGCCGGTGTAGCCCAACGCGGCGAGCCGCTCGGCCGAGCGCAGGGCCACGGCGGATGCGCCATCGTCATACGCAACCAGCCGCACGCTGCGGCGCGGCACGAGGCGCGGTGCATCGGCCTCGAGCCGGCTGAACGGCAGCGGGATGCCGTAGAACAGATGCGCCTGGCCGTACTGGCCATGCTCGCGCACGTCGAGCAGCGCGATTTCGCCGCCGTCGTGCAGCCAGGCTTTGAGGGTCTTCGGATCGATGTGAGAAGTCATGGCGACGCGCCGTTGGGATGAACCAAGCCCTGCGAAGCCACGCCCGGCGCGGCCCGCATGAAGGAAGATGCATCGAAGGAAAGGGGTTGGCGGCTAACGGCGCGTCTGCACACCGATGTCCATCGTCTGGTACGTACCGGCGGCAAGATCGTAGGCGATGCGCTGGTTCAGCGTTTCGAGCGCGCGGCCGTACATGTGCAGGTGGCGGATCACCTGCTCGCCCTGGATCTCGACCGAGTGGATGTCTTCGGGCATCAGCGCGATGCCCTTGCCCGGCGCGACGACGATCAGCGCCGTTTCTTCGAGCTTGCCCACGCCCGGCACGGAGCCATCGTCGGTGCGCGCGTACACGCGGTTGTGCTCGGCGCCTTCCACGGCGGCGATGCAGGCCCAGGTCGTGTGGTTGTGCGGCACGATCTTCTTGCCCGGGCGCATCACGTTCAGGTAGAGCGCGTAGCTCTGGTCCGGGTCTTCGGCGATCAGGTAGCGCGCCTGGTGCTCGCCGGCTTCGGGAGGCGGAAAGTCGGCGGCGCCCCAGTACCCGGTGTGGGCGGCCAGACCTTGCAGCGCATCGAGCACTGCATCGAGCCTGGCGCGGCTTGGTTCAGCGCCGCCGATGGCTTTTTTCATCTGGCCGATCGATGCCTCGACCGCCTGGCGGCGTTGCTCGGATGGGGTGCTCATGCAGTTTCTCCAGTGGGGTTGCCTGTGGGGTGTGCCTTCACTGTAGTGCCGGCGGCGTGGCGCAACCATTCAGGCGGCAGAAGAAACACATCAATAAAATTGATGTATGCCCACGCTCGATCTCGAACTGCTGCGCTCGTTCGCGGCCGTCGTCAGCCACCACAGCTTTGCGGCGGCCGCCGTCCACCTGGGGCGCACGCAGTCGGCGATCACGCAGCAGATGCAGCGGCTGCAAGAGCAGATCGGGCATCCGCTCTTCGTCAAGCAAGGCCGCCAGAAGCGGCTGACCGAGCGCGGCGAACGGCTGCTCAACTATGCGCGGCACATGCTCGCGCTCAACGACGAGGCGCTGCGCAACCTCCGGCAGGGCCGGTTCGAAGGCAACCTGCGCATCGGCGCGCCGCACGATGTGGCCGAGACCCTGCTGCCGTCGTTGCTGGCCGAGGTGGCGCGCACTGCGCCGCTGCTGCAGTTGGACATCCACATCGGCCGCAGCCCCTACCTGATGACTTCGCTCGAAAGCGGCGAGGTCGACATGATCATCTCCAACCGCGCCGATCCGCAGTCGCAGTTCGAGGGCGTGGTGCTGCGCAACTCGCCCACCGTCTGGCTGTGCGCGGCCAGCTATGTGCACGACCCGGCGAAGCCGGTGCCGCTGATCATGGCGGACGGGCCGAGCATCTTCCGGCGCATCGGGCACGAGGCGCTCGACGCGGCGGGCGTGGCGTGGACGCCGCGGTACATGTCGTCGGGCCTGGTCGGCATCAAGGCGGCGCTCAGGGCGGGCCTGGGCGTGACGGCGCGCGGTGTCGAGCAGTTGGATGCGGGGCTGAGGGTGCTGGACGCGAGCGACGGCATGCCCCGGCTGCCCGACCTGACGTACTACCTGTATGTGCGCAGCCGCGTGGTGAACCCGGTCACACGGCAGGTGTTCGAGACGCTCAAGCAACACCTGCGGCTGCCACGGACCGACATGCCGGCCTGAAGCAGGGCGCTGTGGTTCATGCCTGAATCAGGACCGGCCATCACCTCGAACGCTCGGCCTCGTTGGGCGCAATGCAGCGCTCACGCAACATGGCATCGCGCAGGATGGCGTCGATCCCCGTCTGGTAGCCCTTGGTCTGGTAGCCCTTGCCTTGGCTTTTGGGCCATGCCATGGCATCCGAACACTTCGCCAGGACTTGCGCAGAACCCCCCGCCGGCAGCGTGCTGGCCGTGATTTTCGGCACCCGGCCCGTGGTGCCGAATTTTGCGCAAACCCTGGCCCACACACTGGGGTGATGGGCTGCGCTTAGGCTATATTCCGCGCAGCGGGATTTGTTTCACCATTGTCACCAGTGCAAGCCGTTGCCCCCCCACCGGGCGGGCAACGAACATCGCTGACACCCTCGTCCGCCGTGGCCCTGGCCGCGAGCGGCGAATGAAACCCGAGCAAGCTCTTGCATCCATTGTGTCAAAAGGAAAGCGCCGTGACCGCAGCCCTCCTGCCTGAATTCGGCGCATTCGGCGCACCAGCGCAATCCACATCCCATTGAAAGGAAAGCCCCATGGCCACCATCACGCTTGACAAGACAACCATCAAAGCCGGCGAGACCGCCGTAGTCACCTTTACGGTCGAGAAGACCCACTTCATGGGCACCACCAATAGGTCTGGCGTCAGGACAGTCAATGACGTGACCATCACTGGCGGCACCATATCCGCCGGCTACGACTTCCAATACGTCGAGGCCCTCAGCACCCCCACCACCCAGGTCTATCAAGGCACCTTCACGCCTACCCCGAACCTGGACAGAACCGAGTGCACCATCCGCTACAACCCTGACGGCACCGCCAACGACGCCACCAGCGCCACCTTCATCGTCGACACCCGGGCGCCCACCATCACGGGCACCCCGACGATCGGCAACCCCAACCTGACCCGCGCCAACCAAGTAACCACCATCACCTTTGTCTTCTCCGAGCAGTTGAATCAGGCCAGTTTCACGACGGCTGACCTGACGATACCGGCGGGCATGGGCACGCTGGAGAACCTGCGCACCACCGACGGCGGCAGGTCTTGGCAGGTAGACCTGAGGGCGCCGGCCAACCTGGCGGCCAACACCGAAGCGAAGGACCTGCAGATCGGCATCAACATGGCCGGCATCACCGATGTCGCGGGCAACGCGGGCACGGGCAACGTCAACCTCGCCACCTACACCATCGACAACAAGCCGCCCAGCGCCACCATCGCCGTGACCCCCAACCCCGTCACGAGCAGCAATGACAGACTGGTCACCGTCACCATCACCTTCGACGAGGCAGTCACCGGCTTCACGGCAGACAACATCGATTTCAGCAACGCCAATGTCACGCCCTATGGCACCAACCGGATAGGGACGCTGAACCGCTCAGCCGACGGCCGCACCTACACCATCACCTACACGGCAGGGCCGGACGTCGAGGATGCCACCAACACCATCAGCCTGCGCAACATCGATACCATCCGTGATGCCGTAGGCAACGCCGCAACGGTCAACCCCACCAGCAACAACTACGTGATCGACACCAAGGATCCCGGGGTCACCAACATTACGGTCGACAAAACGCACCTCACCGCCGGCGACACCGCCACCATCACCGTCACCTTCAACGAGAGCGTCAGTGGCTTCACCGAAGCTGCCATCGAGATCGCCAACGGTTCTGTGAGCAACCTGAGGCCGGTCGCCGGCACCGACGGCAGAGTCTGGACAGCCACCTTCACACCCACGGCCAACTTGGCGCGCACCAGCGTTGACCGGATCGAAGTGAGACTGGACGGCATAACGGACCGCATCGGCAACAACAGCTTCGGCACCAACGCGCGCGATATCCCCGCCATCGTCATCGACACCAAGGTCTTTGTCGTCAACAACGCCACGGTGAACGGCAAGCAGTTGGTATTGCAGTACAGCGATGAAACCAGGCTGGACCCGGACCAGACCCACAACGCGCCCAACGATGCCTTCGTGGTGCTGGTCGATGGCGTGCGCAACAGCGTCACCGGCGTGCTCGTGGATGCAGCGGCCAAGACCGTCACGCTGACGTTGGAGCGCGCGGTGAGCAAGGGCCAGCAGGTGAGCGTCGCCTACAACGACCCCAGCACCGGCGACGACCCGCAAGCGGTGCAGGAGGCCACCACCGGCAAAGACGCGGCCAGCTTCGCGGCCAAGCCGGTGACCAACCTCACCCCGGCTCCGCCCGAGCCGGATGCACCGGATGCAGGTGCGCCGGACTCCGACCGCGACGGTCTGTCCAACAACCGGGAGGACCAGGCCCCCGGCCTGCTGCGCCCCGATGGCTCGGCCGGCCTGGCTGGCGACGGCAACGGCGATGGCGTCAAAGACAGCCAGCAGGTCGCCGTCGCTTCGACCCGTGACCTGACCCTGGTGGCCGGCAGCCGGGACGGCAAACTGATCCCCGACAGCAACGCGCGCATCACCGAACTGGTGCGCAGCGATGCCCCGGCCAACCTGCCCAAGGGCATGGAGATGCCGCTCGGCCTGACCTCATTCAAGGTATCGCTGGCCGAGGGCCGCAGCACCGAGAGCTTCAGCCTGTACGTAGACCAGGCGCTCGGCGCCAACGGCTACTGGCTCAAGAACAGCGCCGGCACCTGGGTGAACCTGGCCAGCGAACCCTACGGCGGCAAAGTGAGCAGCGAAGGCGGGCGCACGCGGCTGGACTTTCAGATCCAGGACGGCGGCGAGTACGACGCCGACGGCCAGGCCGATGGCAGCATCACCGCCCCCGGCGCCGTGGCGAAGATGCCGCTGTCCATCGTCGGGCAGGCGCCCCAGGTCGATTCGCATGGGTACTGGTTCTAGTGTCGCGTCACTGATCAGATGTCGTAGGCTGCGCGCAGCCATCGGAGCGCAGCGCAAGGCGCATCGCGCAGCCAATACCGAGCGTATTGGCAAGCGATGCAACGCCGCGATGCGCTTCGATGGCCAGCGCAGACCGACAGATGATCGGTGGCGCGACACTAGGTTCAAGCCCCCTGCTGCGGCCTGAGCGCCAGGCAGCAGCGGATGGCGCAGTAATCACAGGCCAGCCTTGCCAGCGCCGGGCTGGCCGTCCGGCGCCCGGCCCAGGCCGGCCAACCCCGGTCTTTCCTGCCACAGGCCGAGCGCGTTTGCCGGCTCGATCACCCGCGCAGTGCCCGGGTCGGCCACCCACGGCGCAGCGCTCGCCCCTGCCGGGGCTTGGCGCGAATTCCGCCCGGCCCCACCCCGCCGGGCCGCCACCGCGCGCGACAGCGCTGCGGCCCGGGGGCCATGATGGCCACCCGGCAACGGGCCGGCCTGCGCGCCCCGGCCGGCCCCTGACTCCATTCCCAAATCGAACGCGAAGGCTCCAGCGCAGACAGTATTTTTGCGCCGGCCCTGATCCACGACAAAACCGCTGGTGTCGCGCCATCGGTCAGAGGTCGTAGGCTACGCGCAGACCGACAGATGATCGGTGGCGCACCAAGTGCTGGAGCGATGGAATGCCATAACGCTGCACTATGGAATTCCATTAGCCTATGCAATGGCGCGGTATAATTTGTTTCAGCATGTCATTGTCGTAAGTATTTGTGCCACGTCGGATGAGCATCGCTGACACCCTCGTCCACCGTGGCCCTGGCCACGACGGGCAAACGCAACCCGACAAAGCCCTTGCATCCACCCATTCCGTTGCAAACACCATGGCCACCACCATCACCTTCGACAAGCAAGTCATCAAAAACGGCGAGACCGCCCAGGTCACGTTTACTTTCACCGATCCCAACCACACGCTCTCCCCCGGAAGCCTGACCACCACGGGCGGACTCATACACAGCATCGTCAATCGTGGCGTCATCAACGGTCAGCGTGTCTATACCGCCACATTCTTGCCCACCGGGAACCTGGAGAGTTCCTTCCACCGCATCCGCTACGGTGTTGCCGGCGAGGCCGATTACGCAAACAGCGGCAACATCCACATTGACACCCGACCGCCCGTTGTTCTCGGTGTCTCGTTCGACAAAAGCGACCTGCGCCCCGGGGAAAAAGCCACCATCACCCTCACCTTCAGCGAGCCGGTGCGGAGCGACAGCTTCGGACTCGAAGACCTGCGAGTGGGCGCCGGCAAGGGCACTTTGAGCAACCTGCGCGTCTCCCCCGAAGACACCACGGCCACCACCGCCGCCGCCACCACCTGGCAGGTCGACCTGGATGCCCCGACCAGCCCGTCCACGACGAGCAGCGATGGCAACCAGATACAGATAAACCACACCGGCATCACCGATCGCGTGGGCAACCCAGGCTCGGAGAGTGTGGAGAGGAACGGGGATACCACCCTTTGGACGAGCATCCTGGCGCCCACCTACAACATCGTTGCGCCGCCCAAGGTCGCCATCACGCTGTCGGACACCAGCCTGCTGGCCGGCGAGACGATGACCGTCACCTTCACCTTCAGCGAGAAGGTCACCGGCTTTGGTACCGAGGACATCCAGTACGACACCAGCAAAGGCACGCTGAGCGCCCTGACGGCGGTCGGCACCGACAGCAAGGTCTGGACCGCCACCTACACGCCCCGGTCCGGCACCGAGAGCGCCGACAACACCATCCGCGTGGACCTCGCCAGCGTCCGGGGCGCGCGGGACAACGCCGGCGTGGGCACCAGCACCAGCGGCAACTTCAGCATCGACACCGTGCGCCCCACGGTCGGCGTGACGATCAGCGACGAGCGCCTCACCGCTGGCGAAAGCGCCACCTTCACCTTCACCTTCAGCGAGAGCGTCACCGGCTTCACGAAAGAGGACATCGGCCTGTCCCGGGCCAACGGCACGCTCGGCGACCTGACGCCGGTCGGCACCGACGGCAAAACCTGGACCGCCACCTTCACACCCACGGCCAGACTGGAGCGCCCCTACCCCTCCACCAACAGCCAGCTCACCCTGAACCTGGCCAATGTCAGGGATGCCGCAGGCAACACCGTCGCCAACAACACCTACTCGCTCCGGTACACCGTAGACACCATGGTTTTTGCGCTCAGCAGCGCCACGGTGAACCGCGACCAGTTGGTGCTGGGCTACGGCGCCGAAACGGATCTCGACGGGAACGCGGACCGCGCCCCGACCAACGAGTCCTTTACCGTGCTGGTCGATGGCACGCGCATCGACGTCAGCCGGGTGACGGTGGATGCAGCGGCCCGGACGGTCACGCTGACCCTGGCCCGCGCCGTGGCTGCCGGCCAGCAGGTGAGCATCGCCTACCAGGACACCGACACCAGCGACGGCAAAGCGCTACAGGAGGTCAACGACGGCGACGACGCGGCCAGCTTCGCGGCCACGCCGGTGACCAACCTCACCCCGTCCCCGGTCGCACCCGCCACACCGGAGGCGTCTGGAGGGTCTGGAGGGTCTGGAGGGTCTGGAGGGTCTGGAGGGTCTGGAGGGTCTGGGTCGTCTGGATCGTCTGGGGCGCTGGACTCCGACTACGACAGTGTGCCCGACGCCCAGGAGGACCAGGCCCCCGGCCTGCTGCGCCCCGATGGCTCGGCCGGCACGGATGGCGACGGCAACGGCGACGATATCCAGGACAGCCAGCAGGTCGCCGTCGGCTCGACCCGCGACCTGACCCTGGTGGCCGGCAGCCAGGACGGCAAACTGATCCCCGGCAGCAATGCGCGCATCACCGAACTGGTGCGCAACGATGCCCCCGCCAGCCTGCCCAAGGGCATGGAAATGCCGCTCGGCCTGACGCAATTCAGGGTCGGCCTGTCCGAAGGACGCTACACCGAGAGCTTCAGCCTGTATGTGGACCCGGCCACCGGCGTCAACGGCTACTGGGTCAAGGACAGCACCGGCACCTGGGTGAACCTGGCCAGCGAACCCTACGGCGGCAAGGTGAGCAGCGAAGGCGGGCGCACGCGGCTGAACTTCCAGATCCAGGACGGCGGCCAGTACGACGCCGACGGACTGGCCGATGGCCACATCACCGCCCTTGGCGCCGCAGCGAAGATGCCGCTGTCCATCGTCGGGCAGGCGCCGCCCCAGGTCGAGTCGCATGGGTTTTGGTTCTAGTGTCGCGTCACGGATCAGATGTCGTAGGCTGCGCGCAGCCATCGGAGCGCAGCGCAAGGCGCATCGCGCAGCCCATACCGAGCTGTATTGGCAAGCGATGCAACGCCGCGATGCGCTTCGATGGCCAGCGCAGACCGACAGATGATCGGTGACGCGACACTAAGGCTCTGGCACCCTGCCGTTGCCTGATTCCGTGTCTGAATCGTTCGTAAACGCGAACGCGAAGCGCAGACAGTACTTTTGCACGAACCTTGACCCATGACAGAACCCCCAGGCAGCAGGGGCTGGGGTGACGGGTTGCCGCCGGGCTATATTTCTCTCAGCGAAATTTGTTTCACCATTGTCACCAATGCAAGCTGTTGCGCCCCACCGGGCGGACGACGGGCATCGCTGACACCCTCGTCCGCCGTGGCCCTGGCCACGAGGGGCGAACGACACCCGACAGGCTCTTGCATCCACCGCCCATTCGTCAAAAGGAAAGCACCGTGATCGTCGCCCTCCCCCTGCATCCATCAGCGCATCAGCGCATCAGCGCATCAGCGCATCAGCGCATCAGCGCATCAGCGCATCAGCGCATCAGCGCATCAGCGCATCAGCGCATCAGCGCATCAGCGCATCAGCGCATCAGCGCATCAGCGCATCAGCGCATCAGCGCATCAGCGCATCAGCGCATCAGCGCATCAGCGCATCAGCGTAATCCTTGTCGCATCGAAAGGAAAGCGCCATGGCCACCACCATCACCATCGACAGGCAATACGTCAAAACCGGTGAGACCGCCGAGCTCAAATTTACTTTCACCAATCCCAATTACTCCCTCTCCCTCGCAAGCCTGACCGTCCGGACCGAGGCGTCAACCGACACAACCGTCGCGGGCGGCACCGTACACAGCCTCGTCAATCGTGGCGTCATCAACGGTCAGCGTGTCTATACCGCCACATTCACGCCTACCGCGAACCTGAATTATTCCTTCTACCGCATCGCCTACGATGTTGCCGGCGACGCCGATGACGCATTCAGCGACTACTTCGCCGTTGACACCGTGCGGCCCACCATTGAAAGTGCCTCGATCGCCAAAAGCGATCTGCGCCTCGGGGAAAAAACCACCATCACCATCACCTTCAGCGAACCGCTGACCTATTCCAGCTTCACACTTGCAGACCTGCAGGTGGACGCCGGCAAGGGCACTTTGAGCAACCTGCGCCGCGTCCACTCCGACACCGTGGCCTCCGCCACCTGGCAGGTCGACCTGCAGGCCCCGACCACCCGGCCCGCGTCGGGCCTCGATGGCAACCAGATACGGATCAACCTCGCCGGCATCACCGATAAAGCAGGCAACACAGGCGAGAACAGTGTGGTGAACGGGGTGGCCACCTCTTGGACTAACCTCCCGACTGTCAGCTACAACATCGACAACGGTGTGCCGCCCATGGTCGCCATCACCGGGCAGCCTGCCACCACCATCAAGGGCGGCGATTCCTTTACCGTCACCTTCACCTTCAACGAGCGCGTCACCGGCTTCGATCTCGACGACGTTCAGTACGACACCAGCAAAGGCACGCTGAGCGCTCTGACGGCGGTCGGCACCGACGGCAGGGTCTGGACCGCCACCTACACGCCCCGGCCCAACATCGAGAGCGCCGAAAACACCATCAGCGTGAACCTCGCCGGCGTCCGGGACGCAACGGACAACGCCGGGGTGGGCACCGGCAGCAGCGGCAACTTCAGTATCGACACCAAGCCCCCCGAGGTCGCGGTGACGATCAGCGACGAGCGCCTGACCGCTGGCGAAAGCGCCACCGTCACCTTCACCTTCAGCGAGCGCGTCACCGGCTTCGATCTCAACGACGTTCAGTACGACACCAGCAAAGGCACGCTGAGCGCTCTGACGGCGGTCGGCACCGACGGCAAGGTCTGGAGCGCCACCTACACGCCCCGGCCCGACATCGAGAGCGCCGAAAACACCATCCGCGTGAACCTCGCCGGCGTCCAGGACGCGCAGGGCAACGCCGGAGTGGGCACCGGCAGCAGCGGCAACTTCGTCATCGACACCAGGCCGCCCGTGGTCGACGGGCGGCCCAGCATCGTCTCTGTGGTGGGCCCCACCTCCATCGTCTTGGAGGACACCGACGTCACCATTACCTTCACCTTCAGCGAGGCAGTCACCGGCTTCACGTTGGCCAACATCAATTTGGACAACTCCAGTGCCTCTCCCTACATCACCTACAGCCCGAAAGAGCCGGTCAGCGCAGATGGTGGCCGCACCTGGACCATCACCTACCGTGCCGCTCCGCGTACCACGGATTCCACCAACACCGTCAGCATCCGCAACCTCGATGGCGTGCGTGACCTCGCAGGCAACCTCGCAGTGCCTAACTCCAGCGCCAGCACCGACAACTACGAGGTCGATACCGAGGATCCCGATCCCATCAGCGCCACGTTTGACAAAACCCACCTTGCCGCCGGAGAAACCGCCACCGTCACCGTCACCTTCAACGAGATCGTCAACAACGTCACCGAAGATAGCTTTCAAATCCCCAACGGTTCGGTGAGCAACCTGAGGCAGGACACGACCGACGGCAGAATCTGGAGGGTCACCTTCACCCCCACGGCCAACCTGCAGAGCGCCAGCAGCTTGATCAGCATCAATCTGAACGACCTCAGGGACAGCGCCGGCAACGTCAGCAGTGGTCGCAAGTCGTTCTACGACTCCACCATCGTCATCGACACCAAGCGCCCCGAAGTCACGGTGGTGATCAGCGACAACCGCCTGACCGCTGGCGAAACCGCCACCGTCACCTTCACCTTCAGCGAGCGCGTCACCGGCTTCGATCTCAACGACGTTCAGTACGACACCAGCAAAGGCACGCTGGGCGCTCTGACGGCGGTCGGTACCGACGGCAAGGTCTGGACAGCCACCTACACGCCCCGGCCCAACATCGAGAGCGCCGACAACACCATCCGCGTGAACCTCGCCGGCGTCCAGGATGCGCAGGGCAACGCCGGAGAGGGCAGCGTCAGCAGCGGCAACTTCAGCATCGACACCAGGCCGCCCGAGGTCGACAGGCCGCCCGAGGTCACGGTGACGATCAGCGACAACCGCCTGACCGCTGGCGAAAGCGCCACCGTCACCTTCACCTTCAGCAAGAGCGTCACCGGCTTCACGAAAGATGACATCGACTTGACCCTGGCCAACGGCACGCTGGGCGACTTGGTGCCGGTGGGCACCGACGGCAAGGTCTGGAGCGCCACCTTCACGCCCCGGCCCGACACCGAGAGCGCCGACAACACCATCCGCGTGAACCTCGCCGGCGTGCTGGACGCGCAGGGCAACGCCGGGGTGGGCACCGGCACCAGCGGCAACTTCACTATCGACACCAAGCGCCCCGAAGTCGCGGTGGCGATCAGCGACGAGCGCCTGACGGCTGGCGAAACCGCCACCGTCACCTTCACCTTCACCGAGCGCGTCACCGGCTTCGATCTCAACGACGTTCAGTACGACACCAGCAAAGGCACGCTGGGCGCGCTGACGGCAGTCGGTACCGACGGCAAGGTCTGGAGCGCCACCTACACGCCCCGGCCCGACACCGAAAGCGCCACCAACACCATCCGCGTGAACCTCGCCGGCGTGCTGGACGCGCTGGGCAACGCCGGGGTGGGCACCGGCAGCAGCGGCAACTTCGTCATCGACACCAGGCCCACCGTGGTCGACAGGCCGCCCAGCGCCACCATTGCCGTGACCCCCAACCCCGTCACGAACAGCAATGACAGACTGGTCACCGTCACCATCACCTTCGACGAGGCAGTCACCGGCTTCACGGCAGACAACATCGATTTCAGCAACGCCCATGTCACGCCCTATGGCCGCAACCGGATAGGAGCGCTGAACAGCTCAGCCGACGGCCGCACCTACACCATCACCTACACGGCAGAGCCGGACGTCGAGGATGCCACCAACACCATCAGCCTGCGCAACCTCCATACCATCCGTGACGCCACAGGCAACGCCGTAGCGGTCAGCCCGACCAGCAACAACTTCGCGATCGACACCAAGGCTCCCGTTCCCATCAGCGCCACGTTTGACAAAACCCACCTTGCCGCCGGAGAAACCGCCACCGTCACCGTCATCTTCAACGAGATCGTCAACAACGTCACCGAAGATACCTTTCAAATCCCCAACGGTTCTGTGAGCAACCTGAGGCAGGACACGACCGACGGCAGAATCTGGAGGGCCACCTTCACCCCCACGGCCAACCTGCAGAGCACCAGCAGCTCGATCAGCATCAATCTGGACGGCCTCAGGGACAGCGCCGGCAACGTCAACAATGGCAGCCTGCCGTTCCGCGACTCCACCATCGTCA
This sequence comes from Verminephrobacter eiseniae EF01-2, assembly GCF_000015565.1. NCBI lineage: Bacteria > Pseudomonadati > Pseudomonadota > Betaproteobacteria > Burkholderiales > Comamonadaceae > Verminephrobacter > Verminephrobacter eiseniae. The sequence goes on from NC_008786.1 coordinate 4,548,057, forward strand.
TCGACACCAAGCGCCCCGAAGTCACGGTGGCGATCAGCGACGAGCGCCTGACCGCTGGCGAAACTGCCACCGTCACCTTCACCTTCAGCGAGCGCGTCACCGGCTTCGATCTCAACGACGTTCAGTACGACACCAGCAAAGGCACGCTGGGCGCGCTGACGGCAGTGGGCACCGACGGCAAGGTCTGGACAGCCACCTACACGCCCCGGCCCAACACCGAGAGCGCCGACAACACCATCCGCGTGAACCTGGCCGGCGTCCAGGACGCGCAGGGCAACGCCGGAGCGGGCAGCGTCAGCAGCGGCAACTTCAGCATCGACACCAAGCGCCCCGAAGTCACGGTGACGATCAGCGACAACCGCCTGGCCGCTGGCCAAACCGCCACCGTCACCTTCACCTTCAACGAGCGCGTCACCGGCTTCGATCTCAACGACGTTCAGTACGACACCAGCAAAGGCACGCTGGGTGCGCTGACGGCAGTGGGCACCGACGGCAAGGTCTGGAGCGCCACCTACACGCCCCGCAGCGACATCGAGAGCGCCGACAACACCATCCGCGTGAACCTCGCCGGCGTGCTGGACGCGCAGGGCAACGCCGGAACGGGCAGCGTCAGCAGCGGCAACTTCAGCATCGACACCAAGCGCCCCGAGGTCACGGTGACGATCAGCGACGAGCGCCTGAGCGCAGGAGAAACCGCCACCGTCACCTTCACCTTCAGAGAGAGCGTCACCGGCTTTGGCACCGAGGACATCCAGTACGACACCAGCAAAGGCACGCTGAGCGCTCTGACGGCGGTCGGCACCGACGGCAAGGTCTGGAGCGCCACCTACACGCCCCGGCCCAACATCGAGAGCGCCGACAACACCATCCGCGTGAACCTCGCCGGCGTCCAGGACGCGCAGGGCAACGCCGGAACGGGCAGCGCCAGCAGCGGCAACTTCAGCATCGACACCAAGCCGCCCGAAGTCACGGTGACGATCAGCGACGAGCGCCTGAGCGCTGGCCAAACCGCCACCGTCACCTTCACCTTCACCGAGCGCGTCACCGGCTTTGGCACCGAGGACATCCAGTACGACACCAGCAAAGGCACGCTGGGCGCGCTGACGGCAGTCGGTACCGACGGCAAGGTCTGGAGCGCTACCTACACGCCCCGCAGCGACATCGAGAGCGCCGAAAACACCATCCGCGTGAACCTCGCCGGCGTGCTGGACGCGCAGGGCAACGCCGGAACGGGCAGCGCCAGCAGCGGCAACTTCAGCATCGACACCAGGCCGCCCGAGGTCACGGTGACGATCAGCGACAACCGCCTGAGCGCTGGCCAAACCGCCACCGTCACCTTCACCTTCAACGAGCGCGTCACCGGCTTCGATCTCAACGACGTTCAATACGACACCAGCAAAGGCACGCTGGGCGCGCTGACGGCAGTGGGCACCGACGGCAAGGTCTGGACAGCCACCTACACGCCCCGGCCCGACACCGAGAGCGCCGACAACACCATCCGCGTGAACCTGGCCGGCGTGCTGGACGCGCAGGGCAACGCCGGAACGGGCAGCGTCAGCAGCGGCAACTTCAGCATCGACACCAAGCCGCCCGAGGTCACGGTGACGATCAGCGACAACCGCCTGAGCGCTGGCCAAACCGCCACCGTCACCTTCACCTTCAACGAGCGCGTCACCGGCTTCGATCTCAACGACGTTCAGTACGACACCAGCAAAGGCACGCTGGGTGCGCTGACGGCAGTCGGCACCGACGGCAAGGTCTGGACAGCCACCTACACGCCCCGGCCCGACATCGAGAGCGCCGACAACACCATCCGCGTGAACCTCAGCGGCGTCCTGGACGCGCAGGGCAACGCCGGAACGGGCAGCGTCAGCAGCGGCAACTTCAGCATCGACACCAAGCGCCCCGAGGTCACGGTGACGATCAGTGACAACCGCCTGAGCGCTGGCCAAACCGCCACCTTCACCTTCACCTTCAACGAGCGCGTCACCGGCTTCGATCTCAACGACGTTCAGTACGACACCAGCAAAGGCACGCTGGGCGCGCTGACGGCGGTGGGCACCGACGGCAAGGTCTGGAGCGCCACCTACACGCCCCGGCCCGACACCGAGAGCGCCGACAACACCATCCGCGTGAACCTCGCCGGCGTGCTGGACGCGCAGGGCAACGCCGGAACGGGCAGCGTCAGCAGCGGCAACTTCAGCATCGACACCAAGCGCCCCGAAGTCACGGTGACGATCAGCGACAACCGCCTGAGCGCTGGCCAAACCGCCACCTTCACCTTCACCTTCAGCGAGCGCGTCACCGGCTTCGATCTCAACGACGTTCAGTACGACACCAGCAAAGGCACGCTGGGCGCTCTGACGGCAGTCGGCACCGACGGCAAGGTCTGGACAGCCACCTACACGCCCCGGCCCGACACCGAGAGCGCCGACAACACCATCCGCGTGAACCTGGCCGGCGTGCTGGACGCGCAGGGCAACGCCGGAACGGGCAGCGTCAGCAGCGGCAACTTCAGCATCGACACCAAACGCCCCGAAGTCACGGTGACGATCAGCGACGAGCGCCTGAGCGCAGGAGAAACCGCCACCGTCACCTTCACCTTCAGAGAGAGCGTCACCGGCTTTGGCACCGAGGACATCCAGTACGACACCAGCAAAGGCACGCTGGGCGCGCTGACGGCAGTGGGCACCGACGGCAAGGTCTGGACAGCCACCTACACGCCCCGCAGCAACATCGAGAGCGCCGACAACACCATCCGCGTGAACCTGGCCGGCGTGCTGGACGCGCAGGGCAACGCCGGAACGGGCAGCGTCAGCAGCGGCAACTTCAGCATCGACACCAAGCGCCCCGAAGTCACGGTGACGATCAGCGACAACCGCCTGAGCGCTGGCCAAACCGCCACCTTCACCTTCACCTTCAGCGAGCGCGTCACCGGCTTCGATCTCAACGACGTTCAGTACGACACCAGCAAAGGCACGCTGGGTGCGCTGACGGCAGTGGGCACCGACGGCAAGGTCTGGAGCGCCACCTACACGCCCCGCAGCGACATCGAGAGCGCCGACAACACCATCCGCGTGAACCTGGCCGGCGTGCTGGACGCGCAGGGCAACGCCGGAACGGGCAGCGTCAGCAGCGGCAACTTCAGCATCGACACCAAACCGCCCGAAGTCACGGTGACGATCAGCGACGAGCGCCTGAGCGCAGGAGAAACCGCCACCGTCACCTTCACCTTCACCGAGCGCGTCACCGGCTTTGGCACCGAGGACATCCAGTACGACACCAGCAAAGGCACGCTGAGCGCTCTAACGGCGGTCGGTACCGACGGCAAGGTCTGGAGCGCCACCTACACGCCCCGGCCCAACATCGAGAGCGCCGACAACACCATCCGCGTGAACCTCGCCGGCGTCCAGGACGCGCAGGGCAACGCCGGAACGGGCAGCGCCAGCAGCGGCAACTTCAGCATCGACACCAAGCCGCCCGAAGTCACGGTGACGATCAGCGACGAGCGCCTCGCCGCTGGAGAAACCGCCACCGTCACCTTCACCTTCAACGAGCGCGTCACCGGCTTTGGCACCGAGGACATCCAGTACGACACCAGCAAAGGCACGCTGGGTGCGCTGACGGCAGTCGGCACCGACGGCAAGGTCTGGAGCACCACCTACACGCCCCGGCCCAACATCGAGAGCGCCGACAACACCATCCGCGTGAACCTCGCCGGCGTCCAGGACGCGCAGGGCAACGCCGGAACGGGCAGTGCCAGCAGCGGCAACTTCAGCATCGACACCAGGCCGCCCGAAGTCACGGTGACGATCAGCGACGAGCGCCTGAGCGCAGGAGAAACCGCCACCGTCACCTTCACCTTCACCGAGCGCGTCACCGGCTTTGGCACCGAGGACATCCAGTACGACACCAGCAAAGGCACGCTGGGCGCTCTGACGGCGGTGGGCACCGACGGCAAGGTCTGGACAGCCACCTACACGCCCCGGCCCGACATCGAGAGCGCCGACAACACCATCCGCGTGAACCTCAGCGGCGTGCTGGACGCGCAGGGCAACGCCGGGGTGGGCACCGGCACCAGCGGCAACTTCAGCATCGACACCAAGCGCCCCGAAGTCACGGTGACGATCAGCGACAACCGCCTGATCGCTGGCCAAACCGCCACCTTCACCTTCACCTTCAGCGAGCGCGTCACCGGCTTCGATCTCAACGACGTTCAGTACGACACCAGCAAAGGCACGCTGGGCGCTCTGACGGCGGTCGGCACCGACGGCAAGGTCTGGAGCGCCACCTACACGCCCCGGCCCAACATCGAGAGCGCCGACAACACCATCCGCGTGAACCTGGCCGGCGTCCTGGACGCGCAGGGCAACGCCGGAACGGGCAGCGTCAGCAGCGGCAACTTCAGCATCGACACCAAGCGCCCCGAAGTCACGGTGACGATCAGCGACGAGCGCCTGAGCGCAGGAGAAACCGCCACCGTCACCTTCACCTTCAGAGAGAGCGTCACCGACTTTGGTAGCGAGGACATCCAGTACGACACCAGCAAAGGCACGCTGGGCGCTCTGACGGCAGTCGGCACCGACGGCAAGGTCTGGACAGCCACCTACACGCCCCGGCCCAACATCGAGAGCGCCGACAACACCATCCGCGTGAACCTCGCCGGCGTGCTGGACGCGCAGGGCAACGCCGGAACGGGCAGCGCCAGCAGCGGCAACTTCAGCATCGACACCAGGCCGCCCGAGGTCACGGTGACGATCAGCGACGAGCGCCTGAGCGCAGGAGAAACCGCCACCGTCACCTTCACCTTCAGAGAGAGCGTCACCGGCTTTGGCACCGAGGACATCCAGTACGACACCAGCAAAGGCACGCTGAGCGCGCTGACGGCGGTCGGCACCGACGGCAAGGTCTGGAGCGCCACCTACACGCCCCGGCCCGACACCGAGAGCGCCGACAACACCATCCGCGTGAACCTCGCCGGCGTGCTGGACGCGCAGGGCAACGCCGGAACGGGCAGCGTCAGCAGCGGCAACTTCAGCATCGACACCAAGCGCCCCGAAGTCACGGTGACGATCAGCGACAACCGCCTGAGCGCTGGCCAAACCGCCACCTTCACCTTCACCTTCAGCGAGCGCGTCACCGGCTTCGATCTCAACGACGTTCAGTACGACACCAGCAAAGGCACGCTGGGCGCGCTGACGGCAGTCGGCACCGACGGCAAGGTCTGGAGCGCCACCTACACGCCCCGCAGCGACACCGAGAGCGCCGACAACACCATCCGCGTGAACCTGGCAGGCGTCCAGGACGCGCAGGGCAACGCCGGAACGGGCAGCGCCAGCAGCGGCAACTTCAGCATCGACACCAAACGCCCCGAGGTCACGGTGGCGATCAGCGACGAGCGCCTGAGTGCGGGAGAAACCGCCACCGTCACCTTCACCTTCAGAGAGAGCGTCACCGGCTTCGATCTCAACGACGTTCAATACGACACCAGCAAAGGCACGCTGAGCGCTCTGACGGCGGTCGGTACCGACGGCAAGGTCTGGAGCGCCACCTACACGCCCCGGCCCAACATCGAGAGCGCCGACAACACCATCCGCGTGAACCTGGCCGGCGTCCAGGACGCGCAGGGCAACGCCGGAACGGGCAGCGTCAGCAGCGGCAACTTCAGCATCGACACCAGGCCGCCCGAGGTCACGGTGACGATCAGCGACGAGCGCCTGAGCGCTGGCCAAACCGCCACCGTCACCTTCACCTTCAGCGAGCGCGTCACCGGCTTTGGCACCGAGGACATCCAGTACGACACCAGCAAAGGCACGCTGAGCGCTCTGACGGCGGTCGGTACCGACGGCAAGGTCTGGAGCGCCACCTACACGCCCCGGCCCGACACCGAAAGCGCCACCAACACCATCCGCGTGAACCTCGCCGGCGTCCAGGACGCGCAGGGCAACGCCGGAACGGGCAGCGCCAGCAGCGGCAACTTCAGCATCGACACCAAGCGCCCCGAAGTCACGGTGACGATCAGCGACGAGCGCCTGAGTGCGGGAGAAACCGCCACCGTCACCTTCACCTTCAGCAAGAGCGTCACCGGCTTTGGCACCGAGGACATCCAGTACGACACCAGCAAAGGCACGCTGAGCGCGCTGACGGCAGTCGGCACCGACGGCAAGGTCTGGAGCGCCACCTTCACGCCCCGGCCCGACACCGAGAGCGCCGACAACACCATCCGCGTGAACCTCGCCGGCGTCCTGGACGCGCAGGGCAACGCCGGAACGGGCAGCGGCAGCAGCGGCAACTTCAGCATCGACACCAGGCCGCCCGAGGTCACGGTGACGATCAGCGACAACCGCCTGATCGCTGGCCAAACCGCCACCGTCACCTTCACTTTCAGAGAGAGCGTCACCGGCTTCGATCTCAACGACGTTCAGTACGACACCAGCAAAGGCACGCTGGGCGCGCTGACGGCGGTGGGCACCGACGGCAAGGTCTGGAGCGCCACCTACACGCCCCGCAGCGACATCGAGAGCGCCGAAAACACCATCAGCGTGAACCTCGCCGGCGTCCGGGACGCGCTGGGCAACGCCGGGGTGGGCACCGGCACCAGCGGCAACTTCAGTATCGACACCAAGCCCCCCGAGGTCGCGGTGACGATCAGCGACGAGCGCCTGAGCGCTGGCGAAAGCGCCACCGTCACCTTCACCTTCAGCGAGCGCGTCACCGGCTTCGATCTCGACGACGTTCAGTACGACACCAGCAAAGGCACGCTGGGCGCTCTGACGCCGGTCGGCACCGACGGCAGGGTCTGGAGCGCCAGCTACACGCCCCGGCCCGGCATCGAGAGCGCCGACAACGCCATCAGCGTGCGCCTCGCCGGCGTCCGGGACGCGCTCGGCAACGCCGGGGTGGGCACCGGCACCAGCGGCAACTTCACTATCGACACCAAGCCCCCCGAGGTCACGGTGACGATCAGCGATAACCGCCTCACCGCTGGCGAAAGCGCCACCGTCACCTTCACCTTCAGCGAGAGCGTCACCGGCTTCACGAAAGAGGCCATCGACCTGTCCCAGGCCAACGGCACGCTGGGCGAGCTGGTGCCGGTCGGCACCGACGGCAAGGTCTGGACAGCCACCTTCACGCCCACGGACAGACTGGCGCGCACCACCAACCACCGGCTCACCCTGAACCTGACCAATGTCAGGGATGCCGCAGGCAACGCCCCGGCGGTGAACACTTACTCGTTCAACCAGTACACCGTAGACACCATGGTCTTTGCGCTCAGCAACGCCACGGTGAACCGCAACCAGTTGGTGTTGTTCTACAGCGATGAAACCGCGCTGGACCCGGACCAGACCCATAACGCGCCCAACGATGCGTTTGTGGTGCTGGTCGATGGCGTGCGCAACAACGTCACCGGCGTGGTCGTGGATGCAGCGGCCAAGACCGTCACGCTGACGCTGGAGCGCGCGGTGAGCAATGGCCAGCAGGTGAGCGTCGCCTACAACGACCCCAGCACCGGCGACGACCGGCAAGCGGTGCAGGAAGCCGGCAGCGGCGACGACGCGGCCAGCTTCGCGGCCAGGCCGGTGACCAACCTCAGCCCGCGTGCGCCCGCGACGGGCACGACCGACGCCGACAGTCGTAAATCATCCGAGGACTCTGACGGCGATACGGCGAATGCGCTGGACTCCGACTACGACAGTGTGCCCAACGCCCAGGAGGACCAGGCCCCCGGCCTGCTGCGCCCCGATGGCTCGGCCGGCACGGATGGCGACGGCAACGGCGACGGTATCCGGGACAGCCAGCAGGTCGCCGTCGGCTCGACCCGCGACCTGACCCTGGTGGCCGGCAGCCAGGACGGCAAACTGATCCCCGACAGCAATGCGCGCATCAGCAAACTGGTGCGCAACGATGCCCCCGCCAGCCTGCCCAAGGGCATGGAGATGCCGATCGGCCTGACGCAATTCAGGGTCGGCCTGTCCGAAGGACGCTACACCGAGAGCTTCAGCCTGTACGTAGACCCGGCGCTCGGCGTCAACGGCTATTGGGTCAAGGACAGCGCCGGCACCTGGGTGAACCTGGCCAGCGAACCCTACGGCGGCAAAATGAGCACCGAAGGCGGGCGCACGCGGCTGGACTTCCAGATCCAGGACGGCGGCCAGTACGACACCGACGGGCTGGCCGATGGCCACATCACCGCCCTTGGCGCGGCAGCGAAGATGCCGCTGTCCATCGTCGGGCAGGCGCCGCCCCAGGTCGAGTCGCATGGGTTTTGGTTCTGAGTGTCGCGCCACCGGTCATCTGTTTGTCTGCGCTGGCTGTCTGCGCTGGCCATCGAAGCGCAGCCTGCGACATCTGATCGGTGACGCGACACCAAGGCTCTGGCACCCTGCCGTTGCCTGATTCCATGTCTGAATCGAACGCGAAGGCGCGGCGCAGACAGCACTTTTGCGCAAGCCCTGACCTGCGACACCCCCCCCGGGCAGCAAGCGCCGGGATGATGGGCTGCCAATACGCTATATTCTGGCGCAGTGAAATTTGTTTCACGGTTGTCAGCGGTGCAAGTCGTTGTTACGCCCCGCCGGGTGGGCAACGGGCATCGCCGACACCCTCGTTCGCCATGGCCCTGGCCGCAAGCGGCGAACGAAACCCGATCAAGCCCTTGCATCCATCCCTTCCGTCCAAAGGAGAGGCACCGTGACCGCCACCCTCCTGCCTACATTCAAGCGCGCATCAGCGTAATCCTCGCCCCACTGTGAAAGGACAGCACCATGGCCTCCACCATCAGGATCAACAAGCCCATCGTCAGAGCCGGCGAGACCGCCTGGGTCACCTTTACTTTCATCAATAACGAGTACATGCGCATCGATGGGGATCAGATTCGTGACGTGACCGTCACCGGCGGCACGCTGAGTGCCGATTCCCTCGGAGTGCATACCATCGTTTCAAACAACATATCCTTCAAAGCCAGATTCACACCGACCCCGAACCTGGAGAAATCCGACTGCAAAATCCGCTACAACGGCTCCGGCGATATCGCCGATGGAGAGCTCACCTTCGCCGTCGACACCCTGCGGCCCACCGTTGCCAGTGCCTCGATCGCCAAAAGCGACCTGCGCCTCGGGGAAAAAACCACCATCACCATCACCTTCAGCGAACGGGTGCTGCGCGACACCTTCACGCTCGATGACCTGCAGGTGGACGCCGGCAAGGGCACTTTGAGCAACCTGCGCGTCGCCCCCTCCGACACCACGGCCACCACCACCGCCGCCACCACCTGGCTGGTCGACCTGGAGGCCCCGGCCACCCGGCCCGCGACGGGCCTCGATGGCAACCAGATACGGATCAACCTCGACGACATCACCGATGTCCCGGGCAACGCAGGCGCAAGCCGGGGGGTGAGCCTCGCCCGCTACAACATCGACGCGCCGCCCACGGTCGCCATCACGGGCCAGCCCGCCACCCTCAAGATCGGCGAGTCCTTCACCGTCACCTTCACCTTCGACGAGCGCGTCACCGGCTTTGGTGCCGAGGACATCCAGTACGACACCAGCAAAGGCACGCTGGGCGCTCTGACGGCCGTCGGCACCGACGGCAAGGTCTGGAGCGCCAGCTACACGCCCCGGTCCGGCATCGAGAGCGCCGAAAACACCATCCGCGTGAATCTCAGCGGCGTCCGGGACGTGCGGGACAACGCCGGCGTGGGCACCGCCACCAGCGGCAACTTCAGCATCGACACCGTGCGCCCCACGGTCAACGTGACGATCAGCGACGAGCGCCTCACCGCTGGCGAAACCGCCACCATCACCATCACCTTCAGCGAGCGCGTCACCGGCTTCACGAAAGAGGACATCGGCCTGTCCCGGGCCAACGGCACGCTCGGCGACCTGACCCCGGTCGGCACCGACGGCAAAACCTGGACCGCCACCTTCACCCCCACGGCCAACCTGGAGCGCCCCTACCCCTCCACCAACAGCCAGCTCACCCTGAACCTGGCCAATGTCAGGGATGCCGCAGGCAACACCGTCGCCAACAACACCTACTCGCTCCGGTACACCGTAGACACCATGGTCTTTGCGCTCAGCAGCGCCACGGTGAACCGCGACCAGTTGGTGCTGGGCTACGGCGCCGAAACGGATCTCGACGGGAACGCAGACCGCGCCCCGACCAACGAGTCCTTTACCGTGCTGGTCGATGGCACGCGCATCGACGTCAGCCGGGTGACGGTGGATGCAGCGGCCCGGACGGTCACGCTGACCCTGGCCCGCGCCGTGGCTGCCGGCCAGCAGGTGAGCATCGCCTACCAGGACACCGACACCAGCGACGGCAAAGCGCTACAGGAGGTCAACGACGGCGACGACGCGGCCAGCTTCGCGGCCACGCCGGTGACCAACCTCACCCCGTCCCCGGTCGCACCCGCCACACCGGAGGCGTCTGGGGCGTCTGGGGCGTCTGGGGCGTCTGGAGGGTCTGGAGGGTCTGGAGGGTCTGGAGGGTCTGGAGGGTCTGGGGCGCTGGACTCCGACTACGACAGTGTGCCCAACGCCCAGGAGGACCAGGCCCCCGGCCTGCTGCGCCCCGATGGCTCGGCCGGCCCGGATGGCGACGGCAACGGCGACGGTATCCGGGACAGCCAGCAGGTCGCCGTCAGCTCGACCCGCGACCTGACCCTGGTGGCCGGCAGCCAGGACGGCAAACTGATCCCCGGCAGCAATGCGCGCATCACCGAACTGGTGCGCAACGAAGCCCCCGCCAGCCTGCCCAAGGGCATGGAAATGCCGATCGGCCTGACGCAATTCAGGGTCGGCCTGTCCGAAGGCCGCTACACCGAGAGCTTCAGCCTGTACGTAGACCCGGCGCTCGGCGTCAACGGCTACTGGGTCAAGGACAGCGCCGGCACCTGGGTGAACCTGGCCAGCGAACCCTACGGCGGCAAAATGAGCACCGAAGGCGGGCGCACGCGGCTGGACTTTGAGATTCAGGACGGCGGCCAGTACGACGCCGACGGGCTGGCCGATGGCCACATCACCGCCCTTGGCGCCGCAGCGAAGATGCCGCTGTCCATCGTCGGGCAGGCGCCGCCCCAGGTCGAGTCGCAGGGGGGGTATTGGTTCTGAGTGTCGCGTCACCGGCCATCTGTCGGTCTGCGCTGGCCATCGAAGCGCAGCGCGGCGTTGCATCGCTGGCCAATACGCTCGGTATTTGTATTGATTGGCTGCGCCTTGCGCTGCGCTCCGATGGCTGCGCGCAGCAGCCTGCGACATCTGATCGGTGACGCGACACCAAGGCGCTGGCACCCTGCCGTTGCCTGATTCCATGTCTGAATCGGACGCGAAGGCGCGGCGCAGACAGCACTTTTGCGCAAGCCCTGACCTGCGACAACCCCCCCGGGCAGCAAGCGCCGGGGTGATGGGTTGCCGGTGCGCTATATTCTGGCGCAGTGGAATTTGTTCCACGGTTGTCAGCGGTGCAAATCGTTGTTGCACCCCGCCGGGGGAGGTAACAGGCATCGAGGCATCGCTGACACCCCTCGCCTCTTACTCGTGTCTTGCGGCCCTGGCCGCAAGACACGAACGGAACCCGACCAAACTCCTGCATCCCTCCATTCCATCGAAAGGAAAGCACCGTGGCCATCGCCCACCCATCCCCTGATCAGCGCATCAGCGCATCAGCGCATCAGCGCATCAGCGCATCAGCGCATCAGCGCATCAGCGCATCAGCGCATCAGCGCATCAGCGCATCAGCGCATCAGCGCATCAGCGCATCAGCGCATCAGCGCATCAGCGCATCAGCGCATCAGCGCATCAGCGCATCAGCGCATCAGCGCATCAGCGCATCAGCGCATCAGCGCATCAGCGCATCAGCGCATCAGCGCATCAGCGCATCAGCGCATCAGCGCATCAGCGCATCAGCGCATCAGCGCATCAGCGCATCAGCGCATCAGCGCATCAGCGCATCAGCGCATCAGCGCATCAGCGCATCAGCGTAATCCTCGCCTCGTCGAAAGGATAGCACCATGGCCTCCACCATCACCATCGACAAGACCATCGTCAGAGCCGGCGAGACCGCCTTGGTCACCTTTACTTTCTACAATAAGGAGGACATGCTCGTCGTTCGGGGGCAGATTCATAACGTAACCGTCACCGGCGGCACGATGAACGCCGGTTCCCTCTCAGGGATGAATCGGACTGCAACCACCAGATTCTTCACAGCCCAATTCATACCGACCCCGGGCCTGGAGAAATCCGACGCCAAAATCCGCTACGACGGCACCGGCGATGTCGCCGATGGAGAGGTCACCTTCGCCGTCGACACCCTGCGGCCCACCGTTGCCAGTGCCTCGATCGCCAAAAGCGACCTGCGCCTCGGGGAAAAAACCACCATCACCATCACCTTCAGCGAACTGGTGACCCGCAGCAGCTTCACCATCGATGACCTGCAGATAGACGCCGGCAAGGGCACTTTGAGCAACCTGCGCGTCGCCCCCACCGACACCACGGCCACCACCACTGCCGCCACCACCTGGCTGGTCGACCTGGAGGCCCCGACCACCCGGCCCGCGACGGGCCTCGATGGCAACCAGATACGGATCAACCTCGACGGCATCACCGATGTCCCGGGCAACGCAGGCGCGGGCCGGGGGGTGAGCGTCCCGGCCCGCTACAACATCGACGACGGTGTGCCGCCCACGGTCACCATCGCGCCGGCAACCACCATCCTGCGGGCCGGCGAGACGATGAGCGTCACCTTCACCTTCAGCGAGAAGGTCACCGGCTTTGGTACCGAGGACATCCAGTACGACACCAGCAAAGGCACGCTGGGCGCTCTGACGGCGGTCGGCACCGACGGCAAGGTCTGGAACGCCACCTACACCCCCCAGCCCGGCACCGAGAGCGCCAACAACACCATCCGCGTGAACCTCAGCGGCGTCCGGGACGCGCAGGACAACGCCGGCGTGGGCACCGGCACCAGCGGCAACTTCGGCATCGACACCGTGCGCCCCACGGTCAACGTGACGATCAGCGACGCCCGCCTGACCGCTGGCGAAAGCGCCACCATCACCTTCACCTTCAGCGAGCGCGTCACCGGCTTCGCGAAAAATGCCATCGATCTGTCCCAGGCCAACGGCACGCTCGGCGACCTGACGCCGGTCGGCACCGACGGCACAACCTGGACCGCCACCTTCACCCCCACGGCCAGACTGGCGCGCACCACCAACAACCGGCTCACCCTGAACCTGTACAACGTGCGCGATGCCGCAGGCAACGCCCCGGCGGCGAACACCTACGCGTTCAACCAGTACACCGTAGACACCATGGTCTTTGTGCTCAGCAACGCCACGGTGAATCGCGAGCAGTTGGTGCTGAGCTACAGCGACGAAACGATGCTCGACGGGAACGCGGACCGTGCCCCGACCAACGAGTCCTTTACCGTGCTGGTCGATGGCACGCGCATCGATGTCAGCCGGGTGACGGTGGATGCAGCGGCCAGGACGGTGACGCTGACCCTGGCCAGCGCCGTGACCACCGGCCAGACGGTGACCGTCGCCTACCAGGACACCGACACCAGCGATAACAAGGCGGTACAGGAAGCCGGCACCGGCGACGACGCGACCAGTTTTGCGGCCAGGGCGGTGACCAACCTCACCCGGCCCCCGGTCGCACCCGCCACACCGGAGGCGCCGGATGCGCCGGACTCCGACCGCGACGGCCTGTCCAACAACCGGGAGGACCAGGCCCCCGGCCTGCTGCGCCCCGACGGCTCGGCCGGTATGGCTGGTGATGGCAACGGCGATGGCGTCAAAGACAGCCAGCAGGCCGCCGTCGCTTCGACCCGCGACCAGACCCTGGTGGCCGGCAGCCAGAACGGCAAATTGATCCCCGACAGCAACGCGCGCATCACCGAACTGGTGCGCAGCGATGCCCCGGCCAACCTGCCCAAGGGCATGGAGATGCCGATCGGCCTGACCTCATTCAAGGTATCGCTGGCCGAGGGCCGCAGCACCGAGAGCTTCAGCCTGTACGTAGATCAGGCGCTCGGCGCCAACGGCTACTGGCTCAAGAACGGCGCCGGCACCTGGGTGAACCTGGCCAGCGAACCGTATGGTGGCAAGGTGGCCAGCGAAGGCGGGCGCATGCGGCTGGACTTTCAGATCCAGGACGGCGGCCAGTACGATGCCGACGGACTGGTCAACGGCAGCATCAGCGCGCCCGGCGCCGTGGCGAAGATGCCGCTGTCCATCGTCGGGCAGTCGGCCCAGGTCGATTCGCATGGCTTTTGGTACTGACGGGCACTGATTGGCCCTGCGCACATCCGCCACGCGCGCCGTGCGGCTGCGCGTGGCGGCCAGCGATCGCTCTGGCTCGGCGTCGAACGGATGCCCGGCTTGCAAGGCCAAGTCCTGGTGTCGCGTCACCGATCATCTGTCGGTCCGCGCTGGCCATCGAAGCGCATCGCGGCGTTGCATCGCTTGCCAATACAGCTCGGTATGGGCAAGCGATGCGCCTTGCGCTGCGCTCCGATGGCTGCGCGCAGCCTACGACATCTGATCCGTGACGCGACACGGGAAACAGCCGCATGGCGCACCCGTTGCGATCAGGCATATACAATATGGCATATACATTGGAGAACCATGCCATGCCTGCCCCCCTGTTGACGCCATCCAGGCCCAAAGAGGCCAAGCTGTTTCGCAACAACCGCAGCCAGGCGGTGCGGATTCCTGTGGAGTTCGAGTTGCCCGGGGATCGTGTGATGATCCACCGCGAAGGCAGCAAACTCATCGTCGAGCCAGTGACCCGGCCAACGAACATCGTCGAACTACTGGCCGAGTGGAGGAAGGAAGCACCGCTTGGGCCAGAAGATCAGTTGTTGGCCATTCCTGACATGCCCGCCCGGCCGGAGGACATATTTTGAGCGGATATCTGCTGGACACGAACATCATCAGCGATGTGATCCGCAACCCGAACGGGCCTGCGGCACGTCGCATCGAGCAAGCCGGGCCGAAGCAGATTTTCACCAGCATCATCGTCGCAGCCGAACTGCGCTATGGCTGCGCAAAGAAGGGTTCGCCCCAGCTGCTCGCCAGGGTGGAAGGCTTGCTCGAAACGGTCCCGGTGCTGCCGCTGGATATTCCGGCTGACGCCGGATATGGCGGCATTCGCGCTGAGTTGGAGGCGGCGGGACAGTCCATCGGCATGAACGATTTGCTGATCGCCGCGCACGCCTGTGCGCTCGGCCTCACGCTGGTGACGGACAACACGCGCGAGTTCAGCCGCATCCGCAAGCTCAAGGTAGAGAACTGGCTGGAGAGATAGCGACCCGCTGTGTCGCAGGCGAGTTCCGATCGATCCCGACATCGCAGGGCGACCCGTGCAGGACTGCTGACACGCCACGATCGGCCGTCCCATGCGCACCGGGCGGCCAGCCCCACGACAATGATGACCGACAGCAAGATATTGCGCGGGCGCCGGGGGGCATTCATGCCCCGCATCCATGTCCCGATCTCCCGGGCCAAGACCGGCCCCTGGCCCGTCAAACCACGCCGGCCCGCTCCAGCATCGCGTGCAACAGCACATTGCAGCCGGCCGTGATGTGCTCGGGCTTGGCGTCTTCGATTTCGTTGTGGCTGATGCCGTCCTTGCAGGGGATGAACACCATGCCGGCGGGCGCCAGGCGCGCCATGTACACCGCGTCATGCCCGGCGCCCGAGACGGTGGGCATGTTCGAGTAGCCGAGCTTGGCGGCGGCGCGGGCCACGGCGGCCACGCAGTCGGGGTGAAAGCGTTGGGCGGGGTAGCTGGAGACCGGTTCGATATGGATCGGCAGCCCGGTGTCGGCGCTCAGTTGCGCGGCCACGGCGCGGATGTCCTGGTCCATGCGTTCGCAGTCGGCGTCGGTGGCGTTGCGCAGGTCGATGCTGAATTTGACCTGGCCCGGGATCACGTTGCGGCTGTTCGGGTGCACCTGGACCATGCCGACGGTGCCGCGGCCATGGGGGGGATGGCGCCGGGCGCAGGCCACCACTTGTTGCATCAACTGGCTGGCCACCTGCAGCGCGTCCTTGCGCAGCGCCATCGGGGTGGGGCCGGCGTGGGCTTCCATGCCGGTGACGGTGCAGTCGTACCAGCGGATGCCGAGCACGCCGCTGACCACGCCGATGGTGGTGTCGTTGTCTTGCAGCACCGGGCCTTGCTCGATGTGCGTCTCGAAGTACGCGCCTACCGGGTGCTCGCCCGGCTCCTGCGCGCCGATGTAGCCGATGCGTTCGAGCTCGCCCTTGACGGTCTTGCCCTCGGTGTCGGTGGCCGCATACGCATGTTCGAGCGTGAAGGCTTTGGCGAATACGCCCGAGCCCATCATCACCGGCACGAAGCGCGAGCCTTCTTCGTTGGTCCAGAACGCCACTTCGATCGGCGCCTCGGTCGTGATGCCGTGGTCGTTGAGCGTGCGCACCACTTCGATGCCCGCCAGCACGCCGTAGTTGCCGTCGAACTTGCCGCCCGTGGGCTGGGTGTCGATATGGCTGCCGGTCATGATCGGGGGCAGTTGGTCGTTACGGCCTGCGCGGCGCATGAAGCAGTTGCCGATTTTGTCGATGGTCACGGTCATGCCGGCTTCGCGCGCCCAGCGCGTGACCAGATCGCGCCCCTGCTTGTCCAGGTCGGTCAGGGTCAGGCGGCACACGCCGCCCTTGGGCGTGGCGCCGATCTGTGCCAGTTCCATCAGCGCGGCCCACAGGCGTTGGCCGTCGATGCGCAGTTTGCCGATGTCGGTGGTGGTGCGGGTGTCCATGTCCATGGGGGTCTCCTCGATGTGTCGGTCGGTCATTGCGCCATTCGGTCATTGCGCCATTCGGTCAGCGGGCCACGGCGGCCGGGGCCAAATGCCGGGCGCGTTTTTGCAGGGCCTGGAAGTTGGCGCCAAACGCCGGGCGCGCGATGTAGCGGCCCCGGCCTGGCTCGGCGCGTAGTTCGCCGTTGGCGTAGACCACGCGGCCCTGGCTCACGGTATGGGCGGCGATGCCGCGCACGCTGCGGCCTTCAAAGATGTTGAAGTCGCCCTTGCTGTGCTGGGTCTTGGCCGAGATGGTTTTCGTGCCCTCGGGGTCCCACAGCACCAGGTCGGCGTCGGCGCCGGCGCCGATGAAGCCTTTGCGCGGGTAGATGTTGAACAGGCGGGCCGCGTTGGCCGAGGTGATGGCCACGAATTCGCTGGGCGTCAGGCGCCCGCTATTCACGCCGGCGTCCCAGATGACGGCCATGCGCTCTTCCACGCCGCCGGTGCCATTGGGGATGTGGGCGAAGTTCTTTTGGCCCATGGCTTTTTGCGCGGCGCAAAACACGCAGTGGTCGGTGGCCGTGGTTTGCAACTGGCCCGATTGCAGGCCGCGCCAGAGCGCCTCCTGGTGGGCTTTGGGGCGAAACGGCGGGCTCATCACATGCGCTGCGGCCCGGGCGAAGTCCGGGTCGCGGTACACGCTGTCGTCGATCAGCAGGTGCCCGGCCAGCACTTCGCCGTACACGCGCTGGCCGCGCGCGCGGGCGCGGGCTATCGCGTCGGCGGCTTCCTGGCAACTGACATGCACCACATAGATCGGCACTCCGAGCACCTCGGCAATGGCGATGGCGCGCTGGGCGGCCTCGGCCTCGACCAGCGGCGGGCGGGCCAGCGGATGGCCTTCGGGGCCGGTGATGCCTTTTTTGGCCACGTCCTGCTGTAGCCGGTAGACCAGTTCGCCGTTTTCGGCATGCACCGTGGGCATGGCGCCCAGTTCCAGCGCGCGCTGGAAGCTGTTTACCAGCGTTTCGTCGTCGCACATGATGGCGTTCTTGTAGGCCATGAAGTGCTTGAAGCTGTTCACGCCTTCTTCTTGCACCAGTTGGCCCATGTCGGCGTGCACCTGCTCGCTCCACCAGGTGATGGCCACATGAAAGCCGTAGTCGGCCGCAGACTTTTCGGCCCAGCCGCGCCACTTGCGGTAGGCGGCCATGGGCGGCTCCTGCGGATCGGGGATGACGAAGTCGATGATGCTGGTCGTGCCGCCGGCCAGGCCGGCTGCCGTGCCGGTGAAAAAGTCGTCTGCGGTCACGGTGCCCATGAACGGCAGTTGCATGTGGGTGTGGGGGTCGATGCCGCCGGGCAGGATGTACTGGCCGCTGGCATCGAGGGTCTGCGCGCCGGCGGGCGCCTGCGCCGCCGCATCGGCGCCCAGCGCCACGATGCGGCCATCGACGCACAGCAGATCGGCAGTTTGTTCCCGGTCGGCGTTGACCACGGTGCCGCCGCGAATCACAAGGGCTTGGTTCATGGGGAGATCTCCTTCAGGGGCGTGGATCGGACGGGGGTCGCTTTTTCTTTGCGCTCAGGTAGTAGTAGCCGCCCGCCACGGCCAGGCTGAAGAACCAGCCCGAATCGAACAGCGTGAGCCAGAACGCAGGCATGCCGGCCATATCGACCACGCCCGACACGGCCAGATAGCCCGGCAGGCACGGCAGCACGCCCAGCAAGAACGCGATCAGCGCCTGCGGGTTCCAGCCGTTGCGGTACTCGTACTCGCCGCCACGGCGGTACAGGTCATCGACCACGAGCCGGCCGTGGCGCACCAGGTAGTAGTCGACCAGCAAGATGCCGGCGATGGCGCCCAGCAGCGTGCCGTAGCCGCCCAGCCAGGTGAACAGATAGCTGCCGGAGGTGGCCAGCAGCTTCCAGGGCATGAACAGCAGGCCGATGCCGGCGGCGATCAGGCCGCCCGTGCGAAAGCTGATTCTGGCCGGCGCGCATTGGCTGAAGTCATACGATGGCGCGACCAGGTTGGCGGCCACATTGGTGGTCAGGTTGGCCAGCAGGATGACCAGCAGGCCCAGGCCCGAAGCCAGGCTGCCCATCTGGGACAGCAGGCCGTCGGGAAACAACTGCGCCTTGCCATACAGGATGGCCGAGGCCGAGAAACCGATCACGCCGACCATGGAAAACAGCGCCATCGGCAGCGGCAGGCCGATGGCCTGGCCCAGGAACTGGTCGCGTTGCGATTTGGCAAAGCGCGTGAAGTCCGGGATGTTCAGCGCCAGCGTGGCCCAAAAGCCCACCAGACCGGTGAGCGCGGCCCAGGTTCGGGGGCCGCCTTCGACCACTTTGGCGGGCAGGTTCAGCAGTTGGCCCGAGGGCACCCTCTGCAGCAGCACCAGCACCAGCAGGATCGAGGCCGCGATCATCAGCGGCGCGGCAATCACTTCGAGCTTGCGGATCGATTCCAAGCCCTTCCAGATGAACCAGATATGCACGGCCCAGAACGCCAGAAAGCAGAAGAATTGCGAGCTGCTGATGGTCTGCCCCTGGGCCGGGCCTGCCAGCCCCAGGCCCAGGACGTTCAGAAAGCCATGCAGCGCCAGCGCGCCGAAGTAGCAGTTGATGGAAAACCACCCGCAGGCCACCAGACCACGCAGCACGGCCGGCAGATTGGCCCCTTTGACGCCGAACGACGCGCGCGCCAGCACCGGAAACGGCACCCCGTAGCGCGGCCCCACGCGCCCGATGAGCACCATCGGCACGAGCACGATGCAGTTGGCCAGAAACACCAGCCACACCGCCATCTGCCAGCTAAAGCCCTGGTCCAGCATCGAACTGGCCATGGTGTAGGTGGGCACGCACACCACCATGCCGACCCAGAGCGCGGCGAAGTCTTTCCAATTCCAGTGGCGCTGCGCGGGCGTGGTGGGCAGCAAGTCCTGGTTCGTCAGCGTCTCCGATGTGTTGCCGGGCATCTGCTGCGCCAGATCGGTGGCGCTGCCGGTACGGTGGGTCATCATGGCCTGCACTCCTGTCAAAGGCTTCGGGGGTCGGGCTCGGGGTCGGGATCGGTCATCGGCGGTTTCGGCGCGGCGCTCAGTCCGCTGCGGACAGGCGTTGCGGGTTGTTCGGATGCGTCGTCCAGTTCGCGTATGCGCCGCTGACCCGGATGCCGGTGCGCGCATCGACCTCGCCCGGTTTCAGCGCGCGCATGGTGATGCAGTCGGGCACCGGGCAGATCGATGCGCACAGGTTGCAGCCCACGCATTCCTCTTCTTTCACCTGAAAGCGCCGCACACCGTCCACCATGGCCGTGATCGCCTGGTGCGCGCTGTCTTCGCACACCGCATGGCAGCGGCCGCAGCGGATGCAGGCCGCCTGGTCGATGACCGCTTTTTCGATGTGGTTCAGGTTCAACTGCTTCCAGTCCTTGACGCTGGGCAGGGCCTGGCCTTTGAAATCTTGCGTCGTCCGGTAGCCATGCCGGTCCATGAAGTTCGACAGCCCGTCGCACATGTCCTGCACGATCTTGAAGCCGTACACCATGGCCGCCGTGCACACCTGCACCGTGCTGCAGCCGAGCGCAATGAACTGCGCCGCGTCGCGCCAGGTGCCGATGCCGCCGATGCCGCTCAGCGGCAGGCCGGCGGTGGGCGCATCGCGCGCAATCTCGGCCACCATGTGCAGCGCAATCGGCAGCACGGCCGGGCCGCAGTAGCCGCCGTGCGAACCCCAGCCATCGGTGCTCGGGATCATCTGCATGCGCTCCAGATCCACCCCCATCACCGAGTTGATGGTGTTGATCAGCGACACCGCGTCGGCCCCGCCGGCCCGGGCGGCGCGCGCGGCCTGGCGCACATCGGTGATGTTGGGCGTGAGCTTGACGATCACCGGCAGCCGGCTGTAGTGCTTACACCAGGCCGTGACCAGCGTGATGTATTCGGGCACCTGCCCCACGGCGGCGCCCATGCCGCGCTCGCTCATGCCATGGGGGCAGCCGAAGTTCAGTTCGACGCCATCGGCGCCGGTGTCTTCGACCTGCGCCAGGATGTTCTTCCAGCGCAGTTCTTCGCAGGCCACCATCAGCGAAACGATCAGCGCGCGCCCGGGCCAGCGGCGCTTGACGCGCCGGATCTCGGCCAGGTTGGTGTGCAGGGGCCGGTCGGTGATCAGTTCGATGTTGTTCAAGCCGATCACGCGGCGGTCTTGCGACATCAGCGTCGCGTAGCGCGGGCCATTGACGTTGACGACCGCCGGGTCTTCGCCCAGCGTCTTCCAGACCACGCCGCCCCAGCCGGCCTCGAAGGCGCGGGTGACGTTGATCTCCTTGTCGGTCGGCGGCGCAGAGGCCAGCCAGAACGGGTTGGGGCTTGCGATGCCCAGGAAACGGCTGCGCAGATCTGCCATGGTGCCCTCCGGTCAATGCTGCCCAAGCAAGGCTTCGTGGATCGAGAGCGCGGCCTGCTTGCCATGCTGCACGGCTTGCACGGTCAGATCCGGCCCGCCCGCGCGGCAGTCGCCGCCGGCCCAGACCCGCGCCAGACTGGTGCGGCCCAGCGCGTCGGTGGCGATGCGGCCCGCCTCCAGCGCGATGCGCCGGCCCGCCGGCTCGGCCAGATAGCGCTGGCCAATGGCCTTGAGCACCATGTCGGCCGCGAGCGTGAAGCTCTCGCCGGTCTCGACCAGCCGGCCGGCCTGCAGCGCCGTTGCGGCAAAGCGCATGCCCTGCACGGCACCGTCTGCGCACAGCAGTTCCTTGGGGCTGGCCCAGTGGCGCAGCGTCACGCCCCGGGTTTGCGCCCAGGCCCGCTCCACCGGCGATGCCGGCATGTCCTCGGCGCCGCGCCGGTAGACGATGCTCACCTCCTGCGCGCCCAGCAGGCGCGCCTGCACGGCAGCATCGATCGCCGTCATGCCGCCGCCGATGACCAGCACGCGCCGGCCCACCGGCAGCGTGGACAGGTCCGCGCTCTGGCGCAGTTCGGCAATGAAATCGACCGCGTTGCGCAGGCCCGCAGGCTCGGCCCCGGGGTTGGCCATCGGAGCGGCTGCGGAGTTCGCCCCGGGGTTGGCCCCGGGATGGACCCCAGGGTTGGCCCCGGCCACCTCCAGCCCGAGCGCATTCACGCCCGCCAGCCCCAGGCCCAGGAACACCGCGTCGTAATCGCCGAGCAGGTCGTCGAGCGCCATGTCGCGCCCCAACTGCTGGCCGGTGCGCACCTCGATGCCGCCGACCGACAGCAGCCAGGCCACCTCCTGCTGCGCGAAATCGCCGGTGGTCTTGTAGCTGGCCAGGCCATATTCATTGAGGCCGCCCGGTTTCGGACGCGCCTCGAACAGCACCACGGCGTGGCCGCGCAGCGCCAGGCCATGGGCGCAGGCCAGGCCCGCAGGCCCCGCCCCGACCACGGCCACACGGCGGCCCGTGGCCGCTGCGCGCTGGAACAGCGGCGCCCCCGGGTGGGCGAAAAAGGCATCGGTGGCGTAGCGCTGCAACCCGCCGATCGCCACCGGCTTGTCCTCATGGGTATTGCGCACACAGGCCTGCTCGCACAGCAGTTCGGTGGGGCAGACCCGGGCGCAGATGCCGCCGAGCGGGTTGGCCTGCAAGATGGCGCGCGCCGCGCCCCGGTCGTTGTCCTGCGCAATGCGCTGGATGAATGAGGGGACATCGATCCCGGTGGGGCAGGCCGTGGTGCATGGCGCGTCGTGGCAGTAGTAGCAGCGCTCGGCCTCGATCAGCGCCCGGGGCCGGGTCAGCGGCGGATGGGCGGCGCCGAAGTTGGCGGCGTAGTCAGCCGGGGTCAGGCGTGCGGCGTGCAGGCCACAGGCCCGGGTCGTGGGTGTGTCCATCGTGGTGGGGCCTCATCGTGGTGCGCGTGCCGGGGCTTGCCCGTCGCGGTCGCGGTAATCTACCAAGCCGTAAAAATTTACCAATTGGTAAAATCCCTGAAGCAAGCCCCATGCCTGTCCACCCCGGGGGGACGGCGCCCGGCTTGTCCCACAATGGTGCGATGACCGACATCCGCCAGTTCACCAACGACAGCGCCGCACGCGCCACCACCGACAAAGACCCCGCCCCCCGTGCACCCCGGGCCTCGCGCCTGCTCAAGGAGCAGGGCATCCTGGCGCAGGCCGAGAACCACTTTGCCCAGTTCGGCTTCGAGGGCGCATCGCTGGAGAGCATTGCTGCGGCCATCGGCATCAGCCGCCATAAGCTGCTGTACTACTTTCCCAGCAAGGAGGCGCTCTACCAGCGCGTGCTCGACGATGTGCTGACCCAGTGGCTGGCCAGCATGCAAGACATCTCGCACAGCGACGACCCGCAGCAGGCCCTGCGCCGCTACATCCACGCCAAGCTGCATTACTCGCGCACCCGCCCCCAGGGCGTGCAGGTGTTCGCCAAAGAGGTGATTGCCGGCGCGCCGCGCTATGGCCGGGTGATCGCCGAGCGCGTCGCACCGCTGCTCAAGACCGATGTGCGCCGCTTCGCGCGCTGGGCGCGCGAAGGGCGCATCGCCAAGGTGGACTTCACGCACCTGATGTTCATCATCTGGTCGGTCACGCAAGCCTACGCGGAACTGCAAGCGCAGTTCGCGCTGCTGCTGGGCAAGCCGGCCCTGACCGAGGGCGACTATGAAAAGGCCGAGGCGCTGATCGTGCGCATGGTGCTCAGCGCACTGGCGCCAGATGCTGCCGGCCCGGGCCAAGCGCCATGACGCCATGACGCCATGCGCCGCCTGTCGCCTGTCGCCTGCGGCGTGCGCGCAGACGCGCGGGCTGCGGCATCTGCGGCCCTTGCTGCGTCGCCTGCGGCGTGCGCGCCTGGAGGCTGTATCGTGACGGCCCCGTCTTTCAGGAACTGCCCCATGCCGAAAACCACTTTCGCACCTTTCGCGGCCATGCTCGGCGGCCTGGCCACGGTGCTGACGCTGGCCGCTTGCGCCGGCAACGGGCAGACCCCGGCAGCGCCCGGTGCCGCGGCTGCTGCGGCTGCTGCGGCTGCCCCGGGGGGACTGTGCAATGCGCAGCCGGCGCAGGTGGTGCTGGGGCAAAGCAGCACGGCATCGGTGGTGGAGTCCGCAAGGGCGCGCTCCGGCGCGCGGATGGCGCGCATCCTGCGGCCCGGGCAGACCATCACCAAGGAGTTCAACGCGCAGCGGCTCAGCCTGCAGGTGGACGGCAACGGCCGCATCATCACCGCGCGCTGCGGCTGAGCGCTGCGCGCATTGCCGTCGAGCGCGCTGCGCGTTGCAGTTGATCGCGCCGTGCGCAGGCCGTGGCGGCGGCCGCCGATCGCCCCCGATCAGCGCTCCCGATCGGCCAGAAACAGCACCTGCAAGTCGTTCAGGAAGTCCAGGCCCCGTGGCGTGGCGCGTATGCGCTCCATGCTGCGCTCGATCAGACCTTGGCGCTCGGCGCTCGCCAGACCTTCGGCGATGGCCGACAGCGGCAGGCCGGTGCGGGCCATGAAGTCCTGCGGCGCGAAGCCGTCGCACAGGCGCAGCGCGTTGAGCATGAACTCGAACGGCAGATCGGCCCGGCGCACCTCCTCGTCCTGCGCCAATGCGCGCCCGGCCAGGGCCTGCTCCATGTACCGGCCCGGTTCGCGCAGCCGCACCTGCCGCACCACCCGGTGCGCAAAGCTGAGCTTGCTGTGGGCGCCTGCGCCTATGCCCAGGTAGTCGCCAAACTGCCAGTAGTTGGTGTTGTGGGCGCATTGCTGGCCGGGCCGCGCGTAGGCCGAGATTTCGTAGCGCGCCAGCCCGGCCTGCCCGGTCAGTTGCGTGATGCGGTCGAGCATCGCATAGGCCAGGTCGTCCTCGGGCAGGGCCGGGGGAAACTTGGCGAAGCGGGTGTTGGGCTCGATCGTCAACTGGTAGACGCTGATGTGCGGCGGCTCGAGCGCCAACGCCTGGCGCAAGTCCTGCTCCAACTCTTGCAGGGTCTGGCCCGGCAGCGCGTACATGATGTCGAGGTTGAAGGTCTCGAACGCCTGGGCCGCCTCTTGCACTGCGGCCAGGGCCTGGGCGCGGTCGTGCACCCGGCCCAGGGCCGCGAGGTGCCGGTCAGCGAAACTTTGCACTCCCACCGACAAGCGTGTCACGCCCGCCGCCCGGAAGGCCCGGAAGCGCTCTTTCTCGAAGCTGCCGGGATTGGCCTCCAGCGTGATCTCGCAGGCGGGCACGAGCGGCAGGCGGGCGCGGATGGCGCCGATCAACTGGTCGATCGCGGCGGGCGAAAACAGGCTGGGCGTGCCCCCGCCGATGAAGACGCTGCGCACCATGCGGCCCCAGACCAGCGGCAGCGCCGCCTCCAGGTCGGCCATCAGCGCCGCCAGGTAGCGCTGCTCGGGCAGTGGTTCGGCGGCGCTCCCGGCGTTGCCGGCGCGCAAGGCATGCGAGTTGAAGTCGCAATAAGGGCATTTGCGCAGGCACCAGGGCAGATGCACGTACAGCGACAGCGGCGGCAGCACGGGCAACTGCAGGCTGCCGGGCCGCAGGTAATGCGCAACGTCGCGCACCGGGGCGGCCGTGATGGACGCAGCGCTGGCCATGGGCTTGGCCGGGCGGGCGCGCGCGACGGTCACAACCAGCGCTCGCGCAGCAAGGCCAGCATCTGCTGCGCTGCGCGGCCACGGTGGCTGTGGGCGTTTTTCACTTCGGCAGGCAGTTCGGCAAAGGTCTTGCCAAGCCCGGGCAGGAGCAGCACCGGGTCGAACCCGAAACCGTTGCTGCCGCGCGGCGCGCGCGTGATCTGGCCGACCACGCGGCCGACGGCGATCAGCGGCTCCGGGTCGTCGGGGCTGCGCACGGCCACCAGCGTGCTGACCAGCGCGGCGCGGCGCTCATCGATGCCTTGCATCTGCTCCAGCAAGGCGCGCACATTGTTGGCCTCGCCCCTGGCATGGCCGAACCGGGTCGCGTAGTCGGCCGTGTCCACACCCGGCAGCCCGCCAAAGGCGTCGACGCACAGGCCGGCGTCGTCGGCCAGCGCCGGCAGGCCGGTATGCGCGGCGGCAAAACGCGCCTTGGCCAGCGCGTTCTCGACGAAAGTGCGAAAAGGCTCGGCGGCCTGGCCCACGCCCAGGTCGGCCTGGCGCTGCAGTTCGACGCCCAGCGGCGCGAGCATGGTTTGCAACTCGGCCAGTTTGCCGGGGTTGTTCGATGCGAGCACGATCTTCATCGGGTCGGGATGCGCGTGGGCGCATGGTTCCTGTGCGTTGGTTGCCGTCGGTCAGTGGGGAGATCAGGGAGATCAGGGAGATCGGGCGCCCGGCCGCTGCCGCCCCGCTGCCTTTGCGGCGCGATGCGCTCGGGTCTTGCCGCGTCGGGCCATCAGGTCTTGCGCGCCGTGGCGCGGCGAATGACCTCGTTGATCGCGGCGATGGAGCGCTCGATCGTCGTCTCGTCCTGCTCCTCGACCGCTTCTTCGGGCGGCCTGGCCTGTATCGTGGAGGCAAACAGGCCGGCGCGGTCGTCGACAACCCCCTCCCGGGGGGGCGCCAGCGCATCGGGCATCTCCCACTCGAGCGCCACTGCGGTGACGTTGTCGCTGTTGTCGCCGGCCTTGCGCAAAGCCTCTTCCACCAGACCGGGCACGGCGCGCGAGACCGTGTTGCGCGCCAGCAGCCGGGCAATGTCTGCGTCGCTGAGCGTGCTCCACAGGCCATCGGAGCACAGCAGGATGCGGTCGCCCTGCTCCAGGTGCACGGGGCCGGCGAGGTCGTAAATGGGCTTGGTCGGGGAACCCAGGCAGGTAAACAGCACGTTGCGGTTGATGCGCTCTTGCCCGGGCGGCGGGGTGTTGCGCAGTTCCATGTAGGAGTGGTCGCGCGTGCGGGTCAGCAGCGCGGCATTGCGCACCATGTACAGGCGCGAGTCGCCGCAATGGATCCAACTGGCGCTGCCGGCTTGCAGCACGGCGGCCACCAGGGTCGTGCGCGGCGTGTCGGACATGCCCTTGTCGGCCGCGTAGCGCAGGATCTGGTGGTGAGCGACCAGCAGCGCATCGGTGAGGAAACCCTGCACATCGCTGAGCTGCGGCTTGGCCTGGCGCTGGAACAGCGCCGAGACGGTCTGCAATGCAAGCTGCGCCGCCACCTCGCCCTCGGGGTGTCCGCCCATGCCGTCGGCCAGCACGAACAGGCCCGACTCGCGCGTGTAGCAATAGCCCATGCGGTCTTCGTTCTTGTCTCGGCCGCCCTGGCGGCTGATCTGGAATACGGAGAACTTCATTTGGGCCTGGCTCCATGAGCGATGACTTCGGTCGACGCCTTCTGCTCACTCTTTTTCAAGTCCGACGACACCATGGTGTCGAGCTGCAACCGCATCTTCTCGGCCACCGTGAGCTTGGTGTAACGGCGCTCGCCTTCGCGGCTGAGTTCCTTTTGCAGCGCAAACACCGACTGCGGGCGCGACAGCGGGTCGAGCGCCATGCACCATTGCACCATCTCGATGAGGTTGTCGGAATACACCCCGCGCAGCTTGGTCAGCGCCAGCGCGAGGCGGTCTTTCTCGATGCGCTGGGGCACCTCGTTTGGCGGAAAACCCTGCATGCTGGCGTAGATACAGGCGCCGATCGCGTAGATGTCGGTCCACGGGCCCATCGAGGAATCGCGCCGGTACATCTCGGGGGCCGCGAAACCGGGCGTGTACATCGGGCGTATGAAGTTGCCCTCTTTGGACAGCACCTCGCGGGCCGCGCCGAAGTCGATCATCACCGCCTTGTTGCTGTCGGTGATGAAGATGTTGGCCGGCTTGATATCCAGGTGCAGCATCTTGTGCTGGTGCACGATGCGCAGGCCGCGCAGCACCTCGTCGAACAAGGAGCGGATGGTGGACTCGCGAAACACCTTTTGCGTCTTGAGGTCGCGCGCGGTGACGATGAAGTCCTGCAAGGTCGCGCCCTCCAGATAATTCATCACCATGTAGACCGTTTCGTTTTCGCGGAAGAAATTGAGCACGCTCACCACCGATGCGTGCGATATCTGCGCCAGCGCGCGCCCCTCTTCAAAAAAGCTCTTGAGCCCCAGGCGGTACAGCGAGAGCTTGTCCGACGGCACCTTGGGCAGCAACTCCCCGGGCGCGCGCGTGGCCAGCGCTGCGGGCAGGTATTCCTTGATGGCCACCTGCTGGCCTTCGGGATCCAGGGCCAGATAGACCACGCCGAAGCCGCCAGAGGACAGCCGGCGCACCACGCGGTAGCCCCCTATGAGGGTATCTGGCAGCAGAGGAGCCGGCTTGATTTTTGACATATTTTGCGAAGGAATCTGGTAGGTAGGGCGGAACCAGGATAATCGCCGGATCGCAAGCAACCATCAAAAAAATCCAATGCCAGTCTACAGCATGACCGGATACGCCAGTGCACGACATGGCACCACCGTTGCTGGCGCCGAGAGCGGGGCCCGCGCTACGCCCGCCCGCAGGCTGGGGCTGGAAATCCGTTCGGTCAACGCTCGTTTTCTGGACATAGCGTTGCGTTTGCCCGACGAATTGCGCGCTGCCGAGCCCCTGCTGCGCAGTTTGCTCACGGCCCGGCTCAAGCGCGGCAAGGTCGAGGTGCGCGTAGCGCTGGACAACGAAGACAGCCCCCATTTGCAAGACCCGCAACCGAAGCTGCTGCAGCGGCTGAACTCGTTGCAGGACTCGGTTCTGGCCTGGCTGCCGGGCGCCGCCCCCCTGAGCGTGGCCGACGCGCTGCGCCTGTGCGCCACCCCCCAGACCGGCAGCGAAGACGGGAGCCAGGCCATCGCCGCGCTGGCAGAGCAAGCGCTGGACGCGCTGATGGCTGCCCGGGAACGCGAAGGCCAGCGCCTGGTGGACGCGCTGCTGGAGCGGCTGTGGCAATTGCGCAAACTGACACAGCAAGCCGCCCCGATGGTGCCGGCGCTGGTCGAGCAGCAGCGCCAGCGCTTTCTGGAGCGCTGGAAAGAAGCCATGGCGCTGACCGATGGCGCCACCTTGCCCGAGGCGGCGCGCGAGCGCGCGCTGACGGAAGCCACGGCCTTTGCGCTGCGCATCGACGTAGCCGAAGAACTGACCCGGCTCGACGCGCACCTCGATGAAATCGAGCGCCTGCTGAAAAAGGGCGGCGAGGCAGGCAAACGCCTGGACTTCCTGATCCAGGAACTGCACCGCGAAGCCAACACCCTGGGCGCCAAATCCGCAGCGCTGGATCTGACCCGCATCAGCGTGGACATGAAGGTGCTGATCGAGCAAATGCGCGAGCAGGTGCAGAACATAGAGTGAGGTTTCAGGGCGGCACATGCCATCCGAAAACCCCTTGAAAATCAGTTGGTTAGCGTGGCTTTGGATGTCATGAGGTAGCAAGCGATTTCAGCGTAGCGCACGATTCCTGTGGGGTAAATCGTGGGGTAAATGGACTGCCCCCACGACTTCGGGACAGCGCCCGAATTTTTACCCCACAGGTTCCTCGTAAATCGCTGTGGAGATCGCGCTATGACTGAGACTGAACGCGTCACCGACAAGACGCTGCGGGCCTGGCTCAACACCGGCCCCGTGGACCGTGGCATCGGTGGCGGCCTGACCTTCGTGGCCACCGCCGCCGGAGCACTCAAGGGCCAAGCTTCCTGGATTCTTCGCTACCGCTTCGGCGGCGGCGCCCGAGAGAAGGTGCTCGGCCGCTACCCAGACCTGTCGCTCAAGGACGCCCGTGAAGCGACGCGCCAGAACCGGGCACGCATCCAGCAGGGCGTGGACGTGGCCGCCGAGAAGCGCGCAGAGCGGCTCAAGGCCCATGAACAGGTCGCCGTGGCCGCCCTCGCGCAAGCCTGGTATGACCGCCACATCGCCAAGACCTACAAACACCCCGAGGTCGTGCTTCGCGTCATCCGCCGCCACATCGAGCCGGCGATCGGCAAGCTGGGCGTGACGGAGGTCCGGCCGCTGCACATCGACAAGGTGCTCACCCGCATCCTCGATGCAGGCACGCCGACCGTGGCCAACGATGCGCTGCGCCACCTCTTCCGCATGTTCCACTTCGCCGTGAAGCGCCGCTGGATCGATGCCAACCCGGTCTCTGGCTTCGAGATCTCCGACGCAGGCGGCTTCGAAGTCTCAAGACAGCGCTGGCTGAACCGCGAGGAACTTGCCGCATTCGCCAAGGCCATGCAGGACACGCCCAACTTCGGTCGCCAGAACGAGCTGGCCGTGTGGCTGCTGCTCGCCCTGTGCGTGCGCAAGATGGAGTTGCTGTCGGCCCGGTGGACCGAGTTCGACCTGGAGCGTGGCGTCTGGTCGCTGCACCCGTCGCGCACGAAGATGAACCAGTCCATCGACATCCCGCTCGCGGCGCCGGTCCTGCGGTGGCTGGAGGAGGTCCAAGTGTTCTCGTGCAACAGCGAGTACCTGTTCCCGCCGCGCCGGCTGATCCACATGAAGGGAGGTGTGCCGAGGCGGAACCGCTTCGGCCACATCAGCCCGGACACGCTGAACGTCGCGTTGCTCCGCCTGCCGCTGGACGACATCGAGCACTTCACCGTGCATGACATGCGCCGCACGGCTCGCACCCACATGGCCGCACTGGGCGTGGACCGCTTCGTCGCGGAGCGGGCGCTGAACCACAAGGTCCGCGATGTCGAGGGCGTCTACAACCAGTACGACTACTTCGACGAGCGCAAGGTGGCGTTGGATCGATGGGCGCAACTGCTGGAGAAAGTCTCCTCCTCTTTCAAAGAGTGCGGCACCACCGCCAGGTAAGTACCAAAGTAGTGTCACTTACTTGGCAGAAGACGCGTTGAGGACCAGAAAAATGACTTTTGCACTGGCGACCGCCAACGATATCCTCCTGACCGTGGGCCAGCGTCTGCGCTTGCAGCGATTGGCTCAAGGGCTCCCCCAACGCGAATTGGTGCAGATGGCTGGCCTGTCGCTGGGAGCGCTGCGCACATTGGAAAGCAGCGGCCAGTGCTCACTGGAAACGGTGGCTCGCGTGGTCCAGTCACTGGGACTGGTGGATGAGTTGGAACACCTGTTCGTGCTCAAACGTCAATCCATCGCACAGATGGAGAGGGCCGAACTTGCCACCCAGCGACAGCGAGCGCCGCGCCAAAAGCGTCCGTAGCCTGGCGCCGCCCCAGTCATTTCGTTTATGTCATTTCGTTTATTGCGATTTTTGTTTGTTTCGAATAAAATCACCCACACCGTTCTTCAGATGCAGGAAGCCCCCATGTCCACCGCTGCCCTTGTCAACGTGTCGCTGCCCGTCGAGCGTGAGGTGCAGGCCGCCCTGGAAGGACAGCGAGCCTTGGCCGCCTTCCTGGCCACGCGCGTGGAAACGCAGCAGATCCAGATTTTCGACGACAAGAACCAAGCCCATCGGGTGGAGCTGCCCACGTCCGCGCTGCGCCTGCTGGTGGACATCCTGGCGGAGCTCGCCGAAGGCAATGCCGTCAAGGTGGTGCCGGTCCATGCCGAACTCACGACCCAGGAGGCCGCCGACATGCTCAATGTGTCCCGGCCACACTTGGTCAAGCTACTCGAAGAGGGTGCACTTCCCTTCCACAGGGCCGGCAAGCATCGGCGCGTCCGCTTTGTCGACCTGATGCAGTTCAAGGCCCGGAGAGACCAAGCCAGCGAAGACGCCATGGCGGCGTTGGCGAAACAGGCTCAGGAACTGGGCATGGGCTACGAATGAGGCAGTCGCCATTCACGGCCGTCTATGACGCATGCGTGTTGTACCCGGCGCCGTTACGGGACTTTCTCATGTGGCTGGGTCTTTCCGGCCGCTTCCGGGCACGTTGGAGTACGCAGATCCACGAGGAATGGAAACGCAACCTGCTGATCAACCGCCCGGATCTTCGCCCCGATCAGGTTGACCGCACATCGGCATTGATGGACCAGGCCATCCCGGATGGCTTGGTCTCGGATTACGAAGCGCTCATCGCCGGATTGCGCCTGCCAGACCCGGACGACTGCCATGTCCTGGCTGCGGCCATCCGTTGCGGCGCCAGCGTCATCGTGACCTTCAACGAAAAGGATTTTCCGCAGGCAGCGCTCGCGCCCTTCGGCATCGAGGCGCAGCATCCAGACCTTTTCATCGACAACCTGTTCGACCTGGATGCGGCAGCAGTGGTATCGGCAGCGCAGAAGCAGCGGGCGCAGTTGAAGAGCCCGCCACTGGATGTGGATCGCTACCTCGACGC
Organism: Verminephrobacter eiseniae EF01-2; assembly: GCF_000015565.1. Classification (NCBI taxonomy): domain Bacteria; kingdom Pseudomonadati; phylum Pseudomonadota; class Betaproteobacteria; order Burkholderiales; family Comamonadaceae; genus Verminephrobacter; species Verminephrobacter eiseniae. The sequence continues at coordinate 4,580,002 of NC_008786.1, forward strand.
GTTGTTGCGACAAGGTCTGGTCCAGACCGTCAAGGCACTTTCGACCTATCGGACCATTCTCTGACGAACCCAACGAGGTTTGCCGACCACATGCCTGCTCATGGCAACCCGCACGAACAATCTGTGCGCGTGATCAAAGCCGCCTGCAGCGGAACTGATGGTCGAGCACCAACAAAGCTTCGAGTTCATCGGGCACATCGATGCCTGCTCTTTCGCAGACCGCACGGAACGCCTCGAAGTGCCGTGATAGCGGCACACTCGGGCGCTTCATGCCGCACTCTCGGAAGTAGGCCACCAGCGCATGCGTGCGGGTACGCTGCACGTCGGCAGTGATGTCATCGAGCACGTCGATTCGCCACAGCGGGCTTTCCGCCATGAAATCGGCAGGAGGGACGAAAACGGCTTCTCCAGCATTGCGGTCATAGTAGAAGCCTCGCAAAGCACATGGCGATGCCGACAGCACGCTCACCTCCTCTTCCGCCGGCACGTCAATGCCGGGGCTGAGCCAATAGCGGCTGCGGGGACTGGTTTCATTCATGATGAGTTCCTTTCGGGGAGATGGACAAGGCATTGGTCAGAGAGCGTTCGGGCCGCAGTCACGACGGTTGGGTTGCGTTGCAGACCTGGGTGTTTTGCCGAAGTACGCGTTCGTGATCTGCTTCCTGCCATGCCCCAGGTGCTCGGCGATCTGCTGTCGGGCTTGGTGGTCGAGGTCCGGATCGACAGGCGCGCCGCCGGCCACCGGAGGCCGCTGCCCTGTGATGGCTTCGTAGCCATCGGCCGCTCCCTGATGACGCAAGCCATGCGGAGTCACGCCCAGCCCGGCACGGGTGATGCCGTGACGCTCCATCACGTAGCGCAAATGCCGCATGGCCTGCTGCAGAGTCAAACGCGGATCGCTGACGCTCTCATGCACGCCCACCGTCACCCGGCGCGCATAGTCGATGGCAGCGAGCCGCTGCGCCGTATTGATGGCGACCATCCGCTCCCGGCCACCTTTGGTGCCCCGATGCGTGTCGAGATAGAAGGCGGCCAACTCACCGTCCTTGCCCGCCTGGGCGGCCGTGACGACATCTTCATGAGGTCGCAGCATCACGCTTTCCTTGAAGCGAAGATGGAAAGCCTGCATGAGCTTCAATGAGGCCGCCGCATGCACATCGTGTGCTTCAACCATCCGGATCACCGCGTCCGCTTCCACACCCTGTGCGCGCCATGACTTATCGACGCCCGTCGCCAGCGAGCGCTGGTAGAGCCGCGCATCGTCGAAGTAGCAGCCAATCGGGCGCAACAGCCTCGGCTTGCCGATCCAGACGGTGAAGGTCTTCAGGAAGCTGAAGTAGGTCTGGATGGTCGCCGGGCTCATGCGTCCGGCCTTGGCTTCGGATTGCCAATGCGCCGTCACCACTTCCGCATGCCGGCCGCTGAAGGATCGCGGATCGAGCTTGAACTGCAGGGGCGGCTGACGGAGAAAGTCGAACAGCCAGTGGCAGAAGCGCTGGCGCTCGGCCATGGTCTTGTGGCTGACGCCCTTGTGCTTGCTGCTGTGGCGCCAGTTGTGTTCTCGCAAGAGCAGGTTCAGCACATACCGCCATCGTCTGGGCGACAAAGGCAATTCATGCAGTCCCGGTGGACCTCCTTGACCCAGGCCATGTCGACCAGGCTTGGGGCTGGTTGAGGGGGTGCAATCCCTGCGCCCAATGGTTCGTTTCGCGTTCATGGTGTCGTGTTCCGTCATCGATGGAAGAGCCCTGGTTTCGCTGCATCAGCGGGCTCCATGACCGATGCCATGCCAGTGGTTTGTGGCCATCGCCCATGCGGCAGCCACGCGGAGGTACGTAAAAGTGATCGCCGGCCAGCACGCGTCTTGCACGATGTGGCGTTCGCCGCAGCGAACCAGGTCCTCAAGGAACCCGAGGCAACCCCGGAGGCATGAATGACCTCCGGTGCGGTGCCCGAGCGGCACCGCGAACTCGTCCCCCATCGCCGGCCTGACTGGCAGCGCCCGTTCCGCGACGGGCACGCAAGCCGTTCCACGACGGCCATGCCGCCACACAGGGTGGAACAGGCAGGGCTGACAGGTGCGGGGCGTTGACATGGCGTCTTTCTACCTCTGGTTCCGGGCCACCAGAAACACTCCGTTCCGAGCACTCCCCGCTTGCCCCAGAAAGCACCCGCAGACGCCCCGGTAGTGTCACTGCAGATACGTTCGCGCTCCCCGAAGGAGGCGCCCCTGTCACTCCAGTGTCACCACATTCACCGCGCAGTGACACTGGAGTGCCAGCACAGATCAACCATCGCGATGGTTGACCACGCGCTCGCCCATGCGAACTTGCCCCATCACGACGAAAGGAGTCCGAGATGAGCAAGTTCTGGTACGTCACCGGCGAACTGACCGAGGTGCAGCGCTACATCAATGTCCCCATGCGCTGGTGCGAACAATACCCTGCGCGCGAACGGCGAGAGTTCTGGCTGGCCCGGACCGATGGCATCGACCAGGAGGTGAAGCTCGTGGTCCACAGCCGCTCGATGCCCGCGCGGCGCGGTCACGAGGTCTGCGTGCTGTTGCTCGGCGAACTGGCCGTCGGTCTGGTGAACCTGAGCACCGGCCAGCGGGTCAACTTCATCGACGCTGACCCGCCACTACTGCTTCGCCGCTGCGATGTGCTGGCAGCGGTCGGCATCTTCGTCTCAGGCGCCATCGTGGCTGCAAGCTGGGATGTGCGGAGCCTGCTGCTGACCGTTCCGTTCGGGTTGCTATACCTGCCCAGTAGAGTGCTTGGCCGGCTACTGTGGCGGACCCGGCTGCAAAGGCAGGTGGACCGTGGTTTGGACATGGCGCTGACCGCAGCATCAGCTGAACCGCCGCGCCTTTGGCGCGTCAAGTAGTCGAGATTCGGGCGAACGGAACCATGAGCCCAGCGCCGGTTGCGATCTGATGAATCCCCTGAAGCTGTCGTCAAGGGAAAATTGGGTGTAATTGGATGTAGTATTGGCGCAATGATTGCCGCCCATGCCATTCAGATCACCCCGGAGATCCTAAAGCTCATCGCCAGCATCGATGAGTTCAAGGGTGCCTGGCGTGCGCTCGGTACCCTGGCACCGGACCGGCTCTCAGCCTTGCGCCGGGTGGCCACCATCGAGAGCATCGGTTCATCCACCCGCATCGAGGGCAGCAAACTGTCGGACCGGGAGGTCGCGCGCCTGCTGTCCAACCTGCAGATCAAGTCCTTCTCGACACGCGACGAGCAGGAAGTGGCCGGCTACGCCGAAGTCATGGAACTGGTGTTCTCATCCTGGCAGAACATCACGCTGACCGAGAACCACATCAAGCAATTGCACCGTGATCTGCTGACCTACAGCGAGAAGGACGCTTGGCACCGCGGCAACTACAAGACTTCCACGAACAGCGTGGTCGCCTTCGATGAGGACGGCAAGCAGCTGGGTGTGGTGTTCGAAACCGCGACGCCCTTCGACACGCCCCGCCTGACAACCGAATTGGTCACCTGGTTCAACGAGGAGCGCGACGCGGCACGATTCCACCCCCTGCTGCTCATCGGCATCTGGGTCGTGGTCTTTCTGGAGATCCATCCCTTCCAAGATGGCAACGGCCGCCTGAGCCGGGTGCTGACCACTTTGCTGCTGCTACAGGCTGGCTATGCCTACGTGCCTTACAGCTCACTCGAAAGCGTAATCGAGCAGAGCAAGGAAGCCTACTACCTGGCATTGCGGCAAACGCAAGGAACGATCCGGACCGAGTCTCCAAACTGGCAGCCCTGGCTGGTCTTCTTCCTACGGGCACTCGCGGAACAGGTTCGTCGCCTCAACCGCAAGGTAGAGCGAGAAAAGATCGTACTCGCCACACTGCCCGAACTCTCGCTACAGATCGTCGAGTTCGCACGGGAGCATGGGCGCATCACCATGGGCGATGCGATCCGGTTGACTGACGGCAACCGCAACACGCTCAAACAGCACTTTCGATCATTGGTTGCGCATGGACAGCTTCGTCAGTACGGCAGTGGCCGAGGCGTCTGGTATGAACTAGGCAACGAATAGGCACGGGATTGCGGCACAGGCTTATAGACAATGACCAACCTATTTTTTGAGAAACCCATCCTCAACTCCCCGTACGGCTATCCGTCGCAACACTGGGAGCTGGACAAGAATGGCCAGCCTACGCAGCAAGTCATTGCCAGCCGGCGACGAGCTGAGTTCATCACGCCCATCCCCCAGCCTAGAAAGCGCAAAGGCCAGGCCAAGCAGGAGGCGCTTCTTTTCGACGAAGGCAAAGGCCTTTCGACGCGGGAGCAGCAATACGACCATCAGGCCGTCATCAATGCCGTACGGCACGAAGTCGACAAATGGCGCGCGTTGCCCGACTCTGCCGACTGGCGTGTGACGCCGGAAACTGCGCGGCTGCTACAGCATTGGCGGCACCACGATTTCAGCGGTGTGCGACCGTTCTTCTGCCAGATCGAGGCGGTGGAAACCGCCATCTGGCTGACCGAGGTCGCGCCGCAACTTGGCAAGGCGGGCAAGACCTTTCTGGACCATCTGGAGCGCGCCAATCAGGATGCTAACCCGGGCCTTGCACGGCTGGCACTGAAACTGGCCACGGGGGCCGGCAAGACCACTGTGATGGCCATGCTGATTGCCTGGCAGACCATCAATGCGGTGCGCAGACCCACGAGCCGGCGCTTTACCCGCGGCTTTCTTGTCGTTGCTCCTGGGTTGACCATCCGCGACCGCTTGCGCGTCCTGCAGCCAAACGATCCCGACAGCTATTACGCTAGCCGCGAGCTGGTACCTGGCGACATGCTGGCCGATCTGGAGCGCGCCAAGATCGTCATCACCAACTACCACGCGTTCAAGCGCCGCGAACGGGTGGAGTTGTCCAAAGGCGGCCGCGCCTTGCTGCAGGGACGCGGCGGCGAAGAACTCGACACACTGGAAACCGAAGGCCAGATGCTCCAGCGGGTCATGCCCGACTTGATGGGTTTGAAAGACGTGCTGGTCATCAACGACGAGGCGCACCACTGCTACCGTGAAAAACCCGAGGCATCGGAAGACGATGACCTGAAAGGCGACGAAAAGAAAGAAGCGGAAGAAAACAACGCCGCAGCCCGGCTCTGGATCTCCGGCCTCGAAGCCGTTCAACGCAAACTGGGCCTGTCCCGCGTGTTCGACCTGTCGGCTACGCCTTTCTTCCTGCGCGGCTCAGGCTACGCCGAAGGCACGCTGTTCCCCTGGACCATGAGCGACTTCTCGCTGATGGATGCCATCGAATGCGGCATCGTCAAGCTGCCACGTGTGCCCGTGGCCGACAACATCCCCGGCGCTGAAATGCCGATGTTCCGCAACCTGTGGGAACACATCCGCGCCAAGATGCCCAAGAAAGGTCGCGGCAAGGCCGAAGGGTTGAACCCGCTGGAGCTGCCCACGCAACTGCAGACCGCGCTGGAAGCCCTGTACGGCCACTATGAAAAGACCTTCGCCTTGTGGCAAGAGGCCCAGCTCGCGGTGCCGCCTTGTTTCATCGTGGTCTGCAACAACACGGCCACGTCAAAGCTCGTGTACGACTACATCTCGGGCTTCACGCGGGCGGATGGTGCCCACGAAGCCGGCCGCCTGCCGCTGTTTCGCAACCAGGACGACTACGGCAACGCACTGGGGCGTCCGCGCACCTTGCTGATCGACAGCGAGCAGCTCGAATCCGGCGAAGCCCTGGACGACAGCTTTCGCGGCATGGCCGCCGATGAGATCGACCGATTCCGCCGCGAAATCGTCGAGCGAACGGGGGACGCCCAAGCCGGCCAGAAGATCACCGACCAAGACTTGCTGCGCGAGGTGATGAACACCGTGGGCAAGCCGGGCCGGCTGGGGGACTCCATCCGATGCGTGGTCTCCGTCTCCATGCTGACCGAGGGCTGGGACACCAACACCGTGACCCACGTGCTCGGCGTGCGCGCCTTTGGCACCCAGTTGCTTTGTGAGCAGGTGATTGGCCGCGCATTGCGCCGCCAGTCCTACGAGCTCAACGCAGAAGAGCGCTTCAACGTCGAATACGCCGACGTGCTCGGCATTCCCTTCGACTTCAACGCCGAGCCCGTGGTCGCGCCGCCGCAAAAGCCGCGTGAAACCATCCAGGTGAAAGCGCTGCGCGAACGCGAGGCGTTGGAGATCCGCTTCCCGCGGGTACAGGGCTATCGCGTGGAACTTCCCGAGGAGCAGTTGCGTGCCGAGTTCACCGACGACTCTCGCATGGAGCTCACGCCTGCGCTGGTGGGAGCCACCGAGACGCGCAACTCCGGCATCATCGGCGCGCAGGTGGACCTGAACCTCGTCCACACGGGCGACGTGCGCCCCTCGCAGGTGGTGTACGAGCTGACCTCCCATCTGCTGCTGACCCGCTTCCGCGATGCCGACGGGCAGCCCCAGCTGCACCTGTTCGGCCAGCTCAAACGCATTGCCCGCCAGTGGCTAGAGAGCTACCTCGACTGCAAGGGCGGCACCTACCCCGCCCAGCTCAAGTACAAGACCCTGGCCGACGATGCCTGTGAACGCATCAACGCCGGCATCACCCGTGCCTTTCTCGGTCAGCGCCCCATCCAGGCCGTGCTTGATCCCTACAACCCGGTGGGCAGCACACGGCATGTGAGCTTCAACACGTCCAAGACAGACCGTTGGGACACCAGTGGCCTGGCACAGGGTGGCCCGCGCTGCCATGTCAACTGGGTCATTCTCGACAGCGACTGGGAAGCCGAGTTCTGCCGCGTGGCCGAGTCGCACCCGCGCGTACGCGCTTACATAAAGAACCACAACCTGGGCCTGGAAGTGCCCTACCGCAAGGATGGCCAGGCGCACCGCTACCGCCCCGACTTCATCGTGCGCGTGGATGACGGACATGGTGAAGGTGACTTGCTGAACCTCGTGGTCGAGATCAAGGGCTATCGCGGTGAAGACGCCAAGATCAAGAAGGAAACCATGCTCACCCACTGGGTGCCCGGCGTGAACCGGCTCGGCACCCATGGCCGCTGGGCCTTTGCCGAGTTCGTGGACGTGTGGCAGATGCAGGACGACTTCGCCCAGAAGGTGCAAGAGGCGTTCGACGCCATGATCGAGCAGCACAACCGAAGGGAGAACACATGAAATCCGAACTCGTCCACGCATTGACCAGCACCTTCGAGGGGCATGCCCAGCAGACCGATGGCGGGGTCGAATATTGGCTGGCCAGAGACCTGCAGCATCTGCTGGGCTATGCCGAGTGGCGCAACTTCGGCACCGTCATCTACCAAGGCCAAGGTGGCCTGCGAAGTGTCCGGCCACCCCGTCTCGGACCATTTTGTTGACGTCAACAAAATGGTCGATCTCGGCTCCGGAAGCCAGCGCGAGGTGAATGACCTGATACTCATACGCTGCCCAGCCACGTTGGATTGAAAGGTTCCTCCATGCAAATCGAATCCATCGCCATCAAGAACTACCGGCTGTTCCGCGATGCGAAGCTGGAAAACATTCCGCGCCTGTGCGTGCTGGTGGGGGCCAATGGCACCGGCAAGTCCACCCTGTTCGACGTGTTCTCCTTTCTCAAGGACGCCCTGTCGATGAACGTGGCCAAGGCGTTGGCCAAGCGAGGAGGCTACCGCGAGGTGGCGAGCCGCGGTTTCGCGAATGAACCCATTGAGATCACTTTGCAGTTTCGCCTGGAGATCACCGGATATGACCGGCTCGTTACTTACGCGCTGAAGATCAGGCCCGACAAAAAAAGCGGGCGCCCTGTCGTCGAGCGCGAGATCCTGCGCTACAAGCGTGGCGCCTACGGTGCACCCTTCCGCTTCCTCGACTTCTCGGCAGGCAAGGGCTATGCCATCACCAACGAGGAAGACTTCTCCAAGCCCGACGAAGACCTGACCCGTGAGGAGCAGGAACTGGACTCCCCGGACATCCTCGCCATCAAAGGCCTGGGGCAGTTCGAGCGCTTCAAGGCGGCCAGTGCCTTCCGGCTGATGATCGAGAACTGGCACATCTCCGACTTCCACGTCTCCGAGGCCCGCCCCAGCCAGGAAGACGGCTTTGCCGAACACCTCTCTACCCGGGGAGACAACCTGCCTCTGGTGGCCAACTACCTGTTCGAGCATCATCGCGACCGCTTCGACCGCGTGCTGCATGCCATGCAGCGCAGGGTGCCGGGCGTCTCGGTGGTGGAACCCAAACAGACGGAAGACGGCCGGCTCGTGCTGCGCTTCCAGGACGGCAGCTTCAAGGACCCGTTCATCGCCCGCCATGTCTCGGACGGCACCATCAAGATGTTTGCCTATCTGGTGCTGCTCAACGACCCCAAGCCCTATCCGCTGCTGGCTGTCGAGGAGCCCGAGAACCAGCTTTACCCTGAGCTGCTGCCTGAACTGGCCGAGGAGTTCCGCGACTACGCCGAGCGGGGTGGACAGGTCTTCATCTCCACGCACTCACCTGACTTCCTCAATGCGCTGACCCTCGACGAGATTTACTGCCTGCGCAAGGACCAGGGGTTCACGACCATCACCCGCGCCAGCAGTTCCGAGAACCTGCGCTCTCTGTTCGATGCCGGCGACCTTCCCGGTTATCTGTGGAAGCAGGGTTTGTTCGAGGGTCTCAACAAGGACGTGAGCTGATGCAGGGCCGCATCATCTTTCTGCTCGAAGAGCCTTCCATGCGGGTGCTGCTCGACGATTGGCTGCCGCGCCTGTTCCCCGGCTGGGTGGATGGCCAGCACTTCCAGTGCGTACCCCACGAGGGCAAGAGTGACCTGGACCGCAGCATCCCGCGCAAGCTGGCCGCATGGCGCATCCCCGGCGACCGCTTCGTCATCGTGCGCGACAACGACAACGCCGACTGCATCGACCTGAAGGCCAGGTTACGTGTCCTGTGTGTGCAGAGTGGCCGCCCGGAAACCTTGATCCGTCTGGCCTGCCAGGAACTCGAAAGCTGGTATCTTGGCGACTTGGCCGCGCTGGCTGCCGCTTTTGACCAGCCCAAGGCAGATACCCCGGCACATCGCAAGCGTTTCGCCCAGCCAGACGATTGGCAAAAGCCTTCTGTGGAAGTCAAACGCCTCGTGCCTGCCTTTCAGAAAAACAGCGGCGCACGCGCCATGGCCCGGCACCTGCAGCCAGAAAACAACCAATCGAAAAGCCTACAGGTATTCGTTGCAGGCGTGCGCCACATGGCTGCCGGCATGGGCTATCAAGAAGTCTTGAACTGATCAACCATGGCCACCAGAAACCCCAAAGCCCCCCTCGTCGTCGACACCCTCAAACACGAGGGCGCCACGCGCAGGAACATCCCCACGGCCGAGTACCAGTCGGTCATGGCCAAGGACGAGCAAAGCCCCAGGCCCGTGGCCTACCCGCGCGCCAACACGCAGTGGCTCAGCGACCTCGCGGCGCTGCACGACCTGGGCAAATCGTCGGACGCATTCCAGCAGCGCCTGAACCGCGACCTGGACCCCCAACTGCTGTGGCGCGGCAAGGACCAGCAGGACTGGAGTGACCTCGTCGTCAACGCCCCGCCGCTCTACATCCAGGAGAAGGTGCATCCCAAGGTGTTGATTGACGACCTGCGGCGGGAGACGGAGCGTCAGCGCGAAGCCTCTACACGCGGCAGCGGCCAGCCGACCGAGCAGACCGACCTGTTCGCCGACTTCAACGGCCTTCCCAGCGACAACGCGCGCACCGAGTTCTACCAGCACGATGGCCACTGGGCCAACCGCATGATCCTGGGCGACAGCCTGCAGGTAATGGCCTCCCTCGCCGAGCGCGAGGGCCTGCGCGGCAAGGTGCAATGCATCTACTTCGACCCGCCCTACGGCATCAAATTCAACAGCAACTTCCAGTGGAGCACCACCAGCCGCGATGTGAAGGACGGCAATGCCCAGCACATCACGCGCGAGCCGGAGCAGGTGAAGGCGTTCCGCGACACCTGGCGCGACGGCATTCATTCTTACCTGACCTATCTGCGCGACCGGCTGACGGTCGCGCGGGATCTATTGACCGAGTCGGGGTCGATCTTTGTGCAGATTGGCGAAGAAAACGTTCATCGAGTGCGTACCGTTCTCGATGAAGTGTTTGGCGATGCGAATTTCGTTAGTCAAATCAACTTCAAGACCACCGGAGGTGCAGGATCTCCAACAGGGGGAACCGAAACTCTGGCTTCGGTCAATAACTTTATTCTTTGGTATGCAAAGAACGGCGCGGCAATCAAGTATCGGCAGCCATATCGAGTCAAAGGCGATCTATCTGGAGGGGCTACGGCCTACAACAAGCTGGATTTCTTCGACGCGAAAGAGCGTCGTCCTGCCACAGATGCTGATAGAGAAACAGCACCTGACGGTTCACGCTTGTTTCGCTGGGATAACCTGACCAGCCAAAGTTCAGGTGGTCCACAGTTCTTTAATGTGGAACTGGATGGGAAAACTATTCCAGTTGGAAAAAGTGGTTGGAAAACAACCACCACAGGCATGGATCGCTTGAAGAAAGCGAAGCGGGTTGGATTGGCTGGAAAAACCCTAAGCTATGTCCGCTACATCCTGGACTTTCCCGTTTACCCCATGAACAACTCTTGGGATGACACAGTGACGGCGGGTTTTGCATCAGACAAGTTATATGTCGTTCAAACAAATCCGAAGGTCATTGAGCGCTGCATCCTAATGACCACCGATCCCGGCGACCTCGTCCTAGATCCCACCTGCGGTTCTGGCACTACCGCCTACGCAGCCGAACAATGGGGCCGCCGCTGGATCACCATCGATACTTCGCGCGTCGCACTCGCCCTGGCCCGCGCCCGCATCATGGGCGCGCGCTATCCCTACTACCTGCTGGCCGACAGCCGTGAAGGCCAGTTGAAGGAAGCCGAGGTCACGCGCAGCGCGCCCTCTACCGCGCCGGTACATGGCGACGTGCGCCATGGTTTCGTCTACGAGCGCGTGCCGCACATCACGCTCAAGTCCATTGCAAACAACGCGGAGATCGACGTGATCTGGGAGCAGCACCAGCAGGTGCTGGAACCCTTGCGCGCATCGCTGAACACCGCGCTCGGCAAGGCTTGGCAGGAATGGGAGATCCCGCGCAATACCGATGCCAAGTGGCCTGGGGAGGCCCAGCGCCTGCACGCCCAATGGTGGCAGCAGCGCATCGCGCGGCAGAAGGAGATCGACGCTTCCATTGCTGCCAAGGCCGAGTTCGAATACCTCTACGACAAGCCCTACCCCGACAAGAACAAGGTGCGCGTGGCCGGCCCCTTCACGGTGGAAAGCCTCTCCCCCCACCGCGTGCTGGCCGTGGGCGCCGATGACGAACTGATCGACCCGGCCAGCCCGCATGTGGCCGAGCGGCAGGCCGAATACAACGCCGAGCGCAACTTCGTCCAGATCATCCTGGAGAACCTCAAGACCGCTGGCGTGCAGCAGGCGCACAAACAGGACAGGATCAGTTTCACCTCGCTCACGCCCTGGCCGGGCGAACTGGTCTGTGCCGAAGGTCGCTACGCCGAGGGCGAGACTGAGAAACGCGCTGCCATCTTCATCGGCCCCGAGTTCGGCACCGTAGCCCGGCCCGACCTGGTGGCCGCCGCGCGCGAGGCCGGCGACGCGGGCTTCGACGTGCTGATCGCCTGCGCCTTCAACTACGACGCGCATTCCAGCGAGTTCGACAAGCTCGGCAGAATCCCCGTGCTCAAGGCCCGCATGAACGCCGACCTGCACATGGCCGACGACCTGAAGAACACCGGCAAGGGCAACCTGTTCGTGATCTTCGGTGAGCCGGACATCGACATCCTCGACGCCGGCCCTCATGGCGACGAGGGTCAGGTGCGGGTAAAGGTCAATGGCGTGGACGTGTTCCACCCCAACACCGGCGAGGTGCGCAGCGACGGCGCCGAAGGCATCGCCTGCTGGTTCATCGACACCGACTACAACGAAGAAAGCTTCTTCGTCCGCCACGCCTACTTCCTGGGCGCGAACGACCCCTACAAATCCCTCAAGACCACGCTCAAGGCAGAAGTTGATGCTGACGCCTGGGCAACGCTCAACAGCGATACCTCACGTCCCTTCGACAAACCGAAGTCGGGACGCATTGCCGTCAAGGTGATCAATCACCTGGGGGATGAGGTGATGAAGGTGTTCAAAATCTGACCGTTATCCGCGGAGAACCGACATGATCACTAAATTGACTCTTCGCAACTTCAAGAGCGTAGGGGAGCAGGTCTACGAATTCACGGCTTTTGATCTGCTGGTTGGCCGCAATAACAGCGGCAAGAGCACAGTCCTGCAGGCCATGGCAATCTGGCAGTTCTGTGTGGATGAGTTCCATCGCTCTCGCCGCACCGGCTCGACTGGCATTCAAGTCGTTCTGCCGAACTTCACAGCACTTCCAGTGCCTGAATTCATCCTTCTTTGGAAGGACCGCACCGATCGAAATTACCCCGTGGATGAAACCTCGGGCAAGCGCAAGCAGGAGTTCATCCTGATCGAGATTCTGCTGGAGTGGCAGGACTCGGCGGGAAAGACGCAGCATTTCGGAGTGGAATTGCGCTACCACTCGCCACAGACCATGTATGCCATTCCTGCCGGAGGTTGGGCAAACTTCCGCGAATGCGAAAAGGCAGGCACTCTGCCTCGCATCGCTTACGTTCCGCCGTTTTCCGGACTGGAGCCCACCGAAAAACGGCTTGACGTTCCGCCCATGCGGCAACAGGTGGGCAAAGGACAGCCGGGCAGCGTGTTACGTAATCTCCTGCTTCAGGTGAGCACCGCATCGCCCGCGAAACCCAAGAGCAAGAAAGGCCAAGTCACAGCCCTTTCTGATTGGGAAGAGCTCGCCGCGATCGTCCGTCGCTGGTTCAGCGTCGAGATCAGTCAGCCGCGGTATGACTCGACCAAGGATGTCTTCATTGCCGTCGAATACTCCCGGGATGGCAAGGACTACGACATCATTTCCGGTGGTAGCGGCTTTCACCAAACATTGACACTGCTGGCGTTTCTATTTGGCTATCAGCCAACCACCATTCTGCTGGATGAGCCGGACGCGCATCTGCACGTCAACCTGCAGCGCGAGATTCTGGACTACTTCAAGAGGAAGTCCCAGGAACACGGCATCCAGTTCCTGATTGCGACGCATGCCGAAGAGTTTGCTCGAGGCGTAGATGCCAGCCAAATCGTCTCTCTGCTCAACCGTGTGCCCAAGCGGGTCGATTCGACGCCAGCCGTACTTCGTGCGATGGCCGACGTATCAAACGAAGAAGTCACGCGGTTGACGGAATCACCCTACATCTTGTACGTGGAAGGTGAAACCGACGAGCGAATTCTTCGCGCCTGGGCAGATGCCTGTGGTGCGCAGGATGCGATGGACAAAGTGTGCTTCAAGGCTATGGGCGGTGGCGGCAAAGCCAACATGAAGGAACGTGCTGACCAGCATTTCTCCGCGTTGCAGCAGATCATCCCAGCCGTTGCGCGGTTGATGCTGTTCGACTTTGATGATGCCGACGATGCTTTCCATCCCCCGGCAAACAATCCCGTCCTGTTCGAGTGGAAGCGCAAGAACATAGAGAACTACCTGTTGGTTCCCGATGCGTGGAAACGTGCGGCGCTTTTGAAGCTTCGGCTAGAAGAGGATGATCTCTTCGCGCGATCGGCACTGAACACTATCGACGCGTTCTTCCGCGACGAGAACCTGACACTTCCGCCCGGCAAGACGTGGCGAGACGTGTCAGCCAACGTGTTCTCTGTCGTTGACGGCAAGCGATTGTTGTTTGAGAACGGCAACAGCTTGTTCCAGCAAGTCAAGCAGAATGATCCACCACTCCAACTCATCCGGGAGGAGGTTGCGCTGGCCATGGAAACAGACGAAATCCACGAAGACGTGCATGCCTTCATCGGCAAACTGAAATCGATGACGGGTAGCGCCTGATGGATTTCCGCATCGCCGACACCTTCACCGACAGCCTTGCCCGCTTGACCGGCGAGGAGCAGAAGCTGGTCAAGACCACAGCCTTCGACCTGCAGATGAACCCGATGAACCCGGGGATGCAACTGCACCGCATCGAGCAGTCAAAGGACAAGCATTTCTGGTCGGCGCGGGTGAGCCGCGATCTGCGATTGATCATTCATCGCACGGAAGCGAGTTTTCTGCTGTGCTACGCCGCGCATCACGACCGGGCCTATCGTTGGGCCGAGCGCCGCAAGCTGGAAGTGCATCCCACCACTGGTGCCGCTCAATGGGTGGAAATACGGGAGCGGATCGAGGAGATCATCGTCCCGTCGATGCCTTTGCCTGCCGGGGCTTCTACGGGGACGGTGCCTTCGCCCAAGCGAGCTTTGTTTGCTGACCGGCCCGACAGTGAGTTGCTAGCCTATGGCGTGCCAGCCGACTGGTTGACCGACGTGCGCTCAATCACCGATGAGAATGAACTGCTGTCTTTGGCGGATCATCTTCCGTCCGAGGCCGCAGAAGCGCTGCTTGAATTGGCGACCGGCGGGCGGCCCGCATTTGCCATGGCCGCCGTCACGGGCGCCAGTCCTTTCGATCACCCCGATGCGCAGCGCCGCTTCCGGGTGATGCACGATGTGGAGGAGTTGGAGCGAGCTCTCGACTTCCCCTGGGACAAATGGACGATCTTCCTGCATCCCGCCCAGCGCCAATGGGTCGAGCGCAGCTACAGCGGCCCTGCGCGCATCGCTGGCTCGGCCGGCACCGGAAAGACCATCGTAGCGCTGCATCGTGCAGTGTTCCTTGCGCGCAGCCAGCCAGACAACCGCGTGCTCTTGACCACCTTTTCTGACACGCTGGCGCATGCGCTGCATGACAAACTGCGGCGGCTGATCAGCAACCAGCCTCGATTGGCAGAACGCTTGGAGGTGTTGTCGCTGAATGCGATTGGTCAGCGCCTGTACCAGGCTCAGGTGGGTCCGGCGCGCGTCGCCTCGGAAGATGTGTTGCGCGAGCTCATGCAGTCGGCGTGGGACGAGTGCGCGGCCAAGTTGAATGGTATGAAGTTCAGCCCCTCCTTCCTCTTCAGCGAATGGGAGGAGATGGTCGATGCCTGGCAGCTTGACCGCAGGGAATCCTATCGGGATATCAAGCGCCTGGGACGCAAGACCCGGCTGTCCGAATCCCAGCGTGCAGCGCTGTGGCAGGTATTCGAGCACATGCAGCGCAAGCTTGCGGACCGAGGATTGCAAACCTGGGCTGGCTTGTTCACGCAGCTCGCATCGGCACAGTCTCGGCGCGTGGCCGCAGGCCAGGCCCCCGCCTTCGATCACGTGGTGGTTGACGAAGCCCAGGACCTCAGCGTGGCACAGCTTCGCTTCCTATCGGCACTGGCCGGTGGCGCCCCCAACGGACTGTTCTTCGCCGGCGATCTGGGACAACGCATCTTCCAGCAGCCGTTCTCCTGGAAATCGTTGGGCGTAGACGTCCGAGGGCGCTCACGAACCTTGCACATCAACTACCGCACGTCGCACCAGATCCGCATTCAGGCGGATCGGCTGCTGGGCTCGGAGGTCTCGGATGTGGACGGCAACTCCGAAGAGCGCACGGGCACCGTCTCCGTATTCAATGGCCCCACCCCCATCATCCGCCTCTTCAAGAATGAAGATCAGGAAACTCACACTGTGGCGAACTGGCTGCGCGCTCGCATCTCGGAAGGCTTGCCCGTGCGCGATATGGCGGTCTTTGTGCGCGCTGATGCACAGATGGACCGCGCACGTGCGGCTACTGAGCTTGCGGGCATTGCGTATACCGTGCTGGATGGCCGCCTGACGGCGCTCACGGCAATGCCTGGAATGGCCCCGGACGAGCTGAACATCGCCACCATGCACTTGGCGAAGGGGCTGGAGTTCAGGGCCGTCGCAGTGATGGCCTGTGACGATGAAGTGCTGCCACTGCAAGAGCGCATTGAATCCATCGCGGACAAGGCGGACCTTGAGGAGGTCTACAACACGGAGCGGCACCTGCTCTATGTGGCATGCACACGTGCCCGCGATTGGCTGTTGGTCACTAGCGTCGAACCAGGGTCGGAGTTTCTTCAAGATCTGCAAGATGTCCGTTTGGCAACATGATGTTTGTACCTCGTCGCAGACGCCTCTTTCCTGGTTCTAAAGATGCGATGCGAACAGGCACGTTTGAGTAGTGAAATTGCGGCACACAGCGGTCTTGGGCTAAACAGGCCGACTGATAGACTTCCCTCCATGCGCACGCTGGAGAGCCGTTGCAGTGGCATGTCGCCTCACCGCAGCCCAGGCATCTTGTGGGGTAAATCGTGGGGAAATGCAGGCCTACAACCCCAATAGGCCATGAAAATCAACGACTTGGAGCGCATCTCACGCTTCAGGTGCAAAACATAGAGTGATGTTTCCTGGCATCCCATGCCACTCCGAAACGACGCTCTAAGCTGTTGATTTTCAATGGAAAATTCTTTCATGCAGTAGCACCACGTCCCAGGCAAGTGCAAGCTTGCTGGCGGGTTCTGGAGGGTTCGTTGGCGGGTTCATCCCACCGAATCCACTTTCCAACGGCCATCCGGAACCCAGACCCGCCAAACACTGCTGGAGGCTGGGCCATGACTGGGTTTACACAAAATGTTTCAGATCGAACGCTGCGAGCTTGGCTGAACGCCGGGCCCGTAAACAAAGGGATCGGCGGTGGCCTGATCTTCTTTGCGAAAGAGGCTTCCGCCCGCCAGGGGCAAGCTACCTGGATCCTCCGCTACCGCATCGGCAACCGTCGACCGGAAAAGGTCCTGGGACGCTATCCGGACATCACTCTCAAGGAAGCCAGAGAGCTCGCTCGACGTGACCGTGCGTTGGTCCAACAGGGCATCGACGTCAGCGCAAAAAAGCGCCTGGAAAAGCCCAAGGCCCTCGAGATGGAGGACGTTCGAGTCCTTGGCCAAGTCTGGTACGAACGACATATTCTCAAGAAGATCAAGAACCCCGCCGTCGTGGAACGGGTTCCCCGACGTCGTGATGGGCTGGCTGGAAGAGGTGATGGTGTTCTCGGGCAACAGTGAGTACCTCTTCCCTGCCCGGCGCAAGGTCCGTTCGCGCATGGGCAAGCCTGCCACGAACCGGTTTCCGCACATCTCCCCTGACACACTCAACGTCGCCTTGGGACGCTTGACGACCCTGGAAATCGCGCACTTCACAGTGCACGACATGCGGCGCACCGCGCGAACGCACCTGGCCCGCATGGGCATCGCCCCTGACATCGCGGAGCGAGCCCTGAACCATGCGATTCAATCGACCGAGGGCATCTACAACCAGTACGACTACTTGCGAGAGCGCAGACTTGCCCTGACCAGGTGGGCAAACTACCTGCATTCGCTGGAACAAGGAACAGCGCTACCGAACGACGATGCAGCCGAGGACGACGACGAGGCCGCACAAGCCGCGAGCGGGTCTGTCATTCGCACGGCACTGCCGGCGGGACTGCGGTGGAGAAACGCATCCTGACAAAGAAAGATGCGGTCGCGTGGTGGCTCTCACCCGCGACCGCCGAAGCGATCGCACTTGAAACTTCAGGGCGCATCCACGGCAGGCGGCCTTCGTCATTTCCGTTTTCCTTGCTTGCATTGAACCACTCAGCAAGGGATACGTTTTTCGGGGGCAAGGTCACTGCAGCCGCAGGAGGTGCCCGAGGTCTATCGCAGCGAGGGCTTGCCGGCCCTGCCTGCCAGTCACAGTTTCAGCGAACTGCTGACAGTGTTCCCGCTGTAGCCCGAAAGAACCGGATCAGTCCAACTGCTCGAACGTCGTGAAACCGCGAGGGCGCCAGGCGGCTTGGCCTTTTCGGTCTGCAGGTCGGAGAATCGCCTGCCTTTCAGATCCGACCCGGCTGGAATGACAGCGCCATCACGCGGCCCCATTCGCTTGAGCACGAATCGGCGCCGCCATCGGATCCCGGCCTCGTCTTCGTTGAGGATCGCTCGGGTCCGGTTGAGTCTTCGATCGCTGCGGACTGGGAGTGCACGCACCCGCCTGGCAAGTTGCTGGGAAGCAAGGTGGCAGATGATCAGACGCCGAGCGCGTACGGCAGCGTCTCCTCCCCGTACCCGTGCGCCCAGGGAGGCTGGATCAGGCCATGGTTGGCCAGCAACGAGGTGACCGTGTGCTCGCTGACATCGTAGTGCTCCGCCGCGTCCTCGATGCACGACTCCGAGTAGTCGCCATCGAGAAACTCCTTCAGCTCGTCGATCGGGCACAGAAACTCGGCGGCGAAGGCCCGCTGAAACTTCTGGCGCGAGGTCGAGAGGTCGGTCGAGGTCAGCCATTGCGGCGTGTCCCGGGTCTGCACGAGGTCGGCGATGAAGCGCGACAGCTCGAAGCGCCGGGACACCGGATGCCGCTTGCGCGGCATGAACTTGAACCGTCCCGCGGCCTGGAGGACACCGATCCCCGATGGTCGTTTGACGCCCGCCTCAGGGTGCTCCACCGCATCGTCCCCCTGCAGACCCAGCAGATCCTGCAGCGTTTCATTGCGGACCTTACCCTCGCCAACGCCGATCGCCTCCCGCAGAGTACATGCCGCCGCGACCGCACGCACCCAGGGAGGCTCGGCCGCCGATCTTGGTGGCGCGAGTTCGAGGTCGGGCACGGCGGGTTTGCCAAGCAGGCCCGGCTGCTCACGCAATTCGTTCAGCGCGGCAAGCGATGGCTCCGGGCCGAACTTGCCGTACAGCGGTGCCAGCTCGGCCAGGGCTCTGCCGCCCATCGCGCGATTGAAGTCCAGGGCCTGTTCGATCAAGTCCTGCGGGCATTCATCCGGGTCGTAGCCGAGGGCCGCCTCGATCTGGCGATAGCGGGTCGCCTCGGCGTCCTGGCGATCCGCCTGGACGAGTTCCCACAACTGCACCAAGTCGGAATCGCCCTGTCCCACCGCCGCCAGCCGCCGCACGACAGCGCTGATGAACTCGTCGACGCCGGCTTGGAACTCGCCGAGCGGCATGCTCACTGCGCATTCGGCGAGGTAACGCACCGACTGCTTCTGCGCGGATTGGGGCGCCGTCGCCCACACCTGCATCACCTCGTTGTCCGAGGCAAACACGACATGGGGCCAGACGTAGCCATGGTTCGCCGCCCCTATCTCATGCGCCATGCGCCAGTCGGCGGCGGGCCGCCCACCCTGTTTGGGCAGCGGTTCCCAGTTCAAGCGCCACCACGATGCCGCGAGCCACGATGCGAGCGGATAGGTTGACACGAGGACGCTGTCGCGCAGCGTCTTCGACCACAGGTCTTCGTTCCGGGTGACGACGGTTTCGCCGGCATGCAGCGTCAGGAAGGCCGAGGTCTCCCGGACCTCCACGGGACCGCTCCCCGTGGATTGCCAGTCGGTCGTGAAACGCAGCTTAGGCATGGGCGCCACCATCTGCCCATCGTTCGGCGACCTCGCTGGCGAACGGGTCACTGTCCGGCATCGGGTAGCCGTGGTACACGCCGTTTTCGGCATTCTCCAACTGCGCTTCGAGCGGCCAGCCCTGGGCCGTCACCGACCAGATGTTCTTGGGCCAGTCGCCGACGGAACGGTCGCTCACGAGCCCCTTCGTCAGCCCGTGCTTCAGCAGGTCGAGCGCCTCGGCCCGCGTGAAGACGCCAATGCTCTCGCACAGCGACTTGCCCGGTCGGGGATCGGCAGGCGGCGTCAGCCCGAAGTCTCCTGGATTCTTCTTGTGCTCTGGATTGCCACCATAGTTCACGCGCTGCGCGAGTTGGGCCAGGCGCGCCAATTCCGGCGCATCACATGCCTTGAGCCTGCGCTTTGGGTTGAACTTGGTGTAACGCTGCTTCAAACGAAATCCACGGGAAAGGGGTGCTCACTTGCACGGAATTTGTAGTGTAAGCGGCGCCCATCCTTCTGCGGTTCTACGACCTCGCCGTCGCGTGTCCGCGTGGCCTCATGTTGATAGCTTCACGTCCGCCTTCTTATATCTTTCAGATCATTCAAACTTCAGTGGTCAAGGCGTGGTTGCCAGCCTTGATTGCTGAACTGGTTGACTCACCACCGTGCAGCCTGTGCCTCCTGCGAGCCCGAGCTCGAATCTCAGCCCAGGGCGCACGGTGGTCTGTTTGTTCTGCCGCATCCCGAATGGTTGACCGAACACATTTCGTATTCATAAGGCTGGGAGCCACAGGACTTGTATGAGTGAACCCGTTTATGTAGGTATCGACGTGGCCAAGCGCACCTTCGAGGTGGCCGCCACTGGTCAAGCACAGACCTTCAGTCTTGGCAACGATGAGGCCGGGCATGCCCGGCTGTGCCAACTGCTGGCGCCGCTGTCGCCGCGCCTGGTGCTGCTGGAGGCCACCGGCGGCTACGAGCAGGACCTGGCGCTTGCCTTGTCCGCGGCAGGCTTGCGTGTGTCGGTGATCAATCCGCGCCAGGCGCGCGACTTTGCCCGTTGCATGGGCAAACTGGCCAAGACCGATCGCATCGATGCGCAGGCGCTGCGCGGCTTTGCCGCCTTGCTGGACGCCCAGGGTCACGAGCCGCGCATGCTGGCCGACGAGCAGCAGCGCGAGTTGACCTCCCTGGTGGTGCGCCGCCGCCAACTCGTGGCCATGCTGGTGGCCGAACGCCAGCGACTGGCCCTGGCACATCCCAAGGCCAAGCCCAGCATCTTGCGGATCATGGCTACCATTGCCGAGCAACTCAACGACCTGGACGGGCAGCTCAAGGAGCATGTCCTGGCACACCACGCCGATTTGGCGGCCTTGCTGACCTCGGTCAAGGGCGTGGGTCCCACCACGGCCAGCACGCTGCTGGCGCAACTGCCCGAGTTGGGCCAGCTCCATCGCAAGCAGATCACCTCGCTGGTGGGCTTGGCCCCCATCAATCGGGACTCGGGCACGCTGCGTGGACAGCGCCACATCTTCGGCGCTCGCGCCGACGTGCGCCGCGTGCTGTTCGTGGCCGCCTTGGTAGGCACACGCTTCAATCCCGTGCTCAAAGCCTTCTATGCAAGGCTGCTGGCCGCCGGCAAGCCCAAAAAGGTCGCTCTGCTCGCCTGCATGCATGCACAAGCTGTTGGTCATCTTGAACGCTATCGCTCGCACCAAGTCGCCTGGGCGCAACGAACCGGTTTGACTTAGTCATTCAAGATGGTTGCCCTCGACGAGGCCCACCGGATCGACCAGGAAGGTCCGGATGATCGAGGGATAGAGGCTCTTGTAGTCCAGCACCACGACGGAGTCGTAGAAGCCCGGCTTCGAGTCCATCACGTAGCCGCCGGGGTAGGCCTTGCTCGCAATCTCGCCCACGCTCGGCGCCACGTAGCCCAGGCGGTGCATACGCGGCAGGTAGTGGTGGCTGAACGCGGCAATGGAGCCGCCGAAGTGGTCGGCCTGCAGGCCGGTGGCCTGGGCCCGCTCCATCATGAACTGCAGCAGCTTCGCCTTGTCGAAGATGCGCAGCACCAGCTCGCAGTCGCGGATGTTGTAGTGCGCGAGCGCGGGCTTGTCTTCCTGATACCGCGGCTCGATCTCGGCCATCTTGTCGTACTCGTCGCCGATGGCCTTGCCTTCGCCGAGCAGCGCTTGCGAGACGCTCTCCAGGCTGAACGACGGGAAGCTCCACACCGCAGCCTTGAGTGCGTCGATGCCGTCGAGGATGACCCGGCCCGGCATCGGCGCGAACAGGTAGCCCTGCTTGCCCGGATGGGTGCGCCACTCGATGGGGCGGCGCTCGCGCCCCAGGAGCAGCGGCACGCGGCAGTCGTTGGCGGTCTTCTGCAGCACGCGCAGGTCGAACTGGATCACGTTCCACCCGATGAGGACATCGGGGTCGTTGCGCTCGAACCAGCCGTTGAGCTGTTCGATCATGGCCTTGCGCGACGGGCAGTAGACGAGCGAAAAGTCCATGGGCACACCGCGCTCATCCGGCTCGGAGGGCGGCTCGCCCAGCATGAAGACGACACGCTCCGGCATGCCGTCCAGCGCAATGGATAGAGCCCTTCATGCTGGCTCGTCTCGATGTCCAGTGACACGACCTTCAACACCGGCCGGAATTCGGGCGCGGGCTTGAGCTTGCAATCGGCGATCGTGGTGCCCTCTGCCCGCCCGCCTTCCACCCGCACGCCGGCGGTGATGAAGCGCTCCATGAGGTAGCGGTCGTGCGGGCGCACATCGGCTTCGAGCAGCGGAATGCCCTCGGCCTGGAGCGCGCGCGCCAACCGGCCCAACTGGCGAAAGTGCGTCGCGTAGACTCCGAGCACGGCGTCCTGCTGGAAGCTCCTGAGCGCGAGCTCGCGCAGCCGCACACCGGTCATCGCGGCCAGGTGCGCCTCGACCGCCGCCCGGTGCCGCGCGGCGACGAACGCGACGCTGCTGCGAGAAGTCAGCACCACTTTTCTCGGCCCCGCATCGGTCGCCAGCCAATACTCGATTTCCGTTCCGGCGGGCGCATCACGCCAGTGGCGCGTGAGGATGAAGCCCTGGAGTTCGGTGGAGGTCACGGGCGCAGGAAGATCGGGCAAGGCGGGAGGGCGGGCTTGGGAAGCGGCGATTTTCGCCCGGCTGCAGATTGGAGACCGGCGACCGCAATCAACTTGCATCCGCCCGGTCAATCCCGTACGCTGGCCCGGCGTCCATGCGCACCGTCCGAGCCCTTGCGGGCCGCCGGGCCGGCCTTGCGGACGCGCAAAGGAGACCCGCCATGCCAAGCCGATCGAACGGCCTCGCGGCCGAAGTGCAAGCCGTGCGAACCCTGGCGCTCGTGGGCGCCGCGGCTGCCGGCAAAACCTCCCTCGCCGAGGCCTTGCTGTTCACGGCGGGTGCCATCGGGGCGTGCGGCAGCATCGAGCGCGGCAGCACCGTCAGCGACCACGACCCGCTCGAGCGCCGCATGCTGCATTCGCTCAACGCCTCGGTGATGCACCTCACGCATGCCGCCACGCGCATCCACCTCATCGACACGCCCGGCGGGCCCGACTTTTTGGGCCAGAGCCTGCCGGCGCTGGAGGCGGTCGAAACGGTGGCGGTGGTCATCAATGCCGCCACCGGCATCGAGCCGATGGCCGTGCGCATGATGGACTACGCCGCCTCGCGCCACCTCGCGCGCATGATCGTCGTCACCAAGATCGATTCGCAGGGCGTCTCGCTGGCCGGGCTGCTGGCCGACATCCAGGCCACCTTCGGCCGCGAATGCCTGCCGCTGAACGTGCCCGACGGCGTCAACCGGCAGGTGATCGATTGTTTCTTCAACCGCTTCGGGCGCTCCGACTTCGGACCGGTCGAGGCGGCGCACCGCGCGCTCGTCGAGCAGGTGGTCGAGGTCGATGCGGCCTTCGTCGAGCGCTACCTCGAGGAAGGCGACGTGGACCCGTCCGAGCTGCACGCGCCGCTCGAGCAGGCGCTGCGCGAAGGCCACCTGATTCCCGTGTGCTTTGTCTCGTCGCGCAGCGGTGCCGGCGTGGCCGAGCTGCTCGACATGATCGTCAAGTTCCTGCCCGACCCGACCGAGGGCAACCCGCCGGAGTTCATGGTCGGCGAGGGCGCGCAGGCCCAGCCCATGAAGGCCCTGCCCGATCCGTCGCTGCATGTGCTGGCGCATGTGTTCAAGGTCACCATCGACGCGTACGTCGGCAAGATGGGCATCTTCCGCGTGCACCAGGGCACGGTCACGCGCGACAGCCAGCTCTACATCGGCGACGGCCGCAAACCCTTCAAGGTGGGGCACCTGTTCATGCTCCAGGGCAAGGACCATGTCGAGGTGTCGCGCGCGCTGCCCGGCGACATCGTGGCCGTGGCCAAGGTCGATGAGATCCATTTCGATGCCGTGCTCCACGATGCCGCCGAAGACAGCCACGTGCACCTGGCGCCGCTGCCGTTCCCCGTGCCCGTGTACGGCCTGGCCATCGAGCCCAAGCGCCACGGCGACGAACAGCGCGCCTGGGAAATCCTCGGCAAGCTCGCGGCCGAAGACCCGTGCCTGCGCATCGAGCATGTGGCCGCGACCAACGAGACCGTGCTCTACGGCCTGGGCGAGCTGCACCTGCGCATCGCGCTCGAACGCCTGCGCGAGGTGTACCACTTCGAGGTGCTGACGCGGCCGCCGCGCATCGCCTACCGCGAGACCGTGACCGCGCCGGCCGAGGGCCACCACCGCCACAAGAAGCAGAGCGGCGGTGCCGGCCAGTTCGCCGAAGTCTTCCTGCGCATCGAGCCACTCGCGCGCGGCGCGGGCTTCGCGTTCGCCGACGAAGTCAGGGGCGGCGCGATCCCGAGCCAGTTCATCCCTGCGGTCGAGAAAGGCGTGCGCGAGGTGCTGGCCTACGGCGCGATCGCCGGCTACCCCGTGGTCGACGTGCGCGTCGTGGTGTACGACGGCAAGCACCACAGCGTCGACAGCAAGGACATCGCCTTCGCGACCGCCGGTCGCAAGGCCTTCATGGCCGCGATCCGCGAGGCCCGTCCGGCCGTGCTCGAACCGATCGTGCAGATCGAGATCGCCGTGCCCGAGCATTCGGTGGGCGATGTCACGAGCGACCTGTCGTCGCGGCGCGGCCTCATCACCGGCACCTCCGGCGAGGGCGGCGGTACCGTGGCCATCGGCGGCCAGGTGCCCGAGGTCGAGCTGGCCAACTACCAGTCGCTGCTGCATGCGATGACCAGCGGCCAGGGCCGCTACACCATTGCGTTGTCGCACTACGAGGCCGTGCCACCGGCTGTGCAGAAGACGCTGATGGGCGAGTACCGGGGGCGTGAAGAGGAGTAGGCGCGCGCAGGGCCCTTCATTCGAACCTGATGGCCTGAGCGCCCTACCTGGCGCGATTCAAAGCGGCCGCCGGATCGGCGCGCGCCACGACGGGCCTGTGATCTGCATCGCGAAAGCGGACCGAAGCGCCCGAACGCTTCGCCGCATCGCTGCGATCCATTAGAAAAGCCACGAGTTTCTCTTCCATCTGCACCGTGGCGCACCACGCAATTTTCAATCTCTCCTCTGAGATCTGACTCCGCGCCCGTGAAAACCCCGATTCATCCATAAGCGATTCTTATCAGTTCGGTCTGAAAATCTTGATGGAAATCGGTGCACCCCACTGCCATCATCCCCGACAGACAGGGCATGCACGGCACCGCACCGTGGTCAACCACCCATGTGGCGCCTCGCAGGCGGCACGATCGACGAGGAGCAGATGACGACACTTGCATCGAACCTGGCACCGGCCAGCCCCGCGTACACGCGCAACAAAGCCCACATGCTGGATCTGGTGGAACAGGTGCGCGCGCTCGAGCAGCGCGCGGTCCTGCGCTCGGCGCGCTCGGCCGCCAACTTTCACGCGCGCGGCAAGCTGCTGCCGCGTGAACGGCTCGCCCACCTGCTGGACTCGGGCCGCCCCTTTCTCGAACTGATGACGCTGGCGGGCTACTGCGGCATCGAGGACCGCGACCCAGCCACCAGCATCCCGGGCAGCGCGCTGATCGTGGGCATCGGCCACATCTCGGGCGTGCGCTGCATGGTCGCCGTGAACGACGCGGGCATCAGCGCCGGCGCGATGCAGTCACTCACCGGCCAGAAGTTGATCCGTGCGCAAGAGATCGCGCTCGCGCACAAGCTGCCTTTCGTGCAGCTGGTGGAAAGCGCGGGCGGCAACCTCAAGAAGTACCGCGTCGAGCGCTTCATCGTCGGCGGCGGCATGTTCTACAACCTCGCGCGGTTGTCGGCGGCGGGACTGCCGGTGATTTCGCTCATCCACGGCTCGTCGGCCGCCGGCGGCGCCTATCTGCCAGGGCTGTCCGATTACGTGGTCATGGTGCGCCAGCAGGCGCGCGCTTTTCTCGCGGGTCCCGCGCTGCTCAAGGCGGCCACGGGCGAAGAAGCCACCGAGGAAGAACTCGGCGGTGCCGACATGCACGCGCGCACCTCGGGCCTGGCCGACTACGTGGCCGAGAACGACCTGGACGGCATCGCGCGCATCCGCGACATCCTGCGCGCGATCGGCTGGACCGACACCGCGGTATTGCCGGCTTCGCCCATCCGTCCACCGCGCCATGACCGCGAAGACCTGCTGGGCGTGATGCCCGCTGACGCTCGCACGCCGGTGGACATGCGCGAAGTCATCGCACGCCTGGTCGACGACTCGGACTTCCACGAGTTCAAGCAGCTGTATGGTGCACCCACCGTGTGCGGCTACGCCACCGTGCACGGCCAGCCGGTCGGCATCCTCACCAACAACGGGCCGCTCGATCCGGCGGGGGCCACCAAGGCCGCCGAGTTCATCCAGCTGTGCGTGCAGCTGGACCGCCCGATCCTGTTCCTGCAGAACATCACCGGCTTCATCGTCGGCCGCGCGCACGAAGAGGCCGGGATGATCAAGCACGGCGCCAAGCTGATCCAGGCGCTGTCGAACGCGCCCGTGCCGCGCATCACGCTGCTGTGCGGCGCCTCGTTCGGTGCCGGCAACTACGGCATGTGCGGCCGCGCGTTCAAGCCCGACTTTTTGTTCTCGTGGCCCAACGCCAAGACCGCCGTGATGGGCGGCGAGCAGGCTGCGATGACGATGCGCATGGTGGCCGAGGGCGCCGCACGGCGCGCGGGACGCGCGGTCGACGAAGACGCACTGGCCCAGGAGAGCCGCGAGATCGTCGACAACTTCAACGAGCAGTCGACCGCCATCTACACCAGCAGCCTGCTGCTGGACGACGGAATCATCGACCCGCGCAACACGCGCGAAGTGCTCGGCGTGGTGCTCAAGACCGCCGCCGCCGCGAAGACGCGCCCCGTCATCCCGATCCAGTTCGGCGTCGCGCGCTTCTGACGCGCGCCCTGTTCCCCACACGACAACAAGAGACAAGACAGAAATGACCATCGATCGACGTGTGATGCTGGCCACCATGGCCACCATGGCCGGCTTGGCCGCAGGCTTCGGCCCCCTCGCGAACGCCCAGCCCAAGGCCGCCTGGCCCACCAAGACCGTGAAGTTCATCGTCGGCGCCGCTGCCGGCGGCTCCGCGTCCGACGCGGCGACGCGCTTCTTCGCGAACCAGATCGCCGAGCGCAGCAAGCAGCCCGTGGTGGTCGACAACCGCCCCGGCGCCGATGGCAACCTTGCGGCCGAAGTGGTGGCACGTTCGGCCCCCGACGGCCACACCTTCCTCGTCACCGGCAACAACACGCACGCGGCCAACGTGCACCTGTACAAGTCGATGTCCTTCGACCCCGAGAAAGACTTCGCACCCGTCACCACCTATGCACGCGTGCCCTACGTGTTGTTGATCAACGGCAACCGGCTGGCAGCGCGCACCCTGAAGGACTTCATCGCCCACGCCCGCGCCAACCCCGGCAAGCTGGCCTACGCCAGCGCCGCCGTGGCCAGCCGTGTCGGTGTCGAACAGCTCAAGCTCACGGCAAAGTTCGACGCCGTGAACGTGGCCTACAAGTCGGGCGCGCAGGCCATGACCGACCTGCTCGGCGGGCACGTCGACTTCTACATCGCCGACGCCGTCAACGCGCTGCAGCAGGTGCAAGCGGGCCGCGCGATCGCGCTCGGCGTGACGGTGGCCGAGCGCCTGCCGGCCGCACCCGACCTACCGACCATCGCCGAGTCGGGATTTCCGGATTTCGACTTCGCCTCGTGGCTCGCGGTCTGGACCAGCGCGGGCACCCCGCCCGAGCTGGTGCGCGCCGCCAGCGCCGCGATCAACGACGCCATGGGCTCGCCGGCCGGCAAGCAGTTTCTCGAGAAGCAGGGCCTACTGCCCTACCCGGGTTCGCCCGAGGCGCTGCGCACGCTGCAGCAGCGCGAGACGCTGCGCTGGGGCCAGGCGATCAGGGCCGCGCAGATGGTCGCCAACTGAACGCGCGACGCACGAGATGTCATTCGCCTACACATCGCTGTCGTTCGAGGTCGTCGAAGACCGCATCGGCCTGCTCACGCTGCGCTGCCCGGCGCAACACAACAGCCTGAGCGAAACGCTCAAGACCGAGTTGCGGCGCCTGCTGGCCGAGCTGTCGCACGACCGCGAGCTCGGCGCGCTGGTCATCACCGGCGAAGGCCGCTCCTTCTGCAGCGGCGGCGACCTGCGGCACCTGAAGAACGCCGAGCGCAGCGCCGACTTCGACCGGCGCCGCATCTACCAGTTGCACGACTGGGTGCAGCCGCTGATGAACCTGGAGATGCCGGTGATCGCCGCGGTCAACGGACCGGCGATCGGCGCAGGCTTCGGCCTGGCACTGGCTGCCGACTTCATCCTGTGCGCGCCCGAGGCGTACTTTCGCACCTCGTTCAGCCGCGTCGGCCTGGTGCCCGACACCGGCCTGTTCTTCACGCTGCCGCGCATCGTCGGCCTGCAATCGGCCAAGGAAATCACCTTCACGGGCCGCAAGGTCGATGCGGCCGAAGCCCTCGCCTTGCGCATCGCACTCGCCGTCCATGCGGGCGAACGGCTGATGGACGAAGCCATGGCACTCGCACGCCGGCTCGCGCAGGGGCCAACCGCCGCCATCGGTGCGAGCAAACGCATCCTGAACCAGTCCTTCCACCTCGATGCGCGGGCACTGGTCGAGATGGAAGCCGCAGCGCAGGCCATCTTCTTCCACTCCAGCTTCCACCAGCAGGCCATCGACGACTTCGCGAGCGGCACGCCCTTTCGCTACGACTGGGAGCGGCCACACTGAACGGCCGCCCTCTACCTTCCTTCTTTTCATCCACCCTTTTTCTTCTGCCTCACGACCATGCTGACTCCTGAACACATCGCCCTCCAAGACAGCGTTCGCCAGTTCATCGCGCGCGAGATCACGCCGCACATCGACGAATGGGAAGCCGCCGAAATCTTTCCCGCGCACGACATCTTCAAGAAGCTCGGCAACGCCGGTTTCCTCGGCGTGAACAAGCCCGTGGAGTTCGGCGGCATGGGCCTGGACTACTCCTACGAGATCGCCTTCTGCGAGGCCATCGGCGGCATCGGCGCCGGTGGCGTGGGCATGGCCATCGCGGTGCAGACCGACATGGCCACGCCGGCACTCGCGCGCTTCGGCTCCGACGAGCTGCGCGAGCGCTTCCTCAAGCCCACGGTGGCGGGCGACTACGTGGTGTGCCTGGGCGTCTCCGAAGCCGGCGCCGGCTCCGACGTGGCCTCGGTGAAGACCACGGCGCGCAAGGACGGCGACGACTACGTGATCAACGGCTCCAAGATGTGGATCACCAATGGCTTGCAGGCCGACTGGATGTGCCTGCTGGCCAACACCGGCGGCGAGGACCCGCACCGCAACAAGTCGTTGATCTGCCTGCCGCTGCGCGAGAACGGCAAGCTGCGCCCCGGCATCACGATGAACAAGATCAAGAAGGTCGGCA
The DNA here is from genome assembly GCF_000015565.1 of Verminephrobacter eiseniae EF01-2. Classification (NCBI taxonomy): domain Bacteria; kingdom Pseudomonadati; phylum Pseudomonadota; class Betaproteobacteria; order Burkholderiales; family Comamonadaceae; genus Verminephrobacter; species Verminephrobacter eiseniae. The sequence continues at coordinate 4,609,309 of NC_008786.1, forward strand.
TGTGGTCGTCCGACACCGCGCAGGTGTTCTTCGACGACGTACGCGTGCCGCAGCGCTACCGCATTGGCGAAGAAGGCAAGGGCTTCATCTACCAGATGAAGCAGTTCCAGGAAGAACGCCTGAGCGGCGCCACGCGGCGCGTTACCGCGCTGATGAACGTGGTGCACGAGACCATCGACTACACACGCCAGCGCAAGGCCTTCGGCCAATCGATCCTGGACAACCAGGTGGTGCATTTCCGCATGGCCGAGCTCAAGACCGAGATCGAACTGCTGCGCTCGCTGATCTACCGGGCCGCGCAGGTCCACATGGCCGATGGCGACATGACCGAGCTGGCCTCGATGGCCAAGCTCAAGGCCGGCCGGCTGTGCCGCGAGGTCACCGACTCGTGCCTGCAGTACTGGGGCGGCATGGGCTTCACCTGGGACAACTCCGTCTCGCGCGCCTGGCGCGACCTGCGGCTCATCTCCATTGGCGGCGGCGCCGACGAAATCATGCTCACCATCATCTGCAAGCACATGGGCATCCTGCCCAAGCGCGCCGCCTGACCATGCGCTTCGACACCCTGCTGATTGCCAACCGCGGCGAGATCGCCCTGCGCGTCATGCGCACCGCGCGCCGCATGGGCCTGCGCACCGTCGCGGTGTATTCGGACGCCGACGCCGCCAGCCTGCATGTGCGCGAGGCCGACCTCGCGGTGCGCCTCGGGCCGGCCGAGGCCAACGCCAGCTACCGGAACATCGAGGCCATCCTCGATGCCTGCCGGCGCACGGGCGCCCAGGCCGTGCACCCGGGTTACGGCTTTCTTTCAGAAAACGCCGCCTTCGCGCAGGCCGTGGCCGACGCCGGACTGGTGTTCGTCGGGCCCTCAGCCCGCGTGATCGACCTCATGGGCAACAAGGCCCAGGCCAAGGCCGCGATGCGCGAGGCCGGCGTGCCCACCGTGCCGGGTGCGCCCGCCTCAGGCAGCGATGCACAGGTGCTGGAGGCCGTGCGGCGCGTCGGCTACCCGGTGATCCTCAAGGCTGCGGCCGGCGGCGGCGGGCGCGGCATGCGCGTGGTGCACGAGGAAAGCGCACTGCCCGAGTTGCTGCGCCAGGCGCGCTCCGAAGCGGCCAGTGCCTTCGGCTCCGACGAGATCATCATCGAGCGCGCGATCGAACGCGCGCGCCACATCGAGATCCAGGTGCTGTGCGACGAACACGGCCACCAGTTGCACCTGGGCGAGCGCGACTGCTCGACCCAGCGGCGCTTCCAGAAGGTGATCGAGGAGGCACCCTCGCCGGCCGTCGATGCCTCGCTGCGCCACGAGATGGGCGAGATCGCGCGCAAGGCCTGCGCCGCCATCGGCTACACGGGCGTCGGCACGCTGGAGTTCCTGCTGGGCGCCGACCGCTCGTTCTACTTCATGGAAATGAACACGCGGCTGCAGGTCGAGCACGGCGTGACGGAGCTGATCACGGGGCTGGACCTCGTCGACCAGCAGTTGCGCGTGGCCCAGGGCGAACCGCTGGGCTTCGCACAAGACGACGTGCGCTTCCAGGGCCATGCGATCGAATTGCGCGTGTGCGCCGAAGACCCGGCCGCGGGCTTCATGCCGCAGGTCGGCCGCGTCGACCGCTGGCGTGCCGCGCCCGATGTGCGTACCGACACCGCGCTCGAAAGCGGCACGGCGGTGAGCCCGTACTACGACTCGATGGTCGCCAAGGTGTTGGCCGTCGCGCCCAGCCGCGACGAGTGCCTGGGCAAGCTCGTGCGGGCCTGCGAACGCACGGTGCTGCTCGGCGTGCGCTCCAACCTGGGTTTTCTCTCGCGCTGCCTGCAGCACCCCATGTTCCGCGCGGGCGAAGCCACCACCGGCTTCCTCGGGCAGGAAGACCTGCACGGCGCGCACTGGCAGGCCCAGCCGTCGGCGCACGCCGAAACGGTGGCAGCGCTGGTGCTCGGTGGCATGACCGCCGCGCCCAACGCCGCCGAAGCACGGCTGTGCCCGACCGCCGAGCTGTGGCTCGTGCCTTCGTTCGATACAGCCAGCGCCACCCGGTGCGGCCCCGGCGGCGAGGCGCGGCGGGTGTCCATCGCGCACAGGGCCGACGGCAGCCTGAACGTCGGCGTGCATGCGGCGGCTGCCACCTCCGACGACGCGCAAGCGCCGCGCCATGTCGACAGCCTGCACATCGCCGACGGCGAGATCGGCTGCGCCGTCGACGGCCTTTACCGCCGGCTCGCCTTCTTCAGCCCCGACGCCGACAGCGTGTGGGTGCAGGACGGCGCCGATGCGCACCGCTACCAGCGCGTCACGCGCTTTGGCAGCGGCAACAGCGACGGCGCTCAGGACCTAGTGTCGCGTCACGGATCAGATGTCGTAGGCTGCGCGCAGCCATCGGAGCGCAGCGCAAGGCGCATCGCGCAGCCAATACCGGGCGTATTGGCAAGCGATGCAACGCCGCGATGCGCTTCGATGGCCAGCGCAGACCGACAGATGATCGGTGACGCGACACTAGGCGTGCGTGCGCCGATGAGTGGCCGCGTGATCGCGCTGCCGGTGAAGAGCGGCGGCCGAGTCGAAGCAAACCAGCCGCTGGTGGTGATGGAGTCGATGAAGATGGAAATGCCGTTGTGCGCCCCCGGCGCGGGGGTGGTGGGACAGATCCTGGTGGAGGTGGGCAGCCAGCTCAGCGCCGGCCAGGTGCTGATGGAGCTCGTCGCCGAATGAACACGATCGCACACACATCCGCGTCCGCCGCGGACCGAACCCTCTACATCGGCGGCGCCTCCGGCTTCTGGGGCGACTCGCAGATCGCCGTGCCGCAGTTGCTGCAGGCGCCCAAGCTCGACTACCTGGTGTTCGACTACTTGGCCGAGACCACGATGTCGATTCTTCAGCGCGCGCGCCTACGTAACCCCGACCTCGGCTACGCGACCGACTTCATCACCACTGCCGTGAGGCCGAACCTGCGCGCACTGATGGAACGCAAGGTGCGCCTGGTCTCCAATGCCGGCGGCCTGAACCCCGCGAAGTGCCGAGATGCGCTGCTGGCGCTCGCTCATGAGCAAGGGCTCTCGCCGCGGATCGCCATCGTCACGGGCGATGACGTGCTCGAACTCGGTGCGCAGTTCCGCGACACGCCCGAAGCCGGCACCGCCACTGCCGCTCCGGCGCCGCTGATGTCGGCCAACGCGTACCTGGGCGCCTGGCCCATCGCCGAAGCCTTGCGCGCAGGCGCCGACATCGTCATCACCGGCCGCTGCGTCGACAGCGCCTCGCTGCTCGGCATTGCGGCCTATGAGTTCGGCTGGTCGTTCGACGAGTACGACAAGCTGGCCCAGGCCAGTCTCGCGGGCCACCTGATCGAATGCGGCGCGCAGGCCACCGGTGGCCTCTTCACCGACTGGGAAACCGTGCCCGACTGGGCCGGCATCGGCTACCCGATCGTCGAGCTGCGCGCCGACGGCAGCTTCGATCTGTCCAAGCCCGCGCACACGGGCGGGTGCATCCATCGCGCGACCGTGGCCGAACAGTTGCTCTACGAGATCGGCGACCCCACGCGCTACGCCCTGCCCGACGTGGTCTGCGACTTCACGCAGGTGCGCATCGAGAACAGTGGCGACGACCGCGTGCGCGTCACGGGCGCACGCGGACAGGCGCCGTCAGATGTCTACAAGGTAACGACGACGTTCCAGAAGGGCTTCCAGATCGCGATCATGATGGCGATCCGCGGGCAGCGTGCCAAGGCTAAGGCCGAGCGCACCGCACAGGAACTGCTCACCCGCACGCGGCGCCTCATGCAAGAGCAGGGCTTTGCCGACTACAGCGGCACGCTGGTGGAACTGCTGGGCGCCGAGTCGATGTACGGTCCGCACCGCCGCGTGGAAGAAAGCCGCGAGATCGTGCTGCGCATCGCGGCCCAACACGATGATCGCAAGGCGCTGGAGATCCTGCAGAAGGAATCCGCTTCGGCGGGCACCTCGATGGGGCCGGGCACGCGCAGCCACTTCGGCGGGCGCTCCGACGTACAGGGCGTAATCTGCACGGCGTCGTACTACATCGACAAGGCGCAGGTGCCGGTGCGGCTGCAGACCGATGCGCGCGAGCCCGCGATCACGTTGGCGGCGCCGGTGCCGCGTGCAGATTCGCGCGATGTTGCAACTACATCGCAGCCCGACGCGCCGACACCGGCCGTTGATGAAGCCGACAGCGTGCGTGTGCCCCTGTCGCACTTGGCGCAAGCGCGCAGCGGGGACAAAGGCAACGACGCCAACATCGGCGTGCTCGCGCGCCAGCCCGAATGGGTGCCGGTTCTGCAGCAGCAGCTCACCGCCGCGCGCGTGCGCGACTACTTCGCGCACCTCATGGAAGGCCAGGTCACGCGCTTCGCGCTGCCCGGCATCGGCGCCTTCAACTTCTTTCTTGAGCGTGCACTCGGCGGCGGTGGCTCGTGCAGCCTGCGCTCCGACCCGCTCGGCAAGTGCTACGCCCAGATGCTGCTGGACATGGAGGTGTCCTGCCCCCGTGCCCTGCTGACGGCCGGCCCCTGAGCGCCCGGCGCCCCGGAACAGATCACAAAAAAGGAGACATCCCATGCCGACCGCCAGAAGACAGTTCCTCGCCACCGCACTCACTGCGGCACTTGCCACCAGCCTGCCGTTCGCGGCCAGCGCGCAGGCGCTGGAAAAGCCCGTGCACATGATCGTGGCCTACGGCGCAGGCAGCGCGACCGACACGATCGCGCGCTACCTCGCCGAGAAGATCTCGCGCAAGAGCGGCCGTGCCGTGGTGGTGGAGAACAAGCCCGGCGTCGACGGCAACATCGCCGCGGAAGCCGCCACGCGCGCCGGCGCTGAGGCGTACACGTTGCTGGTGTCCGGCGCCTCGACACATGCGGCCAACGCCACCATCTACAAGAAGCTGCCCTTCGACCCCGTGGCCGACTTCACACCACTCGCCACGCTGGCGCAGGTGCCCTTCGTGCTGCTCGTGAACCCGCAGCGCATTGCGCAGCGCACGCTCAAGGAATTCCTGGCCTGGGCCGGCGAAGGCGATCGCAACCTGTCGTTCGCGAGCACCAGCGTGGGCAACCGCATCGCGGGCGAGCAGTTTCGCCAGGTCACGCGCATGAAGGCCGTCAACGTGCCATACCGCGCCAGTGGCCAGGCGATGACCGACCTGCTCGGCGGGCAGTTCGACTTCTACTTCTGCGACGCGGCCACGGCTCTGCCGCAGATCAAGGCCGGCAAGGCAGTCGCGCTCGCGGTGTCGACAGCCAGCCGGCTCGCACAGCTGCCCGAGGTGCCGACGCTGGCCGAATCGGGTTATGCCGGTTTCGACGTGGCCTCGTGGATTGCGATCTGGAGTGCCGTGGCTTCGACGCCGCCGGCCGTGTCGACGCAGCTTGCCGCCTGGATCGGCGAAGCGCTCGATGCGCCCGAAGGCCGCGAGTTCCTGCAGGCCAAGGGCTTGCTTCCCACGCCAGCCTCGCCGCAGCACCTGCGCGCGCTGCAACAGCGCGACACGGTGGCCTGGGGCAAGATCATCCGCGACACGGGCATGCAGCAGCCCTGAGCGAATGCAGGTGCTTCAGCGCGGTGCGATCAATGCGCTGAACTTCTGCGCGCTCTCGCTGCAGTCGTTCACGCGCGAATAGAGCCGGTAGCCGATCGACGGCAGCGGCGGCAGGCCCAGCTCATGATCGACCACCTTCATGTCGGAGGTCAGCATCTCAATGGTGCGCGGCGTGATGCCGAGCCCCGCGCGCAACGCCGCGCGGATGCCGGCCAGCGTCGAGGTCTGGAAGGTCGGGCGCCAGTTGCGCTCCTGCTGTGCCAGCGCCTCCAGCGCCATGCCGCGGAACGGGCAGGCCGAGTCGATCAGCACCAGCGGCAGCGCCAGATTCTGCTGGTAATGAAAGCGCGCGCCGGCCAACCACACCACGGGCGAGGTGCGCAGCACGACGTGATGAAACTCTTCGTGCGGCGCCACGTCGACCACCAGGTCAACATCACCCCGCCGCAGCGCCGATGCAAGCCAGCGGCTGCGCCCGACCTGGATGTCGATGCGCAGGCTCGGGTAGGTTTCGGCGCACATCTCCAGGTACTCGGGCATCAGCGTGTCGACCGCGTCGGCGCAGGCGCCGATCTTCACGGGGGACTCGAAGACCTCCTGCGTTATCGCGCGGTAGGCCTCGTCGTTCAGGCTCAGGATGCGCCTCGCGTACTCCAGCAGCCGCACGCCCTGGTCGCTCAAGCGCTTGTTGCGCCCTACGCGCGTGAACAGCGCGCAGCCCACCACCGCTTCGAGCCGCTGCATCTGCAGCGAGACGGCAGCCTGCGTGCGAAACACGCGCGCCGCCGCGACCGCGAAGCTCTCGCGCTCCGCTGCGGCCACGAAAGTTCGCAGCAGTCCCATGTCCAGATCACGCGTTTCCATAAGCAGTGCTTAAGAGTCAGTCGATTCTTGCGGATTATCTAACTGGATCATTGCTTGCGCCAAACCCATGATCGATTTGGCATTCATAAATAAACCAGAGACTCGCTGTTGAACATGGCCTCGACTTCTACGCACCTCGCCTACACCGGGCTGCGCGTGCTCGATCTCTCGCAAGGCATCGCGGGGCCGTACTGCGGCCAGATCCTGCGCCAGCTCGGGGCCGACGTGGTGAAGGCAGAGCCGCTCGAAGGCGACTGGAGCCGGCGCATCGGGCTGGCGCGGGGCGGCATGACCGCGATCACGATGGCCTTCAACCGCGGCAAGCGCAGCCTGGCCTGCGATGCGCGGCATCCGGAAGGCCGCGCACTGCTCGCCTTGCTTGCGGCGCGCACCGACATCGTGATCCAGAGCTTTCGCCCGGGCGTGGCGCAGCGCATGGGCCTGGGGCCTGCCGAGGTGCGCGCGGCGAATCCGTCGGTGATCTACCTGTCGATCTCGGGCTTCGGCCAGAGCGGGCCTGACGCGCAGCGCCCGGGCACCGACGCCATCGCGCAAACGGTCTCGGGCTTGGCCGTGGCCAACCGCGCACCCGACGGCACGCCGGCCACTGCCAAGCCCTACATCGCCGACGTGTCGTGCGGCCTGTACGCGGCCAACGCCGTCGGTGCCGCGCTGTTCGCGCGCGAACGCTCGCTCGAAAGGTTGGGCGCGCACCTGGACCTGAGTCTGCTCGCCTGCATGGCAGCGCTACAGAACCCGCTGCTCATCGAGCACGTCTGGCGCGGTGATGCACCCGCCACCGCTGCGACGGTACCGCAAGGCATCTACGCAACGGCGGACGGCCACATCGCGCTCGCGGCGATGAGCGATGCGATGTTCGCGGCCATTGGTGAGGTGATCGGTCGGCCCGCGTGGCGCAGCGATCCACGCATGGCCACGGCGGCAAACCGGCTGGCCGTTGCTGGCGAGATCGATGCGGCGTTGAAGGCCGCTCTGTCCACCCGCACGAATTCGCAATGGGTTGCAGCCTTCGCGGCGCGCGACATTTTGGGGGGCGAAGTGCGACACGCCACGCAACTGCTCGACGATGCGCAGGTGCGCCACCTCGGCCTGCTGCAGCCGATGACGCGCACGGACGACCCGTCGCTGCCGCCCTTGCCCGGCGTGGCCTTGCCCGGCATCGATGCCACGCATCACGTGCCGCGCGCGCCACGGCTCGGCGAACACACGCAAGAGATTCTTCGCGAACTGTGCTTCGATGACGCCCACATTGCCGCGCTGATGCAGGCGCGCGTGCTCGCCTCGTCGCCCACGCCGCACTGACGCACTGACGCACTGACCACGCCACTCCCTCCCCTCCTGAAGCACACCATGGACACAGCAACCCCCACCGTCCCCCAAGATGCCCCCGTGCGCTGCGTGTCGCGCGGCGCCGTCTTCCAGATCGAACTGAACCACCCCGAAGCGCGCAATCCGCTCGGCCCCGAGATGATCGATGCGCTCGATGCCGCGCTCACGCAGGCCATCGAGATGCCGGCCGCACGCGTCGTGCTGATCACGGCCGCAGGCGAGGCCTTCAGCGCAGGCGGCAACCTCGGCAACATGGCCGAGCGCCTGAACGCGCCGCCCGGCGCCAACGGCAAGGACCCGATCGCCCAAGGCAACCGGCGCTATGGCGACTTCCTGCGCAGGCTCTGCAGTGCGCCGAAGGTGGTGGTGGCCAGCGTGCGCGGTGCCGCGATGGGCGGCGGTGCGGGGCTGGTGTGCGCAGCCGACATCGCCATCGGCGCGCAGGGTGCGAAGTTCGGTTTTCCCGAAGCGGCCATCGGCCTCGTGCCCGGGCAGATCCTGCCCTTCGTCGCAGCGCGCATCGGCGCACAGGCCGCGCGCCGCCTCATGCTCACGGGCGAGCGCATCGATGCTGCCGAAGCGCATCGCATCGGCCTGCTCGACTACCACGTGGCCGATCCCGAGCAACTGGCTGCGCGCACCGACGAACTGCTGGCACGCATCGTCGCCTGCGCGCCCGGCGCTTCGGCCGCCACCAAGCAGATGCTCCACACGGTGCTCGGCGCCAAGCGCTGGTGGAGCGACGAGTTGCCCGGCTACCTCGACGAGGCCGCCGACACCTTCGCGCGGCAGATGCGCAGCGAGGCCATCGAAGGCGTCGCCGCTGCGCGCGGCAAGCGGGCGCCGAACTGGCAGCAGGTCATCGCCGCGCGCGATTGAAGAGAACACATTTTAAGGGGGCGGCATGACCATCGATGCCGTCATCGTTTCCACCGCACGAACGCCCATCGGCAAGGCCTACCGCGGCGCCTTCAACGACACGCATGGTGCCGTGCTCGGCGCGCACGCCGTGCGCCATGCCGTCGAACGCGCCGGGCTGGCCCCCGACGAGATCGAGGACGTGATCATGGGAACGGCCCGCCCCGAGGGCAGCACGGGCATGAACATCGGCCGCATCGTCGCGCTGCGCGCCGGGCTGCCGAAACACACGGCGGGCGTGACGGTGAACCGCTTCTGCAGCTCGGGCCTGCAGGCCATTGCGATGGGCGCGCACAGCATTCTGTGCGACGGTGTGCCCGCGGTGGTGGCAGGCGGGCTCGACGCCGTGAGCCTCACGGTCAACACGGACACCAACACCTACCGCCAGCGCGACTCGTGGCTGGAGCAGCATGTGCCGGGCCTGTACCAGACCATGATCCAGACCGCCGAGAGCGTGGCCACGCGCTACGGCATCGGTCGCGAGCAGCAAGACGCTTACGGCCTGCGCAGCCAGCAGCGGGCGGTGGCCGCGCGCGACGCCGACGCCTTCGCGCAAGAGATCTCGCCCATCGAGGTGCGCAAGCTCGTGGCCGGCAAGGACGGCGCACCCGACACGCACGAGGACATCACGCTGACGCACGACGAAGGTCTACGCAGCACGTCGACGCAGCAGTTGGCGGCCCTCAAGCCGGTGATCGAAGGCGGCCATATCACGGCAGGCAATGCGAGCCAACTTTCCGATGGCACCTCCGCCTGCGTGCTGATGAACAGCCGGCTGGCCGAGCAGCGCAACCTCACGCCGCTGGGCATCTTCCGCGGCTTTGCCGTGGCCGGCTGCGAGCCCGACGAGATGGGCATCGGCCCGGTGTTTGCGGTGCCGCGCCTGCTCGCGCGCTGCGGCGTGCGCGCCGACGACGTCGGTCTGTGGGAACTCAACGAAGCCTTCGCCGTGCAGGTGCTCTACTGTCGCGACCGGCTGGGCATTCCGGACGAGCGCCTGAACATCCACGGCGGCGCGATCGCAATGGGCCACCCGTTCGGCATGTCGGGCTCGCGGCTCGTGGGCCACGCGCTGATCGCCGGCAAGGCGCTCGGCGTGCGCCATGTGGTCGTCACGATGTGCGTGGGCGGCGGGATGGGCGCAGCGGGGTTGTTCGAAGTTGTTTGAGCACTGCGCCCCGCGTGCGCAACCGCTCCTCGGGGCGCGAGTGGACTGAAAACCTCTTGGTTTGTCAGTACAGCCTGCCAAGGCGCATTCCTCTGCGCTCACCCCTAGTGTCTCGTCACCGATCAGATGTCGTAGGCTGCGCGCAGCCATCGGAGCGCAGCGCAAGGCGCATCGCGCAGCCCATACCGAGCTGTATTGGCAAGCGATGCAACGCCGCGATGCGCTTCGATGGCCAGCGCAGACCGACAGATGATCGGTGACGCGACACTAGGCCCTTTGGCGTCAAAGATCAGTGGAATCGCCTTCCCCGGGTGGCCTCCCTATCGATCAGTGCACAGATCCATCGCGCAGCCGGTACGCCACGCCATCGCGGCCGGGGTCGGCGCCGCCATGCAGGCCATCGGCCTGTACCTGCACGCCGTGCACCCAGCCGATGGTGTAGTTGTACGGGTTGCGGCCAATGGCGTAGCCCTGCGCTTCCAGCGCGCGCGTGGTGGAACGCGGAATGCGGTTGCACACGTCGATGGCATTGCTGGTCGACGAAAAGCGCGGCGCCGACACGGCCGCCTGCATTTCCATGCCGTGGTCGATCACGTTGAGCAGCACCTGCAGCACGCCCATGGCGATCTGCGTGCCGCCGGGGGCGCCGAGCACCACGTCGAGCTCGCCGTTCTTGAAGGTCATGGTGGGGCATGACGAGGTGAAGCGGCTCTTGCCCGGCTGGATGCTGCCGGCGCGGCCCGGGCGCGGGTCGAACACGCCCATGCAGCCGTTGTAGAGAAAGCCCATGCCCGGCGTGATGATGCCCGAGGGCATGGCCAGCGAGTGGGTCAGCGAGACGGCGTTGCCGTCGGCGTCCACCACGCTCAGGTGGGTGGTGTCGCGCGGCACGGACGCACCGGGGTTCACGCGCGCCACGTTGAAGCGATGGCCCGTGCGGATCTGCTCGGCCACGTCGCGGGCCATGACCTTGGACAGCAACTGATCGAGCGGCACGTCGAAGAACTTCGGGTCGCCGATGTTCTGGTCCTTGTCGATGGTCGCCTTCTTCATGGCCTCGCACACCCTCTGCAGGTATTCGGGGCTGTTGTGTTCCAGGCTCGCTAGATCGAAGTGCTCGAGGATGTTGAGCATCTCCAGCAGCATGGCGCCGCCGCCCGGGGGCTGGTTGGTGGTGATGGTGCGGTCGCGGTAGCGGCCCACCAGCGGTGCGTTGCGCTGCACCTGATAGCGGGCCAGGTCGTCGTGCGTGATCAGCGCGCCCAGCGACTGCAGGTGCGTCACCATCTTCTGCGCCAGGTCGCCCTGGTAGAACGGGCGCGCGCCCTCTTCGGCAATCTGGCGCAGCACGGCGGCCATGCCTTCGTTGCGTAGCGGCGCACCGATGGGCTTGGGGCGGCCGTCGGGACGGCAGTACAGCTGGCGGCTGTCTTCGCAGTACTGCAGTCGCTCCAGGTTGCCGACGCGGCCCATGGTGGGCTCGTCGATCCAGAAGGCGTGCATGCCGGGGCGCACGAAGTAGCCGTCCGCGGCCCAGCGGATCGCGGGCTCCACCACCTGCCGCCACGGCAGGCGGCCGTGCGCCTGGTGCATGACCTCCAGGCCCTTGAGCGTGGCCGGCGTGCCGATGGACTGGGGGCCGATGTCGTTGACGCGGCCCTTGAGGATGAAGCCGAAGCCGTCCTTGGTCTCGCCCTCCAGCAGGTGCTCCCACATGTCTTCCCTGGCCGCCAGCGGCGCGGGCGAGTGGAAGTCGAAATACTCGTGCACCTGCGCGCCGGGAAGGTACACGGCCGCGGTGCCAAAACCTGCGATGCCGCACATCAGCGGATCGACCACGGTCTGCGCCAGCGCGGTGGCCACGGCGGCATCCACCGCGTTGCCGCCCGCGCGCAGGATCTCAATGCCCGATTCGGCGGCCTCCGGCTGCGGGCAGACCACCATTGCTTCTTTTTTCATGACTTGTGCTGACGAACCCCTTGCTGCGTCGTCGACACAACAAGGGGTGAGGATGGGAGGAAAAGAGAGCGGCGCTTGCGCCGATCGCCGCCTTACTTGGCGCTGAGGTTCAGCGCCCCGAGCGTGGGCCCCCAGGCCTTGGTGTCACGCGCCGCCGTTTCCATGACCAGCGCGGAAGGGCCCGACATGGCAATCACGCCCATGCTCTTGAGCTTGGCCTGCACGTCGGGACTCTTGTGGAAGGCCGCCGTCGCCTTGTTGAGCTTTTCCACGATGTCGGGCGGCGTGCCGGCGCGTGCCACCACGGCACTCCAGCCCATGTTGTCGAAGCCCTTCACGCCCAGCTCGCCCAAGGTGGGCACATCAGGCAGCTCAGGGGTGCGCTGCGGCGACAACACGGCCAATGGATTGAGCTTGTGGTTCTTGATATGGGGCAGCGCCGTGCCATACACCGGCGCCATCACTTCGGTCTGCCCACCGATGGTGGCCAGGATGCCGTCGGCCTCGCCCTTGTAAGGGATGTGGGTCATCGAAATGCCCAACGCATTGGACACAAGCTCGACTGCCAGGTGGGTGGAGTTGCCCAGGCCGGCGGATGCGAAGTTCAGCTTGCCCGGCGCCGCCTTCGCTTTTTCCGTCAGGTCCTTGAGCGTCTTGATGCCCGTGGCGGGATTGGCCGACAGCACGAACGGCACCGTGGTCAGCATGGTCACGCCAACGAAATCCTTCTCGGGGTTGTAGGGCAGCGGCTTGTAGGTGAACTGGTTGAGCACCATCAGCGACACGCTGCCCAACAGCAGCGTGTAGCCATCGGCGGGCGCGTTCAGCGCGGTCTGTGCGGCAATGATGCCGCCCGCACCGGGCTTGTTCTCCACCACGATGGTGGCGCCGATGACCCTGCCTGCGTGCTCGGCCCACAGGCGCGCGATCGTGTCGCTGCTGCCGCCCGGCGCCTGCGATACGACCAGGCGCACGGGCCGGCTGGGGTAGGAGGCTTGCGCGTACACGGTGGTGGCCGCGGTGACCGTGACGGCCGCGACCGCGACACCCATCAGGATCTTGTAGACGTTCGTGATTGCTTCAGGCACAGGGATTCCTCTGAGGGTCTGACATAAAAGATGAAGTAATTTTCATGACAACCCTGTCATCCGCCTAGTGAAAATGCAAAATGGAAGCATGAAGGTTTACTCATGATCGAGCGTTCAGAAGGCATCTCCTGGGCGCGGGGCATCAAGGTCCGGCATCTGGAATCCTTTCTGGTGCTGGACGAGGCGGGCACGCTGACCGAAGCGGCGGCGCGGCTGCACATGACGCAATCTGCCATGTCGCACTGGCTGGCAGAACTCGAACGCGTGGCGGGCACGCCGCTGGTGGTGCGCGGGCGCAAGGTGCAGCTGACGCCTGCGGGGCATCTGCTCAAGCGGCTGGCCATCACCGTGCTGGGCGACATCGTCCGCACCGGCCGCGAGATGCATGCGGTGGCCGCGGGACGTGTGCCGCGTCTGAACGTGGGCAGCGTCTGGGCCGGCATCGCCGGCGGCCTGCCCGAAGCCGTGACCGCGTTCCAGCAGCGCCATGCCGACGTGGCCGTGTCCATTCACGACGGGCTGTTCGACGACCTGCTCAAGGGCTTGGACACGCGTGCCATGGATGCCGTGATCGGCGTTCTGGATGCCAGGGCGCACCAGCCGCAGTTGGCGCATCACGTGCTCTTCGACGACCAGGTGAGCATCGTCATCGGCCAGGGCAGCAAGCACTGGCACAGCGAGCAGCCGCTGGGCTTTGCAGACGTGCTGCGCGAGCAATGGGTGATGCCGCCCCTTGGCACGCTCACCCGCATCCAGATGGATGCCTACCTCATCGAGCAACAGGCCTCGTGGCTGGTGCCCAAGGCAGAAACCGCCTCGCTGGCCATGATGCAGGCCCTGCTGCACAAGGGCGACTATGTCGGCGTGTGCGCGGAATCCATGGCGGACTACATGGCCTCGCTGGGGCTGTTCCGGAAGGTCGCCATCGATTCGAACATCCGCTTCGGCCCGATCACCGTGGTGTGGAACCGCGAGCACGTCTCGGCAACGCTCATGGACTTCATTGATTGCCTGAAGGCGCATGTGCGGGGCTTGCCTGCCGCACAGGTGCAGGAGGCGCCCCGCGCTTAGCGGCCCGCGAAGGCAAGTGCCTCAGTTCGAATTGGAAGCCTCGTAGACCACCACTGCCGCGGCCAGGTCCTCCAAGGCGGTCCCCACCGCCTTGAAGACGGTTCGCCCGTCACGCTCGACGCGTCCCTGAATCCGGCCCGCGGCCAGGTCGGCCAACTCCCCCGCCACATCGTCGGCGGCGAACACGCCGCGCGATAGGGGCCCGAGCAATTCGCCACTCTTTTGCAACGCTTCTTGTGTATCGACAAACAAACGCGCGCCGGCAAAGCATGCATCGTCGGCTTCGCGCATCTGCGGCGTGAAGCTGCCGATCAGGTCGAGGTGGCTGCGAGGCCGCAGCCACGCGCCCTGCACCACCGGCTGCGTGGCAAGCGTGGCACAGCTCACGATGTCGACGTCGTTCATCGCCTGGGCGAGGTCGGGCGCGACAGCCGCCTCGATGTTCTGCTCGCACAGCCGTGCAGCGAGTGCCTTCGCCGCAGATTCGTCGCGGTCCCATACCACCACGCGTTCGATCGGACGCACGGCGCGGTAGGCCTCGGGAATCAGACTGCCGACACGCCCGCAGCCGACGACCAGCAGGCTGCGCGTGTCGGCAGGCGCGAGGTAGGACGCGGCCAGGGCCGATGCGGCAGCTGTGCGGCGCGACGTGATCTCGTTGCCGTCGATCTGCGCCAGCGGCTCGCCCGTGCGTGCGTCGTACAGCACATAGGTCGAGAACAGCCCGGGCAGGCCGCGCTGCGCGTTGTCCGGGAAGATGGTCACCGTCTTGATGCCCAGGTAGCGGTCGTGCTGCCACGCCGGCATGACCAGCACGGTGCGGGGCGCGGCGTCCTTCCCGGCCTGGAGCGAATGCGTGTGCCGCAAAGGCACCTCGCAGCCGGCGATGAACATTTCTCGAAGGGCCGGGATCAGGCGGTCGAAAGGCAATGCACGGCGGGTGCTTTCGGTATCGATGATTTTCATGAGGTTGCGGATGGAATCAGGTGAATGAAAGTGCCGGCAGTCATGCCTCGAGCACCACGTCTTCGAGCGGGACGGCCTGGCAGGCAAGGCACACGGCCGGGTCTTCCGGTTCGCTGCCGTGCAGATGGCGCACCTTGCCGCTCAGCAGGCGCACGGCGCAGCTCTCGCACTGGCCCACGCGGCAGCCGCTGGCCATCTGCACGCCGAGCGACTCGCCAAAGGTCAGCAAGGTGCCCTGCCGGGGCGTCCACGTCACGGGGGCGTGGCCCGAGCGCGCGAAGCTGACGGTGAAGCGCTGGTCGCCGTCGGTGGGTGGCGTGGTGGGCGAGCGGAATACCTCGCTGAAGATGTCGAAGCGCGGAACGCCCCGCGCCACCAAGCCGGCGGTCACCGCGTCCATCATGGCCGGCGGTCCGCACAGGTAGAAACGGGCACGCTGCGCGATCAATGCGTCGTCCACCACGCTCGCGTCGATGAAGCGGTCCGACTGGTAGTCGATGCCCTGGCGCTCCTGCAGCCGTGGTGCGTTGTAGTGGTCGACCACTTGCAACTGCGGCAGGCGCGCGCGGTGCTGCGCAATGCGCTCGTGAAACGCGTGGGTCGTGCCGTTCTGGTTGGCGTAGTAGAGCCAGATGGCCGGCCCCTGCGCGCCGTCGGGCAGCGACTCGAGCAGGCTGATGAAGGGCGTGATGCCGATGCCGCCCGCGAAGAAGACCAGTGGTTGCGGCGAGTGGCGCGGCAGCACGAAGCCCCCGGAGGGCGCCCGCAGCGCGAGGGTGTCGCCGACCTTCAGTGCGCGGTGCAGATGGCTCGACACGCGCCCCTCGTGCGGCGTGCCGTCGGCCGAATGGCCGCGCTGGTGGCGCACGGCCACGCTGTAGCTGCGCCGGCCCGGCACCTCGGCCGCGCCCGTGAGCGAATAGGCGCGCGTGACCTGCGTGCCGTCGTCCAGATGCAATTGCATCTCGATGTGCTGACCGGGTCGGTAATCGGGCAGTTCGCCGCCGTCGACCGGCTCGAAGTGGATGCCCAGCACGCCGTCGGCCTCGGGCCGCAGCGCGCTGATGCGAAAGGGCCGGTAGCCGGACCACTTGCGCTGCCGCATCTCTGTGGCCGGGTCGCGTTCGATGTCGCAGAGAAAGGAGCGATGCGGCACCGAGCCGCTCACCGGGTCGCAGCTGTCGGCGGATATCAGCGCGTTGAAGTTGCTGCCCAACGCGCCTTCGACGGGCAGGCCGTCGCGGTCGAGCTCGGGGCAGCTCTGCCACCAGCCGAACTCGGCCACGATGACGTCGTCGCCCAACTGGGGCGTGACGCGTGCGACGAAGCGGGCCTCGCCCACGCGCGTGCGGATGCGCATCCAGTCTCCGTCCACGATGCCCTTGGCGGCCGCCAGCACGGGGCTCAATTCGGCCACCGGATCGGGCGCGCGCTTGCGCAGCGAAGGCAGGCTGCGGTGCTGGCTGTGGCAATAGAAGCCGTTCTTGGCCGAACTCAGCACATAGGGAAAGCGGCCCTGGCGCGTGGCCTTCGCATCGCGTGGCGTGTCGGCCGGTTCGACGAAGGTGGCGACCGGCGGCTGGCCGTGGCGCAGCAGGGTTTCGGAATAGAGCTCGACGCGGCGCGTCGGAGTGTCGAAGCCGCGCACGCCGGCGGGCGTGGCGCGGGCGTATTTCTGCTCGCTCGCGTCGATGGCGCAGGCCATGCCTTCGGGCCGCGCGCGCAACTGGTCGACCGTGAGGCCGAGCGGCTCGAGCATGTGGTTCCACCCCGCATCGAGGCTGCCGCCGAAGAAGCCGTCGCCCATACCCAGGCGGGTGGCCAGGTCGAACAGCACGTCGTTGTCGGCGCGCGATTCGCCGCGTGGCGTCACCATGCGCTGGCGCAACTGCACCCAGCCGGCTGCACGGTCGTCGATCTCGAAGCCGATGCGCAAGCCTTCGCGCTCCCAGGGTGTGTTGACCGGCAGCAGGATGTCGGCGTATCTGGCGGCGGGTGTTTCGAACAGGTCGCAGTGCACATGGAATTCGAGCTGCGACAGTGCCTGGTGCGCGAGCGCGGTGTCGGCCTGCGACACGGGCAGGTTGGTGCCGAAGGCCATCATCGCGCGCACCTTGTAAGGCTCGCCTTCGAGCATCACGCGGTAGGTGTCTCGCGCCGTCACCCAGCCGTGCGCGGGGGGCCCAACCGGGCGCTCGGCCAGACCGAGGGCCTTGGCGCGCTGCGCGTCGGGCAGCAGTGAGAGCGAGTTGACGGCGTTGACGCGCGGACCGACGCGAACGCGGTTCCCGCCGATGCGGTCGAAGCTCCCGCACAACGCGTACAACGTGGCGACTGCGCGCTCGGCTTGTGTGGCGTTGGTGTGCTGGCCGATGCCGGTCCAGGCGTGATAGGCCACGCGGCGGCAAGTGCCGAACAGGTCAGCGACCGCGCGCAACGAGGCTTGCGCAACGCCGGTGATGCGTTCGACATCCGGCGGCGTGTAGGCGGCACAGCCCTGGGCCAGCAGCTCGAAGGCTGGCGCGCACGACAAGCGCTGTGCGCCCACGTCGATCTCGAGCGCGCCGCGCAGGCGGAAGTGGGCTGCGTCCTGGGCTTGCGCCGCCTGCTCGGTGTCATAGGGCACCGCGCAGCCCCGCGCGTCGTTCCACGCCATGAAGCGGTTGCCCTGGGCATCGGGCCACAGGTCCTGCTCGCGCAGGAAGTGCCCGTTGTCGCCGCGCACCAGCAACGGGGCATTGGTCCACGCGCGCACGAAACCTTCGTCGAAGCGCGCGTCCGCGATCAGCAGGTGGATCAGGCCCAGCGCCAGTGCCGCATCGGTGCCGGGCCGCACGGGCAGCCAAGCGTCGGCCTGCCGCGCGAGCGCCGTGGGACGCGGATCGATCACCACCATCTTCGCGCCGTTCGCGCGGCCGCGGCCGATGGCATTGGCCTGTGCCAGCCAGGTGTTCGCGGGGTTGTGCCCCCACAGCACGATCAGGTCGGCCTGCGCGTAGTCGGCCGCGGGCATGCCACAGCCGAAGGTGAAGGCGTGCGCGAAGTCCTTGTGCCAGTTGCAGACCTCGGTCGCGTAGCAGATGTTGGGGCTGCCGAAGAGGCGCACGAAGCGCTCGATCCAGTCGATGCTGTCCGTCAGTGGCGTGCCGCTGGGCGTGGTCACGGCGAACACCACCGACTCGGCGCCGCTCTCGGCCTTGATGGCGCCCAGGCGCTGCGCGGTCTCGGCCAGCGCCTCGTCCCAGCCGATGCGCACCCAGCCCGGGTCCGCTTCGGTCTTGGGCCGGGTGCGGCGCATCGGGTAGCGCAGGCGGTGCGGGCTGTGCACAAGCTCGGGCGCGGCCTTGCCCTTCATGCACATCGCCTGGCCGGTGGGGTGCGAAGCGTCGGGCCGCACCGACACCAGCATGTCGCCCTGCACCTCGTTGAGCGTGCCGCAGCGCGAACGGCAGAGCGTGCAGTAGCCCTGCTTGGTCTGCGTGGGCGCCGCCGTCGTCATCACTTGCATCCGGAACCTGCGCGGCTCAAGGCATCACCGGCGCGACATAGCTCAGCGTGCGCCCGAAGGCCCAGAGCATGAAGAGCACCAGCGGCGCATGCACCAGCAATTGCAGGAAGGTAAAGCCCACGATGTCGCGTGCCTTCAGCGACAGCACGCCCAGCAGCGGCAGCATCCAAAACGGGTTGATCAGATTGGGCAACGCTTCGGCCGCGTTGTAGACCTGCACGGCCCAGCCCAGGTGGACCTTCAAGTCGTTGGCCGCTTGCATGACGTAGGGCGCCTCGATGATCCACTTGCCGCCACCCGAGGGAATGAAAAAGCCCAGCACGGCGGAATAGGCGCCCATCACCACGGCGAAGCTGTCGACGCTGGAGATGCTCACGAACAGATGCGCGACGCGGTCCGACAGCGTGATGCCTGCGCCGCCCTTGGCGCCGGTCAGCATGGCCGCGATGGCACCGTACAGCGGAAACTGGATGATCACGCCCGCCGTCGACGGCACCGCACTCGACACCGCGTCGAGAAAGCTGCGCGGGCGCCAGTGCAGCAGCAGCCCGATCATGAAGAACAGCAGGTTGTAGGTGTTGAGGCCCGAGATTGCGATCAGCGGGCTCTTGGCCATGAACTCCTGCGCCAGCCAGCCGAAGCCCAGCGCGCACAGGAGCAGCGTGAGCAGCGGGCTGCGCTCGAACCACTCGCCGGGGCGGCGCTCGGCGGACTCGGGGGCAACGGGCTTGGCTTCCGTGAGGTCCACGCCCAGGTCCTGCGCCGTGACCGCGTGCTCCGCGTCGGGCGCCGACCACAGTGCGATGGCCACCGACACGACCATCAACACCAGCGCCATGGCAACCGACTGCCACAGGAAGATGGTCTGGCTGAACGGGATCACGCCGGTGATGTCAAGAATGCTCTTGGGCAGGCTGCTGGCGTTGGCCTGCAACTGCGCCGCCGACGAACTGAGCCCCAACGCCCAGGTCGCGCCCATGCCGAGGTAGGCCGCCGCGCCGCCGGCGCGGTAGTCCATGCGCAGGTCGAGGCGGCCGGCCAACGCGCGCACATAGAGCGCACTGAAGATCAGCGAAATGCCCCAGTTGAAGAGCGACAGGATCATGCTGATCGCCGCCACGTACGCGATGGCCTGGCGCCCCGACACGGGCAGTGCGGCCAGCTTGCGGATGAGTCGCGCAGCCGGTGGCGAGGTCGCCACCACGTAGCCGCCGATGGCCACCAGCGCCATCTGCATCGTGAAAACAATGAGGCTCCAGAAGCCGTCGCCGAAGGACTTGGCCACCGCCTGCGGGCTCGATCCGTTCAGCAGCGCGGCACCCGCGACCACCACCACGGCGATGGCCGCGAACACGAAGGCGTCGGGAAACCAGCGCTCGGCCCAGGCGGTGAAGCGCAGGCTCAGGCGGCTCAACAGTCCAGCATCGGCTGAGGCCTCTTGAGGAACAGGGGGGTGGGCGCCGTGGCCGGCGGAAGTGTGTGATGTCGATGGCATGGGGGTCTCCTTATATCTTTCAGATCATTCAAACTTCAGTGGTCAAGGCGTGGTTGCCAGCCTTGATTGCTGAACTGGTTGACTCACCACCGTGCAGCCTGTGTCTCCTGCGAGCCCGAGCTCGAATTTCAGCCCAGGGCGCACGGTGGTGGTCTGTTTGTTCTGCCGCATCCCGAATGGTTGACCGAACACATTTCGTATTCATAAGGCTGGGAGCCACAGGACTTGTATGAGTGAACCCGTTTATGTAGGTATCGACGTGGCCAAGCGCACCTTCGAGGTGGCCACCACTGGTCAAGCACAGACCTTCAGTCTTGGCAACGATGAGGCCGGGCATGCCCAGTTGTGCCAACTGCTGGCGCCGCTGTCGCCGCGCCTGGTGCTGCTGGAGGCCACTGGCGGCTACGAGCAGGACCTGGCGTTTGCCTTGTCCGCGGCAGGCTTGCGTGTGTCGGTGATCAATCCGCGCCAGGCGTGCGAGTTTGCCCGTTGCGTGGGCAAACTGGCCAAGACCGATCGCATCGATGCGCAGGCGCTGCGCGGCTTTGCAGCCTTGCTGGACGCCCAGGGTCACGAGCCGCGCATGCTGGCCGACGAGCAGCAGCGCGCGTTGACCGCCCTGGTGGTGCGCCGCCGCCAACTCATAGCCATGCTGGTGGCCGAACGCCAGCGACTGGCCCTGGCACATCCCAAGGCCAAGCCCAGCATCTTGCGGATCATGGCTACCATTGCCGAGCAACTCAACGACCTGGACGGGCAGCTCAAGGAGCATGTCCTGGCGCACCACGCCGATCTGGCGGCCTTGCTGACCTCGGTCAAGGGCGTGGGTCCCACCACGGCCAGCACGCTGCTGGCGCAACTGCCCGAGTTGGGCCAGCTCAATCGCAAGCAGATCACCTCGCTGGTGGGCTTGGCCCCCATCGATCGGGACTCGGGCACGCTGCGTGGGCAGCGCCACATCTTCGGTGGTCGCGCCGACGTGCGCCGCGTGCTGTTCGTGGCCGCCTTGGTAGGCACGCGCTTCAATCGCGTGCTCAAAGCCTTCTATGCAAGGCTGCTGGCCGCCGGCAAGCCCAAAAAGGTCGCTCTGCTCGCCTGCATGCACAAGTTGTTGGTCATCTTGAACGCCATCGCTCGCACCAAGTCGCCTTGGCGCAACGAACTTGCTGAAGCGGTTTGACTTTGTCATTCAAGATGGTTGCTGGGACGCTTCACCGAATCTGGCGCGGTAGGCGGCCGCAAACCGACCCAGGTGTGAACAGCCCCAGTGCAGGGCCACTTCGGACACGCTCGCATCGCTGGCGCCTCGCCTCAACTCCGCCCGGATCCTGTCGAGGCGCAGCGTGCGCAGCACCTGCATGGGCGACAGCGCGTAGCAGGACTGGAAAGCGCGCGACAGACTGCGAATGCTCACGCCGCAGTGGTCGGCGATGTCCTTCAGCGAGATCTCCTGCTGCAGGCCGGCCTCCATGAACTCGCGCGCGCGGCGCAGGTGCCTCGGTGCCAAGGCGGCCGGCTGACCGCTGAAATGCTCACGAACCGACATCGACTGCGCGCACGGGAGGTGACGCATCATGGCTTCTTCGGTCATCCGGACCTTGGGCATGGACAGCGGTGATGGATGGGCGAGCTGTTCGCAGAAGTAGCGCATCAACGCGTTCCATTGCTGTCCGTCGACCGAATCGAGATCGATCTCCCGGTCGAAGCACAGCGGCTCGCTGGCGTGTGTTCCCGTCAGATCGTCATACACCTCGTGCAGCCGGCGCAGCGGAACCTTCAGGATCATCTGAGTGGACCCCGGCGCCCAATCCAGCCGAAGTGGCACATTCGACGGCAGAACCACGCTGTGCAGCCCGGCCTCACCGTCCAATGCCCTTCCCGGCAGGTGATGCCGACCCGACCACTGAGTGCGGTCTGCACCAGCAGGAAGTCCTGTGCAGGCTGCGTCTCGACCGTGACTGCATCGCCGTACTCCAACAGGCAGACGCTGAGCGCGTTGGCCTCGATGCCGTAGAAGCGAGCCGCCAGGGACGACCCACTGGGCTGCAGACAGTGCTCGTTCAGTGCCGCCCCGACCCGGGCTCGGATCTCCTCGATGTCCTGCGATGTGAACAGCGCGTGCTGCCTGAGCAGTGCTCCGGTTTCTCCAGTCAATGCGTGGGGCATCGTCTGTCTCCATGCTTGTTCACTCTGCCGTTCTTGGCAGGTGCAGGCTTTCAAAATGGCCCCAAGAATGCACACCGAAGAAGCCTGGCGCTGCATCGGTCTCAGGCCGGGGTGCCCTCCGATTCGGTCATCGTGAGCATTTTCCTGACCATACGGCCGGTTTCCCGATAGTGTTGCGCCAGCAGCCCGGCCGCGCGGCCCGCGTCGCGCGCCACGGCCGCATCCAACAGTTGCCGGTGCTCGGTGCCGACATCGCGCTCAAGGTTCCAGTAGCTCCGGTCACGCAGGCTGGGTTGCCGATAGCGCTCGGTCTGGGCATAGAGTTGATCGGACAGGCCCAGTAGCCAGCGCGAGCCGCAGGCTGCCATCAGGCAGCGATGAAAGTCATGGTGCCGGTCCTCCAGTTGAACCTCGTCCGGGCATTCGGGGGCGCCGGCGTCGGCGGCCCGCCGGCCGGTCGCCAGCATCAACGCATGAAAGGAGGCGACCAACCTGGCCTCCCACTCGTCGTCGCCGCGCGCGAGCGAACGCCGCAGCGCCTCGCAGTCGATGACGATGCGCGTCTCGATCACGTCCCACATCTCCTCCTCGGAGAACGGGGCCACCCGGAACCCGCGCGACGTCGTCGAGATCACCAGCCGCTCGCTGTGCAGGCGGTTCAACGCCTCGCGCAGCGGGGAGAAGCTGATTCCGTAACGTTCCTTGAGGTATTCGAGCCGCAGCGGCTGGCCAGCCGGAATCGCACCGGAAATGATGTCGCGCCGCAGCATGCGGTGCGCCTGCTCGGCCAGCGTGATCTCTTCGTAGGAAGCGCCCTGAAAATCCCCCAGCGACGCGGCCGGTTTGACCACCTTGATGCGGGGCTTCATGACAGCCCTCGCGCACAAGCGCCCGGCCCGGGCCGACGCAGATCGGCCTCGGGCATTGCGCCCACGGTCTGTTGATGCAAGGGGTCTTGGAAGATCATGATGTGGATCATAGAGTCGGGCCCCTCGGGGCAATCACTCCAGTTTGAGTTGCGCGACCATGGGCAGGAATCGCGCCCGTTGTTGCTGCAGCAGGTCGTCCAGGGACTGGGCGTCCGACCCGACGGGCTCCGCACCCAGCGTCTGCAGACGCTGCTGCACCTGCGGGTCGCGCACGGCCCCGGCCGCGGCAGCCTGCAAACGTGACAGGATATCGGCAGGTGTGCCCGAGGGTGCGAGCAAGCCGTTCCAGCCCTCGATGTCGATCCCGCCGAAGCCCTGTTCGCGCAGCGTGGGGACCGAGGGCAGGAGCGCGGAGCGCTGCTCAGCGGCGATGGCCAGCGCACGCAGCTTGCCCGCCTGGATATCCGCCAGCGAGGTGGAAAGCTGGTCGCCACCCAGGTGAACCCGCCCGGCTAGGGTCGCGTCACCGATCAGATGTCGTAGGCTGCGCGCAGCCATCGGAGCGTAGCGCAAGGCGCATCGCGCAGCCAATACCGAGCGTATTGGCAAGCGATGCAACGCCGCGATGCGCTTCGATGGCCAGCGCAGACCGACAGATGATCGGTGACGCGACACTCGCAGTTCCTGCTTGAGCGGCGCGGCGCCCTTGAACGGAACATGGGTGAGCGGTGCCTTGATCTCCTGCTGTAGCCATTCGCCGAACACGTGCAGGTACGAGCCCACGCCGGGCGAGCCATAGACGAAGTGTGAGCCGCTCTCGCGCTGGACGAGTGCCGCGAACTCCCGCAGATCCTTGGCCGGCGAAGCCGCTGGCGCGGTGATGACCATCGGCACGTTGGCCGCGATGCTGACGCCGCGCAGATCGGTCGCTGGATCGAAGTTCAGGCGCTGGGCGCGCTGGGCGGTCAGGATGGCGAACGGCAGGGAGATGTTGGCCATCACCAGCGTGTAGCCGTCGGACGGGGCCTTGGCCGTCGCCTCCACACCGAGCAGTCCGCCGACACCGGGCCGGTTCTCGACGATGACGGGTTGCCCCAGCGTCTGCGCCATCGGCGTGCCGATCAGGCGTGCGATCAGGTCCGTGGTGCCGCCAGGTGCAAAGGGAACGATGATCTTGATGGGCTTGGACGGCCATGCCTGGCCGAAAGCCCGCAAGGGACTCAGCAGGGCCGCACTCGCCGCAGCGACGCCGAGCAACTTCAGGGCGTCGCGGCGCGCCGGGGCGGGTCCGGAGGTGGCGTGACGGCGGTCGGTCATCGTCAGTACTTTCCGGACAGGAGCGAGCCGAAGCCCGGCACGGCCGTGCGCAGGCCGAGGCGCTTGAGCATCAGGTAGGTGGTGGCGACCGAAGATGAGATCACTGGCAGGCCGGTGCGATCCTCGATGGGCTGCACCGAGGGCAGCGAGGGCATCTGCACGCAGGCCGAGGCCACGACGGCGTCCACGCCCGCGGTCTTGAGCTTCTTCGTGAGCTCGATGGGCGCACGCGGATCCTGGCGGCCCACCTCCAGGTTGTCAGGGATCTCCAGCGAGATGCTGTCCACCACCTCGATGCCCTCATGCTCGATGTAGTCGATGACCAGTTGGGTCAGCGGCTTCATGTAGGGCGCGAGGATCGCCACCTTCTTCGCGCCGAGGGTCTTGAGGCCGTCGACCAACGCGCCGGCGCTGGTTACCACCGGCGCGGCCGCGCCGTTGTCCACGGTGCGCTGGTGCAATCGCGCCTCGGAGACGCGGTGGTAGCCCAGGCCCATGCTCATGATCGCCACCAGGCAGGCGTAGCCGAGCACATCCACGCGGGCATCGGACAGCTCCAGCGCGCAGCGGTCGCTGTCCGCGTCCATCGCGGCCAGTTCCTCCTTGGTCACCTTCTTCATCCGCATGCGGCTGGAATGGAAGGTGAAGCGTTCCGGCTCGAAGCCCTCGCGCGCGCGCAGGATGGCCGGGATCTCGGTCTCCATTGTGGTGTTGGAACTCGGCACGATCTGGCCGATGCGGAAGGTGCGCGGTACGCTCATGGCTGGGGTTCCTGGCCGGGTTCAGTGACGGGTTCGATCGGGGCCGGCTCCGCGGCGTCGTCGAAGCGGACGGCCTGCAGGGAGCGGCGGTTGACGCGCAGGTCGAAGACGTCGAAGCGGTTGTAGTGGCCACTGATGTCGTGCATCTGGCGCGGCTGGATGCAGCGCGACAGGTCGATGTCGGCGTAGACGATGCCCTCTTCGTCGATCAGCGGCTGGCCGATCACACGCCCGTCCGGGCCCAGCACAGCGGAGAACGCGCTGTTCTTGCGCAACAGCAGTTCGCGCGCCTTCGGGAAGTCGCCCTCCAGCGCAGCGATGATCTCCTCGGAGATGGTGGAGCACGAAACGATGGTGAACAGCTTGCCCTCGAAGCTGTGGGCGGCCGCGCGCACCTTGATGGCCTCGGCCATGTCGTAGTCCGGCGGGGCCACGGGCAGCGAGATGTAGCTGGCCACGTGCACCAGTTCGCCCTGGGCGATCAGGGAAAAGCGTGCCAGGGTGTTGGTGTTCTCGCCGCAGGCCAGCGACCCCAGGGGCCCGATGCTGGTGTCGTGCACGCGCAGCGCCGAGGCGTCGCCCGGGGCCCAGGTCAGCTTCTCGGCCCAGGTGGGCACGAGCTTGCGGTGGCGGCCCAGGATGCGGCCGTCCTCGGCGATGGTCACGAGGGTGTTGTAGATCGTGCCGATGCCGTGGCGGTTGCGCTCGTTGGCGCCGACCACGACGTTGATCCTGTGGCGCGCGGCGGCCTGGGCGATCTTGGCGATCTCGGGGCCGGGGATCTCGATGGCCGAGCGTACGAGCTTCTCGAACCAGGCGCTGCCCTCCACGGGGTTGCCGATCCAGCTCCAGTAGGGGTAGGCGGACACGAACACCTCGGGAAAGGCCACCAGGCGCGCGCCGTTGCCGGCGGCCTCGCCGATCAGCCGCACGACCTTGTCGACCGTGGCGTCGGTGTCCAGGAAGACGGGGGCCGTCTGCACCGCCGCCGCCTTGAAGTGGGGAAGTTCAAGCATGAATCAGACTCCTTGGATCAGATGCCGAGATAGCGGTGCGCGAGGTCCGCGCGCGATTTCAATTCTTCCGGCGTGCCGGACCACACCACCCTGCCCTTTTCGACGATGTGGTGGCGGTCCAGCAGCGACGCCATTTCGGTGAGGTTCTTGTCGACGACGACGATGGTCATGCCCTCGCGCTTGAGTGTGCGCAAGCAGTCCCAGATCTCGTGCCGGATCAGCGGCGCCAGGCCCTCGGTCGCCTCGTCCAGCACCAGCAGTTGCGGGTTGGTCATCAGCGCGCGGCCGATGGCCAGCATCTGCTGTTCGCCGCCGGAGAGCGTGCGCGCTGACTGGCGGCGGCGCTCGCGCAGACGCGGGAACAGGTCCAGCACGCGGTCCAGCGACCAGCCGCTGCGGCCCTCAGCCGCACGCGCGGTCGCCACGAGGTTCTCCTCCACCGACAGCGAACCGAACACGCGCCGGCCCTCGGGCACCAGCCCGACACCCAGGCGCGCCACCACATGCGATGCGAGCCGTCCCAGCACCTTGCCCTGCAGCTCGATGCTGCCGCCGCGCGCCGGCAGCATGCCCATGAGCGTGCGCACCGTGGTGGTCTTGCCCATGCCGTTGCGGCCGATCAGCGACACCGCCTGTCCGGCCTGGGCCTCGAAGTCGATCCCGAACAGCACCTGACTGTCGCCGTAGCCGCCCGTCAGTCCCTGCACTTTCAGCATGCTTGTTCTCCCAGGTAGGCCGACCGCACCTCAGGATGGGCGCGCACTTCGTCCGGCGTGCCGGTGAAGATCGTCTTGCCGTAGACCAGCACGGTGAGGCGGTCGGCCAGGGCGAAGACCGCGTCCATGTCGTGTTCGACCAGCAGGATGGTGTAGCGCCGCTTGAGCCCCAGCAGCAGCGTCGTCATCCGTGATGACTCCTCGCTGCCCATGCCGGCCATCGGCTCGTCGAGCAGCAGCAGCCGTGGCGAGCGCGCCAGCGCGACTGCGAGCTCCAGTTGCCGCTTCTCGCCGTGCGCCAGATCGCGCACATGTGCGTCGCCCCGGTCGCCGAGGCCGACCTCGGCGAGCCAGCGCCGTGCCCCCCCGACGAGCCCGCTGTCGCGGCGCGGGTTCGACCAGGCCTGGAAGGCGCGGCCGGACGTCAGCATCAGCGACAGGACGACGTTCTCCAGAGCCGTGTAGTCCGGGCACAGCTCGGTGATCTGGAACGAACGGGACAGGCCCTTGCGCGCCCGCGCGAAGGCCGGCAGGCGCGTCACGTCCTCGCCGTCGAGCACGATGGAGCCGGCATCGGGGCGCAGTTCGCCGCACAACTGCGCGATCAGCGTCGACTTGCCGGCGCCGTTGGGGCCGATCAGCGCATGGATCGCGCCCTCGGCCAGCGCCAGGTCCACGCCATCCGTGGCCTTCACTGCACCGAACGCCTTGCGCAATCCGCGCACTTCGAGCATGGTCCGCGCCTCAGTGACCATGGGTGCCTCCCAGCCAGCGGCCAAACAGGCCATTGCGCCCCGCCAGCACGACGATCACCAGGATCGGCCCCATCACCAGCATCCAGTGTTCGGTCCAGGCAGCCAGAGCTTGCTCCAACCCCAGGAACACCGCCGCACCGGCGATCGGGCCGAGCAGCGTCCCCACGCCGCCCAGGATCACGATCGCCATCAGTTCCCCGGACTGGGTCCACGACGCCATGTCCGGCGTCACGAGGCCCGCATAGTTCGCCCACAGCACACCGGCCAGGCCGGTGCCGATGGCCGACAGCACGAACGCCGACAGGCGGTACGGCGTCGGCGCGACGCCCAGGTTGACGGCACGGCGCTCGCTCTGGCGCAACGCCTGCAGCACCATGCCGAATCGCGAGCCGACGACGCGCGCGCACAGGAAGGTCCAGGCGGCCAGCAGGCCGAGGCACAGGTAGTAAAACACCACGGGATCGTCCAGATCGAGCCCCGGCACCACATTGCGCTGCGACATCAGCAGGCCGTCGTCGCCGCCGTAAACCTGCAGCGACATCAGCACGAAGTACACCAGTTGCCCGAAGGCCAGCGTGATCATGATGAACTGCACGCCACGCGTGCGCAGCGCCAGGTAGCCGACCGCCGCGCCCAGCAGGCCGCAGCAGGCCAGCGCCAGGGGCCAGACCACCAGCGCCTGCATCGACCCGCTCCAGCCGAACACAGGCCCTGCCTCCAGCGCATGGTGTGCCACGATGGCCACAACGTAGCCGCCCACGCCGAAGAACATCGCATGGCCGAAGCTGACCATCGCGCCATAACCCAACACCAGGTCGAGCGATACGGCTGCCAACCCGTAGATCAGGAAGCGCGTGGCCAGGTTGATCGCATAGGGCGTGCCCGACACCTCTGCGCCGGTGGGCACCAGCGCCAGCAGGAAGAGGCCCACGAGCGCGACCCAGGTGCGCCGAGAAAGGAAGACGGGCAAACCGACTCGCGGTGAGGGCGTTGCAGACGTCGGAATGCTTCTTGGAAAGGGGGTAGACATGGTTCAAGACCTCGACGAGAACAGCCCGAGCGGACGAACGATCAACACCAGGGCCATCAGCAGATAGATGGAGGCTGACGCAAGGCCGGCGGCCAGCGGCGTCGCGACCTCGGGTGTCAGCAGACTCTCCAGCAACTGCGGCAGGAAGGCCCGTCCGAGACTGTCGACCATGCCCACGAGCAGCGCGCCCGCGAGCGCGCCGCGCACCGACCCGACGCCGCCGATGACGATGACCACGAAAGTGGTGATCAGCACGCGCTCGCCCATGCCGATCTCCACCGCCAGCAACGGTGCGGCCATCACGCCGGCCAGACCGCACAGCACTGCACCGAGTCCGAACACCAGCGTGTAGAGCTTGCGGATGTCGATGCCCAGCGCGCTGACCATCTCGCGATCGTCCGCGCCGGCACGTACCAGCATGCCCACACGGGTGCGGTTCACCAGCCACCACAGCCCCAGCGCCACCAGCGCACCGATGACGATGAAGGCGAGCCTCGCCACTGGATACTCGAATCCCGGCGCCAGCGGCACGGCACCCTGCAACACGGCGGGCATGTCGACCAGCGGCGGGCGCCGGCCGAACAGCAGGCTGACGGCCTCATTGGTGAACAGGATCAGGCCGAAGGTCGCCAGCACCTGGTAGAGATGATCGCGCTGGTAGAGCCGACGGATCACGGTGAACTCGATCAGCAGGCCGTAGGCGCCCGCCCCCAGCAGTGCGGCCACCACTGCCGCCGCGAAGGACCCCGTGTGCGCGAGCGCGAACGCCGCGCAGTAGGCGCCGAGCATGTAGAACGAGCCATGGGTCAGATTGACCACGCCCATGATCCCGAAGATCAGCGTGAGGCCGGAGGCCAGCATGAACAGCATGGCCCCGAACTGCAGCCCGTTGAGCAGTTGTTCGAGCAGCAGCGTCATGACGGCATCTTGCAGTTGGCGGCGTAGCTGTCCCGGTCATCGCTGACGATCTTGCGCACGACCTTGGGTGCGAGCTCACCGTCTGCGCCCTTCTCGATGCGCATCAGGTACAGGTCCTGGATCGGGTGCTGGTTGGTGTTGAGCGCGAACTTGCCGCGCAGCGACTGGAAGTCGGCCTTGCGCAGAGCGGTACGAAATGCATCGGCCTTGGCGAGCTCACCGCCGGCAGCCTTTAGGCCGGAAGCGATCCATTGCGCGGTGTCGTAGGCCTGCATCGCATAGTCAGTCGGGATGCGGCCATAGGCGCTCTTGAAATCCTGCACGAACTTCTGCGAAGCCGGGTTGTCCATCGCCACCGACCAGATGCCTGTGGTGTAGAACCCCTCGGATGCACTCCCCGTCGCCGACAGCATGCGGGCATCCATCGAGAAGCCCGGCATCACCATAGGGATGGACTTGCCCAGGCCGGCGTTGCCGTACTGCTTGGCGAAGTTGATGCCCGCCCCTCCCGGATGGAATTGATAGATCGCATCCGGTGCCAGCGACCGGATGCGGGCGATCTCCACCGAGAAATCGGACTGGTCGAGCTTGGTGTAGACCTCTGCGAGCAGTTCGCCCTTGAAGGTGCGCTTGAAGCCGGCGATTGCATCGCGTCCCGCCTGATAGTTCGGCGCAAGCGCCACCACACGCTTGAAGCCCAGCTCGTTGGCCGCGACGCCGCCGGCCGTGTGGTAGGCGTCGTTCTGGTAGGAGGCGACGAAGTAGTTGGGATCGCACTTCTCTCCGGCGAAGATGGAAGGACCGGGGTTGGCGCTGACGTAGAAGTACCCCGCCTTGGTCACGCTGGGCACCACCGCCGCCAGCACATTGGAGAAGTTCACCCCGGTGTACAGGCGCACACCCGACTGCACCAGACGGTCAGCGGCCTGCTTGGCATTGGCGGGCTTGAGTCCGTCATCTTCAACGACCAGTTCAACGGGGATGCCGCCAAGCTTTCCCCCGCCCTGCTTGACGGCCAGCAGAAAGCCGTCGCGCAGATCCTCGCCAATGTAGCCCGCAGGCGTCGACAAGGTGGTGATAAAGCCAATCTTGACAGGCTCTGCAGCAGCGGCGGCGCCAGCGAGAACGCATGTCATGGCAGACAGATGCAGTTTATTGAGCATGGGAAATCCTCCAGGTTGGAAACGACTCGAAGGCGAACCATCGCCTCAGCACAGAGCAGCGAATGCGAGGCATGCGAGAGGCCTTCACGACACGGACCACCGATGACCACCGGGAAGCGGCCGGGCTGCGCGAGCGCAGTGCCGATGCTCGTCGCCAGACCCAGGCCGATCGACTGGAACGCCTGCGTGAAGGCGAAGCTGTTTTCGTCGGGCACGCGCAGGTACATGCTCGGATAGCCCATGAAGTTGCCGGAATCCACGCCAACGACTCGATCCGTCGGGATCAGGTCATCGAGCACGATGGACAGCGTGCGCGGATCGATCTTGGCCGTGGTGCCGGTGTCGTCATAGGGCGTGTCGCGCCACAGGATGGCGGCGTCGATGCGCTGCAGCTGCGGCGTGCGGTAGCCTCGGCGGCGATGCCCTTGTGTGCGCAGCCGCTCGGAGGTGGCCTGCGCCGTGGCGGCGACGTCCCCCACGATCCCCGGCGCGACCGTGCGGTTCCGGCCAATGGCCTCGACGTCCAGGCCCACCTGCACCAGCCGAACGTCCTTGCCCAGCAGGCGCCCATGGCCGGTGGTCCACATGTTGAGCGCCGAGCCCCGGCCCACCACGACATCCGCGCCGGCGATCAGTTCGGCCGTCAAGGGCGAGGAGAAGCCGCCGGCCACGTCGATGGCCCAGGGCTGGCCGGCGAACAGGCCCTTGGCGACGGCACCTTCGGCCAGCAGCGCCCCTACGTCGTCGGCCAGTGCGAGCAGCGCTGCGCGGGCCGCCGTGCCCCGGCCGCCGCGGCCCGCGATGAAGACCGGCCGCTCGGCCGTCTTCAGCAGCTCCGCCAGCGCCTCGATGCTCTGCGGCGCCGCCTGGGGCCGGGCCAGGGCCGCCACCGGATCGACGCTTGCCAGTTGGCCCCTCTCCAGCGTCTCGCTCTGGATGTGCAGCGGAAGGTTCAGCAGCACGGTGCGTCGGTCGCGCAGCGCCAGGGCATACGCGGCCCGGGTGTCGGCCAGCGCCGTGGCGGCCGAGCGAAGCCGCAGGCTGACGGCCCCCACCGAGCGGGCGAGTCCGTCCTGGTCCATGTAGAAATTCGAGGCGGAATCGGCCGTCTCCCCGCTCACCACCAGCAGCGGCGTCCGGCTCTTGGCTGCCTCACCGATGCCGGTGATGGCGTTGGTCAGGCATCCCTGGTGAACGGAGACGACGGCGACCTCGCCGCTCATGCGGGCATAGGCGTCGGCCATGGTGGCGGCCCCACCTTCATGGCGCGCCGCGACAAACTGCACACCGCCGTCGATGAGGCCGTTGGTGAAGTGGAAGTTGCCGCTGCCCACCACCCCGAAGGCGCGGCGAATGCCCAGTGTCGCGTCACCGATCAGATGTCGTAGGCTGCGCGCAGCCATCGGAGCGCAGCGCAAGGCGCATCGCGCAGCCAATACCGAGCGTATTGGCAAGCGATGCAACGCCGCGATGCGCTTCGATGGCCAGCGCGGACCGACAGATGATCGGTGACGCGACACTAGACGCGCCAGCGCCAGGCCGATACCCGTTCCCACACTGATCGTCATCGACATGTCCATGGCCCGGGCGTGGTCGCTGGGGTTCGAGTCCCGCCTCACGCGGCCACGCTCGCGCGCGGCTCGGCCCCGACGGCGACCACCGGGTTGCGCAAAGAGCCAATGCGCTCGACATAGGCATCGATGACATCGCCAGGCCACAGCCATTCCTGGGGCTCGCGTCCGGCGCCCACGCCCTCGGGCGTGCCGGTGGCGATGATGTCGCCGGGCTCCAGCGTGATGCCGGCGCTGATGTCGGCGATCAGCGTGTTCACCTTGAACAGCATGTGGCGCGTGTTGGAACTCTGCTTGGTCACGCCGTTGACCTTCAGGCTCAGGTCCAAGACCTGCGGATCGGGGATCTCGTCGGCGGTGACGATGACCGGTCCGAAGGGGGCGTAGGTGTCCTGCCCCTTGGAGTAGATCCACTGGCCGGCGCGCCGGCAGTCGCGCGCGCTGATGTCGATCAGCACGCTGTAGCCGAACACGTGCTTGAGCGCTTCGGCTTCGCTGACGCGGGTCGCGCGGGTGCCGATGATGGCGGCCAGCTCGACTTCCCAGTCCAATTGCTGGGTGATCGCCTTGTTGTGCTCGACCGCATCGCCGGGGCCGACCACGGTGGTCGGCGGCTTGGAGAAGATGACGGGCTGCTTGGGCAGATCCTTGGCGGTGTCCAGCGTGCGGCTCGATTCGGCCACATGCTCGACGTAGTTCAGGCCGATGCCGAAGATGTTCTTGCGCGGGCGCGGGATGGGCGCGAGCAGCTTGACATTGGTCGCCGGCAGCGCCGTGCCGACAGGCCACTGGCCCTTGTACGAGGACAGCAGCTCGGTGCTCGACTGGATGGCCTGCGGCCCCAAGTCGATGAAGGCCAGCATGTCGGCAGGCAGGGCTTGTCCGGCATGAGCGCCCAGGCGGGCCAGATCGACGACGTGGTCGTCCACCAGCGCACCCAGGCGGGCGGCTGCGCTCACCTCGGGGCGATAGGTCACAAGACGCATGGAAATCTCCAAAAAGGAACCGCTGCGAGTGCGGTCGGGAACATGAAAACTGAATGGGATCGGGGACCGTGGCACCGCTCAGGCGGGCACGGCCTGAGCCTGCGGGGTCGGCGCGGCCGCCAGCACCTTCTGGTGCCCGCCGTTGTCCGCCAGCGCCTCCTCCCGGTACAGCGCCAGCTTCTCCATCACCGGCAGGTCGCTGAAGCAGAACAGGCACGCGTCCTGCGTCTGCGACGCGTTGGCATGCTCGTGCCACGCCCACGACGGCACGCAGAAGATGTCGCGTTCCTGCCAGTCGAAGCGCTGCCCATTGATGATCGAATAGCCCCGACCCTTGGCCACCTGGTACAGGAAGCTGCCCGTGTGCCGGTGCGCCTTGCTCTCGAACCCCGGGCGCAGCAGCTGCATGCTCGCCCCGATCGTGGCCATCACGTGCCCGCCGTTGAGCGGGTTCGTGTAGTGCATCAGCACTCCGTCAAAAGGGCTACCTTCGCTGGCCGCCGCCAGCCGCTGCAGCGCCTCGTACGTCGGCTCCCACTGGTACTTGAACAGCGGCGAGTACGGCTTGTTCCACTTCACGTCTTGCGGCCGCAGCCCCGGCGCGCCCCACAGCGCCACCGAGTCGTCCACCGGGTGCGCCACCGCCTGGTGCAGATCCGGGTGCACGACGAAGAACCCCGCCTCCAGCGCGTTGACCAGCGGGATGTCCAGCCCGTCCTGCCAGATGCACGTCAGCCCGTCGGCCTCCACCCCGTGCTCGTGCCAGCACCCGTTGGGCGTGAGCACGAAGTCGTTGGCCCCCAGCGTCATCTTGTGGCCGTCCACGATCGTGTAGGCCCCGCGCCCTTCCATGATGAAGCGCAACGCCGAGGTCGAGTGCGCGTGCGCCGAGGCCGCCTCGCCCGGGTGCATCACCTGCAGTCCCGAGTACAGCCAGCCGACGGCGGCCGCAACGTCGCGCCGCCCGGGGTTGTCCAGGTAGATCACGCGCCGCCCCGCCTTCTCCGGCGTCACCAGCGACACCGAGCGCAGCACGTGCTCGCGCAGTTCCCGGTAGCGCCACAGCACCGGCACCGATTCCGACTTGGGCTGCCACGGCTCGATCTTGTTGGCCACCGTCCACAGCGCCGCCGTCTTCAGCCGCTCCAACTCCCGGTAGTACGCCACCAGCTCCGGCGTGTCCTCCACGTCCGCTCGACCAGCAACGCTCTCTCGGTAGGTGTCATAGCCAGTTGTCGTCATGGTCACTCCTTTTGCGGATGACCTATATCTTTTATAAAACTAAGAAAATCAAGAATCAGTGTTAACCCTATGTATAAGACAAGTTTTCACAGGAGGACAGGCAGCGATCTGGACCAGATCATCCCATCGGGGTCTCTTTTATTTTATAAAACATGTGGCCGATCTACTCTGAGTCGAGACCCAGCCCCGTCGCGTGAAGCGCAGGCCGCCGTCGTCGCGGGGTATTCATCTCTCGCGGGACTGCCGACATGCATGACGACTTCCACAGCTACAAGCCCGCCCAGGGCCATGGCCTGAAACACGATCCGATCGCCTCGATCCTGGGGCCGCGGCCGATCGGCTGGATCGCGACGCGCGACGCAGACGGACGCGCCAACCTCGCGCCGTACAGCTTCTTCAACGTCTTCAACTACAAGCCGCCGATCGTGGCCTTCGCCAGCGTCGGCTGGAAGGACACCATTCGGAACACTCAGGCCACGGGTGAGTTCGTCGTCAACCTCGCCACCCGGACTCTGGCCGAGCAAGTGAACCTGACGAGTGCATCCGTGCCGAGCGACGTGGACGAGTTCGAGCTCGCGGGCCTGACGCCGGCGGCTTGTCTGCGCGTGTCGGCACCACGCGTGGCGCAAAGCCCGGTGGCCCTGGAATGCCGCGTCACCCAGGTGCAGCAGCTCGCGGCTGCGTTGCTGCGCGACGGCATTTACCGCACCGAGGATGCACGGCCCATCCTGCGCGCAGGCGGCCCGGCAGACTACTTCGAGATCACACCCGACACCCTGTTCCAGATGCACCGGTCGCGCTAGTGGACTGTAATGATTGAATCAGGAGTAATTCTCCGAGTTGGGTCGAAGTACTTCCACTGCACGGACTTGGGTTGCTCGTCGTACTTGCGGATGTAGCGCATGGGTTTTCTCTTGAGATCGGGTACCGGGGTGAATACGCCGCGAGCGATCACTTCGCGCTCGATCTTGGCGAACCACAGTTCAACCTGGTTGAGCCATGACGGCTTGGTCGTGCGCGCCAGCACACGCGCCTCAAGGCGGTCGGTGACCTTGTAGCGCTGGCGACCGGCATGGCGAGAAAACAAGCCTACCAAACGGTCTGCGGCGAAGCGCTTGCTCCAGAGAGCAATGTAGCTGTCATTGCAATCAAGCTTGGCC
Source organism: Verminephrobacter eiseniae EF01-2 (assembly GCF_000015565.1). Taxonomy (NCBI): domain Bacteria; kingdom Pseudomonadati; phylum Pseudomonadota; class Betaproteobacteria; order Burkholderiales; family Comamonadaceae; genus Verminephrobacter; species Verminephrobacter eiseniae. Next base: position 4,644,929 of record NC_008786.1, read on the forward strand.
CTGATGGCGCTCCAGGTCAGTCCCTCGGCAAGCAGCAAGATCAGACGCGCACGACGCGCCAAATCCGCTCGAACGGACCTTCCATTGGCTTGCTGCCGCAGTTCCACGATTTCGGTTTCGGTCAAGTTCATCGTGTCCTCCAAGGAGGTAGTTTTACTATCTATTTAAACGTTATGGTCCACTAGTGTCGCGTCACCGATCAGATGTCGTAGGCTGCGCGCAGCCATCGGAACGCAGTGCAAGGCGCAGCGCGCAGCCCATACCGAGCTGTATTGGCAAGCGATGCAACGCCGCGATGCGCTTCGATGGCCAGCGCAGACCGACAGATGATCGGTGACGCGACACTAGGGATGACTTTCGCCCGGTCGCTCACCACCGCGCCTCTTGAACGCAGCAGCACCGGGGGGTGTGAGGCGAGCTTCTGCAAGCCGGCTTCGGGATGCCTGCCCATTTTCAGTACAGCATTAGAGATCTGCCGCCCGTGTTCCTGACACACGCCACTGGTTGCCCTTATTGCTCTGGTGCATCTCGGGATCTCGGGCACCGTCCTGTTCTTCGTGGAACTGGGCGCGGCAATAAGCGTGGCGTCCACCACCGTGCCGGCCTTGAGCAGCAGCCCTGGGCGGTGAGCAGTTCGTTTCGACCCAGGTGGGCATCCAAACTGTCAGATCCTGGAACCATGCAGGAGGGGCGTGACCGCACGACACCGCAGTCCCTGCACTACGCCCACGGTGAGGGGGCGAGCGAGACGCTTGATAAAATCCACCTGCTTGTTCTGTCTGGGCGTCTACTCAATGTCTGTTCAAGCCGTGCCATTCAGGCGCATGTTTGGTGGCGGGTTCAGAAGGTGTTGCATTGTGAAGATCCATAAAAATCAACGACTTGGAGCGCATCTCACGCTTCAGGTGCAAAACATCGAATGAAGCCCGTCTTTTGATGGCGCATGACACGCATCGACCCATGGACTATCCAGGAAACCTCATCGTAGTGGCAGCCCCCAGCGGCGCCGGAAAATCCAGCCTGGTCAAGGCCCTGCAAGAGCTCGACGCGCACATTCACCCGTCGATTTCGCACACCACCCGCGCGCCCCGTGGCCAGGAAAAGCATGGGCGCGAGTATTTCTTCGCGTCCGAATCCGAGTTCGACGCCATGGTCCAGGCCCAGGCTTTCGTCGAATGGGCGCATGTGCATGGCAAGCGCTATGGCACCTCGAAAAAAGCCATCGAAGAGCGCATCGCCCAAGGCTCGGATGTGATCCTGGAGATCGATTTTCAGGGCGCCTTGCAGATCAGGCAGGCGTTCGCCAACGCCGTGCTGGTATTCATCCTGCCGCCGGGTTGGGACGAGTTGCGCTCGCGCCTGGAGCGCCGGGGCGAAGATTCGGCCGAGGTCATCGAAATGCGCCTGAAGAACGCGGCCATCGAGATGGCCCATGTCAGTAAATTCGATTTCGTTATAATCAACGAATTGTTCGAACGCGCGCTTTTCGACCTGAAAGCCGTGGTGCACGCCCAGCGCCTCAAGTACGCCGCCCAGCGCCGCGCCCGCGCTGACACCTTCGAGTCGCTCCACATCAGTTGACGAATCACCCGAAATCCCCGAAAGGAAGACGATGGCCCGCATCACCGTAGAAGACTGTCTGGAAAAGATCCCCAACCGCTTCCAACTCGTGTTGGCCGCCACCTACCGCGCCCGCATGTTGAACCAGGGCCATGCCCCGCGCATCGAAAGCCGCAACAAGCCCGGCGTGACCGCGCTGCGCGAAATCGCCGCCGGCAAGGTGGGCCTGGAAATGCTCAAAAAGGTTCCCGGTTGAGATCCTCTCGGCAGGCAAAGTCCCCCCAAAGCAGCGCCACCACAGCGGCGCTGGCCCAGGCCCCGAGATCGTCGATCCCCTCCCGCACTGCATCACCGAAAGCCTGAACGTGGTGCCCCCCTCCATCTGCGCACCGCAACCCCGGCCTGACCCGGCGCCAGCGCAAGACGGCGCAGCCCCTGCCGCCGTAGCCGCAGCCAATGCCGCAGCGGCCAGTTTCACCGCGCTGACCAGCCGCCTGGACTATCTGGACGCAGCGAGCATCGAACAGGTGCGCCAAGCCTACCGCTTTGCCGATGAGGCGCATCTGGGCCAGTTACGCGACAGCGGTGAGCCCTACATCACCCACCCGATCGCAGTGGCCGCCCAATGCACCGCCTGGAAGCTCGACGCCCAGGCCCTGATGGCCGCCTTGCTGCATGACGCGATGGAAGATTGCGACGTCACCAAAGCCAACCTGATCGACCGCTTCGGCGCACCAGTGGCCGAACTGGTCGATGGCCTGACCAAGCTGGACCACCTGCCAATCATCACCCGCGAAGAAAACCAGGCCAAGTCCTTTCGCAAAATGCTGCTGGCCACGGCGCGCGATGTGCGCGTCATCCTGATCAAACTGGCCGACCGCACGCACAACATGCGCACGCTGTCCGACACGCCGCGCAGCAAATGGGCCCGCATCTCGATGGAGACGCTGGAAATCTACGCCCCCATCGCCCACCGCCTGGGGCTGGACCAGACCTACCGCGAACTGCAAGACCTGGCCTTCAGGCACCTGCACCCCTGGCGCCATGCCACGCTGGACAAAGCCGTCAGCAAGCTGCGCAACAGCCGCAGGCGCGACCTGCTCCAGAAAGTCCAGACCGAAGTCAGCGCCGCGTTCACGAAAATCGGCATGAAAGTGAGCCTGACGGGCCGCGAAAAAACCCTGTATGCCATCTATCAGAAGATGAAACTCAAGCACCTGGGCTTCCTCCAGGTCACCGACCTGTACGGCTTTCGGATCATCGTTCCCACCGTGACCGACTGCTACACGGCGCTGGGAGTGCTGCACCAGATGTACCAGCCGGTGCCCGGCAGGTTCAAGGACTACATAGCGATTGCCAAGCCCAACGGCTACCAGTCGCTGCACACCACCCTGGTCGGGCCATCGGGGGTGAACATCGAGTTTCAGATGCGCACCGATGCAATGCACGCCATCGCCGAATCCGGCGTGGCCACGCACTGGCTCTACAAGTCCCAGGACACGGAAGGAATATCCGCCGAGCACCTGGACACCCACCAGTGGCTGCAATCCTTGCTCGACATTCAGAATGAAACCCGGGGCGCGGCCGAATTCTGGGAGCATGTGAAGGTGGACCTGTTCCCCGATACCGTCTACGTCTTGACGCCCAAGAGCCTGATCATGGCCTTGCCACGCGGAGCCACCGTGGTCGACTTTGCCTACGCCATCCACAGCAACGTAGGCGATCACACCACGGCCGCGAAGATCAACAACGAACAGGTTCCGCTGCGCACCGAACTCAAGAACGGCGACACGGTGCAAGTGATCACCGACCCGGCCTCCACGCCCAACCCCGCATGGCTGAGCTTCGTGCGCACCGGCCAGGCGCGCTCGAAGATTCGCCACTACCTAAAAACCTTGGCGCAGACCGAACCGCAAGGATTGGGAGAAAAACTGCTGGCGCAGGCGCTTCGGGCCGAAGGCTTGGAACAACTGCCCCCGGTGGACGCCACGACACAGCCCCTGTGGGACAAACTGCTGCGCTTTACCGGCAACCGGACCCGCAACGAGCTGCTGACCGACCTGGTACTGGGCAAGCGCATCGCCAGCATCGTGGCCAAGCGGCTGATGATTTTGATGACCGAGCATGGACATCGCCCCGACGCATTGCTGCTCAGCCGCGAGCGCTACACCTCGCACGAGACCCTGTCCCAGGGCTCGGTGACGCTCGACGGCAGCGAAACCGCATCAATCCAGTATGCGCCCTGCTGCCGCCCGGTGCCGGGCGACAACGTCGTCGGCTACCTCGGTCACGGCGAAGGACTGGCGGTGCACACGGCGCACTGCGGCGTTGCCAAGCGCCTGCAACACAAGGACAGCGAGCGCTTCATCGCGGTCGACTGGTCCGACGAGCCTACACGCATGTTCGAAACCGGCGTGGTCGTCACCGTGACCAATGGCAAAGGCGTTCTGGCCCGGGTAGCAGGGCAACTGGCCAATTCCGAAGCCGACATCACCCATGTGGGCATGGACGATGAAGTCGCCATGAAAACCATCGACCTGCGTTTCAGCATTGCCGTGCACGACCGAACGCATCTGGAGACCATACTGCACAACCTGCGCCACACCCCATCGGTCATCCGGGCGGCCCGGATGACACCGAAGGTTTGATGGGGCGGGCGGGCTTGGCTGCGGCGCAGAACGACGCCAACCCGAGCGGGTCGCAATTACAGCGCCATGGCAGCGCCGACCGACGCCCTCCTCCCGCCCCTAGTGTCGCGTCACCGATCATCTGTCGGTCTGCGCTGGCCATCGAAGCGCATCGCGGCGTTGCATCGCTTGCCAATACGCTCGGTATTGGCAAGCGATGCGCCTTGCGCTGCGCTCCGATGGCTGCGCGCAGCCTACGACATCTGATCGGTGACGCGACACTAGGCCAGGGCCGTTTGCTATTTGCCCGCAGGCATGACTACTGCGCAAACAGATTTGCGCAGCCATCCGGCAGCATGGCGCGGGCAATCAGCATGAAATCGGCCTCGGCCAGTTGGAAATGCCCCATGCGAAAAGAGTAACCCCAACTGCTGCGGCCACGCGTGAATGCCAACTGATCGAGCATCGGATGGATGGGCGCTTCCTGACAGCGCTGATACTCGATGTCACGCCGGTAGGGCACGAAGTCGGGCGCCATCTCGAACTGGTAAGTATCGGCGCCGACGACCTTGCCGATGGCCGTAAAGCTCTGGCATTTATCCTTGCCCTGAAATTGCAGCACCGGCGAATAAAACACGATGCCATCACCGACGGCCATGCGCGCCAGCGGTGCCCGTTTGCCGTGGCAAACCTGACAAAAACCACCCTGCTCGCCACGCTTGATATGCTCTCTCGAAACGACGCCACACCAATACTTCGTCATGTTCATGTGCCTTTGTAACTACCCAATCACCCTGCACCCCGGCCCATCGACCAAGGCCCGCCGATCAGCCACAACCCACAATTCAGGCTCGGCGCTGCTGGCGGCCACCGGCCTGTAGCGCCATCAGCACATCGTAGCAGGCGCCCAGGTTGTGGTAGTCGACCTTGCCGGCGTTGCTTTTTTCGCGCGTGTGATTGCGGTTGGCGCGGTCGAGGATGCGAAACCAGGCGCCATGGCGGTGGTCCACGAAGTGCGTCCAGCAGTAGTCCCAGATGCGGTCGTACCAGTCCCAATAGACTGGCTCCCCGGTGTGCAGCGCCAGCAGGGCGGCGGCGGCCAGGCTTTCGGCCTGCACCCAGTGGTATTTGCCGTCATCGCAGATGCTGCCGTCCGGCGCCATGCCGTAGCAGATGCCGCCATGCACGGTGTCCCAACCCTTGGCCATGGCCGCATCGAACAGCCGCTGCGCGCAGGGGCGGTGCCAGGGCGCGGGGTGCAAGTCATCGAGTTGCAGCAGCAATTTGGCCCATTCGGTCTGGTGGCCCAGTTGGTAGCCCCAGGGGCGAAAGATGTTGCTGCGGTCGTGGCGGTTGTAGTTCCAGTCCACCGACCAGTCGGCCCGGAAATGCTCCCACACCCAGCCGTCGGACAGCGCCGCCTGGCGCTGGCAGATGCCCTGCGCCAATTGCTCGGCGCGCTCGATGTAGCGGCGCTCGCCGGTGGCGCGTCCGGCCGAGATCATGGCCTCGCAGGCGTGCATGTTGGCGTTCTGGCCACGATAGTCGGTGAGCGTCCAGTGGCTGTCGGCCTCGTCGGCATACAGGCCCATGGCTGCCTGCCAGAAATGCTGCTCGGCGGTGTCGAATGCCTGGGCCAGGTCGTCGCGTGCCTGCGGCACTCCGGCCTCCAGCGCGCGGGCGTAGGCCAGCATCACAAAGGCCATGCCGTAGCAGTGGCGCGTGCCGTCGAGCACCGTCGCGGCACCCTCGTGCCAGTCGATCAGCCAGGCATAGCCGCCGCTGGCGCGGTCGAGAAATGCGTTGCGCACGAATTCCAGCGCGTGCAGCAGCCCGGCGCGGTAGCGCTCTTGGCCGGTGCTGCGGCAGAGCATGGCATGCGTCACCACAAACCGCGTGGCGCTGACCAGGTGGCGCGTGCGCTGGTCGTACACCGTGCCATCGTCCAGAAAGAAGTGGTACATGCCGCCACTGGGGTCGGTGGCCACAGGCTCGTAAAAGGCCATGGTCTGGCGCATATGCGCGCGCAGAAAATCGCTCGATCGGTAGTTCGGCCGTGCCGTCGTTGCGGCCTGCGATCCAGGCGCGGTGTGTCCGCCTGTGCCCAGCGCAGTGGGCCCGTCCGTGCGCAGCCTGCCCAGCAGCCCTGCGGTGGAGCCATCCAGGCCCGCCAGGTCGCCGCTGGCCAGCCGCGGCCCCAAGTCTTTGGCCAGTTGCTTGCCCAGTTCCACGCCCCATTGGTCAAAGCTGTTGATGCCCCACAGGCTGCCGCTGACGAACACGCGGTGCTCTTGCAGTGCAATCAGCGCGCCCAGCGATGCGGGGGTGAGCGACTCCAGCAACAAAAAGCTGCTGGGCCGGTTGCCGGGGAAGTGGCGCTGCCCGTCGTCGCTGGCCTGGCCCTGCATCAGGGCCTGGGCCTGGGCCAGCGCGTTGGCCAGCAGCAGGTCGTGGTGCCCGGGCAAGGGGTGCGTGGCCTGGCGCACGGCGACGATTTCCAGCGGCAGCACATCGCTGCCCTGGTGCAGCATCTGAAAGAACGCATGCTGGCCGTTGGTGCCCGGCTCGCCCCACAGCACGGGTGCCGTGGCATAGGCCAGGGGTCGACCGCCCGCGCGCCCGACGCGCTTGCCGTTGCTTTCCATCTCCAACTGCTGCAAATAAGCCGGGTAGCGGCGCAGCGCAGCATGGTAGGGGGCGATGCAGCGGCTGCCAAAGCCCTGGAAGTTGCGGTACCAGACATCGAGCAGGCCCAGACGCACGGGCAGGTTCTGCGCCAGCGGGGCAGTGCGGAAATGCCCGTCCATCGCATGCGCGCCCGCCAGCAGTTCGCGAAAGCCCTGCGCCCCGATGGCGATGGCCAGCGGCAGGCCAATGGCCGACCACAATGAGTAGCGCCCGCCCACCCAGTCCCAAAAGCCGAAGCTGGTGCTGATGCCCCATGCGCCGGCGGCCTCGGTGTTGCTGGTCAGCGCCACGAAATGCCGCGCCACATCGCGCCCGCCCTGCGCCGCAAACCAGGCCAGCGCCGATCGCGCATTGGTCATGGTCTCGGCCGTGGTGAAGGTCTTGGAGGCCACGAGGAACAAACTGCTCTCGGGGCGCAGGCCCTTGAGCACGCGGTGCAGTTCATGCCCGTCGACGTTCGAGACAAAGTGCATGCGCTTGCCGGGCAGACTGAATTCTTCCAGCGCCAGCACGGCCATCTGCGGGCCCAGGTCCGAGCCGCCGATGCCGATGTTCACCACATCGGTGATGGCCTGCATGCTGCGCACGCGTTCGGCGTAGGCCAGCATCGCATCGAGCGTGCGGTGCACATCGGCCAGGCGCTGCGCCGTTTGCGGGCCATCCCCGGGCCAGACCAGCCCTGCGGGGCGGCGCAGCAGGGTGTGCAGCACGGCACGGTTTTCGGTGCTGTTGATGGGCGCCCCGGCCAGCATTGCATCACGCTGCTGCTCCAGCGCGCAGGCGCGGGCCAGGTCCAGCAGCAGGGCTTCGGTGTCGCGCTCCCAGAGGTTCTTGGACAGGTCGGCAAACAGATAGGGCGCAGACTGGCTGAAATGCGCAAAGCGCTGGGTATCCTTGGCAAAGGCTTGCCGCAGATCGAGGTGCCGACCCCGGTCAGAAAAATGGGCCGCCAGCAGGGGCCATGGTGCAGTCTGGTCGCAACGGATGGACATGGGTGTGGTGTCGGTCGAGAGGGAAAAAAAGCAGCCGCAGGCTATCGTGATGGTAACTTGATTACGAACAATCGGCGCCAACCTTCTGGGGCTTCATCCCGCTATCGAACATGCGCTACGAGGATGGAAGCCACTAGTGTCGCGTCACCGATCATCTGTCGGTCTGCGCTGGCCATCGGAGCGCATCGCGGCGTTGCATCGCTTGCCAATACGCTCGGTATTGGCTGCGCGATGCGCCTTGCGCTGCGCTCCGATGGCTGCGCGCAGCCTACGACATCTGATCCGTGACACGACACTAGGGCATGTAACGTGATTACAATTTCGCAGCACTCTCGACGGAGATACCATGAGTTTCGACCTCGTCCTGTTCGGCGGCACCGGCGACCTCGCCTGGCGCAAGCTCATGCCGGCATTGTTTCAGGCTTTCCGGCATCGCACACTGCCCGAGGGCGGGCGGATCATTGCCGTGGCGCGCGACGATCTGAGCGACGAACAATACCGCAGCCGGATAAAGTCGCGCTTCGACTGCGTGGAGTTGGCCAAGCGCCCCACGCCCGACGAGTTCGCCCGCTTTGCGGCCTTGCTGCATTACCTGCGCATGGACCTGTCCCAAACGCAGGACTACCAGCGCCTGGCACAGACCTTGAACGCGCGCGCTGCCGATTCGGTGGTGATGTATGTGGCCACCGCGCCCAGCCTGTTCACCAATGTGTGCGAGCAGATCGCGGCCGTCGGCCTGAACGGCCCCGGCACCCGCGTGGTGCTGGAAAAACCCCTGGGCCACGACCTGCGCTCGAACCGGGCCATCAACGACAGCCTGCGCCGCGTGCTGCGCGAAGAGCAGGTTTTCCGCATCGACCATTACCTGGGCAAGCCCTCGGTGCAGAACCTGTTTGCGCTGCGCTTTGGCAATGCGCTGTTCGAGCCCCTGTGGCGGCGTGAAACCATTGCCAACATCCAGATCACCATCGCCGAAGAACTGGGCGTGGAAACGCGCGGTGCGTTCTACGACCAGACCGGCGCGCTGCGCGACATGGTGCAAAACCATGCGCTGCAATTGCTGTGCGCGATCGGCATGGAGCCACCGATCAACTCCGGCGCCAACGCCATCCGCGACGAGAAGCTCAAGGTGCTGCAATCGCTCAAGCCCTGGACTGCCGACACCATCGGCCAGCATGTGATCCGCGGGCAATACGCCGCAGGCAACACGCAAGGCCAGGCCATGCCGGGCTATTTGCAGGAAAAAGGCGTGGCGCCGGGCAGCAACACCGAGACCTTCGTCGCGCTGCGCACCGAGATCTCGAACTGGCGCTGGGCCGGCGTGCCGTTTTACATTCGCACCGGCAAGCGGCTGGCGGGGCGCGATGCGCATATCGTCGTCAACTTTCACCCGGTGCCCCACCCCATCTTCAGAACCCCTGCGGGCGTGGCCAACCGGCTGGTGATCCACCTGCAGCCCAAGGACGGGCTGGAGCTGCATCTGCTGGCCCAGGGCGCGGCGCAGCACCAGAGCGAGCCTGCGCTGTCGCAGGTGCACCTGAACCTGGACTTCGAGCAGCGCTTTGGCACCGAGCGCGTGGGCGCCTACGAGCGCCTGCTGCTCGACGTGATTGCCGGCCGGCTGAACCTGTTCGTGCGCAGCGACGAGCAGCAAGAGGCCTGGCGCTGGGTGGAGCCGATACTGCAGCACTGGCAGGACGACCCGGTCGGGCCACGACCTTATGCGGCCGGCAGTTGGGGCCCGAGCGCGGCCAGCGCGATGATCGCCCGCGACGGCTACTGCTGGAGCGAGGAGGTCTGAGCCTGGCTGCGACCGGCGCGCCAGGCACCGAAGATGGCGATCAGGCCGGGGATGAAAACGATGGCCCAGATGATCTTGTCCAGGTTCTCCCGGACCCAGGCCAGATTGCCAAACCAATAACCGGCCGTGCCGATGCCCAGCACCCAGAGCAGCGCGCCGCAGACATTGAACCAGATAAACCGGCCCCGCTCCATCTCGGCCACACCGGCCGCGAAGGGCGCAAAGGTGCGGAGAAAGGGCAGGAAGCGCGCGATGACGATGGTGATGCCGCCGTAGCGCTGGTAAAACGCATGCGCCTGCTCGAACGCATGGCGGTTGAACCAGCGCGACCGCTCCCATTGAAACACCCTGGGGCCGGCCCACCGGCCCAGCGAATAATTGCATTGGTCGCCGACGATGGCCGCCAGCACCAGCACCGTGCAGACCAACGGAAAATTCATCAGGCCCGCGCCGCACAGCGCGCCGACGATGAACAGCAGCGAATCGCCCGGCAAAAAGGGCATCACCACCAGGCCGGTCTCGACGAACACGATCAGGAACAGCAGTGCATACACCCAGGCACCGTAGGTCTGCACGAAGGATTCGATGTAGTTGTCGACATGCAAGACGAAGTCGATCAGGAAGTTGACAATGTCCATGCGCAGGCCGGCGTTGATAAAGCGGCACATTATCCTCGTCGCCCGCCATCGTCCCGCCATCCCCCGCTGCGGCGCCAGCACAGCGCAGCCCCGGCCCTAAAATCGACCAGTCCAACGACATGCCCGACATGCAGCACAGCACCCCTGCCGCACCGCCCGCCCACCGCCCCATCCGCGACCTGCCCGAGGAACTCATCAGCCAGATCGCGGCCGGCGAGGTGGTCGAGCGCCCGGCCTCGGTGGTGCGCGAACTGCTGGACAACGCCCTCGACGCAGGGGCCACGCAGGTCACCGTGCGGCTATCGGCCGGCGGGGTGCGGCTGATCGCCGTGGAAGACGATGGCAGCGGCATTGCCCAAGACGAGCTAGCGGTGGCGCTGCGCCGCCATGCGACCAGCAAAATCAGCAGCCTGAGCGACCTGGAGACCGTTGCCACGATGGGCTTCAGGGGCGAGGCCCTGGCCGCCATTGCCTCGGTGTCGGAACTGTCGCTGCTCTCGCGCCCGGCCGCCCAGGCCAGCGCCTTCGTGCTCGACGCGCGCAGCGGCGAGCTGCGCCCTGCGGCCCGCAGCACGGGCACCACGGTGGAGGTCAAAGAGCTGTTCTTCTCCACCCCCGCGCGCCGCAAATTCCTCAAAGCCGATGCCACCGAACTGGCGCATTGCCTCGAATCGGTGCGCCGCCATGCGCTGGCGCGGCCCGATGTGGGCTTTGCCGTCTGGCACGACGGCAAACTGGTCGAGCAATGGCGCGCCAGCTTCGTGCCCGGACAGGGCGATGCCCGGGATGCGCTGGCACGCCGCCTGTCGGACGTGCTCGGCGCCGACTTCGTCGCGCAGTCGGTGGCACTACAGCACCGTGGAGGCTCGGTCACCGTGACCGGCCACGCCGGCCTGCCCGACGCGGCGCGCGCGCGCGCCGACCACCAGTATTGCTACGTGAACGGCCGCTTCGTGCGCGACAAGGTGATAAGCCATGCGGCGCGCAGCGCATACGAGGATGTGCTGCACGGCCACAAGCAGCCGGTATATGTGCTGTACCTGGAGATCGACCCGGCCCGCGTCGACGTGAACGTGCACCCGACCAAGATCGAACTGCGCTTTCGCGACAGCCGCGAAGTGCACCAGGCCGTGCGCCACGCCGTGGAAAACGCGCTGGCCACACCCCGTGCGGCAGCGCTGGCAGCCGCAGAAGCAGGCGCCGCCGTCACGGCAGCCAAACAGCCGCAGGCGCATGCCTGGCGTGCGCAGTCTGCCCTCCGATTAGAGGAGCGCGGCCACCATGTGGCGGATCTGCAAGCGCTGTGGGGGCCGAAAAAAGACCCTCCACCCGACAGCGGGCAGGCCCACGGACAGAGCAGCGAACCGTGGGCCGGACCACGCCTGGCGCAGCGCGCACCCGCGCCGCCGCTCAGCCCGGCGGGCACAGCCGCCCGGGACATCGGCACAGAGGCCCAGCGCCCGACCCTGCCCCCCGGCAGCCAGGAGCAGGGCCATGCCTTGCCTTCAGGCCGTGAAGGTCAGGAGGTTGCCCGGTCTTTGGACCAGGAAGGCCGGGAGGCCGCTTGGCCACTGGGCCAGGAAGGTCAGGAAGTCGCTTGGCCATTGGGCCGAGCGGTGGCCCAGATCCATGGCGTCTATATCCTGGCCGAGAACGCCCAGGGCATGGTGATCGTGGACATGCATGCCGCGCACGAGCGCATCGTCTACGAGCGCCTGAAGGCCCAGTTGGACAGCGGTGCGCGCATGGCCAGCCAACCCCTGCTGATCCCCGGCACTTTCGCCGCCACCGCCGAGGAAGTGGCCACCGCCGAAGAATCGGCCGAGGTGCTGGCCACACTGGGACTGGAAGTGATTCCGTTCTCGCCCAAAACCCTGGCCGTGCGCGCCGTGCCCGCCGTGCTGGCGCAGGGCGATGCGGTGGAACTGGCCCGCAGCGTGCTGGCCGAACTGGCCGCGCACGACACCAGCACCGTGGTGCAGCGCGCCCGCAACGAACTGCTGGGCACCATGGCCTGCCACGGCGCAGTGCGCGCCAACCGGCACCTGACCATCGACGAGATGAACGCCCTGCTGCGCCAGATGGAGGCCACCGAGCGCTCAGACCAATGCAACCATGGCCGCCCGACATGGCGGCAGCTATCGATGAAAGAGTTGGACGCGCTGTTCCTGCGCGGACGCTGACCGATCAGATGTCGTAGGCTGCGCGCAGCCATCGGAGCGCAGCGCAAGGCGCAGCGCGCAGCCCATACCGGGCTGTATTGGCAAGCGATGCAACGCCGCGCTACGCTTCGATGGCCAGCGCAGACCGACAGATGATCGGTGACGCGACACTCGCATTCCGGAACCCGCCATGGCCTGCCGGGGCGGAACCCGCCGCCGATAGCGCCCTTCTTGCCTTCTGGTACGCTCGGGCCGATATGCCAGCCCCTTGCGCCAGCGCGACATCTGCGGCCGCCCCCATCTGCCTGCATCCGGGCTTGGCCATCCTGGTGCTGGCCCTGCTGCTGAGCATACAGCCGGTCACGACCGACCTGTACCTGCCTGCCCTGCCCGCCATCACCAACAGCCTGGCCGCGCCGATGGCCGCCGCGCAACTCACGCTGAGCGGCCTGTTGCTGGCGTTTGGCTGCTCGCAGATGGTCTGGGGGCCGCTGTCCGACCGCTTTGGCCGCCGCCCCATCCTGCTGACGGGTCTGTGCATCTACACCCTGGCCTCGCTGGGCAGCGCGTTCGCATCCACCATTGCCCAACTGGTGCTGTGGCGCATTGCGCAGGGCGCAGCAATGGGGGCCGCCGTGATGTGCGCGCGGGCCATCGTGCGCGACCTGTATACCCCGCTGGAAGGCGCGCGCGCCATGTCCAAGGCCCTCACCGGGCTGGGCATCGTGGCCTGCGTCTGCGCGCCGCTGGGCGGGCTGCTGAGCCAATGGCTGGGCTGGCGCGCAGCGCTGCTGGTGCTCACCGGCTATGCCCTGGTCACGCTGGCCCTGGTGGCATGGCGCTTGCCCGAGACCCTGGTGCAGCGCAACCCGCAGGCGTTGCAGCCGCGCACGCTATTGAGGACCTGGCAGCAGGTGTTGCGCAATCCGACCTTCTGGGCCTTCTCGCTGTTGACCACGACCTCCTACGGCGGCCTGTTCACCTTTCTCGCGGCGTCGCCGTTTGTCTACATCGATGTGCTGGGACTCACGCGCACGCAGTACGGCTGGGTCATGGCCTCGGCCTGCCTGGCTTATTTTGCCGGCACCCTGCTGTGCCGCCGCCTGCTGAGCCGCCATGGGCTGCTGCGCACGGTGGCGATTGCCGGTGGCCTGAGCGTCAGCGGCGGCACGCTGCTGGCGCTGGTGGCGCTGCTGGGCTGGCACCAGCCCTGGGCGCTGCTGCTGCCGTTCTACCTGTTCATGCTCGGCCATGGCATGCACCAGCCCTGCGGGCAAAGCGGCGCCGTGGGGCCGTTCCCGAAGGCGGCCGGCGTGGCCTCTGCGCTCAGCGGCTGCATGACGATGCTGGCGGCCTTTGCCATGGGCGGGTGGCTGGGCCTGCGGTTGGACGGCAGCATCTGGCCGCTGGTCAACGGCATCTGGTTCTGGTCGGTATTGCTGGCACTGGTCGCGTGGACACTGGTGCAAAAGTTCGGTGACAGCACGGCCGCAGGCACCTCGGCCGGAGACCGCAGTGGCCGCGCCTGACAGCCGGCTCCCGAACATCGCCCTGGCAGGCCCCACGGCGGCGGGCAAGACGGCGGCGGCGCTGGCGCTGGCGGCGGCGCTGGGCCGGCGCCAAGCGGTGGAGATCATCAGCGTGGACTCGGCCCTGGTCTACCGGGGCATGGACATCGGCAGCGCCAAGCCCACGCCGGCCGAGCGCGCCGCCGTGCCGCACCACCTGATCGACATCCGCGACCCGCTACAGGCTTACAGCGCCGCCGAGTTCGTGCAAGACGCCCGCCGGCTCATCGGCGAAATCCGTGCCCGTGGCGCGTTGCCGTTGCTGGTGGGCGGCACCATGCTGTACTTCAAGGCTTTGTTCGACGGCCTGGACGCCATGCCCGCCGCCGACCCCGCCGTGCGCGCGCGGCTGAATGCCCGGGCCGCCGAGCAGGGCTGGCCCGCGCTGCACACCGAACTGGCCCGCGTCGACCCCGTGACCGCCGCCCGACTGGCCCCCGGCGACAGCCAGCGCATACAGCGCGCTTTGGAGGTGTGGCAGATATCGGGCCAGCCGCTGTCGAGCTTTCATGCCATCGAAAAAGGAGCTGCCGGCGCATATGGTGCTTGCGCCTGCGCATTGTTTTCGTTGGAACCGCAAGACCGTGCCTGGCTGCACGAGCGCATCGCCCGACGCTTTGACGCCATGCTCGCCGCCGGCTTCATCGCCGAAGTGCAGGCCCTGCGCGCGCGCGGCGACCTGCACCCCGACCTGCCCGCGATGCGCTGCGTGGGCTATCGCCAGGTCTGGGAGGCGCTCGATTGGCAAGCCCGCCACGCCGGCGGCCCGCCGTTGCATGGGGCCCCGCTGCATGCGCGCGGCATGGACGCGGTGCGCGAGCGCGGCGTGGCCGCCACACGCCAACTGGCCAAGCGCCAAATCACCTGGCTGCGCAGCATGCCGCAGCGCCACACCACGGCCTGCGACCAGCCCCAGGCCGTGGCCCAACTGGTGCAGGCGGTGTTGCAGCGGCTGGAGCAGCACGCTCCCTGAGTGCCACTGAATGGCGCTGAATGGCACCGGCGCGCTCAGAGCAGCGCCAGCCGTTCCCACCCCGGCGCCGCAGCACCCGTCAGCGCCAGCCGCAGCACCTGGGCGCGCGCAGGCCGGGCGGCCGCGTCCCAGTCGCTGAGCACCACGCGCCGCAAGCCGCCCCCCAGTGGGTGCTCGGCCGGGCGGTGCGTGTGGCCGTGGATCAGGGTGCGGGCCGCAGCGGCGTTCAGCCAGGCGACGGCTGCCAGGTCATCGACATCGGCATAGGACAGGCCCGACAGCTTGCGCGCCGCGCTCTGCTGGCGCATCGCGCGTGCCTGCTCCCGGCGCATGGCCAGGGGCTGGGCCAGAAAGCGCTGCTGCCACCGGGCGCTGCGCAGTTGCACGCGCAAGCGCTGGTAGTCCACATCGTCCACACACAGCCGGTCGCCATGGCTGAGCAGGATGCGCTGGCCGCCAAACACCAGCACGCTGGGGTCTGCCAGGCCGGTGATGCCGCAATGCGCCAGGAACGCCGGGCCGGCCAGAAAATCGCGGTTGCCGGGCATGAAGTACATGGCCAGGCGCTGCGCCGGGGCCTGCAACGCAGCGCAGCCCCGGGCCTCGAAGCTCGGCTGCCCGGCGCTGCTGTCATCGATGGCATCGTCGCCGACCCAGACCTCGAACAGGTCGCCCAGAATGAACAGCGCGTCGGCGGGTGTGGTCTGCAAATAATGCTGCCATGCGGCCAGGGTGGCCGGATCGCTGGCCTGCAAATGCAGGTCGGAAACGACATCGACCCTGCGCCAATGCGCTGGAGCGGCCAGTTCCCCGAACCGGGGCAGGCCGGCCCGCATGGCGCGCGCAGCGGCAGGCATGGCAGCCATGGCCTTTACAGGGCCACGGCCTTTTCGATCACCACATCCTCCTTGGGCACATCGTCGTGAAAGCCCTTGCGGCCCGTCTTCACGGCCTCGATCTTGTCCACCACGGCGGTGCCCGAGACCACCTTGCCGAACACGGCATAGCCCCAGCCCTGGGCCGAAGGCGCGGTATGGTCCAGAAAGCCGTTGTCGACCAGGTTGATGAAGAACTGCGCAGTGGCCGAATGCGGGTCGCTGGTGCGGGCCATGGCCACGGTGTAGCTGGCGTTCTTCAGGCCGTTGTCGGCCTCGTTGTGTATCGGCGCATCGGAGCGCTTGGGCTTCATGCCCGGCTCGAAACCGCCGCCTTGCACCATGAAGCCGGGAATCACCCGGTGAAAGAGGGTGTTGTCGTAGCGGCCCTGGTGCACATAGGCGAGGAAGTTCTCGACCGACTTGGGCGCCTTGGCGGCGTCAAGCTCCAGCGTGATGACACCGTAACCGGTGATGTGCAGTTCGACTTGGGGGTGGCTCATGGCAGGGGTTCTTCCGGAAAAATCACTGCACCAGGGTGGCGGAGTCGATGGTGACAGGGGTGGTGGGCACATTCTGGTGCTCGGCCCTGCTGCCGGTGGCGACGGCCTTGATCTTGTCGACCACGGCCATGCCGCTGACCACCTTGCCAAACACGGCGTAGCCATGGCCATCGGGGTTGGGGGCGTTGAGCATGGCGTTGTCCTTCACATTGATGAAGAACTGCGCGGTGGCCGAATTCGGATTGCCGGTGCGCGCCATGGCGATGGTGTAGCGCTCGTTCTTCAGGCCGTTATTGGCTTCGAGCGGAATCGGCGGCAAGGTGGGCTTGGCCGTCATATCGGCCGTATAGCCGCCGCCCTGGATCATGAACCCGTCGATCACACGGTGAAACACGGTGCCGTCATAGTGCCGGCTCTTGACATAGGCGAGGAAGTTCTCGACCGTCTTGGGCGCTTTGGCCGGCTCCAACTGGAGCACGATGTCCCCCATGGACGTGGCCAGTTTGACTTTGGGCGCCTCTTGCGCCGCCGGCACCCCCTGTGCCTGCTGCGCCTGAACCGGGCTTGCCATGTTGAAAACAGCAGTCAGCGCAATACCGGCAAGCACCAGGGCCGAGTTTCTTGTGCGAATCATCCAATCACTCCTTGAAAAAAAATGGCGACCAATCAATGTCCGTCCCGCTGCGCCCGTGCGGACAGCCTCGGCGCGGCGCCGAACGTTACCACTGAAGCCATCGGCCTTCAGCGCCGATCAGCGAACCCGGTGGAAACCATGGTGATAGATGCCCGGGCCATGGCCGCCGTACACCACCACAGGGGGCGCGTAATACACCGGCGGGGCGCTGTAGTAAATGGGCCGGTGTGGCACGTAGTACACCGGCGGCGGAGGTGCCAGATACACCGGTGGCGCCATGTACACCGGCGGTGCCACATACACCGGGGCCGGTCGGTAGACGGGATCACCCACATCACCAACGCCGGCCCCCAGCACCACGCCCGGCACAGCCACGCCGATCGACCAATGAACGTCACGGGCCCAGGCAGAACCTGCGCCAGCCCCGCATGCCAGCGCCACAGTCACCGCAGCGACCCAACGGATTGTCGTCATCGAAACCTCCCTTTGATCGAAGACACCAGCACATAACGCAGCAAGCCGGCAAAAGGATGGCAGCAAAGCGCTGCGGCGAACGACAGATCCGCACGCGCGCACCGCCCGGCATATGGCCGGCATATGGCCGTTTGCCGTTGCATGTACGGATTCAAATCACGCTCGAATCACGCGCCGCCGGAGTCCGGTGGCCGGCAGATTCTGAAAACCATCGGCAAAGACGATGCGTGATGCCCCGGCCAATGGCATTGGGCTGCCCGGCACCTGCCCGGCGCCCCAGGCCCTGCAAGCCGCCGTAGCAGCGCATGAAGCGGCACAAGCCAGAGCCGCATGGGGAGGGGCGCAAGAACGGGGCAACGGGGCGTGGCCCCGCCCGCACGGCGTCCCATTGCGCCATTGCGCCATTGCGCCAGCGCGCCGCGCCCTTCATCGCCATGCGGCAGCGCTGCCGCATGGCCGACGGGGAAATCGTCCGGGGCATCTGAAAAGGCGCTTTGTCAGCGCCGCAAACCTTGCGGCACAAAGCGGCTCAGCCGCGCGTTGATGGCCCCCTCATGGCGCTGCCACCACACCCCCAGGCAGACCACGCCCAACCCCAGCAGCGTCAGCACAAACGGAAACAGCAGGCTGTCTTTGAATACCCGGTACGACAGATGTCCCAGGTAATACGCCACACCCAGCCCTCCCAGAATGGTGAACACGCGCCGCCCGATGGCCGCGCCGAACAGCACCAGTGCGACATTGATCAAGGCATAGATGAACTTGTCCAGTTCACGAGCGGAGTCGCGCAAGCTCAAACCGCCCCAGAACATGATGGCGCCCACCAAGTACAGCCAAAACGCAAAGTCCTGCCGCTCCCGGGCCTGCGTGGCCCGGCGGCAGCGCATGTCCACCCATATGGCGACGCAGCAAGTGGCAATGCCGAACAGCAGCGACACATCGCGGGATAACTCCCAGTCGAAGCCCTCGCGCTGCATCAGCCCGTTGGCCATGTCCATGCTCATGTACCAGATCGTGATGGCAATCGGCATCACCATGAACGGCAGGCGGTAGCGCCACAGCATGACCACACCCATGGCCAGCGTGGCGAGCTCCAGCGTCATCCAGCGCCAACTGATCACCGTGTGATAGTCGCGGTAGAAGAAGCCGTCACCGGGCGGCCACAGACCCAGAAGACGCTGCACGCACCACACGGCCAGAGGCACCAGGCACACCGCCAGCGCAGCCAATATGCCCGCCGGCACGGGCAGGCTGCGCGCACGGAAATGGTCCGCCACCATCAGGCAGCCCAACGCATAGACCACACTGATGACCAGCAGGCCGGCGGCGCCGAAACGCTCCCAGCCGCGCGTCATGAACAGCGTCAGCGCGCCTATGGCCAGCAGGCCGCCAAAGTAATACAGCACATTCACAAAGCCAAACGTCGGCCCGCCGGGCCGGCCCGCAGGCACGCCCGGTGCCATGGCCGGGGCCGACGACCAGCGCTGCCACAGGCTTTGCGCCTGCGCCTGGGTGATCACCCCGTCATCGGCGGCGGCGAGCACATCGCTGCGCTCCAGAACGATGCGGTCGGAAACATTCGTCTGCATGGCCGTTCTCATTTGGCAAAGGATGCGGCCATCATAGTGTGCTTGCCCCGGCCTAAAATCGGCCCCATGAGCGCCCACATCCCCTCCGCATCCCCGGCCCACACCCCCGCCCTCCCCAAAGCCAGCAACTTCCTGCGCCAGCTCATCGAATCCGACCTGGCAAAAGGCACCTACGCCAGCCGCCGCTGGGCCGGCAGCCCCGGCGACGCCGCCCACCACGCCCAGGGCGGCCCCGACCCCGCCAAAATACGCACCCGCTTCCCGCCCGAGCCGAATGGCTACCTGCACATCGGCCACGCCAAAAGCATCTGCCTGAACTTCGGCTTGGCGCGCGACTACGGCGGTGTGTGCCACCTGCGCTTTGACGACACCAATCCGGAAAAAGAAAACCCCGAATACGTCGACAGCATCATCGACGCGGTGCAATGGCTCGGCTTTGACTGGCGCCAGGGCGGCAACGGCCAGCCCTACCAGGCCAGCGACTACTTCGACTTCATGTACCGCGCCGCCGAGCACCTGGTCGAAACCGGCCACGCCTACGTGGACGAACAAACGGTGGAACAAATCCGCATCCACCGTGGCGACTTCAGCAAGCCCGGCGTGGACAGCCCCTTTCGCAACCGCAGCCCGGCAGAAAACCTGGCCCGCTTGCGCGAAATGCGTGCCGGCCAGCACGAAGACGGATCGATGGTGCTGCGCGCCAGGATCGACATGGCCCACCCCAACATCAACATGCGCGATCCGACCATCTACCGCATCCGCCGCACCACCCACCACCGCACGGGCGACACCTGGTGCATCTACCCCCTGTACACCTACGCGCACCCGATCGAGGACGCGCTGGAGCAAATCACCCACAGCCTGTGCACGCTCGAATTTGAAGACCAGCGCCCCTTC
Source organism: Verminephrobacter eiseniae EF01-2 (assembly GCF_000015565.1). Classification (NCBI taxonomy): domain Bacteria; kingdom Pseudomonadati; phylum Pseudomonadota; class Betaproteobacteria; order Burkholderiales; family Comamonadaceae; genus Verminephrobacter; species Verminephrobacter eiseniae. Next base: position 4,664,910 of record NC_008786.1, read on the forward strand.
TACGACTGGCTGCTGGAGCGCTTGATCGAAACCACCCGGCTCCCCGACGGGCGGGTCGTGGGCGGCCTGCTGGCCAGCCCGCCCCCGCGCCAGTACGAATTTGCGCGCCTGAACCTGACCTACGTGGTCACCAGCAAGCGCAAACTGGCCCAACTGGTGTACGACCACAAGGTCGACGGCTGGGACGACCCCCGCATGCCCACCCTCGCGGGCCTGCGCCGCCGTGGCTACACCCCCGCCGCGCTGCAACTGTTTGCCGAACGCATAGGCGTGACCAAAAGCGACAGTTGGATCGACTACAGCACCCTGGAAGGCTGCCTGCGCGAAGACCTGGAGCCCAAAGCCCACCGTGGCATGGCCGTGCTCAATCCCGTCAAGCTGGTGCTGACCAACTGGGATGCGGTCATGGGCGCCGGCCATTTGGAGCCCGGCACCCTGCCCGCGCTACCCCACCCGATCGAAGGCCAGGCCAGCCCCCTGCGCCACTTTTGCATCGGCCAGCAACTGTGGATCGAGCGCGAAGACTTCGAAGAACATCCCCCCAAGGGCTACAAGCGCCTATATCCACCCCGGCCCGGCGCCGACGGTCAAATGCTGCCCGGCAGCACCGTGCGCCTGAAGGGCGGCTACGTCATCGAATGCACCGGCTGCACCAAGGACGCCACCGGCACCATCGTCCAAGTGCAGGCCACCGTGGTGCCCGACACCAAGAGCGGCACCCCCGGCGCCAACAGCGTCAAGGTCAAAGCCGCCATCACCTGGGTCGGCGTGGCCGACGGCGTGCGCGCCGAGGTGCGCATGTACGACCGCCTGTTCCTGGACGCGCACCCTGACGCCGGCAGCAAAGACTTCATCGAAAGCCTGAACCCCGACAGCCTGAAGGTAGTGAGCGCCATCGTCGAGCCCTCACTGGCCCATGCCAAGCCGGACGACAAGTTCCAATTCGAGCGCCATGGGTACTTTGTCGCAGACCGGGTCGATCATGTGCCAGGCCGGCCGGTATTCAATCTGGCGGTCGGATTGAAGGATTCCTGGGGGAAATCAAGTGATTACTGAGCTGCGCATGGAAAACTGGAAAAGCTACGCGCAATCTTCCCTGTATATCGATCCGTTGACCGTGTTGAGAGGCAGTGCTCACACGATATGCGGGCAAACTGCCCGAACGCGATATACGCCGGGTTTATGCGGAAACCGTGGGTAAATTCAACTCCGATGCGATGCTGTATTGCGAAGAAAATTGGCAACCAGCAGATGCGCCGCATACGGTCGATGCCCGTGGCATGTCGGATGGGACCTTGAGATTTTTGGCGATCTTGACTGCGCTTCTTACGCGCCCGGAAAAGAGCTTGTTGATCATCGAAGAAATCGACAATGGCCTGCATCCTTCACGCGCCAACATGCTCTTGGAGATGCTCCAGACCGTTGGCAAGCAGCGCAGCATCGACGTGCTGGCAACCACGCACAATCCGGCACTGCTCGACGCCATGGGCACCGAGATGATTGCATTCATCACCGTAGCGCATAGAGACAGCAAAACAGGCCACAGCGTCTTGACCTTGCTGGAAGACATGAAACGACTGCCAGCACTATTGGCACAAGGAACGACCGGGCACTTGTCAAGCCGGGGATTGATTGAACGATCGCTGCAGCGATCTCTTGATTTCGAAGGCCTGAGCGAGTTTGGCAATGCCTGAGAAAATCCTGATGGCCCGCACCTGGCCTGCATTGGCTGCCGGTGGCACCAGTATTGGCGATGCAACGATAAAACATGTTGCCGAGTACTACGCCAAGGCTGGATACGCCGTTGAAATAATGACAGGAGATCAGGGCTTGAAGGCTTACCAACCCATTGCACCCATCCCCCGGCCCCGCCGGCGGGGCGGTTGATCCCTGGCTGGTCCGGCCGCCCAATCGCCCAGTACCTATTTGGTACCGAAAATCCTGTCCCCGGCATCGCCCAGACCCGGCAGGATATAGCCATGCTCGTTGAGCTCGCGGTCGATGGCGGCGGTGAAGATGGATACATCGGGGTGGGCTTGTTGCAGTCTGGCGATGCCCTCGGGCACGGCCAGCAGGCAGACGAACTTGATCGAGCGGGGCTTGAGCTGCTTCAGGCGCGCCATGCAGGCAACGGCCGAGTTGCCGGTGGCCAGCATCGGGTCGACCACGATGGTGTCGCGCTCGTCGATCCCGGCGGGCATCTTGAAGTAGTACTCCACGGCTTGCAGCGTGGCCGGGTCGCGGTACAGGCCGATGTGGCCGACACGGGCGCCGGGCACCACGTTGAGCATGCCGTCGAGAAAGCCGTTGCCCGCACGCAGGATCGAAACCAGCACCAGTTTCTTGCCGTCGATCATCTGGCCGGTCATGGTCTCCAGCGGGGTTTCGATCTGCACCGGCGACAGCGGCATGTCGCGCGTGACCTCGTATGCCATCAACTGGCTCAGTTCGCCCAACAGGCGGCGAAAGCTGTTGCTGCTGGCATCTTTCCTGCGCATCAGCGTGAGCTTGTGCTGGACCAGAGGGTGGGTGATGACGGTGAGGTTGCTCATATCCGATAGGCCTTTGCCAGATGTTCCTGAGGGGAAAAGTATTGCCCGCTCCCCGCGCCGCGCACATCCCGGTGGCGCTTGGGTCGGATCGGGGCGGACAAAAAAGCAAAAAAAGTAAACTCGCGCCGTAGGTTAAATCAATCCCGTAAAGGACATTCCGTGGCAGGACACAGCAAATGGGCGAACATCCAACACCGCAAGGGACGGCAGGATGAAAAACGCGGCCGGATCTGGACCCGCATCATGCGCGAAATCACCGTGGCGGCCCGCGCCGGTGGCGGCGATTTGTCGGCCAACCCGCGCCTGCGCCTGGCGCTGGACAAGGCCCGGGCGGCCAACATGCCGGCCGAGCGCATCAAGTACAACATCGACAAGGCCACCGGCAATGCAGAGGGCCAGAGCTACGAAGAAATCCGCTACGAGGGCTACGGCATCGGCGGTGCGGCGATCATCGTCGACACCATGACCGACAACCGCCTGCGCACCGTGGCCGAGGTGCGCCACGCCTTTAGCAAACATGGCGCCAACATGGGCACGGAAGGCTCGGTGGTGTTCCAATTCAAGCATTGCGGCCAGTTGGTCTATGCTCCTGGCAGCAGCGAAGACCAGGTGATGGAGGTGGCGCTTCAGGCCGGCGCCGAAGATGTCATCATGGGCGAGGACGGCGCCATCGAGGTGTTGACCCTCCCCGCCGACTTTGAAGCCGTCAAGAACGCGCTACAGGCCGCCGGCCTCAGGCCCGAACTGGCCGAGGTCACCATGCGGGCCGAAAACACCATCGAACTACAAGGCGAGGACGCGGCCCGGATGCAAAAACTGCTCGACGCGCTGGAAGATCTCGACGACACCCAAGCGGTCTATCACAACGCTACGCTATGAAGACCAGTTCCCATCCCCAGTGCTCCGGTCGTCATCGATTCTTGCCCCTGCATGGAGTATCCCTGTTGCCCGGTGCGGCATGTGGGAGCCTGGCATGAAAGTTCTCGTACTCGGCGGCGGCGGCCGTGAACACGCCATCGCCTGGAAACTGAGCCAGTCGCCCAAAGTCTCCCGGGTGTATGTGGCGCCCGGCAATGGGGGCACGGCCCTGGGCCCGAAGCTGGAAAATGTGTCCATCCCGACTTTGCCTGAACTGCGCCAGTGGGCCCAGGCCGAGAAGATCGTGCTGACGGTGGTCGGCCCCGAGGCCCCTTTGGCCGCAGGCGTGGTCGACGAGTTCCGGGCCAACGGCCTGCGCATCTTTGGCCCCACCAAGGCCGCGGCACAGTTGGAAAGCTCCAAGGTCTTCGCCAAAGCCTTCATGCAGCGCCACGGCATTCCCACGGCCGACTACGACAGCTTCACCGACCCGGCCGCCGCCCACGCCTTCGTCGACCGCCTGGGGGCGCCCTGCGTCATCAAGGCCGACGGCCTGGCCGCAGGCAAGGGCGTGGTGGTGGCGCTGACGCTGCAACAGGCCCATGCCGGCATCGACAGCATGCTGCTGGACAACCGCTACGGCGTGACGCACAACGCAGGCGGCGCCCGTGTGCTGATCGAGCAGTTCCTCGAAGGCGAAGAGGCCAGCTTCATCGTGCTGTGCGATGGCAAGGACGTGCTGGCCCTGGCGACCAGCCAGGATCACAAGCGCCTCAAGGACGGCGACGAAGGCCCCAACACCGGCGGCATGGGCGCCTATTCGCCGGCGCCGGTGGTCACGGCCGACGTGCATGCCCGCGCCATGCGCGAGATCATCCTGCCCACCATCCGTGGCATGGAAAAAGATGGCATACCCTACAGCGGCTTCCTGTATGCGGGCCTGATGATCGACGCCAAGGGCCACCCCAAGACGCTGGAATTCAACTGCCGCATGGGCGACCCCGAGGCGCAACCGATCCTGATGCGGCTCAAGAGCGACCTGTTCGATCTGCTGCTCGCCGCGCTCGATGGCAAGCTCGACCAGATGCAACTGCAATGGGACCGCCGCACCGCCTTGGGCGTGGTGATGGCGGCCCAGGGCTACCCCGACAGCCCGCACCAGGGCGCTGCCATCACCGGCCTGCCCGCCGAGGCCGATGACGCGATGGTGTTCCATGCCGGCACGGCCTTGCAGGACGGCGTGCTGCGCGTCGCCGGCGGCCGCGCGCTGTGCGTGACCGCGCTGGCAGACAGCGCCCGGCAGGCGCAGCAGCGCGCCTATGACATGGTGCGCGGCATCCATTTCGATGGAGCGCAGTACCGCCGCGACATCGGCTTTCGGGTCGTCAGAAACTGATGGCAGGCGCTCCCCCGCATCCGGTGCTGCACCCGGCCGACAGCGTCGCCCGCGTGCGCGGCTACCTGCAGGGCCTGCAGGCGCGCATCACCGATGCGCTGCAAGCGCTGGAAACCGAGGGCGGCGCGCGCTTTCGGGCCGATGCCTGGAGCAAACCGCCCGGCGCGTCATTGTCAGGCGACGGCAACACCCTGATTTTGGAGGGCGGCCGCGTGTTCGAGCGCGCAGGCTGCGGCCTGAGCCATGTGCGCGGGCCGCATCTGCCGCCCTCGGCCAGCGCGCACCGGAGCGCGCTGGCGGGCGCACCGTTCGAGGCCATGGGCCTGTCGCTGGTGCTACACCCGCGCAACCCCTATGTGCCGACGGTGCACATGAATGTGCGCATGATCGCCGCCGCGCATCCGGGCCAGGCGCCGAGTTGCTGGTTTGGCGGCGGCATGGACCTGACGCCCTGCTACGGCTTCGAGGAAGACGTGGTGCACTTTCACCGCCATTGCCGTGCTGCGCTGGCACCGTTTGGCGCGGACAAATACCCGCGCTTCAAGCAGTGGTGCGATGAGTACTTCTACCTCAAGCACCGCAACGAGCAACGCGGCGCAGGCGGCGTGTTCTACGATGACCTGGCAGAACCGGACTTTGAGCAAAGCCTGGCGCTGACGCAATCGGTGGGCGAAGCCTTCGTGCCGGCCTACCTGCCCATCGTGCAAAAGCGCCAGGCCACGCCCTATGGCGAGCGCGAGCGCGACTTCCAGTCGTATCGCCGTGGCCGCTATGTCGAGTTCAACCTGGTGTGGGACCGGGGCACGCATTTCGGGCTGCAATCGGGCGGGCGCACCGAATCCATCCTGCTATCGATGCCGCCGCTGGCAGCGTGGTCGTACCAGCGCCGGGACGCCACCGGCTCGGCCGAAGCGGCGCTCACGCAACGATTTCTGGTGCGCCGGGACTGGCTCGCAGACATCCCTGAATGACGGCCTTATGCCATTTTCAAATCGTTCGTGAACGCGAAGCCGACAAAGTGCACGGATGATTTAGGAATGGACTGAAACAGCGCAGTTTCAGCAACCGTTTCAGCCGCCACCCGGCGCGCCACGGCAACGCGAAATCCGGCTTTCCTGTCAGTTGCTCGACAGATGCCAGGCGCCAGAAACGAGGGGCCAGGCAGCGCTCGCTGCCAGTCACGCCAGTCACAAAGGTGACCGGCAATCGCGCACACAGTCGTTCTAATGCCGTGAACAGGTGTGCCAAATTGCTAAAACTGTTCACTCCACCGTGTAACCGGGATGCCATTTGGCTGAGCAGGCATACGGCATCGGCGCCGGTGCATCCCCATGAAACGGGGTGCCCCCAGTGTGGCGCAGCGATCCCATACCGCCGCAGTCGGCCAGCCAGCCATCACCGCCCGCACGCAGTGATGCAAAGCACTGGCACCCCTGTCCACCAGGGGGCAAGCGGGGCCACAGCGCAATCCGCAAACCCATGCATGCCAACCACTCAAGAGAGTTGAATCACCATGTCCACTCCCATCCAACTGGATTTCGCCGGCTGCAGCATCACCCGCAGAGACATCGGACTCGATGAGAGAACCACCGTCGTCACCATCAAATTCAACCAGGTGGTCAGGGGCTTCGATACGAGCGATGTGGTCTTGATCCCCGGCAATGGCGCCGATGCAACTTCGGTGACCGCAGTGACCCCCGATGCCGATGGCGGGAGCGACACTTGGCAGGTCACGCTAACGGCCAAGGTGGCTGGCGCCACCTCAAGAAATGACAACCGCATCACCGTGAACCTTGCCGGCGTCCGTGATGCCGAGGGCAACGCTGGCAGCGGCACATCGACGATCCCCAGTGAGCAAGTCCAATACAACGTCGACCTCGCCAGGCCCAGCGTCACTCAATTCGGGCTGAACGACGCCAACCTGACAACGAATGAATTAGCCCAAAGCCCCCGACTCACCATCAAATTCACCGATGTGATCACCGGCCTCGATGCAACGAACTTTGTCTTGAGCAACGGCTTTACTCTGACCAATCTGAGCGTCAATCTCGCCGTCGACTTCACCGGCAAGACCTGGACCGCCACACTGGTCCCCCCGAGTTCCGTCAGCACCACCGCAGTCACCCAGGCCAGCATCGCCTTGAATGTCAACAACCGGGGCATCAAGGACGCGGCAGGCAACGAAATAAAGCAGGGCTCCGACCAATCCTTCAACTTCACCATCGACCCGGTACCGCCTCGGCTGATATCGATTGCCATCTCGGACCAAAACCTCAAGTCCGGCGACACAGCCACCGTCACCTTCACCTTCGACGAAGCGGTGCAGGGCTTTGGCAGTGACAAGGTGACCACGCCCTACGGCACCCTGTCGGCCCTGACATCCTCGGCAGACGGCACAGTCTGGAGCGGCACGCTGACCCCGGCAGACAACACCCTGGCGACGGGAGCCAACTCCATCACCGTGGACATCAACGGCGTGAGGGACATTGCCGGCAACCAGGCCGTAGGGCCGATCCCCGCCAGCCCAACCTACACCGTGGACACCCAGCGGCCCGCGCTGATCCCCGGCGGCATCACGATCACAGACCCCAATGGCGACGGCGTACTGGCCGCCGGAGAAACTGCCACTGTCACCTTCACCTTCACCGAAGCGGTGACCAATGTCGCCGCCGCCGTGCGCCCGACCGCCGGTGGCACGCTGGGGGCACTGAGCACCCGCGACGGCGGCAAGACCTGGAGCGCCACATTCACGCCCACGCCCCGGCTCGATCGCGGCACCTACAACATCGAGCTGGATATCAGTCAAGTAAAGGATGCTGCGGACAACTTCGGCGCAGCAGGCACGTCCGCGCGCTCCGACAACTTTGTGGTGGACACCCTGGCACCGAGGCTGATCACCGAAGGCGCTACCGCCCCCAAACTCAACGACGACGGCTCCAGGCTGGTGCTCACCTATACCGATGCGGACAACCTGAAGAGTGCCAACTTTCAGGGTGACGCAGGCTTTACGGTGCTCGTCGATGGAGCATCCCGGCAGATCAGTGGTGTCCTCGTGGACGCCACGGCCAAGACCGTCACGCTGACGCTGAACTCCCCCGTAAGCAACGATCAGTCGGTGGTGAGCGTCTCCTACCGCAAACCTGCCGGCAACAACCCCACGACCATACAAGACGCAGCCGGCAACGACGTAGCCGACTTCGCGAACCAGTCCGTGACCAACCCGGACCGCACACCCCCCGAGCTGATCACCACCGGCACTTCCGCCCCCAAGGTCAACGGCACCCAACTGGTGCTCAGCTACACCGAAGCCAATAGCCTGGACCCTGCCGCCCTGACGGGCAATGCCGGCTTTACCGTGACCAGCGTCACCGGCACCCCCATCACCGTCAGCAGCGCCAGCGTCAATGCAGCAAACAAGACCGTCACGCTAACCCTCAGCCGTGCCGTGGAAAACCTGGAGCAGGTCAACGTCAGCTACACCAAGCCGACCACCGGCAATGTCGTGCAAGATGCCGCCGGCAACGACGCAGCCAACTTCACGGGCCAGGCCGTAAACAACGAGACCCCGGACACCACACCCCCGGCGCTGATCACCACCGGCACTTCCGCCCCCAAGGTCAACGGCACCCAACTGGTCCTCAGCTATACCGAAGCCAATGGCCTGGACCCTGCCACCCTGACGGGCAACGCCGGTTTTACCGTGACCAGCGCCAGCCCCGGCAGCACCCCCATCACTGTCAACAGCGCCAGCGTCAATGCAGCAAACAAGACCATCACGCTGACCCTCAGCCGTGCCGTGGAAAACCTCGAGCAAGTGAGTGTCAGCTACACCAAGCCCACCACCGGCAATGTCGTACAGGACGCCGCCGGTAACGACGCTGTTGACTTCGCTGGCCAAGCCGTGAACAACGAGACGCCAGACACGACATCACCGGCGCTGATCACCACCGGCACTTCCGCCCCCAAAGTCAACGGCACGCAATTGGTCCTCAGCTACACCGAAGCCAATAGCCTGGACCCTGCCGCCCTGACGGGCAACGCCGGTTTTACCGTGACCAGCGTTACCGGCACCCCCATCACCGTCAACAGCGCCAGCGTCAATGCGGCAAACAAAACCGTCACGTTGACGCTCAGCCGTGCCGTGGACAACCTCGAGCAGGTCAGCGTCAGCTACACCAAGCCGACCACCGGCAATGTCGTGCAAGATGCCGCCGGCAACGACGCGGCCAACTTCACGGACCAGTCCGTGAATACCGAGACGCCAGACACCACACCGCCAGCGCTGATCACCACCGGTACTTCCGCCCCCAAGGTCAACGGTACCCAACTGGTCCTCAGCTACACCGAAGCCAATAGCCTGGACCCCGCCGCCCTGACGGGCAACGCCGGTTTTACCGTGACCAGCGCCAGCCCCGGCAGTACCCCCATCACCGTCACCAGTGCCAGCGTCAATGCAGCAAACAAGACCGTCACGCTAACCCTCAGCCGTGCCGTGGAAAACCTCGAGCAGGTCAGCGTCAGCTACACCAAGCCCACCACCGGCAATGTCGTGCAAGACGCCGTCGGCAACGACGCAGCCAACTTCACGGGCCAGACCGTGAATAACGAGACCCCGGACACCACACCCCCGGCGCTGATCACCACCGGCACTTCCGCCCCCAAGGTCAACGGCACCCAACTGGTCCTCAGCTATACCGAAGCCAATAGCCTGGACCCTGCCGCCCTGACTGGCAACGCCGGCTTTACCGTGACCAGCGCCAGCCCCGGCAGCACCGCCATCACCGTCAACAGCGCCAGCGTCAATGCAGCGAACAAAACCGTCACGTTGACGCTCAGCCGTGCCGTGGACAACCTCGAGCAGATCAGCGTCAGCTACACCAAGCCCGCCACCGGCAATGTCGTGCAAGATGCCGCCGGCAACGACGCTGTTGACTTCACGGACCAGTCCGTCAACAACGAGACACCGGACACCACACCACCGGCGCTGATCACCACCGGCACTTCCGCCCCCAAAGTCAACGGCACCCAACTGGTCCTCAGCTATACCGAAGCCAATAGCCTGGACCCTGCCGCCCTGACTGGCAACGCCGGCTTTACCGTGACCAGCGTCACCGGCACTCCCATCACCGTCAACAGCGCCAGCGTGAATGCGGCAAACAAAACCGTCACGCTGACCCTCAGCCGTGCCGTGGACAACCTCGAGCAGGTCAGTGTCAGCTACACCAAGCCCACCACCGGCAATGTCGTACAGGACGCGGCCGGCAACGACGCTGCCAACTTCACGGATCAGGCCGTGAACACCGAGACCCCGGACACCACACCACCGGCGCTGATCACCACCGGTACTGCTGCCCCCAAAGTCAACGGTCGGGAGTTGGTGCTCAGCTACACCGAAGCCAATAGCCTGGATCCTGCCGCCCTGACGGGCAACGCCGGTTTTACCGTGACCAGCGCCAGCCCCGGCAGCACCCCCATCACCGTCAACAGCGCCAGCGTCAATGCAGCAAACAAGACCGTCACACTGACCCTCAGCCGTGCCGTGGAAAACCTTGAGCCGGTCAGCGTCAGCTACACCAAGCCGACCACCGGCAATGTCGTACAGGACGCCGCCGGCAACGACGCTGCCAACTTCACGGGCCAGACCGTGAATAACGAGACCCCGGACACCACACCCCCGGCGCTGATCACCACCGGCACTTCCGCCCCCAAGGTCAACGGCACCCAACTGGTCCTCAGCTATACCGAAGCCAATAGCCTGGACCCTGCCGCCCTGACGGGCAACGCCGGTTTTACCGTGACCAGCGTCACTGGTGCTCCCATCACCGTCAACAGCGCCAGCGTCAATGCGGCAAACAAAACCATCACGCTGACCCTCAGCCGTGCCGTGGAAAACCTGGAGCAGGTCAGCGTCAGCTACACCAAGCCCGCCACCGGCAATGTCGTACAGGACGCCACCGGCAACGACGCGGCCAACTTCACGGACCAGGCCGTCAACAACGAGACACCAGACACGACATCACCGGTGCTGATCACCACCGGTACTTCCGCCCCCAAGGTCAACGGCACCCAACTGGTGCTCAGCTATACCGAAGCCAATAGCCTGGACCCCGCCACCCTGACGGGCAATGCCGGCTTTACCGTGACCAGCGTTACCGGCACTCCCATCACCGTCAACAGCGCCAGCGTCAATGCAGCAAACAAGACCGTCACGCTGACCCTCAGCCGCCCGGTAGACAACCTTGAGCAGGTCAGCGTCAGCTACACCAAGCCCACCACCGGCAATGTCGTGCAAGACGCCGCCGGCAACGACGCGGCCAACTTCACGGATCAGGCCGTGAATACCGAGACACCGGACACCACACCACCGGCGCTGATCACCACCGGCACTGCTGCCCCCAAGGTCAATGGTCGGGAGTTGGTGCTCAGCTACACCGAAGCCAATAGCCTGGACCCTGCCGCCCTGACGGGCAATGCCGGTTTTACCGTGACCAGCGCCAGCCCCGGCAGCACCCCCATCACCGTCAACAGCGCCAGCGTGAATGCGGCAAACAAGACCGTCACGCTGACCCTCAGCCGTGCCGTGGAAAACCTGGAGCAGGTCAGCGTCAGCTACACCAAGCCCACCACCGGCAATGTCGTGCAAGATGCCGCCGGCAACGACGCTGTTGACTTCACGGGCCAGACCGTAAACAACGAGACACCGGACACCACACCACCAGCGCTGATCACCACCGGCACTTCCGCCCCCAAAGTCAACGGCACCCAACTGGTGCTCAGTTACACCGAAGCCAATAGCCTGGACCCTGTCACCCTGACTGGCAACGCCGGTTTTACCGTGACCAGCGTCACTGGTACTCCCATCACCGTCAACAGCGCCAGCGTCAATGCAGCGAACAAAACCATCACGCTGACCCTCAGCCGTGCCGTGGAAAACCTCGAGCAGGTCAGCGTCAGCTACACCAAGCCCACCACCGGCAATGTCGTACAGGACACAGTCGGCAACGACGCTGTCGACTTCACGGACCAGTCCGTAAACAGCGAGACACCAGACACCACGCCACCGGCGCTGATCACCACCGGCACTTCCGCCCCCAAGGTCAACGGCACGCAATTGGTCCTCAGCTACACCGAAGCCAATAGCCTGGACCCTGCCGCCCTGACGGGCAGCGCTGGCTTTACCGTGACCAGCGCCAGCCCCGATAGCACCCCCATCACCGTCAACAGCGCCAGCGTCAATGCGGCAAACAAGACCGTCACGCTGACGCTCAGCCGTGCCGTGGACAACCTCGAGCAAGTGAGTGTCAGCTACACCAAACCGACCACCGGCAATGTCGTGCAAGACGCCGCCGGCAACGACGCGGCCAACTTCACGGACCAAACCGTGAACACCGAGACCCCGGACACCACACCCCCGGCGCTGATCACCACCGGCACTTCTGCCCCCAAGGTCAACGGTCGTGAACTGGTCCTCAGCTACACCGAAGCCAATAGCCTGGATCCTGCCGCCCTGACGGGCAACGCCGGCTTTACCGTGACCAGCACCAGCCCCGGTAGCACCCCCATCACCGTCACCAGTGCCAGCGTCAATGCAGCAAACAAGACCGTCACGCTGACCCTCAGCCGTCCCGTGGGCAACTTGGAGCAGGTCAGCGTCAGCTACACCAAGCCCACCACCGGCAATGTCGTGCAAGATGCCGCCGGCAACGACGCTGCCAACTTCACGGGCCAGACCGTGAATAACGAGACCCCGGACACCACACCCCCGGCGCTGATCACCACCGGCACTTCTGCCCCCAAGGTCAACGGCACCCAACTGGTGCTCAGTTACACCGAAGCCAATAGCCTGAACCCTGCCACCCTGACGGGTAACGCCGGTTTTACCGTGACCAGCGCCAGCCCCGATAGCACCCCCATCACCGTCAACAGCGCCAGCATCAATGCGGCAAACAAGACCGTCACACTGACCTTCAGCCGTGCCGTGGAAAACCTTGAGCAGGTGAGCGTCAGCTACACCAAGCCCGCCACCGGCAATGTCGTACAGGACACAGCCGGCAACGACGCTGTTGACTTCACGGACCAGTCCGTCAACAACGAGACACCGGACACGACATCACCGGTGCTGATCACCACCGGCACTTCCGCCCCCAAAGTCAACGGCACCCAACTGGTGCTCAGCTATACCGAAGCCAATAGCCTGGACCCTGCCGCCCTGACGGGCAACGCCGGTTTTACCGTGACCAGCGCCAGCCCCGGCAGCACCCCCATCACCGTCAACAGCGCCAGCGTGAATGCGGCAAACAAAACCGTCACGTTGACCCTCAGCCGTGCCGTGGACAACCTCGAGCAGGTGAGCGTCAGCTATACCAAGCCCACCACCGGCAATGTCGTACAAGACGCCGCCGGCAACGACGCGGCCAACTTCACGGATCAGGCCGTGAATACCGAGACACCGGACACCACACCACCGGCGCTGATCACCACCGGCACTTCCGCCCCCAAGGTCAACGGTCGGGAGTTGGTCCTCAGCTACACCGAAGCCAATAGCCTGGATCCTGCCGCCCTGACGGGCAATGCCGGCTTTACCGTGACCAGCGTTACCGGCACTCCCATCACCGTCAACAGTGCCAGCGTCAATGCGGTAAACAAGACCGTCACGCTAACCCTCAGCCGTGCCGTGGAAAACCTCGAGCAGGTCAGCGTCAGCTACACCAAGCCCACCACCGGCAATGTCGTGCAAGATGCCGCCGGCAACGACGCTGTTGACTTCACGGGCCAGACCGTAAACAACGAGACACCGGACACCACACCCCCGGCGCTGATCACCACCGGCACTTCCGCTCCCAAGGTCAACGGTACCCAACTGGTGCTCAGCTATACCGAAGCCAATAGCCTGGACCCTGCCACCCTGACGGGCAACGCCGGTTTTACCGTGACCAGCGTCACTGGTACTCCCATCACCGTCAACAGCGCCAGCGTCAATGCGGCAAACAAGACCATCACGCTGGCCCTCAGCCGTGCCGTGGAAAACCTGGAGCAGGTCAGCGTCAGCTACACCAAGCCCACCACCGGCAATGTCGTACAGGACACAGCCGGCAACGACGCTGTCGACTTCGCTGGCCAAGCCGTCAACAACGAGACACCAGACACGACATCACCGGTGCTGATCACCACCGGCACTTCCGCCCCCAAAGTCAACGGCACGCAATTGGTGCTCAGCTACACCGAAGCCAATAGCCTGGACCCTGCCGCCCTGACGGGCAACGCCGGCTTTACCGTGACCAGCGTTACCGGCACTCCCATCACCGTCAACAGCGCCAGCGTCAATGCAGCGAACAAAACCGTCACGCTGACCCTCAGCCGCCCGGTAGACAACCTCGAGCAGGTCAGCGTCAGCTACACCAAGCCCACCACCGGCAATGTCGTGCAAGATGCCGCCGGCAACGACGCGGCCAACTTCACGGACCAGACCGTGAACACCGAGACGCCAGACACCACGCCCCCGGTGCTGATCACCACCGGTACTTCTGCTCCCAAGGTCAACGGTCGGGAGTTGGTCCTCAGCTACACCGAAGCCAATAGCCTGGACCCCGCCGCCCTGACGGGCAATGCCGGTTTTACCGTGACCAGCGCCAGCCCCGGCAGTACCCCCATCACCGTCAACAGCGCCAGTGTCAATGCGGCAAACAAGACCGTCACGCTGACCCTCAGCCGTGCCGTGGAAAACCTCGAGCAGGTCAGCGTCAGCTACACCAAGCCCACCACCGGCAATGTCGTACAGGACGCCGTCGGCAACGACGCGGCCAACTTCACGGACCAGGCCGTGAATACCGAGACGCCAGACACCACACCCCCGGCGCTGATCACCACCGGCACTTCCGCTCCCAAGGTCAACGGTACCCAACTGGTGCTCAGCTACACCGAAGCCAATAGCCTGGACCCTGTCACCCTGACGGGCAATACCGGCTTTACCGTAACCAGCGCCAGTCCCGGCAGTACCCCCATCACCGTCACCAGCGCCAGTGTGAATGCGGCAAACAAGACTGTCACACTGACCCTCAGCCGGCCCGTGGACAACCTCGAGCAGGTCAGCGTCAGCTACACCAAACCCACCACCGGCAATGTCGTACAGGACGCCGCCGGCAACGATGCTGTTGACTTCACGGACCAGGCCGTCAACAACGAGACGCCAGACACCACACCACCGGCATTGATCACCACCGGCGCTGCCGCCCCCAAGGTCAACGGCACCCAACTGGTACTCAGCTACACCGAAGCCAATGGCCTGAACCCTGCCGCCCTGACGGGCAACGCCGGTTTTACCGTGACCAGCGTCACTGGCACCCCCATCACCGTCACCAGTGCCATCGTCAATGCGGCAAACAAAACCGTCACGCTGACCCTCAGCCGCCCGGTGGAAAACCTCGAGCAGGTCCGCGTCAGCTACACCAAGCCGACCACCGGCAATGTCGTGCAAGACACAGCCGGCAACGACGCTGTCGACTTCGCTGGCCAGGCCGTGAACAACGAAACGCCAGACACGACATCACCGGTACTGATCACCACGGGCAATTCCGCCCCCAAGGTCAATGGCACCCAACTGGTCCTCAGCTATACCGAAGCCAATGGCCTGGACCCTGCCGCCCTGACGGGCAACGCCGGCTTTACCGTGACCAGCGCCAGCCCCGGCAGCACCCCCATCACCGTCATCAGCGCCAGCGTGGATGCGGCAAACAAGACTGTCACGCTGACCCTCAGCCGTGATGTGGCCATCGGCGAAGTGGTGAGCGTCAGCTACACCAAACCCACCACCGGCAATGTCGTGCAAGACGCGGCCGGCAACGATGCGGCCGACTTCGCGGACCAGGCCGTGGACAACGAGACACCAGCCCCCGTGACACGCCCGTCGCCGCCCAAAGATCTGGACACGGACAACGACGGCACGCCGGACAACATCGAAAACCAGGCTCCGATGAACGGCGACGGCAATGGCGATGGCATCGCGGACAGGGTGCAGGCCGCAGTGGACTCGACCACCGTTGTGATCCGCCCCAGCGGAGCAAGCAACCCGGCGGACGCGCCGACCACCTCCGTGTCCCTGGTGGTCAGCAGCCAGGACGGCAAGGTCCGCCCCGACGGCGGCGCGCGCATCGTCAGCCTGAAGCAGGAGAACGCACCGGCCGGGTTGCCCTCGGGGCTGGAGACACCCATCGGACTGCTGCGCTTCAATGTGGCTCTGGCGGCCAGCGGCAGCCGCGAGAGCTTCAGTCTGTACCTGGACCCCGCATTGGGTGTCAACGGCTATTGGGCGCAGGACAGCCGTGGCAATTGGGTGAACCTGGCCAGCGAGCCTTACGGCGGCAAGATGGTGACCGAAGGCGGGCGGCTGAGGCTGGACTTCCAGATCGAGGATGGCGGGCAGTTCGACAAAGACGGCAAGGTGGACGGCGTCATCACCGGCACCGGGGCCGCAGCGTATATGCCTTTGTCCATCGTGGGCCAGGCGCCCAGCGCGGAGCACTATGGCTTTTGGTTTTGATGGCTCCGGCGTGTATGAAAACCCTCTTGGCCATCCCTTGCGCCAGCCGCCGTGCAGCAACACCTCTGCTGACCACGCTGGCCTTTGCCGCCATGTTGGCGGCATGTGGTGGCAGCGGTGGTGCAACAGGCGCGGCCGGCATCGACCCCTCGGCCCTCAAAGGGCGCTGGATCACTCCGTCGAACGAGGCTCCGGCGATGACGGCGGTGATCCTGCCCGATGCCTCCGACCAGGCCAGCGCCTGGATGTTGGCCCACGATTCCAGCGAATTGGTCAAACTGCTGGTGCGCAGCGATGGCAGTGTCAACGGCATGTCTTATGCCCTGCACCCGGGCAATGCTGCGGGTCAGGCCGTGGCGGGCCAGGTGACGGCCGCGCTGACAGCCAGTCCCAAGCGCATTTCTTTCTCGGGCGTGAAGGCCAAGGCTTTGGCGCTGGATCAAAGCGATGCCATGTCCCTGGCTACCGTCCAGGCCAACGCCGCAGGCAGTTGGAGCGCGACAACGGGCGACAAGGCCCGATTCACCCAGTGGACGGTGGCTGCCAGCGGCGACATGGCGGGCAGCACGACCACCGGCTGCAACCATACCGGCAACCTGGCCGCAATGGCCCACAGCAGCGCCTACACCGTGCAGTTCGATGAGCGTTGCCTGGACGGGAGCCATGCCACGTTCCGCGGCATCGCCACCATCAACCGGTCAAAGAACCGCTTGACGGTCGCCGCAACCACCGTCGACGCCGCCCGGGGGATCGCGGTTTTCTTTAGCCAAGCGAGATGAGGTGCAACACCCACCGATGCGCTGAAGGTGTTTCGGGGGGGGGGGCTGCGGCAGCGTCACTCGACGGCATCACCGCCGCCAACAACGCAGCGCGCACTGTGGGAGGTCGCATCCGCGCTGCGGCGGTCGCCGGGCCGGTTGCGCTGTCCCGGTGCTGTCCCGGCGCTGTCCCGGCGCTGGCCGGCGCCATCCGGCAATCTCCGGCGATCTCTTGCGGCCGGCCGCGCATGGCTCGCACCATATCGCAGGCTGTCTTGCTGCCCGGCACCCGGCGCTGGCCGCTCGATGCGCCGTGTTTATACTTGCCGCGACTGTTCAAGGGGCCCCATCTGCGCATCGCAGCGGTCGTCAGCGCGCAGACCATCTTGGACATCCGGGAATGGGGCAGCGGCGGCAATGCGCACCACGACCCCGCTGGCATGACCGATAGACGCCTTGGCTTGAAGAAAGCACCTGCGCATGACCATTCTCGACACCCGACTGAACATCCGCTCGGCCGATTTTCTGGCCAACGCTGCTGCCATGCGCACGCTGGTGGACGGGCTGCGTGCCCAACTCGACAAGGTTGCCCAAGGTGGCGGCGAGGCGGCACGGGCCAAGCATGTGGCGCGGGGCAAGTTGCTGCCGCGCGAGCGCGTGCAAATGCTGCTGGACCCCGGCACGCCGTTCCTGGAACTGGCGCCGCTGGCCGCGCTCGACATGTACGACAACGATGCGCCCGGCGCGGGTCTGATCACCGGCATTGGCCGCGTCAGCGGCGTCGACTGCATGGTGGTGTGCAACGATGCCACGGTCAAAGGCGGCACCTACTACCCGCTGACCGTCAAGAAGCATCTGCGGGCGCAGGAGGTGGCGCAGCAAAACCACCTGCCCTGCATCTACCTGGTCGATTCCGGGGGCGCGAACCTGCCCAACCAGGACGAGGTCTTTCCCGACCGCGACCACTTCGGCCGCATCTTCTTCAACCAGGCCCAAATGAGCGCCATGGGCATCGCGCAGATTGCCGTGGTCATGGGCAGTTGCACGGCGGGCGGCGCCTATGTGCCGGCGATGAGCGACGAGTCGATCATCGTCCAGAACCAGGGCACGATCTTTCTCGGCGGGCCGCCGCTGGTCAAAGCCGCCACGGGCGAGATCGTCACGGCCGAGGACCTGGGCGGTGGCGATGTGCACACCCGCTTGTCGGGTGTGGCCGATCACCTGGCGCTCAGCGACATGCACGCGCTGCAACTGGCCCGCAATGCGCTGCGCAACCTGAATAAAAACAACGCGCAGGCGCAAGTCGATCATGCGCCTTGCGCTCCGAAATATGCAGCACAGGAACTGTATGGCGTGATTCCGGCGGACCCGCGCAAGACCTTCGACGTGCGCGAGATCATCGCCCGCATCGTCGATGGCAGCGAGTTCGACGAATTCAAGGCCCGTTACGGCACCACGCTGGTCACGGGCTTTGCGCGCATCGAGGGCATGGCGGTGGGCATCATCGCCAACAATGGCATCCTGTTTTCCGAAAGCGCGCTCAAGGGCACCCACTTCATCGAACTATGCTGCCAGCGCAAGATTGCGCTGCTGTTCCTGCAGAACATCACCGGCTTCATGGTGGGCCGCAAGTACGAGAACGAGGGCATCGCGCGCAACGGCGCCAAGATGGTCACGGCCGTGGCCACGGCCAGCGTGCCCAAGCTGACCCTGATCATCGGCGGCAGCTTTGGCGCGGGCAACTACGGCATGTGCGGCCGGGCGTACAGCCCGCGCTTCCTGTGGATGTGGCCCAACGCACGCATCAGCGTGATGGGCGGCGAACAGGCTGCGGCGGTGCTGGCCAGCGTCAAGCGCGACGGCATCGAGGCCCAGGGCGGCCAGTGGAGCATGCAGGAGGAAGAAGCCTTCAAAGCCCCGATCCGGCGCCAATATGAGCACCAGGGCCATCCCTACTACGCCACGGCGCGTCTGTGGGACGACGGCCTGATCGACCCCGCCGACACACGCCGCGTGCTGGCACTGGGCCTGGCGGCCACGCGCAATGCTCCCATTGCAGACACGAAGTTCGGACTGCTGCGCATGTAGGCGCCAGCGTGCGCCGCGATGGCACTGCAGCCCGCTGGAGCGGGCCGGCAGACATCGAGGCGCAGTGCCGCAGCGCCAGCGTCCTGAAAAACCCGGCGCGTCGTCTTCGACATCGAGGGCAACGACTACCGCCCTACCGCCCGATCGTGGCCATTGCCTGTCGGTGGCCGCCATCGGCGGCATCACGGGCCGTGTGACGCACCGGGCCATGGCGGCTGGTGAAGGCATCTGCGCCATCTCGCGGCGCTACACTAGCCGGGTGCGCGACTCGGCGATAGGCGCTGCCCCCGCATATGAGCAAGGGCGCAGCCGCTGACGTGGAACCAGCAAGGGCTTTGCCGCTTGTGCAACGAACCACCGGGGAGCGTGCCGCAAGGGGATGGTTTCCTTTTGCGTTCCGCCGTTCGCCGGGGCAGCCCTGTTGCAAGGGACACCAGTTCATAAGCCTGTCATGTACCACCGCCATCTTCTCGTCGAGCAAACCGACCCTGAGCTCTTTGCCGCCATCGAGGCTGAAAACGCCCGGCAAGAGCAACACATCGAACTGATCGCCAGCGAAAACTACGCCTCGCCGGCGGTCATGTGGGCCCAGGGCACACAGTTGACCAACAAGTACGCCGAGGGCTATCCCGGCAAGCGCTACTACGGTGGTTGCGAGCATGTGGATGTGGCCGAGCAACTGGCCATCGACCGCGTCAAGAAACTCTTTGGCGCCGAGGCCGCCAATGTCCAGCCCCATTGCGGCGCCTCAGCCAACGAGGCCGTGTTCCTGGCCTTCCTCAAGCCCGGCGACACCATCATGGGCATGAGCCTGGCCGAGGGCGGCCATCTGACGCATGGCATGTCGCTGAACATGTCCGGCAAGTGGTTCAATGCGGTCTCCTACGGCCTCGACGCCGATGAGGTGATCGACTACGAGGCGATGGAGAAAAAGGCCCATGCGACCCGGCCCCGCCTGATCATTGCCGGCGCGTCGGCATACAGCCTGCATATCGACTTTGCCCGCTTTGCCCAGGTGGCCAAGGACGTGGGCGCGATCTTCATGGTCGACATGGCCCATTACGCCGGCCTGATTGCCGCCGGCCTGTACCCCAATCCGGTGCCCCACGCCGATGTGGTCACCAGCACCACCCACAAGAGCCTGCGCGGCCCCCGTGGCGGCATCATCCTGATGCGGGCCGCGCATGAAAAAGCCATCCACAGCGCCATCTTCCCGGGCCTGCAAGGCGGCCCGCTGATGCATGTGATCGCGGCCAAGGCGGTGGCTTTCCAGGAAGCGCTGCAGCCCGGGTTCAGGCTGTACCAGGAGCAGGTGCTCAAAAATGCCAAGGTGCTGGCCCAGACGCTGGCCGCGCGCGGCCTGCGCATCGTCAGCGGCGGCACGCAAAGCCACATGATGCTGGTGGACCTGCGCGCCAAGGGCATCACCGGCAAGGAGGCCGAAGCCGTGCTGGGCGCCGCCCACATGACCATCAACAAGAACGCGATCCCCAACGACCCGGAAAAGCCGATGGTGACCAGCGGCGTGCGCATTGGCACCCCCGCAATGACCACGCGCGGCTTCAAGGAAGAACAGGCACGCAGCACGGCCGAGTTGATCGCCGACCTGCTGGACAAGCCGCGCGACGCGGCCAACATCGCTGCGGTGCGCGCCAAGGTCGACGCGCTGACGGCCCGCTTTCCGGTCTACGGCTGATGGCGCTCTGCGTCCGGCCGCCCGATGAAGCCGCCATGAAGCCGCCATGAAATGCCCCTTTTGCAGCCACCTCGAAACCCAGGTCATCGAAACCCGGGTCTTCGAGGATGCCGCATCCATCCGCCGCCGGCGCCAATGCGCCGCCTGCAGCAAGCGCTTTACCACTTACGAGCGCTCGGACGTGAGCTTTCCGGCCGTCGTGAAAAAAGACGGCCGCCGCGTCGAATACGGGCACGACAAGTTGCTCGCCTCGTTCAAACTGGCGCTGCGCAAGCGCCCGGTCAGCACCGGACGGATCGACAGCGCCATCGAGCGCATCGAGGAAAAGCTGCTCAACCTCGGGCTGCGCGAAGTGCCCTCCAGCCGCATTGGCGAGTTGGTGATGCGCGAGCTCAAGAAGCTCGACAAGGTAGCCTACATCCGCTTTGCCAGCGTGTACCGCAGTTTCGAGGGCATCGACGACTTTCGCGCCCTGGTCGATGAGGTGCGCAAATGATGCGGCGGCGGCTTTCAGTGCGGCGCGTCCGGGCCGTCGGCGCCGCCTGAGCCTTTGACGGCGGCGGTGGCGGCGTGCAATGCGGCCTTGTCCCCCGCAGCGGCAAACTTGCTGTACTTGGCCAAAATCGCCACCAGTTGGCCATAGATGCGCGGATTGCCTGCCAGGCATTCGCGGTGTTCCAGAAAATCCGCCTCGCCGGTGAAATTGCCCACCAAGCCACCGGCCTCGGCCACCAGCAGTGAGCCGGCGGCCATGTCCCAGATCGCCAGGCCGGACTCAAAAAAACCATCGGCAAAGCCGGCAGCCACATAAGCCAGGTCCAGCGCTGCGGCGCCAGGGCGGCGCAGCGCTGCCGTGCGCTGCATCACGTCGCCCAACATGGCCAGGTAGCTCTTGAGGTCATCGCCCGGGCGAAATGGAAAGCCGGTGGAGACCAGGCAGTCCTTGAGCTCGGTGCGCTTGCTCACGCGGATGCGGCGCTCGTTCAGGTAGGCGCCGCGGCCCCGGGTGGCGGTGAACAGGTCATTGCGCGCAGGGTCATACACCACCGCCTGCTCGACCCGGCCCTTGACGGCCAGCGCGATGCTCACGCAGTACACCGGAAAACCGTGGATGAAGTTGGTGGTGCCATCCAGCGGGTCGATGATCCAGACGAATGGCGCATCCTTGGCGCCATGTTTGCGGCCCGACTCCTCGGCCAGGATGCCATGGTCGGGGTAGGCCGTGAGCAGCGTCTCGATGATGGCCTGCTCGCTGGCGTGGTCGACCTCGGTAACAAAATCATTGATCTGCTTTTGCGCGATCCGCACCGACTCCACATCCAGGGCCGCGCGGTTGATGATGGCGCCGGCGGCGCGTGCGGCCTTGATGGCCACGTTCAGCATGGGGTGCAGGTTGGACGACATAAACGATGATGGTGGGCAGGGCATCCTGCAAAGCAAAAGCGCCGGCGGAGGGGTTTTCCCGGCAATGCAGGCGGCGACAATCAGCGCGATCTTACCTGCCCGCCCATGAAGACCCGCTTCGTCCTGATCAACACCAGCCACGCCGGCAATGTGGGCGCAGTCGCCCGCGCGATGAAAACCATGGGTTTTGACGATCTGGTGCTGGTGGCCCCACGCTGGCCCAACGTGCTGCGGCACGAAGAAACCATACAGCGCGCCAGCGGCGCCCTGGACCTGCTCCGGCAGGCCCGCATCGTTGCCGGATTGGACCAGGCCCTCGATGGCATCAGCCACCTGTGCGCCACCGCGATGACGGCGCGCGACTTCGGACCGCCAACGACAACGCCGCGCGCGCATTTCGAGACGCTGCTGAAAAAAGAGCGCCCAGTGCATGATTCATCTGCGCCAGCGGCCACCCGGCCGACGGGTGTGGCGTTCCTCTTCGGCTCCGAACGCTTTGGCATGAGCAACGCCGATGTCTACCGC
Source organism: Verminephrobacter eiseniae EF01-2 (assembly GCF_000015565.1). Lineage (NCBI taxonomy): Bacteria > Pseudomonadati > Pseudomonadota > Betaproteobacteria > Burkholderiales > Comamonadaceae > Verminephrobacter > Verminephrobacter eiseniae. The sequence goes on from NC_008786.1 coordinate 4,687,723, forward strand.
TGCCATGTGACGCTATCGATTCCCACCCAACCCGGGTTCGGCTCGCTGAACCTGGGCGCAGCCGTCCAGGTCATTGCCTACGAATGGCGCATGGCCCTGGACGGCTGCGGCTTGGCCGTGCCGGACGGCACCCCGGCGCGCCACCTGGCCGATGCCGTGCAGGTGGCGGGCATGCTGGAGCATTGGGAGCAGGCACTCACGCAGATCGGCTTTCTGGATCCCGCCGCGCCCAAAAAGCTCATGCCGCGCCTGCAGCAATTGTTCAACCGCGCACAACTGGCTCCCGAGGAAATCCACATCCTGCGCGGTATCGCCAAGGCCATCATCGCGACGGCGCAGGCCAACCGCCAACGCCCATCCCCGTCAAGCGACGAAACATGAGTGCGCCCCGTCTCGCGACGAGCACGGCGACAGCGTGTCCGCGCCGAACACGTGATCCGCTTTCTCTACCCTCTCACGATTTCCGATGCGCCGTTCGACCGCGCGCTGGGCATCGCCGATACGGTGTTGCAAGCATGGGCGCCGCATCGATCATCCCCCTCGCCCGCCCCGACCTGCTGCACAATGCCTGCCTGCCCGGCGGCGCATGGACGGCAGCGTGCTGACCGTGCATGACCCGGCCACGGGCGAACTGGTGGGCGAAGGATCGCGCCATGGGCCGGAAATTCATCTCGAACCCAGGTACCTCTGCCAGCACGATTGCCATCGAGGAGCAGCACCCATGACACGCGCTCGAGCCACTTTCACGGTCCAAATCGATAACGATCGCGTAAAGGTGACGCAGTGGCGCTTTGCGCCCGGTGCCGAAACCGGCTGGCACCGCCACGCAATGGACTATGTGGTGGTGCCGATGACCACCGGCACGCTGCTGCTGGAAACGCCGCAGGGAGAATTTGAAAGCCCGCTGCAAGCGGGCGTTTCCTACATGCGGCCCACCGGCGTGGAACACAATGTGGTCAACGCCAATGCGCATGAATTCGTGTTCGTTGAGATCGAACTGAAGTAGCGCCTCCCGCGCCTAGTGTCGCGTCACCGATCAGATGTCGTAGGCTGCGCGCAGCCATCGGAGCGCAGCGCAAGGCGCAGCGCGCAGCTAATACCGAGCGTATTGGCAAGCGATGCAACGCCGCGATGCGCTTCGATGGCCAGCGCAGACCGACAGATGATCGGTGACGCGACACTAGGCGGCGCGTTCAGCCCCCGCCCCTCCCGTAGGGTTCCAGTGCTGGCCCGGCACGGCCGCGATCAGGCGCCGGGTATAAAGATGTTGTGGCCTGTCAAAGATTTCGCGCGGGCTGCCCCGCTCCACCACCTGGCCCTGGTGCATCACCAGCACAGAGTCGCAGATCTGCGCGGCCACGCGCAGATCGTGCGTAATGAAGACCAACGCGATACGCAGCCGCTGCTGCAGATCATGCAGCAGCGCCAGCACCTGTGCCTGCACCGAGACATCGAGCGCCGACACCGACTCATCGGCCACCAGCACCTGCGGGTCGAGCGCCAATGCCCGCGCAATGCCCACGCGCTGGCGTTGCCCGCCGGAAAACTCGTTCGGATAGCGCTCGAAAGACGAAGCATCCAGGCCCACCAGGGCCAGCAACTCGCGCGCTCGCGCTTGGGCCTCAGGCCGGGTCTTGCCGTTGGCCAGCGGACCGTCGCTGACGATGCGGCCCACCGTGTGTCGGGGGTTCAGCGATGCGAACGGATCCTGAAAAATCATCTGCATGTCCTTGCGCATTGGCCGGAACTGGCGCGGGGTGAGTGCCGCGATGTCGCGCCCGTTGAAGAGTATCTCGCCGCCATCGATGTCGATGAGTTTCAGCAGGCATTTGCCGATGGTCGATTTGCCTGACCCCGATTCGCCGACGATGCCCAGCGTCTCGCCACGGCGCACCGAAAAGCTCACACCGTCCACGGCCTTGACCGCGCGTTTCTTGCGGAACCAGCCGCCGTCGGCGTCATAGGTCTTGCACAGATTGCGCACCTCCAGCACCGGTGCGCTGGCGGCGACCGCCGAGCGCGCATCGGTGCGCCGCCTGGGCACTGCGGCTATCAACCGCTGCGTATAGGGGTAGCGCGGCGCGTTCAGTACTTGCTGCGCGCTGCCCACTTCGATCAGCACGCCCTTTTCCATCACGGCCACGCGGTCGGCAATTTCCGCGACGACGCCAAAGTCGTGCGTGATGAACATGACGCCCATGCCTGCCTTGCCGTCGGCGCCGCTACGCTGGATGGACCGGATCAGCGCCAGAATCTGGGCCTGCGTGGTCACGTCCAGCGCGGTGGTGGGCTCGTCGGCAATCAGCACCGATGGCTCCAATGCCAACGCCATGGCGATCATCACGCGCTGGCGCTGTCCACCCGAGAGCCGGAATGGATAGGCGTGGCGGATGAGCGCCGGGTCGGGTAAGCCGACATAGGCGATGAGCTCCAGCACGCGGCGCTCCACCTGCGCCGGATCGGTGATGCCGTGCACATGGAGCACTTCGGCGATCTGGTCGCCCACGCGCATGAGTGGATTCAATGCGGACAGCGGTTCCTGGAAGATCATGCCGATGGCGCTGCCGCGCAGCTTGCGCAGTTCGGACTCGGCCATGCACAGCAGGTCCCGGCCCTGGAACAAGATGCGTCCGGCGCTGGGTTGCATGTAGGAAGGCAAGAGGCCCATCACCGCATTGGCACTCATGGATTTTCCGGAGCCAGATTCCCCGACCACGCAAAGGATCTCGCCCGCTTGCAGTGTGAGATGGATGTCGTGCACGGCGAAGGGACGGTCGCCGCCTCCGGGAATCGGGATCGACAGGCCGTCGATTTGGAGCAAGGGCATCACCGCGCTGCGGCCCATGCTGGTGCTCATGCCGCACCCCGGTCGCGCAGATGCGGGTTCAACGCATCGTTGAGGCCTTCGCCGATCAGATTGACGGCCAATACCGTCAGCAGGATCGCCACCCCCGGCAGGAAGCTCATCCACCAGGCTTCGCGCACCATGGTGCGCGCCGCACCGATCATGAACCCCCAGCTCATGAGGTTGCGATCCCCCAGGCCCAGGAACGACAGCGCGGACTCGGTCAGGATGGCGGTGGCAATCATCAGCGAAGCCGTCACGATGATGGGCGACATCGTGTTCGGCAGTATCTGCGTGAAGATGATGCGCGACGCGCTCTGGCCGATGACCTCGGCCGCCTGCACGAACTCGCGCGAGCGCAGCGACAGGAACTCGCCGCGCACCAGGCGCGCCACCGGCGGCCAGGAAACCACGGCGATGGCCGTGATGATGGACGTGATGGTCGGCTGGAAGATCGCCACCAGCACCACCGCCATCGCCAGCGTCGGGATGGTCTGGAAGAACTCGGTCAGGCGCATCAGCACATCGTCCAGCCGCCCGCCGTGGTAGCCGGCCAGCGCGCCAATGGTGATGCCGATGAGCGTGGCCACTGCGGTGCTCACCACTCCCACCAATAGCGAAACGCGCGCCCCATGCGCCAGCCCCGCAGCAATGTCGCGCCCCAGCATGTCGGTGCCCAGCAGATGCGCCATGTCGGACAACGGGTCGAGCAGCGGCTCGGCCACGGAATTCCAGGGGCTTTGCGGAAAGGCGAACCCCGCCAGCAGTGCCACCAGGATGACCAGGCCCACGATGGCCAGACCGGCCACGGCACCTTTGTTGCGCGCATAGCGCTTCATGAACGGACCCATGGCTTCATCTCGATACGCGGATCGACGAAGCGGTAGAGCGCGTCGGTCAGCAGATTTACCAACACCACCATCACGGAGGTGACGAGGAACACCCCCAGAAGCACGGGGTAGTCACGCTGCAGCAGCGCGTCGAACATCAGCCGGCCGATGCCGGGCCAGGCAAACACGGTTTCAGTGAGTACCGCGCCGCCGAGAATCTGGCCGGCTTGAATGCCGGCGAAAGTGAAGACCGGCAGCAGCGCATTGCGCAGCACATGCCGGCGCGTGATCTGCCCGGCGGGCACGCCCTTGGCGCGCGCCGTCTTCACAAAGTCCAGCGCGGCGACTTCCAGCATGGAGGCGCGCACAAGACGTGTGTAAATGGCCGTGAAGAACAGCCCCAGCGTTGCCACCGGCAGCACCATGTGCCGGAACACATCCCAGGCCCGCGCGGCGCCCGTGAAACCGCTGCCCACGGTCTCCATGCCGAAGGGCGGAAGCCAATCCAGGCGGATGGAGAACACCAGGATCGACATCGAGGAAACCCAGAACAGCGGCGTGGCATAAAAGAGCAGTGCGCCCGACATGATGAGCGAGTCGGTAAATTTGCCCCGGCGCGCCGCAGCCATGACACCCAGCAAGATACCCAGCGCCAGCGAGAAAACAAAGGCCGAGACCGTCAGCAGCAAGGTCGCCGGCAAGCGCTCCAGGATGAGCGTGCTCACCGGCAGGTTGTTACGGTAGGAGAAGCCGAGGTCAAAGCCCAGCACCCCCTTGAGATAGAGCCACAGTTGCACGTACAGCGGTTCGTCCAGGCCAAACTGCTGGCGCAACTGCGCGAGAAATTGCGCGTCCCCCGCACCGGACTCGCCGGCCATCACGCTCGCAGGATCGCCGGGCGCCAGGTGGATCAGCAGGAAGTTGAGCACCACCACGCCAAGCACCACGAAGACCGCCTTGCCGGCGCGCTCGATGAAGAAATCCAGGGAGTTCAAGATGGCTTTCCGTCTCTTCACTTGGCAATCCAGACCGTGTCCAGCGTCTCGTTCAGGCCGATGCCGGTGGTGATCAGGTTCCGGACCTTCTTCTTGTGCAGCGTGACGTACTGCAATTCAGTGAGATAGCCGGCCGCCACATCATCGACCAGGATGCGTTGAATCTCGCTGTACATGCGCTGGCGCGCGTCCGCGCTTTGCACGACGGGCGCAGCTTCGAAGAGCCGATCGATCTCCGGATTGCTGTAGCCGTGGTTATTGGCAAAGGGCGTGCCCTTGATGATGTTGGCGCTGATGTAGTTGCGCGAGGTGCCGATGGCCGGATCCCCGTAGGCGTACTGAAAGGTCATGGTCATGTCGAAGTCCCATTCCGAAACCTTCTTCGCCCAGCCCGCCGGGTCGGTCGTATCCAACGTCACCTTGAAGCCCAGTTGCTCCATCTGCTGCTTGACGTACTCGCCCATGCGGTCCCACACCGAGCCATAGGGAATAGGCAGCACCCGAATCGAATAGTCGCCCGGCTTTATCCCCGCCTGCGCAAGGATCTTCTTGGCCAGGGCCATGTCGTACTTGTACGTCGGAACGTTCTTGTCGTAGTACAGCGTGGGCGAGGTGATGGGGCCGGTGGCAACCTTGCCCACGTTGAAGAAAATGTTCTTGACGATGAAGTGACGATCCATCGCATGCATGATGGCCTGGCGCACTTTCTTGTTGCCCAACGGCGGCTTGCGCAGGTTCATTTGCAGCCACAGCGGTGGCGCGAACATCTCCCAGCCCGCGCGGGTCGAGACCACATCGGGCAATTTCTCCAGCCGGCGGACCTCGAAGTTCTCGATGTCGCCGCCACGCAGCACATCCACCGTCCCGCGCTCGAAGGCCACGGCACGCGAGGCCGCATCGGGAATCACCAGCAGGTAGATTTCGTCGAGGTAGGGAAGCCCGGGTTTGAAATAGTTCGGGTTCTTCACCAGGTGGATGTAGGAGCCACGCTTCCATTCCTTGAGCATGAACGGCCCCGTGCCGACGGGCGTGTTGTTCGCCGGATTGGTGCGGTAGTTCGTGCCTTCGTAGATGTGCTTGGGAATCATCGGCATGGTCGACACTTCGAAGGCGCTGATGAAGGCATTGAACGGCTGCTTCAATTTGAAGATCACCTTGTCATCCCCGTCCGCCTTCACCGATTCGACGCGCTGGTTCATCAGTGCGCGCGTGCGCGGATGAACCTCACGCAGGAATTTGTCGGTAGAGAACACAACGTCGGCCGAGGTGAACGGCTTGCCGTCGTGCCACTTGACGTCCTTCTGAAGCACGAAGGCATAGGTCAACCCGTCCGGCGAGATGGTCCAGGACTGCGCCAGGGAGGGCAGCGGCTTCAGATCAGGGCCGTAGGTCAGCAGCGACTGGTAGATCTTGCTCGCCGCGAACTGCGTTGGGCCCAGTTGGTTGAGCCCCAGCATCAGCGACGGAGGTTCTGGCTGCACCAGCATGTTGAGCGTTCCGCCGGGCGTCGGCTGGCTCTGGGCCAAGACGAAGGTGGAACTGGTCAACGACAGGGCAGCAGCGATCAGCGATATCCCGAAGGGTCTTCTGGCGATGTTCATGGGTTCCTCGCGCAATGGGGTATGGGGTTTGACGCGCCCAACGACTGGTTTGCGGCCTCATTACTTTACTGTTAGTTCAGTAATTGTCAAACGAAACCAGGGTAAACCATGCCTTTCCCGGGCGCCGACCCGCACGCGGACGCGCCGGCTCCATGGCGGTGCGTGATGCCCCGCCACGGGCTGAAAACCAACGGGAAAACGCGAAAAAGGGAATGCCGAAACTAGGCGTCGACGGCCTGTCCATCGCTGAACGTGGTGTCGATCAAGTCTGTGAGATAGGGCTTGCTCAATTCGTCGAGCCCGAACAGAAAACGGTAGAAGATCGCGCCAAAGATCTGGTCATACAGAGCCTCCGGTGGGCGCCTGGAGCGAATCGCACCCGAGCTCTGCCCGTTGGAGATGACGCGCACGCCCAGATTGCGGCGCTCCGCCAGATAGCGTTCGGTGAAGGCAGCCGTGCTCCCTGACTTGGCCATGCACTCGCCGAGCACCGCCAGCAAGACGCGGCCGAGATCGCCCCTGAGGGCGGCGGCATAGCGGCGCACATGCGTGTGGATGGCGCGCACCGGCTCGTCGCTCTCCGAAAGCGGCAATTCCTGGCGCGTGCGCCAGAGAAATGCATCGATCAGCAGTGCCGCGCGGTCTTCCCACCATTTGTAGATGGTCACCTTGGACACGGCCGAGGCCTCGGCAATGTTCTCGATGGTGGCGCCCTTGAGGCCATCGCTTGCCGTCAGCAGGTACGCCACCTCGAGCACTGCCGTGGCCGCCTCTTCCGATCGCGGGCGGCCAACGCGGCGCTTGGGTGCCGCCTCTGCAGACGGGTCGATGGCAGGTACGTTGCGTGCTGAGGCGGCGGAGGAAGGGGGCATGGGTCAGGCGCGTCGGTGGATCGAATGGATGGATGCATGGATATTGCCATGGCGGCAAATGGTTGACAATATATTAACTAAACGTACACTATTCATATTTTTCGCACTAGTGTCGCGTCACCGATCAGATGTCGTAGGCTGCGCGCAGCCATCGGAGCGCAGCGCAAGGCGCATCGCGCAGCCAATACCGAGCGTATTGGCAAGCGATGCAACGCCGCGATGCGCTTCGATGGCCAGCGCAGACCGACAGATGATCGGTGACGCGACACTAGGCCCGACTGCTGCGTCAACCGGAAAGACCCATGCCATGAACTCGCAAAACTTCAACGGCCTCGAGGCGTTGACCCGACTCCGCCAGGACATCCATCGCCACCCCGAATTGGCTTTCGAAGAGCGCCGCACCGCCGGCATCGTGGCCGCCTACCTTCACTCCTTGGGCATCGAAGTGCACACCGAGGTGGGCCGCACCGGCGTCGTCGGCGTCATCCCGGGCAAGACCAACCGTAGCCAGCGGTCCATCGGCCTGCGCGCCGACATGGACGCACTGGCCATGCCGGACCACAAGCCAGTGCCGCACCGCTCCACCTGCGAAGGCGTGATGCACGGATGCGGCCATGATGGCCACACCGCCATGCTGCTCGGCGCGGCCGCCGAACTGGCACGCACGCGCGCTTTCGACGGCACGGTGGTGCTGATCTTCCAGCCCGCAGAAGAAGGCGCCGGCGGCGCCAAGGCGATGCTGGACGATGGACTGCTGGAGCGCTTTCCGGTGGAGTCGTTCTGGGGCCTGCACAACTGGCCAGGAGTGCCACTTGGCCAGGCAGTCATCCACGCCACGGCCTGCATGGCCGCAGTCGATTACTTCGACATCGACGTGCTGGGCAAGGGTTGCCACGGTGGCATGCCGCAGGAAGGCATCGACGCAGTGCTGGCTGCGGCGCACATCGTGACCGCGCTGCAATCGATTCCCGCGCGCAACGTGCATCCATTGGACTCGGCAGTGGTGGGCGTTGCAAAAATCCACGGTGGCCAGGCGTATCACGTCGGCCCGGAGGTGGTGACGCTCAGCGGTTCGGTGCGTGCGCACAAGGAATCTGTGCGCGCCCTGGTCGAGCACCGCCTGCACGAGGTGGCCGAGAACGCGGCGGCGGCCTTGGGGGCAAAGGTTCGCATCCGCTACCAGCGCAACTATCCTGCGACGGTGAATGATCCGGCGCTCGCCGACATCGCGTCAGAGGTGGCCGCATCGGTTCTGGGCGCGGAAAAGGTCGTGCGCGACCGTCTGCCGTCCATGGCCGCCGAAGACTTCTCTTTCTTCTCCCGCGAGCGCCCGGGCTGCTATGTGTGGATGGGCAATGACGATGCCGACCACATCATGAGCCTGCACCACCCGAAATACGACTTCAACGATCGGCTGATCGGGCATGGCATGGCGTACTGGACACGGCTCGTCAGCCGCGTCTTGCCGGTCGCGCCGCACCTCTGAAGGCGTCATGTGGTCATGTATTCTCCGGCGAGCAGCGGACTGAAGCGTTGGCCGGCTTTCCGTGCGGTCGCATGTACCGGCCCACAAAAATGGCGTCGGATTGATGGCCCGTCGTTCCACGGATCAGCCACGTCGACATGCCGGACATCGCGGCTTGAATACGGAATCCCGCGCACACACCATGGCCGCTGACGGCTAGTGTCGCGTCACGGATCAGATGTCGTAGGCTGCGCGCAGCCATCGGAGCGCAGCGCAAGGCGCAGCGCGCAGCCCATACCGAGCGTATTGGCAAGCGATGCAACGCCGCGATGCGCTTCGATGGCCAGCGCAGACCGACAGATGATCGGTGACGCGACACTAGGGCATCCGCGCCGGTTCCGGAGAACAAACCGAGCGGACAATCCATTGCGCGCGTCATGGGCGTCATGGTCATGGCGCGCGACTTGGCGTCGACACGCCCTAGACTGTGCGCCCCACCCCACCTGAGCCGAACCGATGTTTGACCGCCTGCGCTCCGATATCCAGTGCATCCTCGACCGCGACCCTGCGGCCCGCAGCACCTGGGAGGTGATCACCTGCTACCCCGGGCTGCACGCCATCTGGCTGCACCGGCCGGCGCACTGGTGTTGGGGCCATGGGTTCAAGTGGCTCGGGCGCTTCATCTCGCACCTTGCGCGCTGGTGCACCGGCATCGAGATCCACCCCGGCGCCAAGCTCGGCGAGCGCGTGTTCTTCGACCATGCGATGGGCGTGGTGGTGGGCGAGACCGCCGAGATCGGCGACGGCTGCACCATCTACCAAGGCGTGACCCTGGGCGGCACCTCGCTGTACAAAGGCACCCAGCGCCACCCCAAGTTGGGCAAGGACGTGGTGGTCAGCGCCGGCGCCAAGGTGCTCGGCGGCTTCGAGGTGGGCGACGGGGCCAAGATCGGCAGCAACGCCGTGGTCATCAAGCCCGTGCCCGCCGGCGCGACGGCAGTGGGCATTCCGGCCCGCATCATCATGCCCCGGCAAGGCCGCAGCGCCAAGCCGAGCGAGCCACAGCCGGCGCACCCATTCACGGCCTATGGCATCACCCAGGAGGACGACCCGCTCTCGCAGGCCATGCGCGGCCTGATCGATCACGCCGCCGCGCAAGAGCACCAGATCGCATTGCTGTGGCAAGCGATCGAAAAGCTGTCATCGGCCTCGGTGCAGGCCGATGACTGCGTGCCCGGCGACGCAGCGCGCAAGGAGCAGTTCCAAGCCGGCAAGCTCAACGAGCTGGTGGGCAAGTAGCTGCGCCGCGCAGCGCGCTTTTCGGCCGGAACGCCTGGCAGACCGTGTCGCGGGTTACGAGGTAAGGCCCGCCGATCAGATCGATGCAATAAGGCACGGCGGCAAAAATCCCCGGCACCAGCGACTGGCCATCGGCGTCGCGCAGCCCCTCCAGCGTCTGGGCAATCGCCTTGGGCTGACCGGGCAGGTTGATGATCAGGCTCCGGTCGCGGACCACGGCCACCTGGCGCGACAAAATCGCGGTGGGCACGAACCGCAGGCCGATCTGGCGCATCTGCTCGCCAAAACCCGGCATCAGTTTGTGGGCCACGGCCAGCGTGGCCTCGGGCGTCACATCGCGCAGCGCCGGGCCGGTGCCGCCGGTGGTCAGCACCAGGCTACAACCGAGGTCGACCAGTTCGATCAGCGTGGCGCTGATGCCGGCTTGTTCGTCGGGAATCAGGCGCTGCTCGAAAACGATCGGATTGCACAGTGCGCGCCCGAGCCAGTCCTGTAGCGCGGGCAGACCCTGGTCGGCATAGACGCCGCTGCTCGCGCGGTCGCTGATCGAGACGATGCCGATCCTGACCGGATCATGGCCATGGTGCTGGTCGCTGCGGTGGCCCGGGGTGTCACTCATCGTCGTGCTCCTGATGCATGTCCGGCACATCCGCGCCACCCAGATGCCCGCGCACCAGTTGGAACAGTTCGCGGTAAGCGCGGCCCTTGCGCGGTGCCAGGCCCTGCGACAGCGCGGCCTGGCCGGCCGCTGGCGCACTTTTGCGGGCCTGGCGAATCAGTGCGCGCAGTTGCTGCGTATCGGTGCCGGGGTGCGCGGCCATCCAGGAGAGCAGCGCCGCGTCATCGGCAACCAGCCGGTCGCGCCATAGTTCGGTCTGGTGCAACAGCAGTTTCTCGGCGGCCGAACCCTTGCGCTGCGTCGCCAAGGCCTGGCGCGCGGCCTGCACCAGGGCCGGTTCGAGCCGGCGCATGATCTTGCCCACATACTGCAACTGGCGGCGCTTGCCCTCGAAGTCGGTGATGCGCCGGGCCTCGGCCAGGGCCTGCACCAGATCGTCAGGCAAACCCAGCGCATCGAACAAATCGGCGCGCAGGTCCAGCAACTCCTTGCCCAGCGCTTGCAGGCCGGCGCTTTCGCGCTTCAGATCGGTGCGGCTGGCGTCGGGCCGGCCTTTGCGTTCGGCCTTGAACTGAACGTCCTGCGCGCTGCCTTCGGCAACGAACCGGCCCTTGACGAAATAGCCTTTTTGGAGTTTGCGTGACATCGGATGGAGGCAAAGAAAATGGCGGCACAGCACGCAAAAAACGCGCAGAAAACGCACACCGGGGGCGCAAGGAAACGGGCGCAAAAAAGGCGCTGCGCAGCGGCAAGTATCATAGCGGCCGCCATGAACCCACCCACCGACCACACCCCCAGCACGGCGGCCGCTGCGCCAGCGCATCGCCCCGAGCATCGCCCCGAGCATCGTCCCGACAGCGGCTTCAGTTACAGCCGCCCATTTTTTGAAGAGCTGGTAGACCGCGCCCTGGCCCATGCCAAAAAGCTCGGCGCCACCGATGCCGCAGCCGAAGCCTCCGAGGGTTGCGGCCTGTCGGTCAGCGTGCGCAAAGGTGAGTTGGAAAACGTCGAGCGCAACCGCGACAAATCGCTGGGCGTGACGGTCTACATGGCCCACCGGCGCGGCCAGGCCAGCACCTCGGACTTTTCCACCCGGGCCATAGAGCAGACCGTGCAGGCCGCCTACGACATCGCCCGCTTCACCGCCGAAGACCCGATGGCCGGCCTGCCCGACGAAGCCGATATCGCCCCGCCCGCCAGCCATCGTGATCTGGCCCTGTTCCACCCCTGGCCCATCACCAGCGAAGAAGCCGCCCGCCTGGCGCTGGAATGCGAGGCCGCAGCACTCCAGACCAGCCGCCGCATCAGCAACAGCGAAGGCGCCAGCGTATCGGCCCAGCAAAGCCATTTCTTCAGCGCCCACACGCGCGGCTTTCGCGGCGGCTATGCCTCCTCGCGCCACAGCGTTTCGGTGGCCCCCATCGCCAAACTGCCCGGCAAAAACGCCGAAATGCAGCGCGACGCCTGGTACAGCTCGATGCGCGACGCCGCCCGACTGGCCTCGCCCCAGGCCATAGGCCGCTACGCCGCCGAACGCGCCCTGAGCCGCCTGGGCAGCCGCAAGATCGCCACCACGCAATGCCCGGTGCTGTTCGAGGCCACGCTGGCCGCCGGCCTGCTCGGCGGCTTTGTGCAGGCCATCAGCGGCAGCGCGCTGTACCGCAAAAGCAGCTTTTTGCCCAATTCGCTCGGCAAAATGATCTTTCCCCTGCATATCGACATCCTGGAAGACCCCTTTGTCCCGGGCGGCAAAGGCAGCGCGCCATTCGACGACGAAGGCGTGCGCGTAGCGCCCCGCAAGGTGGTCAAGCACGGGCGTGTGCAAGGCTACTTCCTGTCTTGCTACTCGGCCCGCAAACTGGGCCTGCAAACCACGGGCAATGCCGGCGGTTCGCACAACCTGACACTCACATCGCGCCTGACCCAACCCGGCGACGATCTCGACGCGATGCTGCAAAAACTGGGCACCGGGCTGTTCGTGATCGAACTGATGGGCCAGGGTCTGAACCCGGTCACCGGCGACTATTCACGCGGCGCCAGCGGCTTTTGGGTAGAGCGCGGCCAGATTGCCTACCCGGTGCATGAAATCACCATCGCCGGCAACCTCAAGAACATGCTCAGGGGCATAGCGGCCGTGGGAGCGGATGCCTACAACTACGGCGCCAAGACCGTGGGCTCGATTCTCGTGGAGCGGATGAAGGTGGCGGGGAGTTGACATTTCCCCGCATGTTGCGCCTGTGCTTTTGATGCTTTTGATCTTCCGGATGCTTCGGGGCTTGGTGCGCGGGTCGGTGGTGCCCAGGGCCATGGCGCCATGAGCAGCACGACCCCAGCGGATGGAATTGCCCGCCAAACCGCTCTGGCTTGGGCGGGCGATCGGGCAATTCCGTCCCCGGTGCAACAACCTGCGGCCAGCACCCCCAAAACCCCAACATCCATCCCGCACTGGCCGCCATGCCCCCGGCATCAACCAACGACCCCCAAATGCCAAGGCACAAACTCATGGTCGCCCAGCCCCAATTGCTCGCTTTTGGTGGGCGCGCCGCTGGCGTGGTGCAGTATCTGCTCGAAGATGCGCTGGCCCATTTCGGGCACGCTGCATGCGCCATCGATGATCAGGCCGCAGTTGATGTCCATGTCCTCTTGCAGGCGCCGGTACATCGGCGTGTTGCTGGCCAGTTTGATGGTGGGGGCGGGCTTGCTGCCGAACATCGAGCCGCGCCCGGTGGTAAAGCAGATGAGGTTGGCGCCGCTGGCGATCTGGCCGGTGCAGGCCACGGGGTCGTAGCCCGGCGAGTCCATGAATACCAAGCCGCTTTCGGTGATCGGCTCGGCGTATTCGTACACCGCGCGCAGCGGCGTGGTGCCGCTCTTCATGGCCGAGCCCAGGGATTTTTCGACGATGTTGGCCAGCCCGCCGGCCTGGTTGCCGTGGGTCACCTGGCCGTTGAACTGGACGTTCTGGCCCGCCGTGTAGCGCTGCCACCAGGCCAGGCGGTCGAGCAGCTTTTGGCCCACGGCGGGGCTGATGGCGCGGCGCGTGAGCATGAACTCCACGCCATGGATTTCGGGCGTTTCCGACAGGATGGCGGTGCCGCCGTGGCGCACCAGGATGTCCATCGCCGCGCCCAGCGCCGGGTTGGCGCTGATGCCGGAAAAGCCGTCCGAGCCGCCGCACTCCAGCCCGATGCAAAGGTGGCTCGCGCTCACGCTGCTGCGCCGGGCCGCGTTGGCCTCGGGCAGCATTTCCTCGACCGCGCGGATGCCCGCTTCGATGGTGGCGCGGGTGCCGCCGATTTCCTGCATCACCAGCGTGCGCAGGGCCTGGCCGGTGCGCAGGCCCTGCGCTTGGATGAGCGCATCGACCTGGTTGCGCTCGCAGCCCAGGCCGACGATGAGCACGCCCGCCAGGTTGGGGTGGCGCGCGTAGCCCGCGAGCGTGCGGCGCAGCAGATCGAAATGCGCGCCGGGCGATGACATGCCGCAGCCGCTGGTCTGCGCGAACGCCGCCACGCCGTCCACCCGGGGAAAGGCGGCCAACCGCTCGGGCGTGAAATGCGCGGCGATATGCCGGATCACGGTGGCCGAGCAGTTGACCGACGCGAGGATGCCGATGAAGTTGCGCGTGCCGACACGGCCGTCGGCGCGCACGAAGCCCTGGAACCTGGCGCGCGCATCCTCGGGCAGGTACTGAACCGGCCGCAGGTCGGCGCCAAAGGCCGGGTCGCGGTGGCAGTCCGCCATTTGCAGGTTGTGGCTGTGCACATGCTCGCCCGGCGCCAGGTCGCGCAGCGCGACGCCGATCACGGTGTCGCACTTCTTGACCGGCGCGCCTGCGGCGATGTGGCACGCGGCGATTTTGTGGCCTGCGGGCACCTGGGCGCGCGCACGCAGGCCGAGTTCGGCGATTGGCTGGCCCAGCGCCAGCGCCGTCGTGGTGACGAGCACGTTGTCGCGGGGGTGCAGGCGCAGCAAGGGGGTGGTGCTCATGGTGACTTTCCCGGCAGGGTGTTTCACTGCCACTCGCGCAACCTGAGTTTTTCGATTCGCGCGCTTTCTTGCTGATAGGCCGCGTGGATGTATTTTTCGTAGTCGGGGCCGTCCAGGTACATCAGCGGCGCGTCGAGCCTGTCGATGACGGCCTTGAATTCGGTGCTGGCCACGGCCTGCCGGAATGCAGCGCGCAACCGGGCCGTCACGGCAGGGGGCAGACCGCGCGGCGCGCCGACACCGTTGGGCGCGTCCACGACCATGTCGTAGCCCGACTCCTTGAGCGTGGGCGTGTCCTGGAAGCGCTGCGCGCCCCAGGTCGCCAGCAGGCGCAGCGTGCCGGCCTGGACATGCGGCGCCCAGGAGCTCGAATCGGCCAGCGCGTCGACATGGCCGGAGAGCACGCTTTGCAGCGCTTCGGCGCCGCCCTTGTAGGGCACATGGTGCAGCTCGATGCCGGCCAGCAGCGCGAACTCTTGCATGCCCACATGCGTGGCGCTGCCCACGCCGGCATGGGCGTAGGTCAGTTTGCCGGGGTGGGCCTTGGCGTGGCCGGCAAAGTCCCGGAGCGTTTTGAATGGCGCCTGCGCCAGCACGGCAATGCCGAAGGTCTGGCCCGAGGTGCGCGCGATGTAGGTGAAGTCGCGGCGCGGGTCGGCCTGCAACAGGCCCAGTTGCGCGAAGCGGGTGACCGAGACCGGGATCTGGCCGATGGTGTAGCCGTCGGGCTTGGCCGAGGCCAGGGCCTTGACGCCTATCATGCCCGAGGCGCCAGCGCGGTTGTCCACCACGATCGGCTGGCCCAGCACGCGGGCCGCCACCACGCACAACGCGCGCATCGCCTGGTCGCCGGTGCCGCCCGCAGTCCAGGGGCAGATGAAGTTGATCGGACGCCCGGGCCAGTCCTGCGCGCGCAGGGGGCCGGCCGTGACTGCGAGCGCCGCAGCGCCCAGCGCGCCGCGCATGAATCGGCGGCGCCCGTTGTCGGGGGTGTGCATGTATCTTGTCTCCTCGTATCGCCGCCCCTGCCCTGGCTCTTGGGTCTGTGGGGCGACAGCCATTTTGACGCAGGCGGCCGGTGATCGGCCAGGGCGCGCGTGCTCCGGTGGGCGGCGCCCTAGTGTCGCGTCACGGATCAGATGTCGTAGGCTGCGCGCAGCCATCGGAGCGCAGCGCAAGGCGCATCGCGCAGCCAATACATAGCGTATTGGCAAGCGATGCAACGCCGCGATGCGCTTCGATGGCTAGCGCAGACCGACAGATGATCGGTGACGCGACACCAGGGTCCCCCGGGTGTCTGCCGGAGCGTCGCGCGGACCAGCGCCAAGCCCCGCCATGCATCACGCACCGCGCTGGAAAGCCTCTTTCAGGAACGCCCGGCCTTGCGCCAGCCGGCGCGCCGTGCGCTGCACGACGAGCCGGTCGATGGTGGGCGCTGCGCCCGGCCTGGAGCGCACCTGCGCCTGCACATGGATGATGCCCGACGGATGGCCGAACGCCAGACGCCTGTCCGGGTTGCCCCGCGCCATGGCCAGCAAGCGCTGGGGCACTGTGCCGGGCAGGCGGCAGGCCAGGCCGGTCGTGGCCGCCAGCGTGCCGGCCAGTGCCTTGCTGGCCGCGCCGGAGGCATATTGGCGCAGCACCAGATCCAGGTCGGCAGCGGCCACCGGATCGCCCTGCGTGCAACTGCGGTAGTCGGCAGGCGCACCCACGACGAGCAGCATCGGCGTCGACGGGGCCTGCCGGGCATCCCAGTAGCCGCGCAAGCCGCAGCGGTAGGCCACGGCTTTGCGGATGGCGTCGATACGCGACCGGAGGCCGGCATCCGCATCGATCTCGTCCGGCGTCTCCAGGCCCGTCATGCGCAGCACGCCGGGCTGCACATAAATCGCCAGGTTGGCGCCATCGACCACGGACAGTTCCACCGGCCCGAGACCTTCGACATCGATCACGTCCATGGCATTGCCCGTGGGCAGCAGCCGTCCGGTGATCGCGCCCAGCGCGCGCGAGAAGTCCAGGGAGATCGGCGCGCCCGTGCCGGGCACCCCCGCGATGGCCAGATCGCCGCGCCACAGAGGCTTGCCGCCCTGCACCGGCACTTGCACATGAACCACCCGGTCCGTGTTGACGTTGTGCACGCGCACGAGCGTGCTGCCTTCATGCGCCGCAATCAGTCCCTCTTCGATCGCGTACAGGCCCACGGCGGCGATCAGGTTGCCGCAGTTGAGTTGGTAGTCGACCTCGGCCCTGACCGTGCCGACTTGGCCGAAAAGGTAGCCGATGTCGGTGTCCGCCCGCGTGGGTCGCCCGATGATGGCGGCCTTGCTGGTGAGCTTGTCCGCGCCGCCGAGGCCGTCGATCTGCCGCCGATCGGGGCTGCCGAACAGGTCCAGCAGCACGCGGGTCAAGCGGTCGCGGTCGCCGGGAACATCGTCGGCACGCAGGAACACGCCTTTGCTGGTGCCACCGCGCATCAGGACGAAAGGAAGTTCATCGCGCATCGGTCTGTCCTTGGCCGATCCACCGGAAGCGGGGAATGGTGATTTGCGCTGTCACGGCGTCAAAGCAGACCTGCACCCTGTCGCCCACCTGGACCTCGGACGCGGGAATGCCCACCACGCTGCTGATCATCCGTGGCCCTTCTTCGAGCTGAATCAGCGAGACGTTGTAGGGCACATCGCCGGCAAAGGCCGCCTCGTAGACCTGGTGGAACACGATGCTCGAATGCACGCTGCCGCGCCCCGACACGGCCCGCCATTCGAAGCGGCCATCCAGGCAATGCGGGCAGATATGGTTGATCGGATAACGCGGCCTGCCGCAGCCGCCGCAATGCTGCAGCACCAGGCGCTGCTCACGCGCGGCGCTCCAGAACGCGCGGTTGGACTCGTCGAGCGCGGGCAGCGGCTTGCCGTAGGTGGCGGCTTCGGTCATTTGGATTTTCCTCATGCTGCGCGCAGGATCATTGCGTTGGCGCAGTTCAGCGCCATGCCCCGCCCGGTCACCAGGCAGCTGCGGGCGTTCCTTACCTGGCGCTCGCCGCACTCGCCGCGCATCTGGCGCACGCCCTCGACGGCATGCAGCCAGCCCTCCATGTACGACTCGGACAGGTTGCCGCCGGCGGTGTTCACCGGCAACTGTCCGCCCAGTTCGATACGACCGCCTTCGGTAAACGGGCCGCCCTCGCCCACGCCACAAAAACCGGCGTGCTCCAGCCACAGGATCACGCTCATCGTGAAGTTGTCGTACAACTGGGCCACATCGATGTCCCGGGGAGCCAGTCCGGCCATCGCGTAGGCGCGGTCGAGGGCCTCCTTTTGGTGCGGCACATACCACCAGTCCTCGCGCTCCATGTTTTGGGTGGTGTAGGCCTGTCCCATGCCGGCGATCAGCACCGGCTGCTGCCGCAGGTCGCGTGCCCGTTCGGCCGAGGTCAGGATGATGCAGACGCCGCCATCGCTGATCAGGCAGCAGTCGAGCAGGTGCAGCGGCTCCACCACCCAGCGCGATGCCTGGTGGTCTTCGATGCTCAGGGGCGCGCGCATCACCGCGTTCGGGTTCAGCGCGGCGTGCCTGCGGCAGGCGACTGCGACATTGCCCAGGTGCCGGCTGCGCGTGCCGTACAAGGCCATGTGGCGGCTGGCGGCGATGGCGCTGTTGGCGGCCGCGCCGAACATGCCCCAGATGCCCCAGGAATCGCCCCAGCCCGAGGCGCGGGCAAAGCGGTAGTTGCCGCTGCGCGCGGTGTCGGCAAAGAGGCAGGCCACGCAGTCGGCCATGCCGCACGCTATTGCCATCGCGGCGTTCTGGATCAGCGCGCCGCAGGTGCCGCCGCCCATGGTCATGCTGCCGGTGTACTTCGGGTCGATGCCAAGCGTCTCACCCATGCGCAAGTAATTGAGCGCGCCCTCGGGCGAGACGGTTCCCGGCATCGTCAACAGGCCATCGATCTGCGCCTTTTTCAGGCCGGCATCGTCCAGCGCCCGCTTGAAAGCCTCGGCCCCGAGCGTGACCGGCGTCGCGCCGGGCAGCTTGCCTTGCGCCGTGGCGCCAACGCCGACTATCGCGACCTTGTCCTTGAGCGGGTTCATCGTTGCTCCCGGGTTCCGTCAGCGGCCGTGGTACACCGGCGGCCGCTTTTCTTGAAACGCGCGCCGACCTTCGAGGCGGTCCCCGGTGTCGCGCAGCAGTCCGAAGACATGGCTCTCCAGCGCCAGCGCCCGGTCCATGGGCATGTCCTGCCCATCGCGCACCAGGCGCTTGACGGCACGCACGGACAGCGGCGCGTTCTGCGCGATCTGCGCCGCGATGCCCAGCACCTCGTCGAGCAATCGCGCACGCGGCACGACCCGGCTGACCAGGCGCAGGCGCAGGGCTTCCTGCGCGTCGATGCGCGCGCCGGTGAGCAGCAGCAGCATCGCGTCCGACTGCCCGATCAGCCGCGGCAGCCGCTGGGTTCCGCCGGCGCCCGGGATGCTGCCCAGGCGCACCTCGGGCAGCGCAAATTGCGCGTTCTCCGACGCGATGCGCAGATCGCAGGCCAGCGCCAGTTCCATGCCGGCCCCCATCGCATAGCCGTTGATCGCGCACAGGATGGTCTTGTCCATCTCCATGCCGGACAACAGATGGCTGGGCGCAGTCCCACCGAAAGTCAGTTGCGCATGGCTCTCCTTCGGCGGCATGGTTTTCTTCAAGTCCGAACCCGTGCAGAACGCCTTGTCGCCAGCGCCGGTGAGCACCACGCAACGCACCGCGTCGTCGCCGGCGGCACGCTGCCACGCTGCATGCAACGCGAGTCTGGTGTCCGGGTCGATGGCGTTCATCGCCTCGGGGCGGTTCAGCGTCACGATGGCAACGCCGGCGCGCAATTCGTAGAGCAAGGGCATGTCGGTGGTCTTTCAGGTGGGCACCAGTGCGGCCGCCGCGCGCCACTGGCGCATCGGCATCCGGTCCAGCGCCAGCGCGCCAGCGACCAGGCCATCGACATCCGCATCGACGCGCCCCCAGGCCAGACAGTCCCGAACCTTCAGGCGCAGTTCATCCAGACTCAACGGCGCCTGCGCAGAGCCGCGCAGCAGGTCTACGCGGCGCTGCAAGCGCCTGCCGCCGCGCAACGCGATGTCGATCTCGGTCCAGCGCGGGAAGGCGGGGCCACCGGCGCTGTCATCGGTCTGCACCTGCGCGAAGAAGGCTTGCGCCTGCGGCCGCCGCACCGCCTCGTCGGTAAAGCTGGCCAGACCGACCTGGCCATCGAGCAAAGCCGCCGCCACTGCGTATTGCATGCTGAACCTGGCCTCCAGCCCGGTCTGCGGGCGGGCGTGGATCAGCGGCGTCAGCGCGCCGGCGCTGGCGCGGATGCGCACCGCAGCCACATCGGCCAAGCGCAGCGCATGGGCCTGGCGCAGGTCCAGCAGCCCATCGATTGCCCGGTGCGTGGCATAGCACAGCGGGTACTTCTTGACCTCGATGCCGCTGCCCAGCAACTCCAGCGGCGCCTGCCCCAGCGTCGCCAGTTCGGGGGCCAGTGATTCGCCGTTGGCGTACAGGTCCATGTAGCCGAAGGCTGCATCGAGCGCGCCGCTGGCGGCGTCGAAGCCCTCGCTGGCCAGCAATGCCGCGCGCAGCCCTGCGGCATTGCTTTGGCCGGCCTGGAACGATTTGGCGTGGGTGCCGAAGTGGGCACGGGTTCCCGCCGCCTGGGCCACGCCCAGACCGATCGCGTGGCAGGTCCGCCGGGCGTCGAGCCGCAGCAGCCGCGCACAGGCCGCTGCGGCAGCCAGCGTGCCGATGCTGGCCGTCGAATGCCAGCCGCGCGCGTAGTGGCGCAGGGCCATGGCCTTGGAGAGCTTGCAGATCACCTCGAACCCGGCAACGTATGCGCAGACGAACTCGGCGCCACTGGCATCCATGGCCTCGGCCAGGCCGACCAGTGCGGGCAGCAGCGCAATGCTGGGGTGGCCGCGCAGGGGTGCGCTCACGTCGTCGTAGTCGAGCACATGGCCCGCCACGCCGTTGCACAGCGCCGCCAGTTCCAAAGGCAGCAACTCGCCCGTCGCCCAATAGCCGGCCTGCCAGGGCGGCATGGCCGCGCCGCTGCGGCGCGCGTAACGCAGCGCCAGCCGGCTGGCCGGCTCATCCTTGCCGGCAATGGCCACGGCGTAGGTATCGAGCAGCGCGCGGCCACAGGTCTGCACCAGTGCCGGCGTGAGCCGCTCGGCGCCGAAGCTGCTGACGAAGGCAGCGATTTGCTCGGCGGCCTTCATTGCAACACCCCCCGGCTGCGCAGCGCCGCGATGTCGTCATCGGACAGGTCCAGCTTTTCCCGCAGGATTTCGTCGCTGTGCTGACCGAGCAGCGGCGCCGGCCGGAGCGGGCCTGTCGGCGTGCGCGACATCCGCAGCGGCAGCGTGCCGTAGACGGTGCGGCCCATCTCGGGGTGGTCCAGGTAGGCCCAATGCTGGCGCGCCTGCAACTGCGCGTCGCGCAGCAGGACATCGGCCGCGTCCTGCACCGGGCCGGCCGCCACGCCGTGCTGCTGCAAGCGTCGGGCGAGTTCGTGCGCGTCATGATGGGCCGTGCTGCGGGCCAGCGCAGCATCGAGCGCTGCGCGGTGCTGCCAGCGCGCGGCGACATCGGCAAAGCGCAGATCCTGATCGAGCGCGGGATCCGCCAGCACCGTGCGCAAGGCAGCCCATGCCGGTTGCCCGGTGGCCGACAGCGCGATCCAGCGATCATCGCCGCGACAGGGATAGACGCCATGCGGCGCACCTGCGATCTGCTGGTTGCCGACGCGCCCGGCAACATGCCCGTTGGCGGTGTAGTCCAGCACGGCGGGCCCGAGCAAGGCGATGGTCGGCTCGATCTGCGCCATGTCGATCAACTGGCCCTGCCCGGTGCGGCGGCGATGCCGCAAGGCCGCCAGGATGGCGAAGGCGGCGTGCGCCGGATTCGGCACATGGTCGGGAAAGTTGGTGCCCGTGCCCGCAGGCTCCTGGTCCGGCAGGCCGCACAGGTGGTGCAGCCCCGTCACCGCGCCGATGGTCAGGCCGTAGCCGAGATACTGCGCCTGCGGCCCCGCCTGGCCGTGCATCGACATTGCGATGTACACGATATCGGGCCTGAACGCGCGCACCGCGTCATAGCCCAGGGCGAACTTCTCCATCGTGCCGGGCGTGAAGTTGTTGGCCACCACATCGCTGCACCGAACCAGTTGCCGCGCCAGCGCGCAGCCCTCCCCGGTCTTCAGGTTGAGCGTGATGCTGCGCTTGCTGGCGTTGCGATCGGCGAAATAGCCGCTGCGGTTGACGCCGCGAACCCCGCCCTGGAACGGCCTGGCGTCGCGCAAACTGTCGAGCCGCGCGCCGCTTTCGATCTTGATCACATCGGCGCCGAAGTCGGCCAGCATCCTGGTGGTGTAGGAGCCGGCACCGAGCCAGGTGAAATCGGCCACGGTGATGCCCGCCAGCGGACGCTGATTCATGCGAAGGCCCCTGCGCGCAGCAGGACGGCCTGCGTTTCGTGGTCGTAGCCCAGCGCGCCCAGAACCTCGCAACTGTGCTCGCCCAGCCGAGGCGCCGCAGACCCGAGTTGCCACGGCGAAGCCGACAAGCGGTACGGGGCGCCCGGCACGGCAAACCGGGCGCCGCTGTACGGATGCGTCGTCTGCTCGAAAAATTGCCGGAACGCCAGTTGCCGGTTTTGCAGCAAATCGGCCGTCGTGCTCACGGGGCAGATCGGAATGCGTCGCCGCTGCCCTTCGGCATACAACCGGGCCTTGGTTTGGCTGGCTGCGAACGGCAGGAAGATGTCGGCAAAAAGGCGCTTGGCCTGTTCCGTGTGCAGGAATTGCGCATCGAGCCAGCGCGGCTCGCGCAGTTGCTCGGCGCCCGGCGCGCCGCCTTGCACCAGCCACTCGGTGGTGGCATGCCAGAATTTGTTGGCGGCAACGCCGCCCGCCATCAGGTACACCATGCCGTCGCTGCACGGAAACACACCGGTGCCCGCCTGGCGCTGCTCGCCGCCGTTGCGTTTGCGGATCTGCTGCTCGAGCTCGACGAACTGCACCGCGTTCTCCAGCGCCATCGTGACACTTTCCTGCACCGACACGTCGATATGTTGGCCAGTCGGCCGGCCCCCCTGGTCTTGCGCCACCGACAGCGCCACCAGCGACGCCACCGCAGCGAACTGGGCCGCGCAGAGGACGGCCTGGTTGCCGTAAGCGGCGGTAGGCGCAAGGCCGGGATAGCCGCCGAGCGAGAGCAGCCCTCCGAAAGCCAATGCCACCAGATCATCGGCCTGGAAATGGGCGAACGGGCCGTCCTGACCAAACGGCGTGATGCTGGTCACGACCAAAGACGGTTGCGCGCGCAGCAAAACCTCGGCCCCAAGCCCGCGCGCGCCCATGCGCCCGGGCGGTTCGGCCTCGATCACCAGGTCGGCGTTGCGCACCAGTGCCAGAAAAACCTCGCACGCCGCTGAGTGCTCCAGGTCCAAGGCGATGCCGCGCTTGCCCTGATTGAAGTAAGCAAAGCTCAGACTGCGTTCCCGATGCGCCGCATGGCCCAGGAAAGGCCCTTCGCGGCGGTTGGCAGCGCCGGCCACGGGCTCCACCAGCACCACATCGGCGCCGAGTTGGGCGAACAGTTTTCCGCAGTACTGCTCGCTGCCTTGGCAGAGGTCGAGAACCCGTATGCCTTGCAGAGGTCCCGGGGCGATCAAGGAGTGCATGTCTGGTGGAGATGACGGCCAAAAGTGCCGCAGATCGTAGGCGTCAAGCCACTGCGAAGACAAGCCGGCAGAGGACAAAATCAGTCCATATATCGATATTTCTACGGGCATCTATCAGTGCACGAAAGCAGTATTTTCGTACTGTCATCAATATCAACATATGGACTATTTTTTGACCATTCCCTGCGCATCCCGGAAGCGGCATGGCCGACACTCGCGGGCATTGCGAATCGAAGGAGTCCCGCGTGCCTTACGAGCCCATCCGGATCCGGCGCCAGTGGCTGGCAGCCGTCATGCTGCTGGCGGCGGGCAGTGCCGCACAGACCCAGGACTTCCCCAACCGGCCGATCCGCCTGATTGCCCCGTTTGCGGCCGGCGCCAGCACCGACTTCCTGGCGCGCACGATCGCGCAAACCATGTCCAGAAACCTGGGGCAACCCGTGGTGGTGGACAACAAGCCCGGCGCCGGCGGCATCCTGGCCGCCGAGCAGACGGCGCGCGCCGCGCCGGACGGTTACACCTTCATGCTGACGTCCGCCGGCATCGTCACGATGAACCAAAGCATCTACAGCCAGTTGCCCTACGACCCGATCAAGGAATTCGCGCCGCTCACGATCGCCGTGCGCATGCCGATCGTCGTCGTGGTGCACCCGTCGCTGCCGGTCAAGAGCGTGCCGGAGTTGCTCGCCTATGCGCATGCCCACCCCGGCAAGCTCTCCTACGGATCGTCCGGGGTCGGCACCTCACAGCACCTGGCGGGCGAGTTGTTCAAGTCGATGACCAAGGCCAGCATCCTGCACATCCCCTACCGGGGCGGCGGCCCGGCGATGAATGACCTGTTGGCCAACCAGATCGGCCTGATGTTCGTGCAACTACCGTCGGCTCTGCCGCAGATTCAGGCGGGCAAGGTGCGCGCCATAGCCATCGGCAGCGAGCAGCGCGACCCGAAATTGCCGGCTGTCCCGACGGTGTCCGAGTCGGGCCTGAAGGGCTACAACTCGGACACCTGGTACGGCTTCGTGATGCCCACGGGAGCGCCACCGGCCATCGTGCAAACGCTGTACCAGGCCATCATCGCTGCGCTGAAGGAAAACGCGCAGCGGCTGTCCGGGCATGGCTTCAATGTCGATGGCGGCAACCCGCAACAGATGGCCGACACGATAGCGACCGAGGCCAAAAAATGGGCGCTCGTGATCAAGGCCGCCGACATCAGGGCTGATTGATGTGCAACACCCCCGAGGCGCCTTCGGCGCGCGCCGGGTTGGAGGCCGCGCCATGCACGAGCAAACCATGCGCCGCAAGGGCTTTCTGCTGCGCGCACCCGCGCAAGTCACCGGTGCCTGTCCGGGGCGCAGCGCCCCGGCCGCACCCGGCGGGCGCTTTGCGTCGGGCCCGTTGCGCATGATCTGGCCTTTCCACCCGGGCGCTTCGGTGGATGGCGTGGCCCGCCCGGTGGCCGAACGGATATCCAGGAAGCTCGACCCAAGCGGAGGTCGTGGACAACGAGCCGGGGATCAACGCCGCCATCGGCGCGCAAGCGGTCGTCAGCACGCCGCCGCACGGCTGCACGGCTGCACGGCATTCTTTGCCACCGTTTTATTGAACTATCGAGCCATTGCAACCGCATCAGGATGAATGTATAAACACCTATGCAGATAAACTCTATTCTGGATCATCATGAACACCATTCGCTGGAACATTGCCGTGTCATCGGACACGGATCAGTCCGTGCGCATGTTCCTAGCGTCGCGAGGTGGCGGCCGCAAGGGTGACCTGTCACGCTTCATCGAGGAGGCGGTGCGTACCTATATCTTCGAGCGTGCCGTTGAACAGGCCAAACAAGCAAACACCGACGTGAGCGAGGCCGATTTGACCGCCATCGTGACCGAAGCCGTGCAATGGGCACGCGAGCGCTGATGCGGGTCGTCCTCGACACCAACGTGCTGCTCAGTGCGTTACTCTCGCCACACGGCGCAGTCGATGCCATCTACCGCGCATGGCAGAAGGATCGTTTCGATCTGGTGACTTCGACCACGCAAATCGACGAACTGCGCCGCGCAAGCCGCTATGCGAAGTTCAAGGATGTGCTCCAGCCGCACCGCGTCGGCACGATGGTCAACAACATGCGCCGCTCCATCATGCTGGACGCGCTGCCGCCTCTGGCCGATGGAATCGAAGCCAACGATCCGAACGATAGGTTTTTGCTGGCAATGACGCTGGCAGGCGACGCCGATGACCTCGTGACGGGCGATCACCGCGCCGGACTGCTGCAACGAGGCAGCCTCGGTCGCACGCGCATCATCACCCCGGTCACTTTCTGCGCCGAAGCGCTTTGAGGCCATGCCGGTCAGTTTCCGGTCCACCACCCAGCGAGAGCGCCATGGGGTGGGGCGCGATGGTCGATACGCTGATGCCCGCCATCGGAAGACCGCGCGGATCGCGGAGCGCCACCGTGCACAGGTCGGGAATCTCCAGCAGGTCGCGCACGATGTAGCAAAGTGCAGGGCCTGCCGCTACTGTTCCCGGAAATGGGCGTCGCCCCGCTGCGTGGCTGCACGCCGCCGCCCATGGCCGATTTCATCATCGGCCGGCTACCGACGGACAACGGCCGACCGAAGTCCAGGCGCGCCTAGTTCACTGCACCATTGAAACAACACCCCATTTGTGGTTAAATGCAACGCATGGGAAAAATGAATCTGACCGACGCCGAGCGAGACAAATTGCTGACTGCCACACGTAGCCGCACGGCGCGCGTGGCGGACGTGCGCAGGGCCAAGCTGATCCTCATGCTCGAAGAGGGTCAGTCGCGCGACACCATCATGCAAAGGCTCGAATGCGACTCGCGTTTCATCTCCCGCTGGTCCAGCCGCTTTCTCAGCGAGCGCCTGGCGGGCATGTACGCCCGGCACCCGGGACGCACGCCCAAGCAGCCACCGGCCAAACTGGAGGCGCGGGTGCTCAACTACACGCTCAGGCGCAAGCCGAGCGATGGCTCCACGCACTGGAGCAGCTACAAGCTGTCGGCTGAACTTGGTGACGTATCCGTTTCTGCGGTTCAGCGCATCTGGCGCAAGCACAACGTGCGAGCGCAAAGACTGGATCGACACATGGTGTCCAACGACCCGGACTTTGAGACCAAGGCGGCCGATGTGATCGGGCTGTACCTCAATCCACCGGCGCACGCCGTGGTGTTCTGCGTCGATGAGAAGACCGCCATCCAGGCACTCGATCGCAAGGACCGGATGCTGCCGCTGTCGCCAGGGCGTGCCGAGAGCCACGGATTCGAGTACAAGAGAAACGGCACACTGAGCTTGTTCGCGGCGCTGAACACCGCCACCGGCCAGGTGCTGGGCAAGACCGCGGCGCGCCACACCAGCGAGCAATTCGTTGCCTTCCTTACCGACATCGTCGCCAGCCAGTGCGAGCGGCAGGAGATCCATGTCATCTGCGACAACGTCAGCAGCCACAAGACCCAGCGCGTGCGGGACTTCCTTGTACGGCACGGCAACGTGCGCATGCACTTCACACCCACGTACTCGTCGTGGCTGAACCAGGTGGAGAACTGGTTCTCGCGCATTCAGCGTGATGTCATAACCCGCGGCGTATTTACCTCGGTGAAGGACTTGGGGCGAAAGCTGATGCGCTACATCCGCGAACACAACAAGAATCCCAAGCCCATCAAGTGGAAGTACG
The DNA here is from genome assembly GCF_000015565.1 of Verminephrobacter eiseniae EF01-2. Taxonomy (NCBI): domain Bacteria; kingdom Pseudomonadati; phylum Pseudomonadota; class Betaproteobacteria; order Burkholderiales; family Comamonadaceae; genus Verminephrobacter; species Verminephrobacter eiseniae. The sequence goes on from NC_008786.1 coordinate 4,714,656, forward strand.
ACGATCCATCAAGGCGCATTCGGCAGGTGCTTATTCAATGATGCAGTGGACTAGGACAGGAAAAGATTCTGCAGGTGGTCGACGAGCTGCAACCCGAGATCGACAGGCTGGACGAGATGGGAGAGTCCTTCCTGTCGCTGTACGAGGGCTTCGTTAGACATCCGCTCGAGAGTGGCAACAACGAAGTACGGCTGAAGTGGCACCGGCCCCGTGGTGAACAGGCGGCATCCAAATTTGATCTTTTGACGCAGCGACTGTATGCCATGGGACTCAAACCTACCGAAAGAAACCGATGAAACAACTAATTTGGATTGCCGTGCTCATGATTATTCTGACTTTTGTTGGCTTTGGATTGCTATTGTGGTTGGGTGGTCCTGCGGAGCCGCCGACCATGCAGGGCATCACCCAGGCGTTTGGCGCCGTCGACTACAGCGATGCACCTGAGCCAATGCAATTTGCCAGCCGCAATGGTGACAAGCTGGCCTATCGCCACTACCCACCTGCACAGAGTTCGCCTTCGGTGCAAGGCTCGGTGGTGCTGGTGCATGGCTCGTCCGCCACCAGCAAGAGCATGCACCCGCTGGCCAACGCTTTGGCAGCGGCCGGCTATAGCGTGTATTCGCTCGACATTCGTGGTCACGGGGCTTCAGGGGCCAAAGGACACATCGACTACGTGGGTCAGCTTGAGAATGATCTGAGCGATTTCGTTAAGCAGATGCATCCACCGCAGCCGAGTACTTTGGCTGGCTTTTCGTCGGGTGGAGGCTTCGTACTGCGCTATGCGGCCAGCACGGAAGCCAAAGCCTTCCAGAGCTTTCTGTTGCTGTCGCCTTTCGTGCATCAAAGTGCGCCCACTCAGCGTGAAAACAGTGGGGGCTGGGTTCGAGTGGGCGTGCCACGCCTGATCTTGTTGCAGGCGCTCAACGGGATGGGCCTGTCACAACTTAACCATCTGGCGGTGACGCGATTTGCCATTGACGAAGCCAATAGGGATCTATTGACGCCTAGCTACGACTTGAACCTCACTGCGAACTTCAGACCGCGCGACGACTACCAGACTTCGATTCGTGCAGTTACGCAACCACTGATGGTGTTGGCGGGAGACAAGGACGAGGCATTTCACACAGAGCACTTTGCCGACGTTTTTTCCGTCAGCCCCGGGTTGATCGGTGTGAAGCTGTTGCCCGGCATCGACCACGCAGGTTTGATCTTGCAGCCAGATGCTTTGCAACAGGCAGTCGCCGCCGTGTCCAAGTTGCAAGCGCCGAAGATCCAAGCAGACGTAAAACCATGATCAATCTTCGCGCACCCATCGTTCGCACGACTTTGTTTTCATCGGGCGCTGCGGCATTACGCACACGTACTCAAAACCGTTCACGTGGCTTGCGGTTGGGCCAGTGGTTCGTGGCTCTGTTGCTGTTGGGTTGGATGGCGTGGGCTGCGGCCGCTGACACGCCAGATGCAGCCTGACCCCCGGGTTTTCCGGCAGCCCCCCCCTGTGCCCCCTGTGCCCCCTGTGCCCCCTGTGCCCCCTGTGACCGATACCGCAAACCGCAGCGGATGCCGGGCGTGCGCGCCCTGCCCGGTATCGACACCGGCCGCAAACACCCGCGTTCAGCGAACGCGCCGGGGAATGCGCCGGGCATAGCCTCGACCAGCGTCTGCGCACTGTGCCCGCGCGCGCGATGGGCAGCGCGGCGACATCAGCATCGCCGGCATGGCCGCGCTGCTTGCGCAGTGCACCGGCCAGACCGGCCAGACCGGCCAGACCGGCCAGACCGGCCAGTCGCATGACGCCTGCGGCCCAGGCGATCCGGTTTCCGTACCACGAGGGTGTCGCCTGGCAAGTGGCTGCGCCTTGTCCCAAGCCAGGGCGATTGGCCCGCGCACCGCTCACCAGCGGGCGATGACGAGCCAACGAAGGCTACATAATCTGATGCGCCGCCCCGGGTTGCAACCATCCGGTGGACATTGCCTGCGCCCTTCCCATCATCAGGAAAGTTGCAAGCCACGCGAGGCCACCATGAAAGCACTGCGCACCGGTTATCTTTCCATCGCCGTTTATTGCGTCAGCACCGCGCTGTCCGCCGTCTGGGTGACATTTTCGTTTTCACAGATCAGCGGGGCGGCGCTGACGTTCATCACTTTGCTCACCGCGTTCGTGATTTTCTTCGGCGCGCACTTGCTGTCCGGTGGACGGCCCTCCCGCCTGCTGCGCACGCACTTGGCCGATGTCGTGATCCTGAACGTATTGACCGTGGCCGCATGGTTCTTCATGTTCCTCGCGCTGCAACGCATCGAGGCGTCTGTCGAATCGGCGATCTATCAGGGCTGCGTGCCGGTCGCCGTGCTCGTCTGCGTGGTGTACACCCGGCAGGTGCCGTTCCAGTCACTGCGCACGCTCGGCTGCGTGCTGATCTCGCTGTGCCTGTTTGGCCTCGTTGCCGCGCGCATCACGACCGCCGGCGCCATCGTGATCGCGCCGGCGCGGCTCTACGCCGGTATCGCGCTGGCCACCGTCGCCGGGCTGGCTGGCGGCCTCTATGTTTATTGGTCGGGCAAGGTCGTCAGGCAGTCGCAGTGCGCGACGCTCGACATCCTGAGCAACCGCTTCTACCTGCTGCTCGTCGTCACGGGCGCGACGGGCTATGCGCAGTTCTCGGGCGCGACCGCCGAATCATTCGCGCCCGCGCTGATCGGCAAACTGGTGCTGCTGTCGATGGTTTCCGTCGTCATTCCCGCCTTCACGCTGCAGCACGCGATCGGATCGCTCGGCGCGTCGCGCGTCTCGATCATCACCCCGTTCGTACCGGCGCTCGCACTGGTCGTCGAACAGCGATTGGCCGGTTGGCCATCACCGGTGGTTCCGGCACTGATCGTCGCGACCTGTGTGGCCATCGTGCTGTCGAACGTCTGGCTGACCGTGCAGGCATCGGCCAAGATCCCCGTCAGATGAGTGATCCGGTCACCGCCGCGCAGCACGAACGCCTTATGTCGCTGCTAGTGTCGCGTCACCGATCAGATGTCGTAGGCTGCGCGCAGCCATCGGAGCGCAGCGCAAGGCGCATCGCGCCGCCCATACCGATCTGTATTGGCAAGCGATGCAACGCCGCGATGCGCTTCGATGGCCAGCGCAGACCGACAGATGATCGGTGACGCGACACTAGGCTGAACCGGGCGCGCATGTCCTGCACCCACGCGGCCGGCCTCGGCACCGCCGCCTCCTGCGCAGCCACTTCAGACAACCGATCGCAAGGTCCGCCAAACATGCGCCGAGGCCGCAACCCGGCGGCATGGCAGCGTATTTCGTAGCAGCGTGGCCGATCGTTTCGGCATCGTGAGCGCCGCCAGGGCCGGCGCGGCAAGCCCATGCGCGCCACGATCGGCGCTACCAAGGCGCCGTGCCCGCCCGTTGAAGTCACCCACCCGTTCAACGCGCAGCGGCCAAATCTGTGCTGTGGGTGACCGATGTCACGCAGGTCTCGAACTGGCATGGCCGCGCTGTGCGCGGCCTGCGTGATCGACATGTTCGCCCGGCGCACCGTGGGCTGGCGCGTGGGCGCTTGCGTGCCACTTCGGGCGCTGCTCGCAATACAGATGCAGTGAATCCGTCCACTGCAAGGCACGATGGCGAATACGGGTAAATCATTAAAATGGAACGTTGCGTTCCGAAAATAAATAAACCAGAATGCAGCCCATCGAAGCCGTCGCTTCACTCCACGGGGCCTCGCATGCGTGATGATCCGTTCGTCCCCTGGCTGCGTGCGGCGCTGCTGGCCGCTGCGGCGCTGGCCGCGCCCTCGGTGGCGCTGGCGCAAAACGGCAGCGACTACCCGAGCAGGCCGATCCGCCTGGTCGTGCCCTACCCGCCCGGCGGTGGCACCGACGTGATCGCGCGCATCGTGCAAGAGCGCTTGCAGCCGCTGCTGGGCCAGCCGGTGCTGATCGACAACCGCGGCGGCGCTGCCGGCTCCATCGGCACCGAACTGGTCGCCAAGTCGGCGCCCGACGGCTACACGGTGCTGTTCACGCTGTCCTCGCACACCATCAACCCGGCCATCTACGCCAAGCTCGCGTTCGACACGGCGAAAGACTTCGCCCCCGTGGCCATGGTCGCCTCGCTGCCGCAGATCCTGGTGGCCCACACGCAGTTCGCGCCCAACAGCGTGGCCGATCTGGTGGCGCTGGCCAAGACCCGGCCCGGCGCGATTTCCTTTGCCTCGGCAGGCAACGGCTCGCCCGGGCATCTCGCCGGCGAACTGCTCAAACTGCGCACCGGCACCCGGATGACACATATCCCCTACCGTGGCGGCGCTCCGGCCGTGACCGACGTGATTGGCGGCCAGGTGCCGCTGCTGTGGGTGTCGATTCCTGCGGCGATGCAGTTCGTCAAAGCCGGCAAGCTCAAGGCGCTCGCGGTGTCGACCGCCCGGCGCAGCGCGGCATTGCCCGACTTGCCCACGATGCAGGAGGCCGGCATTGCCGACTTCAATGTCGACTCGTGGTACGCCATGTTCGTGCCCGCCAAAACGCCGCAGCCGGCCATCGACAAGCTCAACCGCGCCATCAACGCGGTGCTCAGGCAGCCGGACCTGCGCGACAAGTTGCTGGCCCAGGGCAGCGAAGGCGTTGGCGACACGCCGGAGCAACTCGGCCAGATCGTCAGCGCCGAACTCGTGCGCTGGCAGCAACTGGCCAGGCAAGCCAACCTCCATCCCGATTGACTGGCGGCTCCCCATGGAACATTCCACTGCGCCCTCCAGCGCACCCTCGCCCATCACCGAACTGGTCGCGCGCGCCCGCGCCGCGCAACGCATCTGCGCCACCTGGTCGCAGGCGCAGGCGGACACCGCCGTGACTGCGGCCGGCTGGGCCATCATCGAGCCGGCGCGCAACCGCGAACTGGCCGAGTTGGCCGTGGCCGACACCGGCATGGGCTGCGTTCAGGACAAGGTGCTGAAAAACCACCGCAAGACCTTCGGCCTGCTGCGCGACCTGCACGGTGCGCGCTCGGTCGGCGTGATCGGCCAAGACCCGGCGCGCGGCATCGTCGAGATCGCGCGCCCCGTTGGCGTGGTGTGCGCCATCACGCCCTCGACCAACCCGGGCGCGACGCCGGCCAACAAGATCATCAATGCGCTCAAGGGGCGCAACGCGGTCGTCGTCGCGCCCTCGCCCAAGGGCTGGTCGACGGCGGCGCGGCTGATCGGGTTCATCCACGCGCAGTTCGATCGCATCGGCGCGCCGCGCGACCTGGTGCAACTGCTGCCTGGGCCTATCGACAAGCAGGCGACGGGCGAACTGATGCGCCTGTGCGACCTGGTGGTGGCCACCGGCTCGCAGGCCAATGTGCGCGCGGCTTATGCCAGCGGCACGCCGGCCTTCGGCGTGGGTGCGGGCAACGTGGCCGGCATCGTCGACGAAACGGCCGACGTGCACGCAGCGGCTGAGCGCATCGTGCGCTCCAAGACCTTCGACAACGCGACCAGTTGCTCGTCGGAGAACAGCCTGGTGATCGTCGATGCGGTGCGTGCGCCGATGCTCGCGGCGCTCGCAGAGCGCGGCGCGGTCATGCTCACGGCCGCGCAGAAGGCCACGCTGCAGGCGCTGATGTGGCCCGGGGGCAAACTCTCGGCGGCCGTCATCGGCCAGTCGGCGCGCTCGATTGCCGAGCGCGCGGCGGCCCTGGACGACGCCCAGTGCGCGGGCTGGCTGGCGCTTGCCGCGACCGGTCCGCGCATCCTGATGGTGGCCGAAGACGGCGCAGGCCATGGGCATCCGTTTTCGGGCGAAAAGCTCAGCCCCGTGCTCGCCATTCATGGCGCGCAAAATTTCGCCGCCGCCGCAGCCATGGTCGAGCGCATCTACGCCCATGAAGGCGCCGGCCACTCGGTGGGCCTGCACAGCGCCCTGCCCGAACGCGCGCTCACGCTGGGCCTGACGCTGCCGGTGGCGCGCGTGATCGTCGACCAGGCGCACAGCATCGCCACCGGCGGCAGCTTCGACAACGGGCTGCCCTTCTCGCTCTCCATGGGCTGCGGCACCTGGGGCAAGAACAGCTTCTCGGACAACCTGAACTACCGCCACTACCTGAACATCACGCGGGTGTCGCGGCCGATACCGGAGCAGATGCCGAGCGCAGACGAGATCTTCGGCGACTTCTTCGCAAGGCACGGTGCGCAGTGAGCCGGCCGGCCGTCCCCACCGCTCCCGCCGCTCCCGCCGCCCTCACCGTCCACGCGCTGATCGGGCGACAGGCGGCGCAGCGGCCACAGGCCGTGTACGCCTGCGCCACGGAAAGCGGGCACCAGATCACCTACGGCGACCTGGCGGGCAGTTGCCTTCTGGTCGCGGCCCTGCTGCGCAGCCATGGCCTGCGGCCGGGCGATACGGTCGCGCTGGTCATGCCCAACGGCCTGCAAACGCTGCGCCTGCTGCTCGGTGCGATGCACGGCGGCTTCTGCGTGAACCCGGTCAACCTGCTGTTGCAGCCCGAGCAGATGCGCGCCGTGCTCGCGCATTCCGATTGCCGCGCGGTCTGCGTGGCGCCCGACCGGCAAGCCCAGGTGCGCCCGTTGCTGCAAGGCCTCGACCGCCCGGTGGCGCTGATCGTGGTCGACCCCGATGCGCAAACGCTGCCAGGCCCGGACCGGCTGCCGGCGAACGCCGCCAGCGCATCCAACGCCGCCGACGCAGCGCCGCCCGCGCCCGAGGCGGTCGCGCTACTGATGTACACCTCCGGCACCACGGGCCAGCCCAAGGGCGTGCTGCTCACGCAGCGCAACCTCGCGCTCAACGCGCAGGCCATCGGCGCCGAGCACGAACTCTCGCCCGTCGACCGCGTGCTCGCGGTGCTGCCGCTGTACCACATCAACGCCCTGGTCGTGACCATGCTGGCACCGCTGGCACATGGCGGCAGCCTTGCGCTGGCGCCGAAGTTCTCTGCCGGGCGCTTCTGGGAGCAGGCCGCGCGCGCGCAGTGCAGTTGGATCAACCTGGTGCCGACCATGATTTCCTATCTGCTCGAAGGCCCCCGGCCAGCGCTGGCGCAGACGGCGGCCATCCGCTTTTGCCGCTCGGCCTCGGCGGCGCTGCCGCCCGGGCAGCACCGCGCCTTCGAGCAGAAGTTCGGCATCGGCATCGTCGAGACCATGGGCCTGACCGAGACCGCAGCGGCGTCGTTCTCCAACCCGATGAACCCTGCCGCGCGCAAGCCCGGCTCGGTGGGCCGCGCCTCGGGCTGCATGGCCGGCGTGGTGGATGCGGCGCTGGCCGCAGTGCGCAACGGCGTGACCGGAGAGCTCGTGATCAGCGGGCCGAACGTGATGCCCGGCTACTACAAGAACGAGCCGGCCACCCGCGCCAGCTTCACGCCCGATGGCTGGCTGCGCACCGGCGACCTCGGCCATCGCGACGCAGACGGCTTCTTCTTCGTCACCGGCCGGATCAAGGAACTGATCATCAAGGGCGGCGAGAACATTGCGCCGCGCGAGATCGACGAGGCGCTGCTGCGCCACCCTGCGGTGCTCGACGTTGCAGCGGTCGGCGTGCCCGACCGCCACTACGGCCAGGAAATCGGCGTCTGCATCGTGCTGCGTGCCGGCATGTCCTGCACGCAAGAGGAACTGCGCGCCTTCAGCGCTGCCGCGCTCGGCCGCTACAAGGCCCCGGGCCATTACCGCTTCGTGACCGATCTGCCGCGCGGGCCTTCCGGGAAAGTGCAGCGCCTGAAGCTGCTGGCGCTGTTCGAGACCTGACGCCGCGCCGCAGTTGGCGTTGGCGCTGGCTCTGACCGGCTGCGGGAGGCATCCGGGTAATCACTGAAAATGGAACATTGAGTTCCAAAAAATAACAACCTAAGATGCACACTATCGGAACGAAAGGTTCCACTTTCAGGTTGCTTTCATGTGTGACGAAGAGTTCGACTACATCGTCGTCGGCGCCGGATCGGCCGGCTGCGTGCTCGCCGGCCGGTTGAGCGAAGACCCGGCGCTGCAGGTGCTGCTGCTCGAAGCCGGGCCGCCCGACAGGTCACTGTGGCTGCACCTGCCGATCGGCTACGGCAAGACGATGTGGAACCCGGCCTACAACTGGCGCTTCAGCACCGACCCCGACCCGAACCTGCATGGCCGCCGCATCTACTGGCCGCGCGGCAAGACGCTGGGCGGCTCCAGCGCGATCAACGGGCTGATCTACATCCGTGGCCAGCGCCAGGACTACGACCACTGGGCCGCGCTCGGCAACCAGGGCTGGGGCTACGACGATGTGCTGCCCTACTTCATCCGCTCCGAAGGCAACCAGCGCGGCGCAAACGCCTGGCACGGCGGCGCCGGGCCGCTGAGGGTGTCGGACATCGCGGCCAGGCACGAACTCATCGAAGCCTTCATCGCCGGCGCGCAGCAGACCGGCGTGCCGCGCACCCGGGACTTCAACGGCGCCACGCAGGAAGGCGCCGGCTACTACCAACTGACGACGCACGAGGGCTGGCGCTGCAGCACGGCCACGGCCTACCTGACACCGGCCAAGCGCCGCCCCAACCTGCGCATGCTCACCGGGGCGCTGGCCTGCCAACTGGTGTTCGAGGGCCGGCGCGCCGTCGGCGTCAGCTATCGGCACGGCGGCCGGATCAAGACCGCGCGCTGCCGGGCCGAACTGCTGCTGTCGGCCGGGGCCATACAGTCGCCTCAATTGCTGCAGTTATCGGGCATAGGGCCGCGCGCGCTGCTCGAGCGCTCGGGGCTCCCGGTGGTGCACGAATTGCCCGGCGTCGGCGAGAACCTGCAAGATCACCTGCAGATTCGTCTCGGCTACGAGTGCACCAAGCCCATCACCACCAACGACCAGCTCAATGGCTGGTTCGGCCGGTTGGGCATGGGCCTGGCCTGGCTGCTGCGACGCGCTGGCCCGCTGGCCGTCGGCATCAACCAGGGCGGCTGCTTCATGCGCGCCCTCAAGGATGCCAACGGCCAACCGGCGGCGGCCAGGCCCGACATACAGTTTCACGTCGCCACGCTCTCGGCCGACATGGCCGGCGGCAAGGTGCATCCGTATTCGGGCTTCACGATGTCGGTGTGCCAGTTGCGGCCCGAGTCGCGCGGCCATGTCCGCATCCGCTCGCCCGACGCCGCCGAGCCGCCCGCGATACAGCCGAACTACCTGGCCACCGCGCTCGACCGCGCAACCACCGTGGCCGGCGTGCAGGCTGCGCGCGCGATTGCCGAGACGCCCGCGCTCGCCCCCTATGTCAAGCGTGAAGTGCAGCCCGGGCCGCAGGCCGCGAGCGCCGCCGAGTTGCTCGATTTCTGCCGCCACCACGGCGCCACCATCTTCCATCCCGTCGGCACCTGCCGCATGGGCAATGACCCGCTGGCCGTGGTCGATGCGCGCCTGCGCGTGCACGGCATCGCGGGCCTGCGGGTGATCGATGGTTCGGCGATGCCGACGCTGGTCTCGGGCAACACCAATGCGCCCATCGTGATGATGGCCGAGAAGGCCGTCGACCTGATCCGGCAAGACGCCAGGGCACTTTAGTGTCGCGTCACTGGCCGCCGGTTTTTCCTGCCCCGCTTCACCCCGACCGCGAGCGCCCGCAGAGGCGGCGGCCACGACAACCGATCGACAACCGATCATCGGAGACAAACACATGAACACGAGCGCCAGCGACCGGAAAGCGATTCGCAGGGTGGTGATTTCGGCCCTGGTGGGCGCCACCATCGAGTGGTATGACTTTTTTCTGTACGGCGTGGTGGCCGGCATCGTGTTCAACAAGCTCTACTTTCCGGGCAGCGATCCGGTGGTCTCGACCCTGCTGGCCTACACCACCTTCGCCGTGGGCTTCGTCACGCGGCCGCTGGGCGGCGTGATCTTTGGCCACTTCGGCGACAGGATCGGCCGGAAGAGCATGTTGATCATCACGCTGATGATCATGGGCGTGGCCACCTTCCTGATCGGGCTGGTGCCCACCTACGCGCAGATCGGCATTGCCGCGCCGCTGCTGTTGCTGCTGCTGCGCATCGCGCAGGGCATAGGCCTGGGCGGCGAATGGGGCGGCGCGGTGCTGATGGCCTACGAGTACGCGCCCAAGGAGCAGCGCGGCTGGTACGCCTCGCTGCCGCAGATCGGGCTGGCCATCGGCCTGTGCCTGGCCTCGGGCGTGGTCGCGCTGCTGTCGGGCCTGCTCAGCGACGCGCAGTTCCTCTCGTGGGGCTGGCGCATCGCCTTCCTGATCTCGGGCGCGATGGTCGGGGTGGGCCTGTACATCCGCCTGCATGTGCAGGAAACGCCCGAGTTCGCGGCCGTGAAGGCGCGCAACGCCGAGTTGCGCGTTCCGTTCATCGACATGCTCCGCCGCTACCCCGGCAACGTGCTCAAGGGCATGGGCGCGCGCTACATCGACGGCGTGTTCTTCAACATCTTCGGCGTGTTCTCGATCAACTACCTGACCGGCACGCTCAGCGTTAGCCGCACCGACGCCTTGCTGGGCGTGATGGCCGCAGCGGTGGTGATGATCTTCTTCATCCCCTTTTTCGGCCGGCTCTCGGACCAGCTCGGGCGCAGCAGGGTTTTCATGTGGGGTTCGCTGATCACCGCCTCGTCGGCGTTCCCGGGCTTTTGGCTGATGACCCACAGCGGCGGCAACATGGCCTTGGTCTGGCTCGCGATCATCGTGCCCTTCGGCATCCTGTACGCCTCGGTGTACGGACCGGAGGCGGCCCTGTTCTGCGAGCTGTTCGATGCCAAGGTGCGCTACACGGGCATCTCCTTCGTCTACCAGTTCTCGGGCATTTTTGCCTCCGGCATCACGCCGATCATCGCCACCGCGCTGCTCAAGTCGGGCGGCGGCCAGCCCTGGCAAATCTGCCTGTACCTGCTGTTCGCGGGCGCGGTGTCGGCGCTGTGCGCATGGCTCATCGGGCGCAGTCCGGCACCCGGGCCGGCGCCGGCTACATGCGCCCTTTCCAGGGCACCAGACGGCGCTCGAGCCAGCGCATCAGCAGGTCGAACAGGTACGCCACCACCCCGATGACGATGATGCCCATGATGACGATGTCGGTGCGCAGGAAGTTCGACGCATTCAGCACCATCTGCCCCAGGCCAATGTCGGCGGCCACCATCTCGGCAGCCACCAGCGTGGTCCAGCCAAAGCCGATGGCGATGCGCATGCCCACCAGGATCTCGGGCAGCGCCGACGGCAAGATCACATGGCCGATCAGTTGCATGTAGCTTGCGCCCAGCGAATACGCGGCATTGATCTGCTCCTGCGACGCGCTGCGCATGCCCTGCCGCGCGGCCAGCGCCAGCGGCGCGAAACAGCTCAGAAAGATCAGCAGCACCTTGGGCAGTTCATCGATGCCGAACCAGATGATGATCAGCGGCAGGTAGGCCAGCGGCGGCAGCGGCCGATAAAACTCCAGCGGCGGATCGACGATGCCGCGCCACCAGCGGCTCATGCCCATCGCAATGCCCACCGGTATGGCCGTGGCGCAGGCCAGCAAGAAGGCCGAGAACACGCGCAACATGCTGGCCAGGAAATGCTGCCACAGCGGCTTGTCGTTGGCCTGGCCGGTCAGGTATTGGCAAAACTGCGCAAACACCGCCTGCGGCGTCGGCAGGAACAGCGGCGAGACCCGGCCCGTGTTCGTGACGATGAACCACAGCGCGAACAGCACCAGCACCGTGGCCACGCTGATGGCCAGGCTGGGCCCCTCGCCCGGCATCTCGAAGGCGCTGGTCTTGGGCTTGGCGCCGGCCGGCGCGGCCATGCCGCCTTCAGGCGCGCCCGGCCGCCCGGCGTCAGACATGCCGGGCCTCGCGCTGATGGATGATCGAGAGCACTTCTTCGCGCATGTGGATGAATTGCGGCTGCGACTTGACCATGCGCGCATCGCCGTGCGCGAGGAACTGGCGCGAGAACGGCAACTGTTCGCAGACATGCGCAATGCGCCCCGGGCTGGGGCTCATCACGATCAGGCGCGTGGCCAGGAACAGCGCCTCCTCCACCGAGTGCGTGATGAAAAACACCATCTTGTTCGACTGCGCCCAGGCCCGGAGCACAATCTCCTGCACCTGCTCGCGCGTGAATGCGTCGAGCGCCCCCATGGGCTCGTCCATCAACAGCAAGGCCGGGTCGCTGGCCAGCGCGCGCGCAATGCCCACGCGCTGCTGCATGCCGCCCGACAGTTGGTGCACCGCGTGCCCGGCGTACTGCTGCAGGCCGACCAGCGCCAGCTTTTCTTGGGCAATGCGCTCGCGCCCGGCCCGGCCCATGCCGGCCAGCCGCAGGCCCAGCGCCACGTTGTCGAGCACGTTGAGCCAGGGCATCAGCGCGTGCTTTTGAAACACCACGCCACGCTCGGCGCCCGGCCCGGTCACCGGTGTGCCGTCGAGCAATATCTGGCCGCTCGACGGCCGCAAAAAGCCCGCGATGCAGTTCAGCAGCGTGGTCTTGCCGCAGCCGGAGGCGCCCAGCGCGACGACGAAATCGCCGCCCTGCAGCGTCAGGTCGACCGGGGCCAGCGCTTGCAGCGTGCCGCCCTTGACCGCGTAGTTCACCGTCAGGTCGGAAATGACCAGTTCGGGCATCCGGGCGCCCCTGGCCTACTGGCGCATCGCCTTGTCGACATAGACCGTGGTGACGTAGGCGCCGTAGTCGGGCCGAACCTCCTGCACCCGGCCCTGCTCTTTCAGGAACGCCGCCGTGCCCGCCATGGCCTTGGCCGCGCCGCCGCCCAGCCAGGTCGGCGAGACCTGCTCGGCCAGCGTCGGAAAGTAGTAGCGCGCCATCGCCGGGCCTACGTCCCTGGGGTCGGCGCGGGACCACTTGGCCATCGCCTTGATCTGCGGCGAATCGGGCGCCCAGTGCTTGCCGCCGGCCTTGTATTCCTCGTTGGCGCGGTTGAGCGCCTTGACGAAGGCGATCATGAAAGCCTCGTTGGCCGCAGCCCATTTGGCATTCACCACGATGCCCTCGAAGGTCGGCGCGCCGCGCTGGCCGATGCTGCCCGAGCTGGCGATGACCCGGCCCTGCTCCTTGATCCTGGACAGCACCGGGTCCCAGATGAAGGCGGCGTCGATGTCGCCGCGCTCCCATGCGGCCGCGATTTCGGGCGGGCGCATGTTCATCACGTTCACGCCCTTGGGATCGACGCCATCCATCTTCATGCCGGCCATGAGCTGGTAATGCGCGGTCGAGACGAACGGCGTGGCCACCTTCTTGCCCGCCAGGTCCTGCATGCGGGCGATGCCCGAGTCCTTGCGCGCAACGAGTGCCTCGGCATTCGCGATGTCGGCCGAGATCCAAAAGAGCTGGATGCCCTGCCCCTGGCTGGCCGCCGCCGTCAGCGGGCTGGAGCCGGTCTCGCCCATCTGCACGGCGCCCGAAGCCATCGCGCGGATGACATCGCCACCCCCGGCGAACATGCGCCAGTGGATCTTGTAGCCGGTGGCCCTCTCGAGCTCGCCCGACTCCATCACCAGGCGCAGCGGCACCAGCATGTCCTGGTGGGCGAAGGTCAGCGCTTTGGTTTGCTGCGCGCCGGCGCTGCCGCACAGGGCGCCCAGCATGGCGGCCAGGAGGCTCCAGTGCAGCCACAGGCGCAATCGGCAGAGGGCAGGAAATGGGCGCAATGAGGTCATCGGGAGGCTCCGGCAGATGCATCTGGCCGCGACTTTGCACCGATTGCCTGGCGCCAGAAAGTACCAGCACCGATGCGCGCATGGAGCCAGCCGGTGCCGTTCTGGTGCATCGGCGGGCACTAGTGTCGTGTCACCGATCATCTGTCGGTCCGCGCTGGCCATCGAAGCGCATCGCGGCGTTGCATCGCTTGCCAATACGCTCGGTATTGGCCGCGCGATGCGCCTTGCGCTGCGCTCCGATGGCTGCGCGCAGCCTACGACATCTGATCCGTGACGCGACACTGGCGCGGTGCGTCGTTTCAGTGGGCGCGGTGGGCAGCGGGCCGTTTCTCGCCGCAAGCCCAGGCCAGATCCTGCACCGCCATGCCCAACGCCCGAATTCCCGCCGGAATCTGCGCCGCCGCAATCGAAGACAGCCGCAGCCGGAAGAACGGACAGGGATAGGGGGGCTTGGCGAAAAACACATCGCCGGCCTCGATCAGCACCCCGTGGTTGCGCGCCATCAGCGACAGCCCGGGGGCATCCACCCAGTCCGGCGCCTGCACCCAGATCGAAGCCCCGCCCGAGGGCAGGCGGAACCGGAAATCGGGCAAAAGCTCGCGCAAAGCCTGGGCCACCAGAGCCAGCCGTTCCTGCAACGCCTGGTTGACCCGCCGGGTATGCGACTCGTGGTGCCCGAGCGAAAGAAACAGCGCATACGCATGCTGCAAAAACGCGCTCGGATGCCGCACCATCGCATGCCGGATGACCCGCAATTCCTTGATCAGCGCGCGCGGCGCGACGATGAAGCCCAGCCGCAATGCGGGCGAGAGGTTCTTCGACACCGAGCCGACGTAGATCACCCGCCCGGTCTTGTCCAGGCTTTTGAGCGCGGGCATGGGCCGGCCCTGGTACAGGTTCTCGGCCTCGTAGTCGTCTTCGATGATCACGAAGTCCTGCAACTCGGCCTTGCGCAACAGCCATTGCCGCCGCGCAAGGCTCAGGATGGCCGTGGTCGGACTCTGGTGCGAGGGCGTCACGAACAGGTAGTCGGCCGCCGGCAGCGCATCGACCACCAGCCCGTCCTCGTCGACATCGATCGCGACCCAGCGGGGCTGCCGCAGCGAGAAACTGTTGCGCGCATGGGGATGCCCGGGCTCTTCCAGTCCGACGCGCGTGCGCTCGTCGAACAGCGCCTCGGCCAGCAGGTAGTACGCATGCTGCGCGCCCATCGTGACGAGGATCTCCTCCTTGGGCGCGAACACGCCGCGCTGGGGCAGCAAGCGCGTGCGGATCTGCTCGATCAGGTCGGGCACGTCGCTGGTCTCCAGGTCCGGCGTCCAGTGCGGCAGATGCGAGCGCGCCAGGCTGCGGGCGCAGCACTCGCGGAAATCCTCGGTCGGAAAAAGCTGCTGGTCGTAGTTGCCGTAGACGAAAGGGTAGGGATAGTCGCGCCAGCGGTCGGGCTTGGACAGCGTGGGCTTGTCCAGCAGCGAGCGCAGCACCCGCTGCGACCAGTCGGGCGGCGCGCTGGCCTGCCCGTTGCGCCCGCGCAGCGGCTCGGCATGTGCCGCCGACAGCGGCCGCGCATCGCGCGCCACGAACACGCCGCTGCGCGCACGCGCTTGCAAAAAGCCTTCGTCGATCAGTTGCAGGTAGGCCGAGGTGACGGTGTTGCGGCTCAGGCCGAGCAGCGCCGCCAGCTCGCGCGAGGACGGCAGCAGCGCCCCGGGGCGCAGGTGTTCTTCCAGAATCGCCCGGACCACGGCCGTGCGCAAACGCGCTTGCAACGGCAATGCCGGCTGCTCGGGCAGCGCAAAGAGCTGCGTCCATTGAGTGGCTCTCGGGTTGCGGGGCATGGTGCGCCGCAGTGTAGGGCAGGCATGTCGAACCGTGACGCTCTGGCGCGCTCGAATCCCGGCATCTGGCCCTATCGCGCCGGTCGCCGCCTGGCCTACCCTCGGGGCCTTGTCATCCTGGAAAAAAGCAGCCCGAAACCCGCATGGACAGCGGGTTTGACCGGTTTCACCGCGCGCCCGGCTGCGCTTTTCAGGTTCTTTTTCCGAAAGCCTCCGCGTGACTGCACAGCAAGCCCTTTCCCTCCCCGTGACCGGCCCCGTGACCGGCTCCGTGACCCACCCCATGACCGGCCCCGTGACCAGCGCCACCCTGGCCGCTTTCAGCGCTGCCTGGAACCGCCACGACATCGACGCCCTGATGGACTTCATGAGCACCGATTGCATCTTCCAAAGCGCCGCCGGCCCCGACGCCTGCGGCAGCCGCCATGTCGGCGCACAGGCCGTGCGCCAGGCCTTTGCCGCCGTCTGGCACGCCGTGCCCGATGCGCAGTGGGTGGACGGCCGGCACTTCGTGCATGGCGACTTTGGCGTTTCGCAGTGGAACTTCACCGGCACCGCCGCCGACGGCAGCCGCATCGAGGCCGACGGCATCGATGTGTTCACCTTCAGGGACGGAAAAATCCACCTGAAGAACGTGTTCCGCAAGGTGCGCCCGAACCTGCCCGCGCCCCGGTGACAGCGATGCGCACGAGCACCGCAGCAGACATCCGGGGCATGGCCAGCGCCGCGCCGATGGCGCCACCGGCAGCCCTTGCACACCCCTCGCCCCCCTCGCCCCCCTCGCCTCCATTGCGCCCCTACGACCCGCAGTACGACCCGCTGCACGCGCGCGACCCCGGCACCGGCTGCGCCTATGCGCCCACCTGGTGGGTGGCCAGCGCCGGCCAGCCGCCCGGGGACGACGGCCCGCTGGTGCGCGACATCGATGTCGATGTGGCCGTCATCGGGTCGGGCAGCACCGGCCTGTCGACCGCGCTGTACCTGGCGCAGGAGCATGGCATCCGCGCGACCGTGCTCGAAGCCAACCAGACCGCCTGGGGCTGCTCGAGCCGCAGCGGCGGCCAGGGCCAGAACGCCGGCGGCCGGCTCAAGCGCTCGCAGTGGATCGCGCGCTGGGGCCTGGACACGGCCAGGAAGCTCGACGCGGAAATTCGCAGCGGCTTCGAGAACTTTCGCCACCTGAGCCGCCAGATCGACTGCGAGGCCCATGACGGCGGCCACCTCTACCTGGCGCACCGGCGCGAGAAACTCGCCGGCCTCGACGCCGAGGCCCGGCTGATGCGCGAGACCTTCGGCTACGCCACGCGCATGCTGAGCGCCGAGCAAGTGCGGCAAGACTACTGCGACGAGCGCGAGGCCGTCGGCGCCATGTTCGAGCCTGAAGGCGTGGGCATCCACCCGCTCAAGTTCAGTTTCGGCCTGATGCGCAAAGCGCGCGCGCTCGGCGTGACGGTCCATACCGCAAGCCCGGTGCAGGGCTGGCACAGCGCCGCCGGCTGGCAGCATCTGCAAACACCCGCCGGCCTGGTGCGGGCGCGGCGCGTGGCGGTATGCACCGGCGGCTACACGGGCCAGACGCTCAACCCGCTGCTCAAGGACCGGGTCATGCCGATCCTGTCGAACTCGGTGGTCACGCGGGTGCTCAGCCCGGCCGAACTGGCCGCCACCAACTTCAGGACCGAAACCTTCCTGACCGATACGCGCACGCTGCGCTTTTACTACCGCTTGCTCAGGGACAAGCGGCTGCAGATCGGCAGCCGCAGCGCGGTCAGCGGCGCCGATGCCGAGCACCCGGCGCACCTGCGGCTGCTGACCGACGCCATTGCGCGCAAGTTCCCGCCGCTGGCCGGCATCCGCATCGACTACTCGTGGTGGGGCTGGGTCGACATGAGCCACGACATGATGCCGCGCATCACCCAGCCCGATGCGCAGCAAAAAATCTGGTACGCGCTGGGCTATGGCGGCAACGGCGTGTCGTTCTCGACCTGGGCCGGCAAGCGGCTGGCCGAGCGCGTGGCGGGCAAGGACGGCGGCCGGGAACTGTTCGATCTGCCGATCTATCGCTCGCCTTTGCCTTTCCCGAACCTGATGGGCCTGGCTCAGACGCAGGCCCTGGCGCCTTTTCGCCGCATCGGCCAGCGCATGCTCTACCAGTGGTACTGGCTGCGTGACGAGAAGTAGCCGCCTCCTCTAGTGTCGCGTCACCGATCATCTGTCGGTCTGCGCTGGCCATCGAAGCGCATCGCGGCGTTGCATCGCTTGCCAATACAGCTCGGTATGGGCTGCGCGATGCGCCTTGCGCTGCGCTCCGATGGCTGCGCGCAGCCTACGACATCTGATCGGTGACGCGACACTAGCCTGCGCCCGCCAGCGGGCCGCGCACCGGCGTTGCGCATTCCCGCAGATGGTGCAACGGCGCAGCGCACAACGGGACAAACCCGTGCTTTCTGGCCCTGCAGGTTGCCTGCGTTTGGCTCTTCGCCGGCACGCGGCGAGCGCCTATCGTCCGGGTTCGTCCGGGCGACAGGGCTTCTTGCCCTGCCGCATTCCCGGGAGCCGATCCGGATTGCGATTGCTCGCACCCCACTTTCAGAGGTCTTGCCATGCCCCTTCTTGCCCGTTGCACATGCCGCGCCGCCTTGCTCGGCATCGGCGCCCTGCTCTCGCTGGCGCAGCCGGCCCTGGCGGCCGATCAACCCAAGCGCGGCGGCACGCTGGTGATCGGCAGCACACAGACGCCGCGCCACCTGAACGGCGCGGTGCAGTCGGGCGTCGCCACCGGCCTGTCCTCGACGCAGATCTTCGCCAGCCCGCTGCGCTTCGACGGGCAGTGGAACCCGCAGCCTTACCTGGCCCAATCGTGGCGGTTGGCCGACGACGGCAAATCGCTCACGCTCGGGCTGCGCAAGGACGCGCTGTTTCACGACGGCAAGCCGGTCACCTCGGCCGATGTGGCTTTTTCGATCATGGCGATCAAGGCCAACCACCCGTTCAGCACCATGTTCGGCCCGGTCGAGAAGGTCGACACGCCCGACCCGCACACCGCCATCATCCGCATGAGCGTGCCGCACCCGGCCATCGTGCTGGCGATGTCGCCAGCCCTTTGCCCGATTCTTCCCCGGCATATCTACGGCGACGGCCAGGACCTGAAGAACCACCCGCGCAACAGCACCGACCCGGTAGGCTCGGGCCCGTTCCGGGTCACCGAATTCCAGCCGGCGCAGCGCGTGGTGCTCGAGCGCTTCGAGCGCTTTTTCCTGCCCGGCCGGCCCTATCTGGACAAGGTGATCGTCAGCATCACGCTCGACCGGGCCAGTCTGGTCCTGGGGCTCGAGCGCGGCGACATACAGATGCTGCCCTTCGTCACGCAGTCCACCGACCTCAAGCGCCTGGCCAGCGACCCGAGGCTGTCGCTCACGTCCAAGGGCTATGACGGCATGGGCCCGCTCAACTGGCTGGCCTTCAACACGGCAAAGCAGCCGCTGTCGCACTTGCAGGTGCGCAAGGCCATCGCCACGGCCATCGACAAGAACTTCATCACCCGGGCGCTGATGGGCGGCTTTGCCACCGTGTCCGACGGGCCGCTGGTGGCCAACAGCCCGTTTGCCGCGTCCGACCTGGTGCGCTACCCGTTCGATCTGAAAAAAGCCGGCGCGATGCTCGACGCGGCGGGCTACAAGGCCGGCGCGAACGGCGAGCGCTTCAGGCTCGGCCTGGACTACCTGCCCGGCAACGAAGACCAGCAAAAGAACGTGGCCGAGTACATCCGCGGCCAGCTCAAGAAGGTGGGCATCACGGTCGAGATGCGCGCCTCGGCCGACTTTCCGGCCTGGGCCCGGCGGATGGCCGCGCACGACTTCGACCTGTCGATGGACATGGTGTTCAACTGGGGCGACCCGGTCATCGGCGTGCACCGCACCTACCTGTCGAGCAACATCAAACCCATCGTCTGGACCAACACCCAGTCCTACGCCAACCCCAAGGTCGACGAATTGCTCCACACCGCCGGCAGCCTGATCGACCCGGCGCAGCGCAAAGCCCATTACGCCGCCTTCCAGAAGATCGTGACCGACGAGCTGCCGATCCTGTTCATCAACCAGGTGCCCTACCACACCATCACCAGCAAGAAGCTGGCGCAGGTGCCGACCTCGATCTGGGGGCCGATGTCGCCGCTGGACGAGGTCTACTACAAGTGAGGGGCGGCGCCGTGGCCCTGACAGGTCTGTCCGGTATGCCGGGCATGTTGCGCCACACCGCCGCGCGGCTGCTGCAGGCCGCCGGCCTGGTGCTCGCGGTGGTGGTGCTGAACTTCGTGCTGGTGCACGCCGCGCCGGGCGACCCGGTGGAAACCATCGCCGGCGCCAGCGGCGGCATGTCGCCCGAGCTGATGGCGCAGTTGCGCCAGCAGTACGGGCTCGACCAGCCGCTGCCGGTGCAGTTGTGGGTCTACCTGGGCAAGGTGGTCCAGGGTGATCTGGGCCACTCGTATTTCTTCAACCAGCCGGTGGCGCAGATGATCGCCGCCCGCGTGCCGGCCACGCTGCTGCTGATGCTCAGCGCGGTGTCGCTGGCCTTCGGGGTGGGCACCGCGCTGGGCGTGCTGTCCGCGCGCAAGCCCAATGGCTGGCTGTCGCAGTTCATCACCGTGCTGTCGCTGGTGGGCTTTGCGGCGCCGGTGTTCTGGCTCGGGATCATGCTGGTGATCCTGCTGGCCTCGGTGCTGCCGATCTTGCCGGTGGCCGGCATGCGTTCGATCGACGCCAGCGGCGGCGGGATCGGGGATGTGCTCGACGTGGCCCACCACCTGGTGCTGCCGACGCTCACGCTCAGCCTGGTGTACCTGGCGCAGTACAGCCGGCTCGCGCGCTCGGCCATGCTCGACGTGCTGGGCGCGGACTTCATCCGCACCGCGCGCGCCAAGGGCCTGGCCGAGCGCGTGGTGCTCTACAGGCACGCATTGCGCAATGCGCTGCTGCCGGTGGTCACGGTGCTGGGGCTGCAATTTGGCAACATGCTGGCCGGCGCGATTCTGGTCGAGACGGTGTTCAACTGGCCGGGCCTGGGCCGGCTGGCCTTCGAGTCGGTGCTGCGGCGCGACTACCCGACCATCCTGGGCGTGCTGCTGTTCTCCTCCATCGTGGTGGTGGCGATGAACCAGATCACCGATCTGTGCTACCGCCTCATCGACCCGCGGATCAAGGCACCATGAGCGCAGCCCGGCCGCCCGAAGGCGCTCATACCGCAGCGCTGCCTGCCCCCGTCGTCCATGTCGAGCACCCGGGCGTCGAGGCGTTGCGCATGTTCCTGCGCAACCCTTCGGCCATCGCCGGCAGTGCGCTGCTGCTCGTGGTGCTGCTGGTCGCAATCGCCGGGCCGTGGTTGCTGCAGGCCGACCCCTTCGAGATCAGGGCGGCCCCGCTGACGCCGCCCTTTACCGGGCAGGCCTGGATCGGCACCGACTATCTGGGCCGCGATGTGCTGACCACGCTGGTCTACGGCGGGCGCGCCACGCTGCTGGTGGGCGCGGTGGCCGCCGCGTTGTCGGTGCTCACCGGCATCACGCTCGGCGCTTGCGCGGGCTACTACGGCGGCAAGCTCGATGCGGCGCTGATGAAGGTCACCGAATTCTTCCAGGTGCTGCCCGCGCTGCTGTTTGCGATGGTGGTGGTGACGCTGTTCTCGCCCACGCTGGTGACGGTGACGCTGGCCATAGGCTGCGTCAGTTGGACCGGCACCGCGCGCCTGACGCGCGCCGAGTTCATGAAGTACCGGGAACTGGAATTCGTGCGCGCCGAGCGGGCCATGGGCGCGCGCGACGCGCGCATCATCTGGCAGGTGATCTTGCCCAATGCGCTGCCGCCGCTGGTGGTCTCGGCCACGCTGGCCGTGGGGGTGGCGATCCTGTTCGAGGCCGGGCTGTCGTTCCTGGGCCTGGGCGATCCGAACCAGATGAGTTGGGGGCTGATGATAGGTTCGAGCCGGCAGTACGTGCTGTCTTGCTGGTGGGCCGTGGCCTTCCCGGGCGCTGCGATCTTCGTCACGGTGCTGGCCGTCAGCCTGATCGGCGACGGCCTGAACGATGCGCTGAACCCCAAGCTGAGGGAGCGCTGATGAGCACCGACGCACTCTTGCGCGTGCAGGACCTGCACGTCGAATTCAACACCCGGCGCGGCCAGGCGCTGGTGCTCGGCGGCGTGGACTTCGAGATCCGCACGGGCGAGACGCTGTGCGTGGTCGGCGAGTCGGGCTGCGGCAAGAGCATGACCGCGCTGGCGCTGCTGCGGCTGATTCCGTCGCCGCCGGGGCGCATCCGCAGCGGCCGCGTGCTGTTCCAGGGCGAAGACCTGGTGCAGGCCAGCCAGGCCCGCATGCGCCAGGTGCGCGGCAACCGCATCTCGATGATCTTCCAGGAGCCGATGAGCTCGCTGAACCCGGTGTTCAGCGTGGGCCGGCAGATCGGCGAATCGCTGCAACTGCATGCCGGCATGAACGCCGCGGCGGCGCGCCGGCAGGCCATCGCGCTGCTGCACCAGGTGGGCATTCCTGCGCCCGAGCGGCGCGTCGACGAATACCCGCACCAACTGTCGGGCGGCATGCGCCAGCGCGTGATGATCGCGATGGCGCTGGCCTGCCGGCCCGACATCCTGATTGCCGACGAGCCGACCACCGCGCTCGACGTGACGGTGCAGGCGCAAATCTTCGACCTGCTGCGCGCGCTGCAACGCGACAAGGGCACGGCCATCATGCTCATCACCCACGACATGGGCGTGGTCGCCGAAATGGCCGATCGCGTGCTGGTGATGTATGCCGGCCGCGTGATCGAGCAAGGCCGCAGCGAGCAGTTGCTGTCCGCGCCTGGCCACCCGTACACCCGCGGCCTGATCGACTGCCTGCCCCAGTTGGGCAGCAGCGCAGCCAGCGCGGATCAGCAACACCCGCCGCTGGCCGAAATCGCCGGCGTGGTGCCGTCGATCTGGGAACTCAGCCAGGGCTGCGCCTTCCGCGAGCGCTGCCCGCAGGCCATCGGGCGCTGCGCCGCCGAGCGGCCGCCGATGTTTTCGGTCAGCGGCCCCAAGGCCTCGAAGCCCGGTGGCTGCGCAGCCCCGAGGCCCGGCGCTCCAGAGGCCCCGGGCGCACCGCATGGCGCAGTCCACGCGCACCACGCGGCCTGCTGGCTGCACGCCCCGGAGGCCGCATGACAGGCATGACAGGCATGGCCGACACCGACCGGCTGCTCGCGGTCGACGATCTGAAGGTGCACTTTGCGCGCGGCAAGGCCGGCTGGGGCCGCAGGCCGGAAGTGGTCCGGGCGGTCGATGGCGTGTCCTTCGACATTCGCCGTGGCAGCACGCTGGCGCTGGTCGGCGAATCGGGCTCGGGCAAGAGCAGCACCGCGCTCGCGGTCATGCGGCTGACGCCGATCACCGCCGGCCGGATGCAGTTGGGCGCCACCGACCTGGCCGCGCTGCAAGGCCAGGCGCTGCGCCAGGCGCGCAAGCGCATGCAAATCATCTTCCAGGACCCGTTCTCCTCGCTCAACCCGCGCCAGCGCGCCGGCGCCGCCGTGCGCGCGCCGCTGGACCTGATGCAAGTGGGCCGGCCCGAAGAGCGCCCGCGCCGCGTGGCCGAGCTGTTTGCGGCCGTCGGCCTGCGGCCCGAGCAGCAGCAACTGTTTCCGCACCAGTTCTCGGGCGGACAACGCCAGCGCATCTGCATTGCGCGGGCGCTGGCCACGAACCCGGAACTGGTGGTGTGCGACGAGCCGGTGTCGGCGCTGGACATCGCGATCCGCGCGCAGATACTGAACCTGCTGGTCCGGCTGCAACGCGAGCGGGGCCTGACCTACCTGTTCATCTCGCACGACATGGCGGTGGTGGAACATATCTGCGACGCCATCGCCGTGATGTACCTGGGGCACATCGTCGAGCGCGCGCCACGGCGCAGCTTTTTTGCCCGGCCGCTGCACCCGTACAGCGTGGCGCTGATGTCGGCCGTGCCGACCGTCAGCGGCGCGCGCCGGCGCGCCGCCGACCGCATCCGGCTCACGGGCGATCCGCCCAGCCCGATCGATCCGCCCGAAGGCTGCCGCTTTGCCGGGCGCTGCCCGGTCGCCGAGCCGGCCTGCGCCGCCGAACTGCCGGCGCTGCGCGAAGTCGCGCCCGATCATTGGGTGCGTTGCCGGCGCGTCGCCGTGATCGACGGCCTGCCGCACCCGCCGCTTTCGATCCCCACGGCGCCATCGGCGCCATCAGCGCCATGAACGCCATGAACACCAGCCACGACACTACCGTCTACCCGGCCCGCAAGATCATCACCATGAACCCGATGCAGCCGCAGGCCAGCCATGTGGCGGTGCGCGACGGCCGCGTGCTGGCCGTGGGCACGCTCGCCGACATGCAGGCCTGGGGCCGGTTCACGCTCGACGAACGCTTTGCCGCCAAGGTGCTGATGCCCGGCTTTGTCGAAGGCCACTGCCACCTCAAAGAAGGCAGCATGTGGAACTGGACCTACCTGGGCTGGTTCGACCGCCGCGACCCCGATGGCAAGCTCTGGCACGGCCTGCGCAGCATGGAGCAGGTGCTGGCGCGGCTGTCGGAGGTGGCCGCGAAGATGGGCGCCGACGGCCGGCCCGACACCGAGCCGCTGATCGCCTGGGGGTTCGACCCGATCTACTTCGGCGGCGAGCGCATGACGGTGCAGCATGTCGACCGCGCCAGCGCCACGCGCCCGATCGTCATCAGCCACGCCAACGGCCACCTGATGAACGTCAACAGCGCGATGCTGCGCAGCGCCGGGATCACGCGCGACAACGAGGTTGAGGGCGTGGTCAGGTTCGCCAGCGGCGCCTGCGCAGGAGAGCCTACCGGCGAATTGCAAGAGCCGGCAGCGATGTTCCTGGTGCTGCGCAAGGTCGGCCATGCCGGCCTGCTGGCGCCGCTGACCGAGGCCGGCATCCGCTCCTTCGCCCGCCTGGCCTGCCAGCAGGGCGTGACCACCGCGACCGACCTGGTGAACAAACTGACGCCGCAAGACTGCGGCGTGCTGGAACGGGCGACGCAGGACGAGGACTTCGGCGTGCGCATCCTGCCGGCCTTCCAGGCATTTCACGGCACGCATGGCGCCGCGCTCGGCGCCGGGCATGTGCAGGGCCTGACGCTGCGCAACACCGACCGCCTGCGCTACGGCCTGGTGAAGATGATGCTCGACGGCTCGATACAGGGCTTCTCGGCGCGGCTGCGCTGGCCGGGCTACTTCAACGGCGCGGCCAACGGCATCTGGGTGACGGCGCCTGCGCAGTACGAAGCCGACTTCGAGACCTACCACCGGGCGGGCCTGACGATCCACACGCACACCAACGGCGACGAGGCCAGCGAACTGGCCATCGCCGCCATCGAGCGGGTGCTGACGCGCGCGCCCCGCCCCGACCACCGCCACACGCTGCAACATGGCCAGATGATCGATGCGCCACTGTTTCGCCGCATGGCGCAGTTGAACCTCTGCGCCAACCTGTTCGCCAACCACATCTGGTACTGGGGCGACCAGCACTACGAGATGAGCATGGGCCCGGACCGCGCCCACCGGATCGATGCCTGCGCCAGCGCGCTCGCAGCGGGCGTGCCGCTGGCCATCCACAGCGACGCGCCGGTCACGCCGCTCGGGCCGCTGTTCACCGCCTGGTGCGCGGTCAACCGCATCACCCCCCAGGGCCGGCTGCTGGGCCAGGCCGAGCGCATCACGGTGGCGCAGGCATTGCGCGCGATCACGCTCGGCGCGGCCTGGACGCTCAAACTCGACGGCGAGATCGGCAGCATCGAAGTGGGCAAACGCGCCGACTTCTGCGTGCTGCACGACGACCCGCTGGAGAGCGCGCCGATGGCGCTCAAGGATCTGCGCATATGGGGCACGGTGCTGTCGGGCCGGGTGTTCGAGGCGCAGTGATGCACGGGCCTCGGCAGCGCCTGCCGCTGACCGTGGTCGGCGGCTTCCTGGGCGCCGGCAAGACCACGCTGCTCAACCACTGGCTGCGCCATGCCGGGGGGCTGCGCATTGCGGTGCTGGTCAACGACTTCGGCGCGCTCAACATCGACGCCGGGCTGATGGCCGCCGCTCGGGACGACACGCCGGCGCCGGCGGCGCTGATGGAACTGATGGAACTGACCAACGGCTGCGCGTGCTGCCAGATCGGCGACGACCTGGGGCGCGCGCTGGTGCAGGTGATTGAGGCGGCCCGGCCCTTCGACGCGGTGCTGATCGAGGCCAGCGGCGTCTCCGACCCGTGGCGCATCGCGCAGATCGGCATGGCAGAGCCGCAACTGAGCCTGGAGGGCGTGATCGTGCTGGTCGATGCCAGCAGCGCGGCGCAGCAGGCGCGCGACCCGCTGCTGGCAGACACGCTGGCGCGGCAACTGCGATCGGCCGACCTGGTGCTGCTCAACAAGACAGACCTGGCCAGCGCTGCGGCGCTGGCCGGTGCCCGGGCCTGGATCGAGGCCAGCGCCCCGGGAACGCCGTGCCTCGAAACGACACGAGGGGCGCTACCGCTGGCGCTGCTGTCCGGCCTGGCGCCGACCATGGGTGCCGCCCGGCCGCCCGAAGGCGCTCATACCGCAGCCGAAGGCGAAGGTATCCCAGTGCGCGCTGCACGGCCGCCCGAAGGCGCTCATACCGTAGCCGAAGGCGAAGGTATTCCAGCGAGCGCGCAGGCCGACGCGGCCTGCCACCATGACGCGCAGCCGCACGCGCCGGCGCATGGCGCGCTGTTTCAGACCTGGAGCGCCCGGCCGCAGGCGGTGATTCCCGTCGCCACCCTGCGCGCCTGGCTGCGCGACATGCCGCCGGGCGTGCTGCGGCTCAAGGGCCTGCTGCGCACCGGCGGCGCAGCGCCCGACGAGCAATGGACCGAGGTCCAGTACGCCGGCCGCCACGGCTGGCTGCGCAAGGCCAGCGCAGCGCCCGGCCCTGCAGGCGCCGGCGTGGTCGCCATCGGCCTGCGCGGGCAATTGCCTGAAGACGCGCTGACAAGGTTCTTCGCGGGCTGACCCCGCGCCACCGGGTGCGCGCCAGCGC
Organism: Verminephrobacter eiseniae EF01-2; assembly: GCF_000015565.1. Taxonomy (NCBI): domain Bacteria; kingdom Pseudomonadati; phylum Pseudomonadota; class Betaproteobacteria; order Burkholderiales; family Comamonadaceae; genus Verminephrobacter; species Verminephrobacter eiseniae. The sequence goes on from NC_008786.1 coordinate 4,741,196, forward strand.
TGCTGCGGCCCTGGAATCTGCTGCCAGCATGGGCGCCCCATGCCGTTTTTCAGCGGCGCCGGCGCCGGATCTGCCAGGGCCGGAGCATCAAATTTCCCGCAGATGAAGGATATTGGCGCGGTAGTCCGGGTTCCAGGCAGCGGCCTTGCGTTTTTTTGGCAGGCCCATGGCGCGAGAGTGGTCAGCACGAAACAGGTTCATGGCGGCGCAGCAATGAGAAGTCGAGTGCGGCATTGCGTAGCCGGATGGGGCAGGCGTCCTCTCCAAAGGTCACATCCAGGCACCAGTGCAAGCCATTTTCAATGCCCCAGTGCATGCGCACAGCGTGCAAAATGCGCTCACTGTCGGCGGGCAATGAACTGATCACATAGCGCCGATCTGTCTCGGTCTTGCTGCCGATCACGCGGCTGGAGTCGATACCGGCCACCGAAGTGATCTTCTTCCAGTGTTCCTTGAGCCCCAGGGTAGCTAGCCAATCCAGATCGCCCACCGCCGTGCAGCGACGGGTTTCAATGCGGCCATGGCCCTTGTCCAGCGTTTCATGCACGCAGGTCTGTCTGACCGGGTCGCCGGGCGCGTCGAGCGTGCCAAAGAAGTCGCGCAAGGCGTGGGCCAGATGTGGTTGGTTGTCCTTGACGGCAAGCACGTAATCGCCACCACCGCCTACGATCTGCTCGGCCATCGCGCTCTGGCAGCCGATGGCGTCGATGGTGACAACCGCTCCCTCGGGCGCCAGCGTTGGCAGCAACTCGCCAATGGCCGTGATTTCGTTGGACTTTTCTTGGCAGGCCAATGGCCCCAGCGTCAGGCCATATCCGGCGGCGTAGGCCGATACCTGATGCAGTGCGCGCAACCCGCAGGCCGGACGTGCCGCACCGCGCAGACTCTTGCCATCGATGGCAATGACCAGGCCGCCCACCGCAGGACAGACTTGGCGCCATCCAGGAACTCAAGCAGGCCGACAACTGACTTGGCGAGAGCGCCTCAAATACCCGACGGATGGTGTCGTGCCCGGGAATGCCGTTGCGCAGCTTCAGATAGCGACGCAGCCAGCTTTCGCGCGTGCGTCCCCAGTCCTCTATGTCATCCCACCCTTGTGCCCCTGACATGACCGCGCACAGTGCCAAAACCAGTATGTCGAGCAGGTTGTGGTCGGTGCGCCTGATGCGCGCGGAATGGGACATTGCGCGCTACCTGCGCAGCGGCCGGCTGGTGCAGGTGCTGCGCCCGTACCACACGCCCGACGCCGACATCTACGCGGTGTACCCGCCGCGCCACCAGCTCGCGGCGCGGGTGCGCACTTTTGTCGACTTTCTTGCGGTGTCCCTCGCGCAGCAGTCGCCGGGGAAACTCGCGCCGGGCTGAGCGCGGGCGCTCAGGCGCTGCCGCGTGCGACCAGTTCGAAGCCCAGGTCGAGCGTGCGCGTGTCGGGCGTCTCGTTGCGCAGGCGCCGCACCAGGATGCGCGCCGCTTCCTCGCCCATGCGCACGGTCGGCACGGCGATGGTCGTGAGGCCGGGGTTCAGTTCACTGGCGACCTCGTAGTCGCCGAAACCCATGACGGCCAGCGCTTGCGGCACCGCGATGCCCTGGCGCTGGCACGCCAGCAGCGCGCCTGCGGCCAGCAAGTCACTGGAAAACAGCAGCAGGTCGCTGTCGGGATGGCGTGCGCGCGCAATGTCCAGCAGCGCCCTGCCGCTGGCCATGGTGTAGGGCAGCTCGTCGGCCACCACGGTGCGCGGTGCAAAGCCCGGGTAGTGCTGCGCCATGCCCGCGAGATAGCCGTCCATCCGTTCGCGTGCGCGGTCGTCGCCGGCGCGCAGCGAGCCCACGAAGGTCGGGCGCGCATGGCCGCGTCGCCGCGCGTAGGCGACGGCTTCGGCCAGTGCCGCCTGGTTCGAAAAGCCCACGAGCTGGTCGATGGGCGCGTCGGTCCAGGCCCAGCTTTCCACCACCGGAATCGCGGCGCGCACGAGCATGTCGCGCACGGCGTCGGTGTGGTGCGTGCCGACGAGAAAGAAGGCGTCGGGGCGGCGTCCGAGCAGGTTGCGCACCACGGCCTCTTCGCGTTCGTGGCTGTAGTCGGTGTGGCCGATGATGACCTGGTAGCCCGCCTGCAGCAGCACGTTCGACAGGCCCTGCAGCGTCTCCGCGAAGATGGAGGCGGCGATCTGCGGGATCACCGCTGCCACCGTCATGCTGCGGTTGGACGCCAGGTGGCTGGCCGCGTGGTTCTGCACGTACTGCGTGCTGCGGATCGCCTCGCGCACGCGCTCCACCGTCTGCGGCGAACAGCCGTCGGGTTCGCGCAGCACGCGCGAGACCGTCTGTGCCGACACGCCGGCCACGCGCGCCACGTCGGCCATGGTGACCGAGTTGGTGCCGAAGCGGCGGCGGATCTGGCGTTTGTCGGTGTCGTTCATGGGCAGGCCCCGCATTCTGCCGTCAACCGGCGCATGGTCCGGCAGGCGGCGGCGTCATGCGCCGGTGCGCGTGCCCGTTCCCGCGGCGGCCAGCAGGCCGCGCCCGGCCAGGTCGTGCATCAGCGCGCCGATGCCGAAGGTCCACGGCGGGATCGCGTCGCTGCGCCCCACCCGGTTGACCAGCGTGCCCAGCTGCTCGGCATGAATCGCCACGCGGTCGCCCACGTGGTGGGTGAAGCCCGCGCCCGGCGCGTCGCGGTCCTGGATGGGCGCGAACATCGTGCCGCAGAGCAGCAGGATGCCGTCGGGGTACTGGTGGTGCGCGCCCATGGCGTGGCGCACCAGCTCCAGCGGGTCGCGGCTGATGCGCGCCATGGAGCTCGCGCCCTCGGGCACGAAGCCGTCGTCCTCGCCTTCCACGCGCAGCGACACCACGGTGGCGCGCACGTCGTCGATGCCGAAGTGCGCATCGAACAGGCGGATGAACGGGCCGATGGCGCAGGCGCCGTTGTTGTCCTTGGCCTTGCCGAGCCGCAGTGCGCTGCGGCCTTCGAAGTCGCGCAGGTTGACGTCGTTGCCCAGGGTGGCGCCCACCACGGTGCCGCGCGCGTCGACCACCAGCACCACCTCGGGTTCGGGGTTGTTCCAGGCCGAGCCGGGATGCAGGCCGACCTGCACGCCGGTGCCGACCGAGGCCAGCGGCGCCGCCTTGGTGAAGATTTCGGCGTCGGGGCCGATGCCGACCTCGAGGTACTGCGACCACAGGCCCTGCGCCAGCAGCACCGCCTTGAGCCGGTCGGCCTCGGGCGAGCCGGGGCGGATGCCCTAGGGCGTGTTAACAATCAATGGATTATGTCTATACTTGATCTTTGAATGAATAGGGGTTCAAAATGCAAGAAGTCAGAAAACTACTATGTGATGAACAATGGGAGAAATTATCTCCGTTATTACCGGGTAAGCCGAGCGATCCTGGGGCGACCGCCCAGGACAATCGGCTATTTTTGGAAGCGGTGTTGTGGATCATGCGCACGGGTTCACCATGGCGAGACTTGCCTGCAGAATTGGGCAACTGGCACACGACATACACGCGGTTCAAACGCTGGGGCGAGTCGGGCGTATGGCAGCGGGTCTGCGAAATTGTCAGTGGCGACAGAGATTTGAAAATGCTGATGATCGATAGTACGGTGGTGCGTGCACATCAACACGCTGCTGGTGCCAAAAAAAAGAGGGGCCACAGGCAATAGGCCGTTCGCGTGGTGGATGGACGAGCAAGATTCACGTCGTTGTCGATGCGCTCGGTAGCCCAGTGCGTTGGCTGCTCACTGGTGGCGAGGTAGCCGATATTACACAAGCCAAGTCGCTGTTGGAAGGCTTGAAAGCCGATGCGGTACTGGCTGACAAGGGCTACGATGCCGATGCCCTGATTGACAGCATTCAGGTCGCTGGTGCGACGGCGGTCATTCCACCCAGGCGCAATCGTGTGGTGCAGCGAAGTTATGATCGACATCTGTATAAGGAGCGCAATTTGGTCGAGCGTTTTTTTAATCGGATCAAGCAATTCCGAAGAATCGCAACTCGTTATGAAAAGCTGGCGCGTAACTACCTGTCGTTTCTCAATCTGGTTTGTATTTATATCTGGATTACTTGATTGTTAACACGCCCTAGTGTCGCGTCACCGATCAGATGTCGTAGGCTGCGCGCAGCCATCGGAGCGCAGCGCAAGGCGCAGCGCGCAGCCAATACCGAGCGTATTGGCAAGCGATGCAACGCCGCGATGCGCTTCGATGGCCAGCGCAGACCGACAGATGATCGGCGACGCGACACTAAGGCACGCAGCGCAGCGATTCCATTTCGTGCAGCTATTTGCGGGACGGTACACTGGCCGGGTCTACCCTTGTTGACGGAGCTGGCCTGCCAAGGGCCGGAGCGCTTTTGCACCACGACCACGACCCCTTGCCCGGCAACCACGACCATGGCGCCAAGCATCTGTACATCTATTCCCCCTCCAGCGCGGTGCGTGACAAGGCCGCTTTCAGGCGCGGCATCGCGCGCTTGCAGGCCCAGGGCCATCAGGTGGAGGTCGATGTGTCTGCGCTGGCCACGCACACCCGTTTTGCCGGCGACGACGCCACGCGCCTGGCCGCCATCCACCGCGCCGCAGCCAGTGGCGCCGATGTGGCGCTGATCTCACGCGGTGGCTATGGCCTGACGCGCATCCTGCCGGGGATACGCTACAAGGCGGTGGCCAAGGCCATTGCCAAGGGCACGCATTTCGTCGGGCTGAGCGACTTCACCGCGTTCCAACTGGCCGTGCTGGCCCGCACCGGTGCCAGCACCTGGGCCGGGCCGGCGCTGAGCGCAGATTTTGGTGTCGCCGGCGCGCCTGACGAGATCATGCAAGCCTGCTTCGACGACCTGCTGGCCGGCCACGGCGAGGGCACCGGCTGGCGCCTGCCGCGCCCCCGACCCGATGCCGCCGCCGACCGGCCTGTGCAGCCCGCGATGCACCTCAAGCGCGCCACGCTGTGGGGCGGCAATCTGTCCATGCTCACCTCCTTGCTGGGCACGCCGTACTTTCCGGACATCGCCGGCGGCGTGCTGTTTCTGGAGGATGTGCATGAGCATCCCTACCGCATCGAACGCCTGCTCACCCAGTTGCTGCACGCCGGGGTGCTGGCCAGGCAAAAGGCGGTGCTGCTCGGGCAGTTCACCGATTTCAAGCTGACGCCCCATGACAAGGGCTACCGGCTGCAGTCCGTGGTCGACTGGCTGCGCACGCAGATCAAGGCCCCTGTGCTGACCCATCTGCCGTTCGGCCATGTCGCGACCAAGGTGCTTTTGCCCGTGGGCGCCACGGTGTCGCTGTCGGTGCAAGAGCGCGATGCGCTGATCTACTGGGGCCCCCGGCACTAAAGCCATGCCGTTGCCAAAATACGGGAGACCAACGCCATGACTTGGAGCATGACTCGGGCCACGACCTGGGTCCGCTGGGCAGCCATCACTCTGGTGGCGGCGCTGCTGCTGGCCGGCGGCGGCGCAGCGGTTTATGTGCAGCGCAGCTTTGCGCAGCTCGATGGCAGGCTGGCGGTAGCGGGGCTGCGCGCAGATGTCCTGGTGCGGCGCGATGGCGCCGACCTGACCCACATCCAGGCACAGACCCCGCAGGACGCCTGGTTCGCGCTGGGCTATGTGCATGCGCAAGAGCGCACCTGGCAGTTGGAATTTCAACGCCGGGTGATGCACGGCGAGCTGTCCGAAGTCTTCGGCGCCGCCACGCTCGAAACCGACAAGTTGATGCGCGCGCTGGACATCATGGGCAGCGCCCGGCGCCAGTACGCAGGGCTGCCGCTGCACACCAGGCAAGCGCTGCAGTCCTATAGCCAGGGCATTCGGGCCTTCCACCAGAACCTTCCCCAGGCATTGCCGCCCGAGTTCCATCTGCTCGGCGTCCAGCCTGGCGGCGCAACCGGCAGCGTCTGGGAGCCAGAGGACTGCGTGGGCTGGACGCTGATGATGGCGCTGGACCTGGGCGGCAACTGGGGCCAGGAATTCGCGCGTCTGGCACTCGCCAGGACGCTGGACACGGACCGCCTGTGGCAGTTGATGCCCCCTACCCCGGCGAGCAGCCCGCCGCCTCGGCGGACCTGGCGGCGCTGTATCGCCAATGGGGGGTTTACCGGCGTTCTCCGGCCACCGACCCCAGCACCAGCACCTCCGCCGCCACCGGACCGCAAGCAGCCGCCCCGGCCCGGCAAGACCCATGGCTTGGCCACGCCAACGATCTGAACGCCGGCCTGCTGGCCTGGGCCGAAGCGCTCACGCGCAATGCCGGCAGCAATGAAGGCCGGGGCAGCAACAACTGGGCGCTGGCAGGCACGCGCACGGTCAGTGGCCGACCGCTGCTGGCCAACGACCCGCACCTGGGGCTGGCGGCGCCGGCGATCTGGTACTTTGCCGCGCTGCAAGCGCCTGCGGGGCAGGCCTCGGACGGCACGCCGATCGCCCCGTTGGCCGCAGTCGGGGCCACCTTGCCCGGCCTGCCTTTCGTGGTGCTGGGCCGCACCGACCATGTGGCCTGGGGCTTTACCAACACCAGCCCCGACGTGCAGGACCTGTACCTGGAGCAGATCAACCCCGCCGATCCCACGCAATACCGCACCCCCGAGGGCTGGGCGCCGTTCACGGTGCGCACCGAAACCATCCGCGTCAAAGGGGCCGCCGATACCGTGCTCAGGCTGCGCAGCACCCGCCATGGCCCGGTGCTGAGCGATGTGCAAAAGTCGCATGCCGAGGTGCTGGACCTGGACAAATACCTGATCGCGCTACGCTGGAGTGCGCTCGACGCCGACAACCAGAGCGTGATGGCGGGCCTGCAAACCAACCAGGCCCGGACGGTCGATGAATTGTTCCAGGCCATGTCACCGTATCACTCGCCGATGCAGAACGTGGTGGCGGCCGACGACCAGGGCCGGATCCGTTTCCAGGCCATGGGCCGGGTGCCGCTGCGCGATCCCGCCAACGACATCCGGGGCGTGGCCCCGGCGCCCGGCTGGCAGGCGCGCTACGACTGGACGGGTTGGCTGCCTGCGGCGCAGACCCCGCGCGACGACGGCGCCAAGGGCTGGGTGGCCACGGCCAACCAGCGCGTGACGGCGCCGGACTACCCGCATTACCTGACGCAAGACTGGGTTCTGCCCTACCGCTATCAGCGCATAGAACAGCTCATCGAGGCCCGCGAAAAGCACGACATCGCCAGCATGCAGGCCATGCAGCATGATGTGACATCGCTGGCCACGCGCCGGCTGCTGCCCTCTCTGCGACAGGCCCGCTCGCCGCATCCGCTGGCCGCGCCCGTGCAAGCGCTGCTGGCGAACTTTGACGCCGTGATGGATGCCGACCAAGCGGCGCCCCTGGTGTTTGCCGCCTGGGCCGATGAGCTCACGCGCGGCCTGATCGAGCCGCGCATCGGCCAGGCGCGCTTTGCCGCCACCTATGGCAAGCGCGACTACCGGGCGGCGCTGGAAGGCATCCTGGAACGCAACGACGGCTGGTGGTGCCAGCCCATGTCCTGCGCCGAGCAATCCTCTGCCGCGCTGACCCGTGCGCTGGAGCGCCTGCAAACGGCCTATGGCCCCGACCCGGCACAGTGGCGCTGGGGCATTGCGCACCCGGCGCTGAGCGAGCACCAGCCGTTTGGCAACGTGCCGGCGCTGGCCCGTTTTTTCAACGTCCGCGTCGCCTCGCATGGCGACTCGTACACCGTGAACGTGGGGCAGTACAACCCGGGCCAGACCCGGGGGCCGTTCGTGAACCGCCATGCGGCCTCGCTGCGCGCGGTGTATGACTTGGCGGACCTGGAGCAGTCGCGCTTCATCTACCAGACCGGCCAGAGCGGGCTGGTGTTCTCGCCCCGCTACCGCGACATGAGCGCCGCCTGGGCCGCCACCGGCTACCGCCCCCTGCAACGCCGGCCAGCGCATTGGGCGCATCGGCTGACCCTGGTGCCTGCTGCTCCGTGAGCCTGCGGGCCGCCGCCCATTGCGTAGCCCGTTCAGTAACGGATGCTGCCGGCGCAAGACCCGCAAGACCCAGATGCGCCGACAGCGATGAAAACGAGAGCGCACCCGTTGCGGGGGTGCGGAGGTGCGGGGGGATGGCAATCAACTGCCGCGCGTCACCGGCACTGCGGCATCACGGCCATAGCTGCCGTACTTGCCCAATTCCCACTTGGCGATCGCATTGCGGTGCACCTCGTCCGGGCCATCGGCAAAGCGCAGGGTGCGGGCATGGGCGTAGGCGTGGGCCAGCGGGAAGTCATCGCACATGCCGCCGCCGCCATGCACCTGCATGGCCCAGTCGATGACCTGGCAGGCCATGCCGGGTGCCACCACCTTGATCATCGCGATGTCGGTCTTGGCGACCTTGTTGCCTGCCATATCCATCAGCCAAGCGGCCTTGAGCGTGAGCAGACGGGCCATGTCGATCTTGCAGCGGGCTTCGGCAATGCGCTCCTGAGTGACGGTCTGCTGTGCCACGGTCTTGCCAAAGGCGGTGCGCGCCGTGGCGCGCCGGCACATCAGTTCCAGCGCCCGCTCGGCCAGGCCGACCAGACGCATGCAGTGGTGGATGCGGCCAGGGCCCAGGCGGCCTTGGGCGATCTCGAAGCCACGGCCCTCGCCGAGCAGGATGCTGGAGACGGGCACGCGCACGTTCTCGAAGGTCATCTCGACATGGCCGTGGGGGGCGTCGTCGTAGCCCATCACGTTCAAAGGGCGCACGATGGTGATGCCCTGGCTGTCGGCCGGCACCAGCACCATGCTCTGCTGCGAATGCCGGGGCGCTTCGGGGTCGGTCTTGCCCATGGTCACGAACACCGCGCAGCGTGGGTCGGCGGCGCCGGAGATCCACCACTTGTGGCCGTTGATCACGTACTCGTCGCCCTGGCGCTCGATGCGGGTGGCGATATTGGTGGCATCGCTGGAGGCCACTTCGGGCTCGGTCATCGCAAATGCAGAGCGGATCCGGCCTTCCAGCAGGGGCACGAGCCAGCGCGCCTTGTTGGCCTCGTCGCCGTAGCGCGCAATGGTTTCCATATTGCCCGTGTCCGGGGCCGAGCAGTTGAACACCTCGCTGGCCCAGGGCACGCGGCCCATGATTTCAGCCAGCGGGGCGTATTCCTGGTTGGTCAGGCCGGCGCCGTCGTAGCCCGATGCGGCAGCGCTATCGACCGGCAGGAACAGGTTCCACAGGCCGGCGGCCCGGGCCTTGGGTTTGAGGTTCTCGATGGTGGCCAGGGCCGACCAGCGCTTGCCTGCGGCGGTGTTGGCGGCCAGTTCGGCGCTGTAGGCGGTCTCGGCCGGGTAGATGTGCTCGTCCATGAAGCGCAGCAGTCGGGCCTGCAGTTCCTTGGTCTTGGGGGAGTATTCGAAATCCATGGTGTCTCCAGCAAAAAAATCGGCGGCCGGGTGCCGCCTTGGTCTGGCTATTCTTTCACACCCCGTCAACTGCGCTGCGCGAACGACCAGGCCAGTTGCGCCATCGGCCGTGCAGCCGCGCCCGAGGCCTTGGCCTGGGCGTTCGACGCAGTGCCATCCTCCACCCGCTTGGCAATGCCTTGCAGGATGGCCGCGATGCGAAACAAGTTGTAGGCGAGGTAGAAATTCCAGTCGGCGCGCAGCGCCTCGGGCGTGCTGCTGCCGGTGCGCTCGCAGTAGCTGCGGATGTAGCTGTCTTCATCAGGGATGCCGAGTGCGGCCAGATCCTGCCCCCCGATCCCGCGGCCCAGCGTGGTCGGAATGTGCCAGCTCATGCAGTGGTAGCTGAAGTCCGCCAGCGGGTGGCCGAGCGTGGACAGTTCCCAGTCGAGCACGGCCAGCACGCGCGGCTCGGTGGGATGGAACATCAGGTTGTCGAGCCGGTAGTCGCCGTGCACGATCGCGACATGGCCCTGGTCGCGGGCGCTGGCGGGCAGGTGCGCAGGCAGCCACTGCATCAGGCGGTCCATCTCTTCGATCGGCTGGGTGATCGAGGCCTGGTACTGCCGGCTCCAGCGGCCGATCTGGCGGTCAAAGTAATTGCCGGGCTTGCCGTAGCTGGCCAGGCCGCGCTCGGCAAATGGCACGCGGTGCAGCGCGGCGATCACGCGGTTCATCTCGCGGTAGATGGCGCCGCGCTCGGCCGGCGTCATGCCGGGCAGCGACTGGTTCCACAGCACCCGGCCCTGCATGTATTCCATCACATAGAAGGCGCGGCCGATGACCGACTCGTCCTCGCACAGCACATGCATGCGGGGCACAGGCACATCGGTGCCATACAGGCCGCGCATCACGGCAAACTCGCGCTCGACGGCATGGGCCGAAGGCAGCAGCCGGGCCACCGGGCCGGGCTTGGAGCGCATCACATAGGCCATGCCGGGGGTGATGAGCTTGTAGGTGGGGTTCGACTGCCCGCCCTTGAACATCTCCACCGTCAGGGGGCCGCAAAAGCCCTCCATGTTCTGCGCCAGCCAAGCGCTCAGCGCACCGATGTCGAAGGCATGTTGAGCAGAAACCGGGCGGGTGCCGACGAAGTGGTCGAAATTGTCATTCATGGCGGGGGCCAGTTCAGTTGCACACTGTAACGATACGCAGCAGCGCGTTACGATCACGTACTACCAGGCTGCTCGACTCGATACGGATGGTTGCCTCGCGTTCCATGGTCTTGAGCTCTTGGTTCACCCGCTGGCGCGATGCACCCAGCAATTGTGCAAGATCTTCTTGCGCCAGTTGCAAGCCGATGCGGATCTCGCTGTCGCCGGCCCGGTTCGGAATGCCAAAACGGTGCGTCAGTTGCATCAACTGCTTGGCCAGCCTTGCCCGCAACGGCAGCGTGCTCAGGTCTTCCACCAAGTCGAACAGCCTGCGGATGCGCTTGGCATGCAGGCGCAGCATGGCCTCGTAGAACTCGACATGCCCGGACAGAATCTTGTGGAAGTTCTCCTTGGACACGCACACGATGGTGGTGTCGCCACGCGCATAGGCGTCATGCGTGCGCCGGTTGCCGTCGAAGAACGCCACATCGCCGAACCAGACTCCCGGCTCCACATAGGTCAGCGTGATCTGCTTGCCCGTGGCTGCGATCGACCCCACCCGCACCGACCCGCGCGCGCAGGCAATCCATTCCAGGGGCGGGTTTCCGCGTGTGGCAATCACGCTGCCATTCTTGAAGCGTTTGACATACGCACAACGCAGGATATCGTGGCGCAGCGAGGGTGAAAGGGATGAAAACCATCGACCTGCATTGATTGCTGCACGCTCTTCAAGAGTAAGGATCGGATTGTCCATGGCCTATCTCTTACATGACTGAAACAACTCCATTGTCATGTTTCAGGCCCGCTGTACAACGCCGCAGAGGCCGACTTGGCCCGTATTTTTTGTATCCAGTTGTCTAGTTCTAAATTAGCAAAAATCGGCATTGACCCGTTTGCGCAGACCCAAAACCCCCGGGATGCTGCGGTGCAGCATCCCGGGGCTGGGCAATGAACGAAAATGAGGGCCGCAGCCCCGGTCTGGCTACTCGTGGATCAGGGCCGTAGCCCCGGCGGGTGCTTTGGATTTCTGCGGGCATGGGGGCTTGCGTGCGATCAGTGGTGGGATTGGTTGCGCGCCCCGTCGTCTTCGACATGCATGAGACGCAGGCCCCGCGCGCCACGGCGCAGCACATGGCGCCAGCGCCGGCAATGTCGGGAAACCGAATGCTTTTCATCGCGGCATCATGGCCGTGGCCAGCGCCGGAACCCGAAGCCGGCCCGGGATTTCTCCCTCCGGGCCTGTTCATGACATCTTGCAATCTGATGATCAGATCAAGGCTGAACCGTGATGCGCAGGCCGTTGATTCGGGTACTTTTCATTGTTGCCTGTGTTGGCGTGGCGCGGCTTGCGTGGTCTTCGTGGCCAGAGCCGCTATTCATGCACGATGCAGGCGTCGCTTTCCCGAATGGGCTCAGGTTTCATCGCGGCCCCACCCGCTCGATGCGGGCTTTCTGCCAACGCATTGACAGCAGGCAGTGGCCTGCGCCACGCTAGTGTCGCGTCACGGATCAGATGTCGTAGGCTGCGCGCAGCCATCGGAGCGCAGCGCAAGGCGCAGCGCGCAGCCCATACCGAGCGTATTGGCAAGCGATGCAACGCCGCGATGCGCTTCGATGGCCAGCGCAGACCGACAGATGATCGGTGACGCGACACTAGGTTACGGCGCCAACTCGTCGTTCGAGTGGGCCAATCGCTCGTTTGCGCTCAGTGCGATGCGTCCCATCAATTGCCGCGCAGCTTCGTCAGGGTCGGGGGCGTTGACCAGTGCCCGCACCACGGCAATGGAGCCGACACCGGTGGCCAGCACCTGCGGGAATTGCTCGGCTCCGATGCCGCCAATGGCGACCTGGGGGTAGTGGCGCAGCAAGCGCGCGTACCGGCCCAGCCGGCCGATGCCCTGTGGGGCCGTGGCCATTGTCTTGAGGGTGGTGGGGAACACGGCGCCCAGCGCAATGTAGCTCGGGCCTACGGCGTCTGCGCGCAGCATTTCGGCGTAGCCATGGGTGCTCAGGCCCAGGCGCAGGCCGCAGTGGCGCAGCGTTTGCAGGTCTTGGGGGGTGAGCGCATCCAGGTCTTCCTGGCCCAGGTGGATGCCATAGGCGCCGGCAGTGATGGCGGCTTGCCAATGGTCGTTGATGAACAGCAGCGCGCCCGTGCCTTGCACGGCCTGGACGGCGGCCGCTACTTCCTGTTCGATGGCTCTGGTGTCGCAGGATTTGTAGCGCAGTTGCACCGTCGGCACCCCTGCGCGCGCCATGCGGGCGACCCAGCCGGCGTCGGGCAATACGGCGTACAGGCCCAGGCGCTCCGGGCAGGGCGCGAACCGGTGGGCGCGTGGTTCGGGTTGCAGGCCGAAGTCCCGGGGGTCATCCGGCCAGGGTTCGGCCTGGAACGAGCCGGTGCGCTGCGTGCGTGCTTGCCAGGCGCGGGCCAGGCATTGCGCATCCGGCGCAATGAAGCCCAGCGCGCTGCATGCCTGCAATGCGGCCAGGTAGACCGGGTCTTGCGCTGTCGATTCGGGCATGGGCGCCGGGGCAAAGCCCGTGAAGGCGGCGCGGTGCTGCGCCACGATGGCTTGCGCCATGCTGTCGGTGCTACGCATGGGCATGGTGCCAAAAAGGGGTGCCGAGCACCGGTGTGCTTGGCTGGGCGGCATCTTGTGCGCTCATGGCGCCGGCCTGGTGTGCGGCGCGTCCGGCGCTCACCGCGCCGGCAAAAGCCGCAGCCATTGCCACCGGGTCTTGGGCCAGGGCGACGGCGGTGTTCAGCAGCACGCCGTCGTAGCCCCATTCCATCACCTGGCAGGCGTGCGAGGGCCGGCCCAGCCCGGCATCGACCAGCATCGTCACGTCCAGCCGTTCGCGCAGCATTTGCATCGCATAGGGGTTGGCCGGGCCGCGCCCGGTGCCTATGGGGGCGGCCCAGGGCATCACGGCCTGGCAGCCCACGTCGACCAGCCGCTGGCACAGCACCAGGTCTTCGGTGCAGTAGGGCAGGACCTGAAAGCCGTCCCGGATGAGTTGCTCGGCGGCGGCCACCAGGTTCAGCGTGTCGGGTTGCAGGGTGTAGTCGTCGCCTATCAGTTCCAGCTTGATCCACGGGGTGTCGAACAGCTCGCGCGCCATCTGTGCGGTGGCGACGGCCTCTTGCACGCTGTGGCAGCCGGCGGTGTTGGGCAGCACGGGTACTTCGAGCCGGCGCAGCAGTTCCCAAAAGCCGCTGCCGCTCTCGGCGGGGTTGCTGCCCTGGCGGCGCAGCGAGGCCGTGACCATGGCCGGCCGGGCGCGCCGTACTGCGGCCTCCAGCACTGCGGGCGATGGGTAGCGCGCGCTGCCCAGCAGCAGGCGGCTGTCGAAGGCTTGGCCGTAGAGCACCAGGGGATCGGGATGGGGGCTGGCATGCGGTGTCATGGCAATCCGGCTCAGCCGCCCGTCACGGGGGAGATGATTTCGACGCGGTCGCCCGGCTGGAGTGCCTGCGTGGCATAGCGGGTATGGGGCACGAAGGCGGTGTTCACGGCCACGGCAAAGGGCGCGCGCGCGGCAATGGCGGCCACGGCGTCGGCCACGGTGGCGCCTTCGGGTAATTCGTGCGGGGTCTGGTTGATCGAGATGTTCATGCCGATGTTCATGCCAATACATGGGCGCCGGGCCGGGCCAAGGGGTCGGGGGGTTGTGGTTGCATTTCCAGCGCCAGATCGAAATCTTGCGCCAGCGCCGATTGTCCGGTGTGCAGCAGTTGCAGCGTCACATCCAGCAAGGCCGGTGCGATCATGAAGCCGTGGCGGTACAGGCCGTTGATTTGCAGCAGCCCTTTGCGCGGCTGGCGGATGGCCGGCAGATTGTCTGCCAGCGTGGGGCGGCATTGCGCGGCCAGTTCGAGGATGCGGCCCTCGGCAAAACCCGGATGCACGGCATAGGCCGCGCTCAGCAGTTCCAGCGTCGAGCGCACGCTGACGGGCGCGAGTTCGTCCGATTCGATTTCGGTGGCGCCAATCACGAACAGATGGTCTTGCTTGGGCGCAATGTAGATCGGGTAGCGGGGGTGGACCAGCCGGGTCGGGCGCTGCAGCGTGACATCGGGGGCATGGACGCGCGCCACTTCGCCGCGCACGCCGCGCAGTGCCGGCCACTGGGGCTTGGCGCCCAGGCCGCGGCAGTCGATCACCCGGTCGGGCTGGCCGGCGGTGCCGGGGGCAAAGTCCTCGGGCGAGCGCGCGGCGTGCCAGTGCATGCGCACCGCGAGCCGCTGCATTTGCAGCAGCAGCGCTGCCAGCAGTTGGCGGTTGTCCAACTGCCCTTCACCGGGCAGGTACAGACCCTGCGCGAAGCGCTGGGCCAATGCCGGCTCGGTCTGCGCCAGGGCTTGGCGGTCGAGCTTTTGCAGCGCGGGCAATGTGGGCAGGATGCGCTGCGTGGCCTGAAGCTGGCGGGTCAGGCGCTGGGCTTCGGCCGCATCCTGGCGGTGCCAGACGATCAGGGTGCCGGCCTGCTGAAAGAAAACGGGCTGGTCCAGCGCCGCCAGCAGTTGGGGCCAGCGCGTCAGGGCGTACTGCCCCATGCGCACCACGCCGGGCTCGGTGATCGCCGACTCGGCCAATGGGGCCAGCATGGCGGCGGCGGTCGTGGCGGCGGCCTGTTCGGCGGCAGCGCTGCCGGCATCGAAAATGTCGACCTGCTGCCCCTGGCGGGCCAATTCCACCGCCAGCAATCGGCCCATCAGGCCGGCGCCCAGAATGGCAAAAGATGAGGGGCGTAGTGACATGGATCGGTCGCGCGGTGTGTCTGTGTCTGTGTCTGTCTGTGTGCTTACAGGCAGTACAGCATACCCTCTGCGGGCGGCGGTCGATTTGGCGCATGGGCCATAATTTTGGCCATGACTTCATCGACTCCGCTGCCGGGCGCGCCGGGCGCATCGGACGCAATACGCCGCTATGCCCGTGTGCTCTCGATTGCCGGCTCCGACAGCGGTGGCGGGGCGGGGATACAGGCCGACCTCAAGACCTTCAGCGCTTTGGGCTGTTATGGCATGACGGCGATCACGGCGATCACGGCGCAAAACACCTGCGCGGTGACGGGCATCCACGGCATTCCCCCGGAGATGCTCAAAGCCCAGATCGACGCAGTGGTGCAGGACATTGGTGTCGATGCGGTCAAGATCGGCATGCTGCATTCGCCCGCCGTGGTGCGCGTGGCGGCCGATGCCATCCGCAGCCATCGGCTGCCGCAGGTGGTGCTCGATCCGGTGATGGTGACCAGCAGCGGCGACCGCCTGATGGCCCAGGAGACGGTGGGCGTGCTGGTGCAGGAACTGTTTCCGCTGGCCGTGCTGATCACCCCCAATCTGGACGAGGCCGGCTGGCTGCTGGGCCGCAGCATCGACGGCGTGCCTGCGCTGGAACAGGCGGCGCAGGATCTGCTGCGCTTGGGCGCCCGCGCCGTGCTGCTCAAAGGCGGGCATTTGCCGGGCGCGCAGGTCGTGGATGTGCTGGCCGTGCAGGGCGCGCCGCTCCTGTGCATGCAGTCCCCGCGCATTGCCACGCACAACGGCCATGGCACGGGCTGCACGCTGTCGTCCGCCATTGCCGCGCATCTGGCGCTGGGCCGGCCGCTGCCGCAGGCGGTGGAACAGGCCCGCAGCTACATTCTGCAGGCCATGGCGGCGGGCGCGCAGGTGACCACCGGGCATGGCCATGGGCCGCTGAACCATGGCTACGCCCCCCTGGTGCAGCAGAGCTTTGCCGTCATCGCTGGTGCGGGCAACGGTTAGGCGGGACCGGCAGCGCTGTGGAAGGCCGGCCCGGTGGCCATCGATCGCGCGGGGCCTCTACGGCCATTCCGATCAAACAGGCCCTGCGGCCATCCCAACCCAACGGGCCCTACGGCCCGGTGGCCCCGCTGGCCGGCGCCACGCCCAGCAGCCGGTGCAGATGGGCGCTGGTGGTGGTGTATTGCAGCGCCACCTTGTCGCCCTTGAGGGCTTCGGCGGCGGCAAAGGCGGCCAGCGTGGCCTCATGAAAGCCGCACAGGATCAGCCGGCGCTTGCCGGGATAGGTGTTGATGTCGCCCACGGCGTAGATGCCCGGCACGCTGGTGCGAAACGCCTCGGTGTCCACCTGCAATTGCTTGCGTGCCATGGCCATGCCCCAGTCGGTCAACGGCCCGAGCCGGGGGGAGATGCCCAGAACGGCCACCAGCACATCGACCGGCAGCGCATGGCTGGCCCCTTGCGCATCGACCACCTGCAAAGCCCGCAATGTGCTGCACTGCGGCATGCCCGAACTGGCGATGCCGGTGATTTGCCCGACCTCGACGGCGATGCGCCCGGCAGCGCGCAACCGTTGCAGGCGCTGCAGCAGGGCCTCGGGCGCCTGGAACAGATCACGGCGATACAGCAGGCTGACGCGGGCCGCCCGGCCTTGCTCGGCCAGTTCCACGGCGCAGGCCACGGCGCCTTCATCGCCGCCATGCACGATGACCTGGCGCCCGGTGACATCCATGCCCGCCGGCAGCACCTGGTAGAAAAGCTGCGTGCCGACAAAACGCTCCATGCCCGCCATCTTCAGGGTGCGGGGCACAAAGGCGCCCACGCCCGCGGCGATGAACACCGAGCGCGCCAGCAAGCGCGCGCCGGTGTCGGTTTCCAGCAGCAGGCGGGCATCGGGCTGGGGGGCCAGGGCGGCCACCAGGGTGTTCAGGTGCCAGTGCGGTTTGAACGGCGCCAGTTGCGCAAGCAGCCGATCGATCAGTTCGCGCCCGGTACAGACCGGAATGCCGGCAATGTCGTAGATGGGCTTGTCGCCATACAGCGTCACGCACTGGCCGCCCGCCTGCGGCAAGGCATCGATCAGGTGCGCGCCGATGCCCTGCAGCCCCAGTTGGAAAGCCTGGAACAGGCCCACCGGGCCTGCGCCAATGACGACGGCATCGGTCTCGATCACGGCATGCGCCAGCCAGGGTCAGCGGATCAGCTGATCGACCTTGCCCGGCTTGCCATTCCACTCGTCGGCATCGGGCAACGCGCCCTTGCGCTTGGTGATGCTCTTCCAGCCAGCGGCAAAGGCCAGGTCGGCGTTGAGCTTGATGAAGGCCAGTTGATCGGCCGGCAGGTCTTCCTCGGCAAAAATGGCGTTGGCCGGGCATTCGGGGATGCAGACGGCGCAGTCGATGCACTCATCGGGATCGATGACGAGCATGTTCGGGCCTTCGCGGAAGCAGTCCACGGGGCACACGTCCACACAATCGGTGTACTTGCACTTGATGCAGTTTTCGGAGACGACATGGGTCATGACAGGCGCTGTGTGGATGGGTTGGGTCTGGTGAAAACCCTTGGATTTTAAGAGCTTTCACCGGCTCGGAGCCGGGCGCGGCGCGCAGGCCCCGGCACGCAAAGGTCATCGCTCTACCTGAGCCGCCGGTGGTGCTGCCACCCGATGGCCGCTCAGCGATTGGCAATTCATTGCGCAAGGCCGGGCTGCGGCCGATCGGTGGACGCAACGGCCATCAGGGCCACAGGCTAGTGTCGCGTCACGGATCAGATGTCGTAGGCTGCGCGCAGCCATCGGAGCGCAGCGCAAGGCGCATCGCTTGCCCATACCGAGCTGTATTGGCAAGCGATGCAACGCCGCGATGCGCTTCGATGGCCAGCGCAGACCGACAGATGATCGGTGACGCGACACTAGCACCCGGCGCCCAGTGGCCAGCCCAATGCCGTCATCACCGATGCGCCGCCCGGGCATTGCGCCGTCTGCCAGCGGCCTGCGCCAGACGTGCCTGGTCGAGGCCCGCCGGGGCTTCGACATGCCCGAGGTGACATGCCCGGTCACCGAACAGCCGCACGCGCTCGCAACCGCCCGGTAGAACGGCGTACCTCAGCCTCCACACTGGCTGTCATCACCAGCCCTTCGTCGATTGCCGTTTGCGCGACATGGGCGTGGTAGCCCATCGAGGGCTCGATGATGTGGCTCGACGGCGCGGCACCCAGCGGGATTGCCATGCTGCCGTCCGGGTCGATGAACACTGCCATCTTGTCCTGCACCCCGGACAGCGACATCCGCGCTTGCTCGCCTGTCAGGTCGAGCGGAATCCCCCGTGAGTTGACGAACCACGCCCGAATCAACTCTGGCGGCACAGGCAGATAGTGCGGTTCGGCCGAGGGAGTTTGCCCCTGTGGCAGCAGCGACAGCGCTCCGGCGGTGTCGCCACCGAAGCGCTCCAGCAGGCCGAACACATTGCCAGCAGAGATGTGTTCGGCCTGGGCAATGAAGTCGCGCACGCTCCCCTCTGGCTGAACTTCACGCGCCCCTGCCGACGGAGTTGGCGTGCCGTGCGTCGGGGGTGCCGGTGTGCGCTGTGTGCGATGACGCAGTCCATAGCTGCGCCAGTAGTTCGACGGCATCCCGCGCAGGGGCCATCACGCCGGGGCGCAACCGGGTTTCGATCAGCGAGAGGTGGGCGCGCATGGCGCGGGCCGCGCCGGCGCCGTCACCGCCGACCAGCGCCGTGAATATGTCCCGGTGTTCCTCGCAGGCGCACTGGCTGGCGTTCGCCGCCTCGTAGACCGCCACCAGCATGGATGTGCGGCTGACGAGTTCCTGCACCTGCCGGACGATGAAGAAGTTGCCGGTGGCTTCGGCCAGGATCATGTGGAACTGCATCGACAGCCGCACCGACTCGGCACGATCGCCGCTCTTCAGTGCGGCGCTTTCCCTGTCCATATGTTCCCGCAGCCGCTCGACGGTATCTGCCCCCGGACTGGCAGCCAAGTGGCCGACGATGCCGCCTTCCAGGATGCGCCTGGCCTCGTAGATGCCGTGCGCCTGCTCCTGCGCGGGGGAGGCGACAAAGGCGCCACGGTTGGGCACCAGTTCGATCAACCGGTTGGTCCCAAGGCGCTGCAGGATCTTGCGGATGCGTTCCCTGCTGATGCCAAACACCTTGGCCAGAGCCGGTTCGCGCAGCGGCGCGCCCGGTGTCAGCATGCCCGCCAGCAGCGCGCGGGACAATGTGTCGTAGATGGCTTGTTCGTTGTCTTTCATGCCATGTCTCCGGGCAGGCTGGCCAGCCAGTGGCGGGCGATTCGTTCGCGTGTCGTGACCCAGCCGCCGCCCTTGGTCTGGATGTGCAGCAGGATGCGCTCCAGCGCTGCGATGCGGCCTGGCCGGCCGATCATGCGCAGATGCAGGCCCACCGACAGCATGCGCGGCCGGTCTGCGCCCTCGCGCCAGAGCCAGTCGTAGGCGGCGCACACGTATTGGGCGAAGTCTTCGCCGGTGCCGAAGCGCTGGGTGTTCTGAAACTGCATGTCGTTGGTGTCGAACGCATAAGGGAGCACGACATGGCGCTGGCCGCCCACGTCCAGCAAGTATGGCGTGTCGTCGTTGTACGCATCGCTGTCGTAGAGGAAGCCGTGTTCCACCAGAAGCGCCCGGGTGGCCGCCGTGGCGTTCGAGCGGGTGTGCCAGCCGACGGGCGCCTTGCCTGCGGCGCGGGCGATGGCGGCGCGGGTGCGGGCGATGGCCGCGCGCTCCTGCGCGGGCGTCAGGTGCATGCCTTTTTCCCAGCGCCAGCCATGGGCCGAGATTTCATGCCCTTCGGATGCTGCGTGGCGGGCCAGCCAGGGTGAGCGCTCGACGGCCCGGCCGCAGGCGCTCAGCGTGTAGTGGCGGCCATGCTGCGCAAACAGCTCGGCGATGCGCCAATAGGCTACCCGTGTGCCGTACTCGAAATGGCTGTCGATGCAGCGATCGGGCACGGTCTGCCGGTCGATGACTTCGTAGATCGCTTCGTTGCGGTCGTCGCCGTCGGCCATGGAAAATTCCGCGCCCTCCTCGAAGTTGACGACGAAGGACACCGCAACGCGCGCCGAGCCGGGCCAGCGCACCGGGGGCCATTGCCGGCCGTAGCCGATGAAGTCGCGCGGCGACGCCGTAGGTATCGGGTCGGGAGGATCGGGGGATGGCTTGGGTGATGTCATGGTTCATGGTGTCAGAACCGGGCCAGGCGCCGCATGCCGACCAGCCGCCCGGCGGCGAACAGCACGACGACGGCCAACAGGATGAGGCAGGACGAAATGGCCGCGATGCTCGGATCGGGGGATTCTTCGAGGTAGCGCAAGATTTCGATGGGCAGCGTTTTGTTGCGCGCGTCCGTCAGGAAAATGGAGATCGGGTAGTTGTCCATCGACGCGAGAAACGCGAACAGCCCTGAAGTCAGGAAGGCCGGCGCCAGAGCGGGCACCATCACTTGCGCCACGGCGCGGCCGCGCGACAGGCCCAGCGTTTGCGCCGCCTCCACGAGCCGCAGATCGAAGAGCGCCAGGTTGGCGTGCACCGTGCGTGTCACGTAAGGCAAGGTGATGACGATGTGCCCGATCAGCAGGGAGCAAAACACATTGCGCAGACCCATTTCGCGCAGCACCTGCAGCAACGCCACGCCGATCACCAAGCCCGGCATCAGCAGTGGTGACACCAGGAAGGCCAGCAGCGCCTGGCGCCCGCGAAAATGCCCCTGTTCGATGGCGATGGCGCACAAGGTGCCAAGCACCAGCGCAACGGCGGTCGAGGCCAGCGCCACGCCGACGGACAGGCCCAGCGCGGCGCCGAGGCCGTCCTTGCGCCACATGGCCTCATACCAGCGCCAGGACCAGTGGCCCGTCAGCAGGTCGAAGACCGGACTGTCGCTGAAAGACACCAGCGCTATCACCACCAGCGGCGCCAGCATGAAAGCGGCGGTCGATGAGAGCAGCAACGCATCGCCCCATATTTTCCAGGGTTTGGCTGTCACCTCGCGGCTCCGGCGGCGGTGGTGGTGGTGCTGGAGGTGCTGGTCTTGGCTTGCAGATGGCGGGTCAGCAGCGTGCTGCCGACGACGATGGCGACGGCGATCAGCAACAGCACCACCGCCAGGGTCGAGCCGGCCTGCCGGTCGCGCATGAAGAGATAGGCGCGGGCCACCAGCGCGGGCAAGGTCTGGTAGCGGTCACCAATCAGCAGCGCCGGGATGACATACATCGAAACGGCCATCGAAAATACAAACGCGCAGCCGGCGACCACACCCGGCAGCGACAGCGGCCCGGTGACTCGCGCAAAGGCGTACCAGGGGGTGGCGCCCAGCGTAGCGGCGGCCTCCTTCAGGCACGAATCGATCTGCCGCGCGACGGTGAAGATGGGCAGCACCATGAACGGCAGGAAGACATGCACGGCGGCGATGACCAGCCCGCGTTCATTGAACAGCAGTTTGACGGGTTCGTCGGCCAGCCCCAGCGCCATCGATGTGCTGTTGACCAGGCCGTTGCTGCGCAGCAGGATGGTCCAGGCGAAGCTCTTGACGATCACACCGACCGATAGCGGCAAGATGAGCGCGAGGAACATCAGGGCCTGCACCGCCGGCCGGGCGCGGGCCATGGCGAAGGCAACCGGGTAGCCGATCAGCAGGCACACACTGGTGACCAGCACCGCGATCTTCAGCGTATTCCAGACGACGGTGGCGTTGTAGCCGTCGGAGAAAAACCGGGCGTAGCCGGCCAAGCTCAAGGCACCGCCTGGCGCATGAAAACTGCTGGCCAGCAGCACGGCCAGCGGCAGCGCGAACACCAGCATCAGGTAACCGGCGCCGGGCAGCGCCAGCCAGGCCACGCTGCGGCAAGCGAGGGCGCTCGCCGCAGCGCCTTCGGGCGGCCGCGCGGCGCTCGCTGGAGAACCTTCGCCTTCGGCTGCGGTGTGAGCGCCTTCGGGCGGCCGGGCGGCGCTCACGGCACCTGCACCTGTGCGCCCAGCGCGAAGACCAGCGTGTCTGCCACCGGCCAACTGAGCGAGAGCAGATCGCCATGCGCCGGCGCTGCGCCCAAGTGGGCAGGCAATTCGGCCATCAGGCTTCCCGGCGCACATTCCGGCGCACCGAAATACACCAGCCGGGTCGCGCCACGGTAGACGATTTCGCTGACCGGCAGTGTCAAGCGGTTGTCGCTGGCGCCGTGCAATGCAGTGGTTTCGGGCCTCGCGGTCATGCGCTCAGGCCGAACGCCGACCAGCACCTTCGTGCCGGAGCGAAGGCCGGGCGGCGCGGGGGCGGTGATGTCGCCGCACGCGGTGCGCACCGTCAGCGTGTCGCCTTCGATGCGACTGACCTGGCCCGTCCACTGCGACGACAGGCCAACGAAGTTCAGGGCGAAGGGGGTGCGGGGCCGGGCGTAGATTCGCTCGGGCACGTCGAACTGCTCGATGCAGCCGCCGTTCATGACGGCGATGCGGTCGGACATGACCAGCGCTTCCTGCTGATCATGCGTCACGAAGATGGCCGTCATGCCGGCGTCGCGCAGCATCTGGCGCAGTTCGATCTGCATGGCCTCGCGCAGCTTGCGGTCCAGCGCTGACAGCGGCTCGTCCAGCAGGAGCAGCCGCGGCCGGGTCGCAATCGCCCGGGCCACCGCCACCCGCTGCTGTTGCCCGCCCGACAGCGCCGAGATGGGCCGGTCCGCCAGCGCTGACAGTTGCACAGACTTCAGGGCCGCCGCCACGCCTTTGGCGATCTCGGCCTTGGGCACACCACGCGCCTTGAGGCCGAAAGCAATGTTTTCCCCGACGCTCAGGTGCGCAAACAGCGCATAGCTCTGGAACACCACGCCGATGTTGCGCTGGTGCGCCGGCAGCGCAGTAACGTCGCTGTCTGCCAGCACGATGCGGCCGCCATCGCAGGCCGTCAGGCCCGCAATGATGCGCAGCAGCGTGGTCTTGCCGCAGCCGGACGGCCCGAGCAGCGAGACGAATTCACCCGCACCGACCGCGAGGTCCAGACCGTTGACCACGGTCTGGCTGCCATAGCGCTTGGTGATGCCGGACAGACGCAATGCGCTCATATCGCCATCTCACGGTCCCAGCGCTCGACCCAGCCCTTGCGCCGTTCGCTGATGTAGGCCCAGTCGGGAACGAACACCGTGCCCTTGGGCACGCCGGCCGGCGCTGCCACAGAGGTGTTGGTCGGCCAGGCCAGCGAAATGTCGCAAATCCGCTGCTGCCAGGCGCCCAACATGCATTCGATGAAGGCGTCGGCCAGCGCCTGTTCGGGCGCGCCCTTGACCTTGGCTACGCCCGTGGGCATGGCCATGCCGCCTTCCTTGGGCAGCAGGAAGTCGATCGGCGCGCCCTTGGCCTTGCGGTCAAAGGCGTTGGAACCGATCATGGCGGCGATGGCGCTGGCTTCGCCTTGCTCCAGCAGGTTCAGGGCCTGCGGCACCTGGGTGTAGACCGTCAGCAAGTTGGGCTTGAGTGCCTTGAGCTTCTTGAATGCGGCATCGGGCAGGTACTGCGCCTCCTTCATGGGCTTGCCGGTCTCCAGCATCGCGGCGGCCGCGATCATGGCCAAGCCTTCGGTGTTTTGCAGCGACGGGATGATGAGCTTGTTCTTGAAGGCCGGCTCCCACAGCGTGGCATACGAAGGCAGTTGCCTGAGTTTGCCGGTATTGATCGCCACGCCGGTGGTCGATTGCATGTAGTTGGCCCACATGCCATCCATGTGCACGGTGCCGGGCTTGAGTTTCGCCAGGCTGGGGATGGCGCCGGCGCTGAGCTTGTCGAGCACCCCTTCCTTGACCGCCGCAATCATCACCGGGTCGTCCATCAGCACGACAGACATGTAGGGGCTGCTTTTGTTGCTGAGCATTTTTTCCAGATTGACCAGCGAGCGCGTGCCTTCGAACAACACTTTGCAGCCGGTCTGCTTTTCGAACACCGGAATCAACGGGTCGAGAAAAATCTTGTGGCTGCCAGCACCACCGACCACGATTTCCTTGCCTTTGCCCTGAGCGTGCAGCCAGCCGGGAAAGGCCACAGAGGATGCGGCCAGCAGGTCTTGGCTGAACCTGCGGCGCGTGAGGTTGGGCTTGGCTGGTGTCATCGAGCGCTTCCTTTCGGGCCAGGCCCGCAGGTGGTGAGCGGTGCGACCTCGTGCAGGGGTGTTTGCACCAGAAAAGTGCACGATACATCGGTCAAAGTGCACGATTTTGATTTAAGCAAAAATCATGCGCATGCCTGTCCTTGGACGCTCGTGCCGGCCCCGTTGTCGGCTCGATCGGCACGAGCCGGAGTGCTCAAATACTGCGGCGTCTTGGCCCTTGGGTGGCGTAACGCCTGGCGCTGTGCCCCCTGCCCGCCTTGCCCGATCGTCCGCCCGCCGTTGCAGCGGACTGGCGGGCGTTGCCCCTGCCGGCGCACCGTTGCCTTCAACGGCCATGCCGCCCCACCCGGGGAAAACCCGGACAATCCAATCCGACCGATGTCATGCACAATGACCAATCGACATATGAATTGACATATGAAGAATTAATTGGTCATGCAACATAAGACATAAAGCGTATGGTGACCCCCACTCTGGCAGAACCAGCATGGACAGACCGTGGAACGCTGCCGACGCCGCGCATTTCGCGGCCCGGCACGCAGCGCGCCAGTTGAAGACGGGGCGCCAATGAAACGGCTTCCGGGCGACGCCCAGCTCAACGTTCTGGCGGCCATCAACGCGGCGGTGGTGCTGTGCGCCATTGCGCTCACCGGCGGCGGTTTCATCGATCCCTACAACCTGCAATCGATGGCGGGCCAGGTGCCCGAATTGGGGCTGCTGGCCATTGGCGTGATGCTGGCCATGATCGCCGGCAACGGCGGCATCGACCTGTCGGGCATCGCGCTGGCCAACCTGGCCGGCGTGTGCGCCGGCGTGCTGCTGCCGCACTGGGTCGACGCCGGGCAGACGCCGCTGCTGTTCACCCTGGCATTGGTGGGCGTGGCGCTGGCGGTCGGGCTGCTGGGCGGGCTGCTCAACGGCCTGCTGATCGCCTGCGCCGGGCTGACGCCCACTCTCTGCACGCTGGGCACGCAGTTGGTGTTCGCCGGGCTGGCGGTGGTGCTGTCCGGCGGCTCGGCGGTGCGCATCGGCCTCATCGAGCCGCTGGACTTCATCGGCAACGGACTGGTGCTGGGCCTGCCGCTGTGCTTCATGCTGTTCGTCGGCATCGCGCTGGCCATCGGCGTGTGGCTGCGCCACAGCCCCTTCGGCATGCGACTGTTCCTGATGGGCACCAACCCCAAGGCGGCGCGCTACGCCGGCGTGCCGCAGCGGCGCATGCTGCTGTCGGTGTACACGCTGTGCGGCCTGCTGGCCTCGGTGTCCGGCATCGTGATCGCGGCGCGCAGTTCCAGCGTGAAGTGGGACTACGGCAGTTCCTATGTGCTGATCGCCATCCTGATCGCGGTGATGGCCGGCGTGCGGCCCGAGGGTGGCCACGGCCGGATGCTGTGCCTGCTGCTGTCGGCCACGGCGTTGCAGTTCCTGTCGAGCACCTTCAACTTCCTGGAGGTGTCGAGCTTCTTTCGCGACTGCGCATGGGGGCTGATGCTCTTGCTGTTCGTCGCATCGTCCCGCTTCGACGCGCGCTCGCTGCTGCCGCTGCGCCTGCGTCATGCCGTTGCCGCGCAGTCCCCTCCTGCGGCGCGGTTCAATTCCGGGGGGCTTGCGCCAGCAAGGCAGGAGGAAACCGCACCATGATCCGTCACACCGCATGCACGCTCGCCGCCGTGGCCTGTATCGCCGGCGCCGCGTGGGCGCAGGACAAGCAGAGCATCGTGACCGTGGTCAAGGTCATCGGCGAGAACTGGTTCACCCGCATGGGCGCAGGCGTCAAGGAGTTCGGCCAGACCAACGCCGGCGTTGCCACCAGCATGGCCGGCCCGGCGCGCGGCGACTCGGCGCAGCAACTGCGCGTGATCGAAGACCTGGTGGCCAAGAAGCCGAGCGCCATCACGGTGGTGCCGATGGACCCGAGCATGCTCGAAGGCGTGCTCAAGCGCGCCATGGAGCGTGGCATCGTCATCGTCACGCACGAGGCCGACACCGCCAGGAACACGCAGGCCGACATCGAAGCCTTCGACAACGCGGCTTTCGGCGCGCGCCTGAACGACCGGCTCGCCAAGTGCATGGGCGAGAGCGGCAAGTGGACGAGCTTCGTCGGCTCGCTCGGCAGCCTCACGCACATGCAATGGGCCGGCGGCGGCGCGGGCAACGCGGCCAGATACCCGAAGATGACGCTGGTGGACGCCCACAACGAATCCTTCAACGACGCCAACAAAGCCTACGAAAAGGCCAAGGAAATCCTGCGCAAGCACCCCGACATCGAGGGCTTCCAGGGCGGCTCGGCGATCGACGTGATCGGCATCGGCCGCGCGGTGGAAGAAGCCGGCCTGCAACACAAGACCTGCGTGTTCGGTCTCGGCCTGCCGCAGGACTCGGGCAAGTACCTGGAGACCGGCGCCATCGACGGCATCAGTTTCTGGGACCCGAAGAACGCCGGCTTGGTGATGAACAAGGTGGCCAAGCTGCTGCTCGACGGCAAACCGATCACCGGCGGCATGGACCTGGGCATCCAGGGCTACGACAAGGTCAGCGTCAAGAAAGGCCCGGGCAAGGGCGTGATCATCACCGGCCAGGCCTGGGTGGACGTGGACAAGTCCACCTACAAGCAGTACCCGTTCTGACCCCTGCGATGGCGACCACCCCCGTTGCACCGGACGCGGCTACGGCAGCGCCCTCCTGCGGCCCTCTTTCTGCCCGCTGCTGCCACGGCATATCTGCGCACCCGCGCACCCGCGTTCCCCCGCTGCCGGGCAGTCCCCTCCTGCAGCGCGGTTCCGTTCCGAAGGGGTTTTTCGCAACCAGACCTGGAGACAACACCATGATTCGTCAAACCGTATGTGCGCTCACCGCCGTGGCCTGCATCACCGGCGCCGCGTGGGCGCAGGACAAGCAGAGCATCGTGACCGTGGTCAAAGTCATCGGCGTGAACTGGTTCACCCGCATGGGTGAGGGCGTCAAGGAGTTCGGCGCCGCCAACGCCAGCGTCGCCACCAGCATGGTCGGCCCGGCGCAAGGCGACCCGGCGCAGCAACTGCGCGTGATCGAAGACCTGGTGGCCAAAAAGTCGAGCGCCATCGCCGTGGTGCCGATGGACCCGAGCACGATCGAAGGCGTGCTCAAGCGCGCGATGGAGCGTGGCATCGTCGTCGTCACACACGAGGCCGACACCGCCAGGAACACGCAGGCCGATATCGAAGCCTTCGACAACACGGCCTTCGGCGCGCGCCTGAACGACCGGCTCGCCAAGTGCATGGGCGAGAGCGGCAAGTGGACGACCTTCGTCGGCTCGCTCGGCAGCCGCACGCACATGCAGTGGGCCAGCGGCGGCGCGGGCAACGCGGCCAAGTACCCGAAGATGGCGCTGGTGGACGCGCACAACGAGACCTTCGACAACGCCAACAAAGCCTACGAAAAGGCCAAGGAAATCCTGCGCAAGCACCCCGACATCGAGGGTTTCCAGGGCAGTTCGGCGATCGACGCGATCGGCATCGGCCGCGCGGTGGAAGAAGCCGGGCTGCAACACAAGACCTGCGTGTTCGGCGTCGGCCTGCCGCAAGACGCGGGCAAATACCTGGAGACCGGTGCCATCGACGGCATCAGTTTCTGGGACCCGAAAGACGCCGGCCTGGTGATGAACCAGGTGGCCAAGCTGCTGCTCGACGGCAAGCCGATCACCGACGGCATGAACCTGGGCACGCGCGGCTACGACAAGGTCAGCGTCAAGAAAGGCCCGGGCAAGGGCGTGGTCATCACCGGCCAGGCCTGGGTGGACGTGGACAAGTCCAACTACAAGCAATACCCGTTCTGACCCGGCGATGACGCCAGTTCCTGCCCCGCCGGACGCGGCAGTGCCCTTTCTCGAAGTGCGCGGCGTGCACAAGCGCTTCGCCGGCGTGCATGCGCTGCGCGGCGTGAGCCTGCGCATCGACCCCGGCCGCATCTACCACCTGGTGGGAGAGAACGGCTGCGGCAAGAGCACGCTGATCAAGATCATCTCGGGCGCGCAACCCGCCGACGAAGGCGAACTGCTGATCGAGGGCCGCGCCTGCGCCAAGCTCACGCCGATCGAGGCGCTGGCGGCCGGCATCGAGACGGTCTACCAAGACCTGTCGCTGATAGTCAACCTGAGCGTGGCCGAGAATATCGCGCTCACCGAGCAGTTGGTGCACCACGGCGGGCGCCTGGCGCGGCGGCTGGACCGCCAGCGCCTGGCGCAGACGGCCCGGCTCGCGCTGGCCACGGTGAATCTGCCGAACGACAACGCCTTTCTCGCGACGCAGGTCGGCGAGTTGCCGATCGCGCAGCGCCAACTGGTGGCCATCGCGCGCGCCATCGCCACCCGCGCGCGCATGGTGATCATGGACGAGCCCACCACCGCGCTGACCTGGCGCGAGGTCGACCGCCTCGTGCGCGTGATCGAGCGGCTGCGCGCGCAGGGCGTGTCGGTGCTGTTCGTGAGCCACAAGCTCGACGAATGCCTGGCCATCGGCGGCGAGGTGATCGTGCTGCGCGACGGCGGCCTGGTGATGCAAGGCCCGATCCGCGAACAGACCAAGGCCAGCCTGAGCCACCTCATGACCGGCAAGCAGTTGGACGAACAACGCTTGCGCGCCGCAAGCCCCGGCCGCCATCGGCTGCTGCAGGTGCGCGGCCTCGGGCGGCGCGGGTGCTTCGCCGACATCGACCTCGACCTGCACCAGGGCGAGATCCTCGGCATCACCGGCCTGCTCGATTCGGGCCGCAACGAACTCGCGCAGGCGCTGGCCGGCGTGGCGCCGGCCGACCGGGGGCAGGTCATGCTGGGCAGCCGCAGGCTGGACCTGCGCACGCCTTCGGGGGCCATCGATGCCGGCATTGGCTACGTGCCGCAAGACCGGCTCGACGAGGGCCTGTTCCTGGGCAAGCCGATCGCCGACAACATCGTGGCCGCCGTGCTCGCGCGCCTGTGCAACCGCTGGGGCCTGCTCGACGGACGGCGCGCCCGCGCATTGGCCGAGCGCACCGTGGCCGACCTGCAAGTGGCCACGCCCGACGTGGCGCGGCCGGTGCAGTCGCTCTCGGGCGGCAACCAGCAGCGCGTGCTGATTGGCCGCTGGCTCACCATCGAGCCCCGGGTGCTGGTGCTGCACGGCCCGACCGTCGGCGTGGACGTAGGCTCCAAGGACACCATCTACAGCATCATCCAGCGGCTGGCCGACCGTGGCCTGGGCGTGCTCATCATCAGCGACGACCTGCCCGAGCTGCTGCAAAACTGCGACCGCGTGCTGGTGATGCGCAAGGGCCGCCTGCGCGCGCAGTACGACGCCGCCACGCTGAGCCAGGAAACGCTGTATGCGGCCATGCTGGCCGAAGAAACCACCGAACGAACCACGCAAGAGACAACGCAAGAGACCACCGCAGACGGCACCGGGCAAGCCACTGGAGCCGCCGCATGAGCGCCGCCCGGCCGCCCGAAGGCGCTCATACCGTAGCCGGAGGCGAAGGTGTTCCATCCTTCGCCGCCCGGCCGCCCGAAGGCGCTCATACCGCAGCCGGAGGCGAAGGTATTCCATCGATCGCCGCCCGGCCGCCCGAAGGTGCTCATACCGCAGCCGAAGGCGAAGGTATTCCATCGATCGCCGCCCGGCCGCCCGAAGGCGCTCGCACCGTAGCCGAAGGCGAAGGTACCCCGGTGAGCGCGTCTGCAATGGCCTTCACGCCCGGCCCGCTCGTGCGCGCCAAGGACTGGCTGGTGCGCCGGCCCTCGGCCTTCACGCTGCTGCTGATCGTGGCGCTGTGCGCGGTGGTGGGCGGCATCAACCCGGTCTTTTTCCAGATGTCGAATCTGTTCGACATGGCGCGCGCCTGCGTGGTGGTCGGCCTGTTCGCGCTGGGCGTGCTGATCGTGCTGGCGGCGGGCGGGCTGGACGTGTCGTTCACCGCCATCGCGGCGCTGTGCATGTACGCGATCACCAAGGCCGTGCTGCGCTACGCGCCGGGCACGCCGATCGCGGTGATTTTGCTGGCCGGCGCCGTCGGCGGCGCGCTGCTGGGCGCGCTCAACGGGCTGCTGGTGCATGCGCTGCAAACCCCGTCGCTGATCGTGACCATCGGCACACAGTACCTGTACCGGGGCCTGCTGCTGACCTTCGTCGGGACCTCGCTGTTCATGAACATCCCGGCCTCGATGGAAGCCTTTGGCACGCTGGCGCTGATCGACCGGGTGTCGGCGCAGGGCACGCGCTCGGTGCTGCCGGCCTTCGTGCTGGTGCTGGCGGCGGCGGCGGCGCTGACCTGGTGGCTGCTCAACCGCACGCTCATGGGCCGCGCGGTGTTCGCGATCGGCGGCAGCCTGTCGATCGCGCAGCGGCTGGGCTATCGACTGCGCACGGTGCAGGTGTTCGTGTTCGCCTATGCCGGCCTGCTGGCGGGCGTGGCCGGCATCGTGCATGTATCGAGCAACCGCATGGCCAGCCCGTTCGATCTGCACGGCATGGAGCTCGACGTGATCGCCGCCGTGATCCTGGGCGGCGCGCGCATCACCGGCGGCAACGGCACGGTGGCGGGCACGCTGCTGGGCGTGGTGCTGGTCACGCTGGTCAACAACGTGCTGATCCTGGTCGGCGTGCCAAGCACCTGGCAGAAGGTGATCGTCGGCAGCTTCATCGTGCTGGCCGGCGCGTTCTTTGCCATCCGCCGTTCGCGTTGAGCGCAACCCTGCCGCAGCGCATCCGATGCGGCGCGAAACATCGGGCAACGGCCGCTGAAGGAACATGCCCGCACCACCCGCACACCCGCACCGGCGGCGGTGCCTGCGGCGGCGCGGGCAGGACCGGGGTTCGAGCGCCGCGCCGGATCAGTTCACCAACACCGCGCCCGCCGTTTTGTGGCTGGCGCTGTCGACCAAAATCAGCGACCCCGGCACGCGCGCCTGCTGGAACGGCATGGTCGGCAGGGCTTCTTGCAATTGCAGGTCGACATGGCCGATGGCGTTCGGGCCTAGCTGTGTGGCTGGTTCTTCGGCCAGGGTGTCGATGTCGAGTTTGTGCAGCACGGCCCGGACCTTGGCCTTGACCCAGCGGTGGCCATGCAGCGCCCAGTACACGCGGCCGGCCACCAGCGGCTCGTCGTCGAGCCAGGCCACCGTGGTGCGCAGTTCGCGGCGAGGGGGCCAGGCGGGTGCGCAGGCCGGGTCGGTTGCGGCGGTGGCAGGGGCGGATACCGGCGTGGCAGGCGTGGCAGGCGCGGGCGCTACGGACATGGGGGCCGCCAGTATCCAGTCACCGCGCGAGACATCCAACTCGCGGTCGAGGATGATGCCGGCGCTGCGGCCGGCCAGCGCAGGGCCGGGGCGGCGGGCATGGTCCAGCACCTGGGCCACCGTGGCCGATTGGCCGCTCGGGAAAATCTGCACCGCGCTGCCCGGCGCCACGCTGCCCGTGGCTACACGGCCCCAGAAGATGCGCCGGCCACGGGAGATGTCGGACGATGCCGGGTTCTTCTCGACCCACTGCACCGGCAAGGACAGCGGCAGACCGGTATCGGCCGGGGTGTTGGGCAGCGCCTCGAGCACTTGCAGCAGCGTCGGGCCGGCGTAGCCGCACCAACCCGGATGCGCGTCCACCACGTTCCAGCCCTCGAGGGCCGACAGCGGCACCGCAGCGCCCATGTCCATGCCTGCGGCCTGGGCGAAGCGGGCCAGCGCTCCCTGGATATGCCGGTAGGCCAGGGCCGGGTCTGCCACCGCGTCGAGCTTGTTCACGGCAAAGACCAGCGAGTGCACGCGCAGCAGATGGGCCAGCAAGGCGTGGCGGCGGGTTTGCGGCAGCAAGGCCAGTTGCGGGTTTTGCCAGTCGAGCTTGCTGGCGTCCACCAGCACCACGGCGGCGTCGGCACTGCTGGCGGCGGTGACCATGTTGCGCGTGTACTGCTCGTGGCCGGGCGCGTCGCCAATGATGAACTTGCGCTCCTCGGTGGCGAAGTAGCGGTAGGCCACGTCGATGGTGATGCCCTGCTCGCGTTCTGCCGACAGGCCGTCGGTCAGCAAGGCCAGGTCGGTCTGGCCGCCACGCTGCACGCCGGCCAGATGGTCTTGCAGCACGGCGCGGCTGTCCAGCAGCAAGCGGCCGATCAGCGTGCTCTTGCCATCGTCGACGCTGCCGCAGGTGATGAACTTCAGCGCCGAGGGCGGCACATCGTGGCCACTGGTGCGCGACCGATCTCCATCAGCAGATATCAAATCGATAGTGCTCATCAGAAATACCCGTCCTTTTTGCGCTTTTCCATCGACGCCTCGCTGGTCTGGTCGTCCATGCGGGTGGCGCCGCGTTCGCTCATGTCGGCGGCCAGGGTTTCGAGCACGATGTCGGCGGCCGTGGCGGCCCGGCTTTCCACCGGGCAGGTGCAACTGATGTCGCCCACGGTGCGAAAGCGCACCTGGCGCAGTTCGATCTGCTCGCCGGCGCGCGCCGGGGTCAGCGCGGTCACCGGCACCCACAGGCCCTTGCGCTGCACCACCTGGCGCGGGTGCGTGTAGTACAGCGCGGGCAGCGCGATGCGCTCGCGGGCGATGTATTGCCAGACATCGAGCTCGGTCCAGTTGCTGATCGGGAACACGCGAAAATGCTCGCCCGGTTGCAGCCGGGTGTTGAACAGCGTCCACAGCTCGGGGCGCTGGGCCTTGGGCTGCCATTGGCCGAAGCTGTCGCGGTGCGAGAAGATGCGCTCCTTGGCGCGGGCTTTTTCTTCATCGCGGCGGGCGCCGCCGAGCAAGGCGTCGAAGCCGAACTCCTCGATCGCTTCGAGCAGCGTGACCGACTGGTGCACGTTGCGCGACTCGCCAGGGTGGGCCAGGCGCACGCTGCCACGGGCCATCGAATCCTCGACGCTGCGCACGATCAGTTCGGCGCCCAGTTCCCGGGCGCGCAGGTCGCGGAAATCGGTCACCTCCGGGAAATTGTGGCCGGTATCGATCATCAGCAGCGGGTAAGGGATGCCGCAGCCGCCGTCGGCCCTGGTGCCGAAGGCTTTTTCGGCGCAGCGCAGCATGACCAGCGAGTCCTTGCCGCCGGAAAACAGCAGCGCCGGCCGCTCGAAGGCGGCGGCCACCTCGCGCAGGATGAAGATGGTTTCTTCCTCCAGCGCATCGAGGTGCGCATCGCTGAGTCGATGGCGCTGGCTCGGCAGCAGCGCGGCGGTGTCGGTGCGGGCATTCATGGCAGGGCTTTCTGTCGGGTGACCGTCGGTGTGTCTGGCTTGGCGTGCAGCCCGCATTCCTTGGCCGATTCTTGCTCCCACCACCAGCGGCCGGAGCGCAAATCCTCGCCCAGGCTGATGGCCCGGGTGCAGGGCGCGCAGCCGATGCTGGGGTAGAACCGGTCGTGCAGCGGGTTGTAGTCCACGCCGTGGGTGGCGATGTAATGCCACAGGTCGCCCCAGGTCCAATGGGCCAGCGGGATGAACTTGGTCAGGCCGGCGCTGCCGCGATGGCCGCCGGCACCAGCGGCACCAGCAGTACCAGCGGCGCTATCGGCACCGTCGGCGCCGTCAACGCCATCGGCAGCCACCTCGGACAGGTCGATCAGCGGCATGTCGGCGCGGGCGCCGGACTGCTCGCGGCGCAGGCCGGTGATCCAGGCGCTTTTGCCGGCCAGCGCACGCGCCAGCGGCTCCAGCTTGCGGATGCCGCAGCAGGACTTGCGCAAAGCCATGCTCCGGTACATCGCATCCTGCCCGTGGCTGCGGATGAAGTGCATCACCGCCCCGGTCTCGGGCCGGTACGGCGTGACCGGCGCGCGCGAACCGGCCTGGGTGCGCTCCAGCAGCGCCAGCGTTTCGGTGTGCAGCGCGCCGGTTTCCAGCACGAAGATCGGAATGTCCAGTTGCAGCGCGTTGATCAGGTGGGTGATGACCACATCCTCGGCGCCCAGGCTGGACGCCTGCGTGACGGCATCGGCGCCCAGCGCCGCCGCCTGGCGCAACAGCGCCTGCGTTTGGGCCAGTTTGGCGTCGAACGTGGCGCTGGCGCGGGCATACAGCGCGGTGGCCTTGGCCGGCGGCTGGCCCCGATCGGTGAGGCTGGAACGACTGGCCATCATGCGCCCCGCGCCAACTGCGGCTGGCCGTTCAGCGCGTCGCCCTGGTAGAAACCGGGAAACAGGCTGAACTGGCGCCGGGCGTCGGCCGCATCCACCCCGGCGCGCAGCACGGCGCACGAAAAGCCGGTGCGCCGCATTTGCAGCAACTGGTCGATCAGCACCTCGCCGGTGGCGCGGATCTCGCCCCGAAAGCCCCGGCGGCGGCGCAGCAGATAGGCTTGGCTGAACGCGCGGCCATCGGTAAAGCTGGGGAAATGCAGGTCTACGCGCTCCACGCCATCGAGCGGCAGCGCCAGGGCATTGGCATCGTTGGCCAGGGCCACGCTGCGCGGGTCGCCCTCGGCGGGGGGCTGGTGGTCTTGGTGGCTGAGTATTTTCATCGGGCTCGCAGGTGCTGAGGTCAGCGCAGGGGTCAGGGGGAATGCCGGGGGTGCGGGTGCGCGCCAGATGCGCTCAGGCCATGGCCAGCGCGTCTTGGTGGCGGGCCGACTTGGCCGCTTGTTTGAAAGGCTCCAGGCCCGCGCGGCGCACGGTGGACTGAAAGCCCTCGCCATGCTCGCGCAGCGCGCGGTAGGTGTGCAGCACCGCCTCGATCACATCGGGCACCTCGGCGGCCGAGAACGACGGGCCAATCACCCTGCCGGCGCTGGCCGGGCCGGACGCATCGGAACCATCCGAGCCGCCGAGCGTGACCTGGTACCACTCCTGGCCGTCCTTGTCCACGCCCAGAATGCCGATATGGCCGCTGTGGTGGTGGCCGCAACTGTTGATGCAGCCGCTGATGTGCAGGTCGATCGGGCCGATGTCCTCGAGCTCGTCCAGGTCCTGGTAGCGCTGGGTGATGGCCTCGGCAATCGGCAGCGAGCGGGCATTGGCCAGCGCGCAAAAGTCGCCACCGGGGCAGGCAATCATGTCGGTGAGCAACTGCACATTGGCACTGGCCAGGCCCAGGGAGCGCGCTTGCTGCCACAGCGCGAACAGGCGGCTGGCAGGCACCCAGGGCAGCAATATGTTCTGCTCATGCGTCACGCGCGCTTCGCCTGCCGAATACTGGTCCACCAGATCGGCCAAGGCCAGCAACTGCGCGCTGCTGGCGTCGCCGGGCGCCTGGCCGGGGCGCTTGAACGAGAGCGTCACGGCGCGCAGTTGCGGATTGCGGTGCGCATGCACATTGCGCCGCAGCCAGCGGCCAAAGGCCGGGTGCTCGGCCGCAAGGGCCGACAGCCTGGCCTGGAGCACGGCCGGGTCGGCCTCGGGCTGCGTGGCCAGCACCGGCGCGACGAAGCAGGCGGCCACGCGGTCGAACTCGGCCTGGGAAATGGTGTGGGGGCCGCCGTCGATCTCGACGATCTGGCGGAACTCCTCCTCCACATCGTCGATGTACTGCTGGCCCTCGGCCTTGACCAGAATCTTGATGCGCGCCTTGTACTTGTTGTCGCGGCGGCCACGGGCGTTGTACACGCGCACGATGGCCTCGATGTAATTCATGATCTGCTGCCACGGCAAAAACCCGCGGATCACCGTCGCAATCAGCGGCGTGCGCCCCATGCCGCCGCCCACCAGCACCTTGAAGCCGATCTCGCCCGCCCCGTTGCGCACCAGATGCAGGCCGATATCGTGCCAGCCCGTCGCAGCGCGGTCATCGCTGGCGCCGCTGACCGCGATCTTGAACTTGCGCGGCAAAAAAGCGAACTCGGGGTGCAGCGTGCTCCACTGGCGCAGGATTTCGGCGTAAGGGCGGGGGTCTACGACTTCATCGACCGCCACCCCCGCCAGCGCGTCGGTAGTGGTATTGCGGATGCAGTTGCCGCTGGTCTGTATGCCGTGCATGTCGACGCTGGCCAGCAGGTCCATCACCTCGGCGCTGTCGGCCAGCGCGATCCAGTTGAACTGCACATTGGTGCGGGTGGTGAAATGGGCGCAGTTTTTCGGCAAAAACAGGGTGCCGAGCTTGCCCTGCCCCTGCATCGCGGCCTGGTACACATCCGCTTGCGGCTCATCGTAGTCCCGCGCGATGCGCGCGAGCATGCGCAACTGGCGGCTGGCGATCTCGCCATACGGCACGGCCACGCGCAGCATCGGCGCATAGCGCTGCACATACCAGCCGTTTTGCAAGCGCAAGGGGCGAAAGTCGTCTTCACTGAGCAGGCCAGCCTGCCAGCGCCCGAGCTGGTCGCGAAACTGCCGGGCGCGCTGCTGCACGAATTGCTTGTCGAATGCGGTGTACTGGTACATGGAATCACGGTATCGGTTGGGCGCCCACCCGGGCGAGGGCAAGCCCGGCGGTGCGGGGGAGCATGGCGGCGAATGTAGAGGGCTTGTTTATGGAAGCAAACTATTATTTCTTGCTGCCGTTATTCGTATTGGCTTATAAGCAATCAGTGCAGACCAGTCCCAGCGCCAGCACGACCATGGTCAGGGCGATCACGCTGTCCAGAATCCGCCAGGCCAGCGCGGTCGCAAACACCGGCGCCAGCCAGCGTGCGCCATAGCCCAGCGCAACGAACCACAGCACGCTGGCCAGCGTGGCACCGGCGGCAAAGCCGGCGCGGGCCGTCGGGTCGTAGGGGCTGGCGATGGTGCCGAGCAGCAAGACGGTGTCCAGATACACATGCGGATTGAGCCAGGTCAGCGCCAATGCCGTCAGCAGCACCCGGGCCCGGGCGCCGGCAGCACTGCCGGCGTCGGCGGCGCCCGACGGCATGGCCTGCGGGCGACAGACGCGCACCGCTGTCTTGAGCGCGTAGAGCAGCAGGAATGCCGCCCCCAGCCAGCGCGCACCCCAGGCCAGCATCGGGTGCGCGGCCAGCGCCACGCCCACCCCCCAGACCCCGGCCTGTATCAGCAGCGCGTCCGACAGCGCGCACACCAGCACCACCCCCGGCACCTGCTCACGCCGCAGCCCTTGGCGCAGCACGAAAGCGTTCTGGGCGCCGATGGCGATGATCAGCATGGCCCCGGACGTGAAGCCGTGGACGATGGCCTGAAGGACATTCAGCGCGCCCATTTCAGGCGCGCCCGTCCAGCGTCACCGGCACCCGCTGCGCCAGCGCGCACATCAGCTCATAGCCCAGGGTGCCACCCGCCTGCGCCACTTCGTCGATCGACAGCACAGCGCCGCTGCTGGCGCGCCCCCAGAGCGTGACCTCGCTGCCAAAGCCCGGTTGCAGGCCGGCTCGTTGCAGCGGCGTGAGGTCCACGGTCAGCATGTCCATGCTCACCCGCCCGACGACGCGGGTGCGTATGCCATCCACCAGCACCGGCGTGCCGGTGCCGCAATGCAATGGGTAGCCGTCGGCATACCCGCAGGCGGCCACGCCGATCGCCATCGGCCCCGGGGCCACGAAGCGCGCGCCATAGCCCACCGTGTCGCCGGCCTGCAACTGCTGCACGCCAATCAGGCGGGTGGCCAGCGTCATGGCCGGTTGCAGGCCCCAGTGGCCGGCGTCGTGCCCGGGAAAATCGGGGGCACTGCCATACAGCACGATGCCGGCGCGCACCCAGTCGGCACGCACGCTGGCGTCGGCCGCATGGCGCAGGGTGGCCGCGCTGTTGCACAGGCTGCGCGCGCCGGGCAGGTCTTGCGTGGCGCGCACGAACGCAGCCAATTGCGGCGCGATGCCGCGCGGGCCATCGGCGTCGCTGAAATGGGCCATGAGCGATATTTCGTCGACCTGCGCCAGCGCGCCCAGCCGCGCCCAGGCGCTGCGGT
Source organism: Verminephrobacter eiseniae EF01-2 (assembly GCF_000015565.1). Lineage (NCBI taxonomy): Bacteria > Pseudomonadati > Pseudomonadota > Betaproteobacteria > Burkholderiales > Comamonadaceae > Verminephrobacter > Verminephrobacter eiseniae. The sequence continues at coordinate 4,779,373 of NC_008786.1, forward strand.
AGCGCTGCGGGGCAAAGCCCAGGCGGTTCATGCCCGCGTTCAGCTTCAAAAAGACATGCTGCGGCGCCTGGCTCCGGTGCGCGGCCAGCATGTCGATCTGCTCGTCGCAGTGCACGACATGCCACAGCCCCAGGCGCGAGCACAGTTCCAGATCGCGCGGCTCGAACACGCCTTCGAGCAGCAGGATCGGGCCGCGCCAGCCCAACCCGCGCAAACCCTGGGCCTCGGCCAAGTCCAGCAGCGCAAAGCCGTCAGCGCCGCGCAGACTCTCGAACACGCGCGCAATGCCATGCCCGTAGGCATTGGCCTTGACCACCGCCCAGACCTTGGCGTCGGGCACGGACTGGCGCACGCGCCGCAGGTTGGCCTGCAATGCGCTGCTGTGGATGCGAGCTTGTATCGGGCGTGGCATGGGGACTTTCGCTGGCAAAGGCCAAGCCTCGTATTCTGGCATCGCCGCCATTGACCCGCGTGATATAACCGCCTGCCACTGGCTCCGGCAGCCACGGCAGCCACGCGACGGTGCAGCACGAGGCGGCCACGGTGGCGACAGTTCCATAACGATTTTTCACCCCCCATCCGACAGGTCATCAGCCAAGCTGCTGCAGCCACCAGCCATTCGATGAAGCGCGGTTTTTACACCATCATGTCGGCGCAGTTCTTCAGCTCGCTGGCCGACAACGCGCTTTTCGTGGCGGCCGTCGAACTGCTGCGAACCGAAGGTGTTCCCGAATGGCAACATGCCGCGCTGGTGCCGATGTTTGCTCTTTTCTATGTACTGCTGGCGCCCTTCGTGGGCGCTTTCGCCGACGCGCTGCCCAAAGGCCGGGTGATGTTCGTCAGCAATGCCATCAAGGCAGCAGGCTGCCTGATGATGCTGTACGGCTCGCACCCGCTGATGGCCTACGCCGTGGTCGGGCTGGGGGCTGCGGCCTACTCGCCGGCCAAGTACGGCATCCTCACCGAACTGCTGCCGGCGTCGCAATTGGTCAAGGCCAACGGCTGGATCGAGGGGCTGACCATTGCGTCCGTCATCCTGGGCGTGCTGCTGGGCGGCCAGTTGGTCGGCCCGAGCCTGTCGAGCAAACTGCTGAGCATCGACATTCCGCTGATCGACACCGGGGTGGAAACCCCGGCCGAGTCGGCCATCGCCGTGCTGATCGCGGTGTACGCGCTGGCGGCCTGGTTCAATATCCGCATTCCGCACACCGGGGTCGAAATGCGCCCGCTGCGCGCCGACCCTGCGCGCAGCGTGTTCGCCAACGCACTGGCGCTGCTGCCCGACTTTCATGCCTGCAACCGCCGCCTGTGGCGCGACAAGCTCGGCCAGATCTCGCTGGCCACCACCACATTGTTCTGGGGCGTGGGCGGCAACCTCAAATTCATCGTGCTGGCCTGGGCCGCCGTGGCGCTGGGCTACAACACCACCGAGGCATCGGCATTGACCGGCGTGGTCGCCATTGGCACGGCGGTGGGCGCCGTGCTGGCGTCACTGCGCATGCGCCTGTACATGGCCGACCGCGTGATTTCGCTGGGCATTGCGATGGGGCTGCTGCTGATCCTGATGGTGTTCATCCACGACATCTGGCTGGCGATCCCGCTGCTCATCCTACTCGGCGGCCTGGGCGGCTTCCTGGTGGTGCCGATGAACGCGTTGCTGCAGCACCGGGGCCATAACCTGATGGGCGCGGGCCGCTCGATCGCGGTGCAAAACTTCAACGAACAAGCCTGCATCCTGGGCCTGGGCGCGTTCTACAGCCTGTCGCTCAAGCTCGGCCTGTCGGTGTCTGCCGCGATCACGACATTTGGCCTGGTGGTCGGGGGCAGCATGTGGCTCATCCGCCAGTGGCACCAGCACAACTGCGTCAGGCACCGCGAAGAGGTCAGGCACCTGCTCGATATCGCGCGGCACGATACACACCATTGAACCGGCTGGATACGCCCAACGCCATCCATTTCTGGATGCACCATGCCAAAGAACACCGCACCGCTGCCTGATGGGGCGCTTGTGCTGTCATCCGCAGCGCGCCTTCAACGCATCCCGCCTGACGCCGTGCGGGTCGGCGGCACGGCATCTGCAATTCATGCAAAGCATCGTTTTTCTCATATGAACCGTTGGAAACAACGGTCGTGGACTACCACGGTGAACGAATGACCGTGCCGACCGAGGGTGAAATTCTGCGCATCAAGGGATGATTGATTTTCAAGTGTAACGCCACACGAGATTACCTTGATTTCATTGCACTGGCAGATCATATGGGCGATGACAGTATTGCACATGCGTTGCAGTCGTTTGATCGTTGATACCCGCAGGCCAGTGGCGAATCACCCTTGCAGCAATTGCAAATTCAACTTGCCAATGCCGTTCCATACGACCTGGAAGACACCGAACCGGGCGAGTACAAGAGCCTCGATCCGCGCTGGCTGGCTGGAACGCGATCGAGGCCACTGGCTCGCACGTTGCCACCGTCATTTTGATCGGTGGCGGATGAGGCAGGGCGGCGTCTGGCTCGACGGCTGGCCCGGCGACGCAGGCACCCAGTGTCCATGGCAAAGTCTGGGCAGCCACCTTCACCCCCACGGCCAGCCGGCCCAACAATGGCGACTGGCTCGAGGACGACACCGGCACCTGGGTGAACCTGGCCAGCGAACCCTGCGGCGGCAAGGTGGGCACCGAAGGCGGGCGCACAAGGCTGGACTTTCAACTCCGGGACGGCCAATACGATGCCGACGGCCAGATCGATGGCAGCCCCCGGCACTGCGGCGAAGGTGCCACTGTCCGTCGCCGGGCAGGCACCCGAGGCCGATTCGCATGGGCTTTGGTTCCAATTCCATTTCCAAAATCGTTCGTGCACGCGAAGGCGAAGCGCAGACAGTGCAAATGTGCGGCAAGCGAAGCCGACAAAGTGCATGGATGATTCAGGAATCGAATAACGAACCCGCTGCGCTTTCGGTGCCCGACGACAGGCTTTGACGAATACCCGGCTTTTCACCACCGCCGCAGCGACTGGCACGGCCAAAACGGCTAATATCCAGGCATGGGCAACCCACGCGACTGCTTGACAAATCCCCGGTGCGCACTGGCGCCCAAACACAGCGTTGCCGCTGGCAGTGGCCTGCGATGGCCGGCCCGTTGCCGGGCTGGCACAGGCCGTCCAGTGGGCGTTTTTCCGAACGGCTGAAAACAGGCAACATCGACCCGACTGCCTGACACTCCGGCCCCACCTCCAGCGAAAGAGACCCCCACCATGAGCACCGATCTTTCCCCGATCGTCTCGGAGTTCGAAACCTCCGACCAGCAAGCCAGCTACACCGAATGGCTACGCGCCAAGGTCGCGGCCAGTCTTGCCGACCCGCGCCCGGCTATTCCTCATGATGAGGTAGAGCGGCGTATGGCTCAACGACTGGCTCAGCTACGCAAGCACCAAGTGTCCTGATGCTGCCGATCTTCTGGCTAGAGACAGCCGACACCGATCTGGCCGACATCACACAATACATCGGCCTGCGCGACATCAATGCAGCAGAGCGCATGTGGCACCGCCTGCGCAACTGCGTCCTGCCGCTGTCAGAGCACCCATACCTATACCGCATCAGCGAGCGTGTTCCCGGTCTGCGCGAAATCGTCGCGCATCCCAACTACCTCGTGTTGTACCGGGTCACAGCGACCCGCATCGAAGTCGTGAACGTGGTGCATACCCGTCGTGAATTCCCCCAGCACTCCAATGACGGCCCCTGAAACCATTGCCGCTTCGCTTGCCTGCCCGCGCTTGCGCTCGCTCGATCGCAAGGCGTTGCGCAGCAGCAACCCGGGCCGCCCTCCCATGGCTGCAACAACAGTAACAGTAGGTGATGGGCCGCACCCGGTCTATACTCCGCTCCACGGCGTTCGTTCCAGAATCGTGACAATCTGTCAGAGATATCGCCCGCCACTGGGCAGACGCAGCCCCGCCAGACAAGGTACGGCACTGACACACACTTGCGCTGTGGCACTGAGCACAAGCGGATGACCGAAGCCCGATCAACCCCTCTTCATCCCACCAATCCATTCTCATTCCATCGAAAGGAACACACCGTGGCCCACAGCATCACCATGGATAACTCCGCCCTCAAAGCCGGCGAAACGGCGAGAGTCACCGTCTTCATCGACAACACTTACAACCCGGTATTGCGAGGCACAGGGACGCGCCTTCGGCTCGATGGCCTGGACTTTTCGCAGGCCCCTGGCACTGTGCTGTATGTGACCAGCGAGACGGTCGCCGGGGGTGACAATTACTACTTCGACCTCACCCCCACCCCGAACACGCAGAACGCCGGCGGCACCATCCGCATGAGCATTCCCGCCTCAGGTGACCGCCCTGCCATCAACCTGAGCAAGACCTACACCGCCGACACCCAGCGGCCCACTCTCGCCACCACCTACCGGTTCTCGCCCGACTGCGACTTGACCGCCGGCGATACAGCCACCATCACCTTCAGCTTTTCCGAGCCGGTCACCGGCTTCACCATCGATGACCTGACGATACCGACGGGCAAGGGCACGCTGAGCAACCTGCGCACCACCGACGGCGGCACCACTTGGACGGTAGACCTGAGGGCGCCGGCCACCTTGCCGGCCAACACCCCTGAGGATGTCCAGATCACCGTCAACATGGCCGGCATCACCGATGCTGCGGGCAACGCGGGCACGGGAAGCGCAACCCTTGCCACCTACAGCCTCGGCAACAAGCCGCCCAGCATCGTCTCTGTGGTCGGCCCCACCTCCATCGTCTTGGACGACACCGACGTCACCATTACCTTCACCTTCAGCGAGGCAGTCACCGGCTTCACGTTGGCCAACATCAATTTGGACAACTCCAGTGCCTCTCCCTACATCACCTACAGCCCGAAAGCGCCGGTCAGCGCAGATGGTGGCCGCACCTGGACCATCACCTACCGTGCCGCTCCGCGCACCACGGATTCCACCAACACCGTCAGCATCCGCAACCTCGATGGCGTGCGTGACCTCGCAGGCAACGCCGCAGTGCCTAACTCCAGCGCCAGCACCGACAACTACGAGGTCGATGCCGAGGATCCCCATCCCACCAGCGCTACGTTTGACAAAGCGCGCCTCACCGCTGGCGAAACCGCCACCGTCACCATCACTTTCAACGAGAGCGTCGTCAGTGGCCTCACCGAAGCTGCCATTCAGATCGCCAACGGTTCTGTGAGCAACCTGAGGTCGGTCGCCGGCTCCGACGGCAGAGTCTGGACAGTCACCTTCACACCCACGGCCAACCTGGCGCGCACCAGCAGCTCGATCACAGTAAATGTGGACGGCCTCAGAGATCGCGCCGGCAACACCAGCTCTGGTTCCCAGCCGTTCTACGACTCCACCATCGTCATCGACACCAAGGTCTTTGTCGTCAACGCCGCCACGGTGAACGGCAAGCAGTTGGTATTGCGCTACAGCGATGAAACCATGCTGGACCCGGACCAGACCCACAACGCGCCCAACGATGCCTTCGTGGTGCTGGTCGATGGCGTGCGCAACAACGTCACCGGCGTGGCCGTGGATGCAGCGGCCAAGACCGTCACGCTGACGCTTGAGGGCGCGGTGAGCAAGGACCAGCAGGTGACCGTCGCCTACAACGACCCCAGCACCGGCAACGACCCGCAAGCGGTGCAGGAGGCCGGCACCGGCACCACCAGCGGCCACGACGCGGCCAGTTTCGCGGCCAAGCCGGTGACCAACCTCACCCGGCCCCCGGTCGCACCCGCCACACCGGAGGCGCCGGATGCGCCGGACTCCGACCGCGACGGTCTGTCCAACAACCGGGAGGACCAGGCCCCCGGCCTGCTGCGCCCCGACGGCTCGGCCGGCCTGGCTGGCGACGGCAACGGCGATGGCGTCAAAGACAGCCTGCAGGTCGCCGTCGCTTCGACCCGCGACCTGACCCTGGTGGCCGGCAGCCGGGACGGCAAACTGATCCCCGACAGCAACGCGCGCATCACCGAACTGGTGCGCAGCGATGCCCCGGCCAAGCTGCCCAAGGGCATGGAGATGCCGCTCGGCCTGACCTCATTCAAGGTATCGCTGGCCGAAGGCCGCAGCACCGAGAGCTTCAGCCTGTACGTAGATTCGGCGCTCGGCGCCAACGGCTACTGGCTCAAGAACGGCGCCGGCACCTGGGTGAACCTGGCCAGCGAACCCTACGGCGGCAAAGTGAGCAGCGAAGGCGGGCGCACGCGGCTGGACTTTCAGATCCAGGACGGCGGCGAGTACGACGCCGACGGCCAGGCCGATGGCAGCATCACCGCCCCCGGCGCCGTGGCGAAGATGCCGCTGTCCATCCTCGGGCAGACGCCCCAGGTCGATTCGCATGGGTACTGGTTCTAACGATTCTGCGGGCGCCAAATGCCCAGGCATGACGACGACCTGCTGGAAAGTAGGGGGGGGGTGTTCAGCACGCAGGCGTTGGCCCGTGGAACGCGGCTGGCGGCACTGAAAACCACTCGGTGCCGCAGGGCAGGTCGATAGCCTGCTGGAGGTTGAACTGGGTGTCGTAGCTCAGTCCCGCCGCTGCACAGGCCGCCGGGTTGCGCTCGCGCAAGATCGAGAACTCGCCCCGGTGCAGCGGCCTGCGATGACCGGTCTGCTGCCGGGCGGCGCGGGCCGGTGGGCGTTTTTTTCGCATGACTGAAAACCAACATGTGACAGATTGGTAGATTGCGGGCTGCGCCTGCGCTATACTCCGCAGCGCGAAATTCGTTTCCAGTTGTCAAAGATGTCACGCCGCCGGGCGGAAAAGGGGCATCACCGACACGCCTGCGCTGTGGCGGTGACCACGGCGGATGACCGAAACCCGATCAACCTCTTCGCCATTTCACCGGAAAGAAAACACTATGGCCAATGTCATCACCGTTCCAGACCGCTCCATCACGATCGGCGAAACCCAGAGAATCGCTTTCGATTTTGAGAACATAGACGCCATGGACGTCACAGGAGGCAATAACAGCCTCAAAGAGTGTCTGCAGCTGGACTACAGTCATGCCAATGGCCGCATAAAAGATTACAGTTGGCACTGGACGTTTGGCCGTTGGACCGGCGAGTTCAATGCCAACCAGGGCGTGGAGTCCACCGGCAACTACATCCGCTTCGTCCGTGCCGCCTCCGGCAGCGTACCTGCTATGGATGTCATCAGCCAAACCTTCGACATCGACACCAAGCGGCCCACGATCGTCGGCACCACCACGATCGATGCCCCCAGCCTGACCAGGGCCGGCCAGGTAACCACCATCACCTTTACCTTCCACGAGCGGATAACCAACTTCACACTGGAGGACCTGGCGATACAACAGCCGGACAGGGGCACGCTGGAAAACCTGCGCAGCACCGACGACGGCAGGACTTGGAAGGTAGACCTGAGGGCACCGGCCAACCTGGCGGCCAACACCGAGGTGAAGGACATCCGGATCACCATCGACATGGCCGGCATCAACGATATCCCGGGCAACGCAGGCGCGGTGCGGTCGGGGGGGACGGAATACCACACCCTCATCACCTACAACATCGACACCAAGCCGCCCAGCGCCACCATCGCCGTCACACCCAACCCCGTCACGAACAACAACGACAGACTGGTCACCGTTATCATCACCTTCGACGAGGAAGTCACCGGCTTCACGGCAGACAACATCGATCTCAGCAACGCCAATGTCGGTACCCGTCCCGGCGCCGGCCGCACAGAAACGCTGGTCCGCGCGATCGACGGCCGCCGCGCCTACTCCATCACCTACACGGCCGCTGCGGACACCGAGGATGCCACCAACACCATCAGCCTGCGCAACCTCAATACCATTCGCGACGCCGCAGGCAACGTCGCAACGGTCAACCCCACCAGCAACAACTTCGAGATCGACACCCGGGCGCCCACGGTCACGATCGCGATGGACAAAGAGCGCCTGACCGCTGGCGAAACCGCCACCGTCACTTTCACCTTCAGCGAGACCGTCACCGGCTTCAGCGACACTTCCATCGTCGTGGATGGCGCCAACGGCACTCTGGGCAACCTGAGGCAGGACACAGCCGACGGCAAAATCTGGAGAGGCACTTTCACCCCCACGGCCAGCCTGTCCAACACCCGCAGCCAGATCAGCGTGAATTACGAGGGCATCAGAGACCGCCACGGCAACAGCAACAGTGGTACGAGCACAGCCCGCAGCTACACCGTCGACACCGCCGTCTTTGCCATCATCAGCGCCACGGTGAACGGCAGGCAGTTGGTATTGCAGTACAGCGATGAAACCGCGCTGGACCCGGAGCAGACCCATAACGCACCCAACGATGCGTTTGTGGTGCTGGTCGATGGCGTGCGCAACAACGTCACCGGCGTGCTCGTGGATGCAGCGGCCAAGACCATCACGCTGACGCTCGACAGCGCCGTGACCCGGGGCCAGCAGGTGAGCGTCGCCTACAACGACCCCAGCACCGGTGACGACCCGCAAGCGGTGCAAGAAGCCACCACCGGCACCGACGCGGCCAGCTTCGCGGCCAAACCGGCGACCAACGTTACCCCCCCCCCCCCCCCCCGCACCGGATACATCGAATGCATCGAATGCGCCAGACGCACCGGACTCCGACCGCGACGGTGTGCCCAACGACCAGGAGGACCAGGCCACCGGCCTGCTGCGCCCCGATGGCTCGGCCGGCATGGCTGGCGATGGCAACGGCGACGGTATCAAAGACAGCCAGCAGGCCGCCGTCAGTTCGACCCGCAGCCAGACCCTGGTGGCTGGCAGCCAGGACGGCAAGCTGATCCCCGACAGCAACGCGCGCATCAGCAAAATGGAGCACAGCGCAGCCCCCGCCACCATGCCCAAGGGCATGGAAATGCCCGTCGGCCTGACGTCATTCACGGTGTCGCTGGCCGAAGGCCGCAGCACCGAGAGCTTCAGCCTGTACGCAGACCCGGCGCTCGGCGCCACCGGCTACTGGATCAAGGACAGCACCGGCACCTGGGTGAACCTGGCCAGCGAACCCTACGGCGGCAAGGTGGCCAGCGAAGGCGGGCGCACGCGGCTGGACTTTCAGATCCAGGACGGCGGCCAGTACGATGCCGACGGCCAGGTCAACGGCAGCATCACCACCCCCGGGGCTGTGGCGAAAATGCCGCTGTCCATCGTCGGGCAGGCGCCCCAGGCCGATACGCATGGCTTCTGGTATTAAAGGCACCAAGGGCTTGTGCGGGTTGCGCGGGCGCCCAACGATGCAACACCCCATGCGACAGATGCGCAACAGGGTGCGGCGCGCCGTCGGCATACAGTCCAACGATTTGGAGATTGCGCAAGCGCCAACTGCTGGCGCATGAAACCCTGCTGGAAAACAACGGATAATCCCTTGTCCACCGTTTGACGATTTCCTTGGCAATTTTTTTCAACCCCATCACGGAGAAAACATGATGACACCACAAACCCGCCGCTTCCCCTTGCGCACCGTCCTGACCATTGCCACCGTCGCCACGTTGGCGGCATGTGGCGGCGGCGGTGGTGGCGGCGATGGCGGCAGCCCCAGCACCCCGGCGACCACCATCGACCCGACGCAATTCAAAGGCCGCTGGGCCACCGCTGCCGCTGTGACGCCCGTGATGACCGCCGTGGTTCTGCCCGATGCCTCGGGCACGACGGCCAGCGCCTGGTTGCTGGCCAATGATGCGAGCCGGCTGGTCAAACTGGTGCTGTTCAGCGACAGCAGCGCCAACGGCACGTCTTACACGCTGGCGCCGACGAATACCGATGGCCAGTCCGTGCTCGGCACGGTGACGGGCACGCTGACGAGCAGCCCCAAGCGCATGTCTCTGACCGGTGTGAGCAGCGCGGCTTTGGCGTTCGACCAAAGCGACGCGCTGGCCAAGGCGGCGGAGCAGGCCGACGCGGCCAAAACCTGGGAGTCGATCGCCGGCGGCAATGCCCGCACCACGACCTGGACGGTGGCCAGCGACGGCGCCATCTCCGGCAGCTCGACCACCGGTTGCAGCTTTACCGGCAAACTGACCGCGATGAGCAGCAGCAATGCCTTCAGCGCGCAGATCGCTGAAAGCTGCTCCGACGGCGTCACCACCAACTTCAGCGGCATCGCCACGGTGGATGCGCCCAAAACCCGCCTGACCGTGACGGCGATCACCGCCGACACCAAGAAGGGCGTGGCGATTTTCTTTGGCGCCAAAGCAGCCGCAACGCAGTAATGCGCCGCTGCGCTGCCCCCTGCTGGCGGGGGGGCAGCGCAGACCGGAAACCCCTCCTGGCGGGGGGTGGCAAGCACCGCGCATGGACATCGCCTTTGGCGCCGCAACACGGCTGTGTGGCAAGGCCCCCGGACTCGTGCCAACGCACAGCCGGTGGCCCTGGCCCCGGCCCGCCTGCGTTGGCCCAGGGGGTCGTATCAGAATCATCTGCGTGGCCAATGCCGTCTGCGTGCTTGCCCACTGCCAGCAAAATACCGAGAAAACCAGCAACGTTGATCTGGACTTGGCTGCCAAGCGTTACCGTGGCGCGTTGAAGGAGCCAGGCCAATGAGCAATCAACGAGTTGCCAGCGTCCGGGATGCCATCGAGGACACCCCGGAAGAAGCGGAAAACATGAGGCTGCGTTCTGCCTGGGGTCGTCTCAGAAAACGGAAAAATCGTACGCTCAGCCGGTGGGTTGTTCCATTGCTTCCTGATGCGACGTGCCAAAAAAAATACAAAATTTTGTATGATTGCGGCATGACCGATTCCAAGCCCGTCGAGTTTCGGGGCAACTCCCTTGATGACCTTCGCGCTTTTCCGCTTTCGGCCAGGCGCGAGGCAGGTCATCAGCTCGACCAGGTACAGAGCGGACAAGAACCGGACGACTGGAAGCCCATGAACACCGTGGGCCAAGGCGTGAAGGAAATTCGGATTCGGGATGCTGCCGGGGCGTTTCGGGTCATCTACGTTGCCAAGTTCGCTGATGCCGTCTACGTGCGTCACTGTTTCAAGAAGAAGACAGAGAAAAGACCAGCAAAGTTGATCTGGACTTGGCTGCCAAGCGTTACCGTGACTTGTTGAAGGAGCCAGGCCAATGAGCAACCAACGATTTGCCAGCGTCTGGGATGCCATCGAGGACACCCCGGAAGAAGCGGAAAACATGAAACTGCGCTCCGTCCTGCTGATGGCGCTGAAGAACCACCTCACTCGCACCGAGATGAGCCAAGCGCAAGCCGCCAAGCTCTTTGGCGTGACTCAGCCGCGTGTCTCAGACCTGATGCGCGGCAAGATCAACCTGTTCGGCCTCGATGCACTGGTGAACATGGCGACGGCTGCCGGGCTTCACATCGAAATGCGGGTGCTCGAAGTCGCCTGACCTTCTCGAAACTCGCCGTTCTGCTCTGCGTCGAGCGAGAACGGTTTTCGAGAACATCCAGACCGCATCGGCGCTGGGCAGCGCCACATTCTCGGCAAGACTTCTTGCAAACCTTCGTTGGCGGGAGGCGCTTGGCGTGCGATTTCTTTCCGTTTTCCGAGGCTATTCGGCTATTCCTTTTCGCCCCTGGCCTTGCAGCGCGCAAACATGTCCAGCGCCGGGTCGTAGGCGCTGGTTTGCACATCCATCAGGCCGAGCACCGAGTGGAAGTAGTTGTCGTGGCTGATCTGCCGCTGGCCCAGGTCGCGCTGCAGGCAGCCGGTGGCAAGGCCGGTGCGCGCCTGCATCGCGGGGGATAGCCAGGTGATCCAGGGCACATGCTTTTGCACGTCGGGGGCGATGGCGTAGGGCAGGCCGTGCAGGTACAGGTTGTTTTCGCCGAGCGATTCGCCATGGTCGGAGACATAGATCATCGCGGCCTGGGCATGGTCCTGCGCGTGGCCCGGTGCTGCCAGCCATTGCAGCAGCGCAGCGAGAAACTGGTCGGTCTCGACGATGCTGTTGTCGTAGGCGTTGACCACCTGCTGGCGCGCGCATTCTTGCAGCGCGGCCGAGTGGCATTCGGGCATGAACTTCTTGTTCTGTGGCGCCGAGCGCTTGTAGTAGGCCGGGCCGTGGCTGCCGATCTGGTGCAGCACGACCACGGTGCCGCGCTGGCGCCGCGCGGCGGGCAGCGCGGCGATTTGGGCGGACAGGCCGTCGAGCATCGCGCGGTCCAGGCATTCGCCGTCGGGGCAGAGCGCCGGATCGGTGGCCGGGCGGGTTTGCGCGATGCGCGCGCACACGCCTTTGCAGCCGGCCTGGTTGTCCACCCACAGCAGGGCCAGGCCCGCGTGTTGCAGCACGTCGAGCAGGTTCTCATGGTTGGCCGAGCGCCCGGCATAGCCTGCGCGCCCCAGGTGCGAGAACATGCACGGCAGCGATGCGGCGGTGCTGGTGCCGCAAGACCAGGCGTTGCGCGCGCTGATCAGGTCTTTGCGCGCCGCGAGCAGCGCAGTGGTGTCGCGCTCGTAGCCGTTGATGCCGAAGTTCTGGCTGCGGCCGGTTTCGCCGAGCACCAGGATCAGCAGCGGCGCCTGGGTCTGGCCGGCATAGCTGGCGCCGAGCCGGGCGTCGCGCCCGAGGGGCAGCAGCACGCTGGTGTCCATGCGCAGCGGTTGGGCGGCCAGATGGCCCAGCGCGTACACGCTGTTGAGCGGGTTGATCAGGTAGCGCATCTGGCTGTGGTTGCGCATCGCGGAGGCGAAGTCCTGAAAGACCAGCAGCAGGCTGAGCAGGCCGACCGTGATCGAGCCGCCGAGCAGCAGGCTGTTGCTGCGCAGTTGGCGCAGCGCGCCCAGGCGCTGCAACGGGCGGCGGCGCAGCCACAGCAGCGGGGGCAGGGCCAGCGCCGAGACGGTCACCGCCATGCGCCCGCTGAGCAGGTCGCGGGCTTCGCGCGGGTCGGTCTGCTGCACATTGACCAGCATGCCGGCGTCGATCACGATGCCATAGGCGAGCATGAAATACGCGCCAAACGCCGCCATCAGCAGCAGCAGCACGACGGCGGGCTTGAGCGTCCAGCGCCAGGCCAGCAGGCTCAGCAGGGCGGTGTTGCCGGCCATCACGATGAGCCAGAAGGCCAGCGCAAAGCCCCAGCCGCGCAGGCTGCCCTGCCCGGGCAGCCGGGCCACGGCCTGCCACAGCGGCAGATTGCAGGCGCTGGCCAGCCAGGCGCTGGTCAGCAGCACCACCTGGGCCGGGTGGATCGGACGGCGGCCAGAGGGGCTGGCGGGGTCGCCGGGGCGGCGTGCAAACGCGCTGCGCAGGGCCATCGGCAGCAGGCGCCGCAGGGTCGACAGCATGGCCACCGGGGTGTTGCGGCGGCTCAGCGCTGGTCCAGCGGCGGCACGTCGCGGCGCTCGGCGCCGGTGAACAGTTGGCGTGGGCGGCCGATTTTGTACTCGGGGTCGCCGATCATTTCGTTGAGCTGCGCAATCCAGCCGACGGTGCGCGCCAGCGCAAAGACGCCGGTAAACAGCTTGACCGGGATGCCGATCGCGCGCTGCACGATGCCGGAGTAAAAATCCACGTTCGGGTAGAGCTTGCGCTGCACGAAGTAGTCGTCTTCGAGCGCGATTTTCTCCAGCGCCTTGGCCAGCTTGAACAGCGGGTCTTTTTCCAGGCCCAGTTCGGCCAGCACCTGGTTGCAGGTTTCTTGCATCAGCTTGGCGCGGGGGTCGTAGTTTTTGTACACGCGGTGGCCAAAGCCCATCAGTTTGACGCCGGAGTTTTTGTCTTTGACCTGGCGGATGAATTCGCCGATTTTCTCCACGCCGCCCTGGGCCTGGATGTCGTGCAGCATGTTCAGCGCCGCTTCGTTGGCGCCGCCATGGGCCGGGCCCCAGAGGCAGGCCACGCCGGCGGCGATGGCCGCGAACGGGTTGGTGCCCGAGGAGCCGCACAGCCGCACGGTGGAGGTCGAGGCGTTTTGCTCATGGTCTGCGTGCAGGATGAAGATGCGGTCGAGCGCATGTTCGAGCACCGGGCTGACCTGGTAAGGCTCGCAGGGCGTGCCGAACATCATGTGCAGGAAGTTGCCGGCGTAGCTGAGCCGGTTTTGCGGGTACATGTAGGGTTGGCCCATGCTGTATTTGTAGGCCATGGCCACCAGCGTGGGCATTTTGGCGATCAGGCGTATGGCCGAGATCTCGCGGTGTTGCGGGTTGTTGATGTCGGTGCTGTCGTGGTAGAACGATGACAGCGCGCCCACCAGGCCGGTCAGCACGGCCATCGGGTGGGCATCACGGCGAAAGCCGCGCAGGAAGAATTGCATTTGCTCGTTGACCATGGTGTGGTTGGTCACGAGCTTGCTGAATTGCTCTTTCTGGCTGGCGGTGGGCAGGTCGGCGTAGAGCAGCAGGTGGCAGGTTTCCATGAAGTCGCAGTGCAGCGCCAGTTGCTCGATCGGGTAGCCACGGTATAGCAGTTCGCCCTTGTCGCCGTCGATGTAGGTGATGGCCGATTGGGTGGCGGCGGTCGATAAAAAACCCGGGTCGTAGGTGAACATGCCGGTTTGCGCGTACAGCTTGCGGATGTCGATCACGTCCGGGCCCATGTTGCCCTGGTAGACCGGCAGTTCGACGCCGGGGCTGCCGTTGCTGAAGGACAGGGTGGCTTTGTTGTCAGCGAGCTTCATGGTGGCGTTCACTTTCTTCGGGTTGCCGATGATGGGGTTGCCGGGGGCTTGGTGTCGGGTCGGTCCTGCGGCCTGAGGTGGGGTCGGTCCTGCGGCTCGAAGTTGTATCAGACTTGGGGTCCGGGCTTGTATCAGGTCGTAGGCGCTGCCGCGTTGGCGCAGCATGGCCAGCACTTCGCGCGCGGCTGGCGTGTCTTGCGCGCCCTGCGGCTCGCGCCGGGCGAGCAGCAGGTCGAGCAGGTCGTGGTCGGCCAGTTCCAGCAGCGCGCACAGGCCCTGCGCATGGCGCAGGGTCAGCGTGGCCTCATGGCGGGCGAAAAAACGGGCGATGAACAGGTCGTTTTCGAGCAGGCCGCGCCGGCTGCGCCAGTGCAACCGGCTCAATTGGCGTCGATCAAGCAGCGGCGCAGGCGGGGGCCGGGAGGGCATGGTGTGGCGGTCGGGGCTGCGGCAGCGCGCGGTTCAGTCGATGGCGCGCGGCGCGTGATCGGTCGGATGGCTCGGCCGTCGGATGCTGCGGCGCATGACCGGTCAGATGGCGCGGCGCACCATGAGTTCCTTGATCTTGCCTATGGCCTTGGTGGGGTTCAGTCCCTTGGGGCAGACGTCGACGCAGTTCATGATGGTGTGGCAGCGAAACAGGCGGTACGGGTCTTGCAGGTCGTCGAGCCGTTCGCCGGTGGCGTCGTCGCGGCTGTCGGCGATGAAGCGGTAGGCTTGCAGCAGGCCGGCGGGGCCGACGAATTTGTCGGGGTTCCACCAAAAGCTCGGGCAACTGGTCGAGCAACTGGCGCACAGGATGCATTCGTACAGGCCGTCCAGTTCGTCGCGCTCTTGCGGGCTTTGCAGGCGCTCTTTTTCGGGCAGCAGCCCGTTGTTGATCAGGTAGGGCTTGACCGAGTTGTATTGCTTGAAGAACTGGGTCATGTCCACGATCAGGTCGCGGATCACGGGCAGCCCGGGCAGCGGCTTGAGCGTGATCGCGCCGGTCAGGGTGTTCATGTTGGTCAGGCAGGCCAGGCCGTTCTTGCCGTTGATGTTCATCGCGTCCGAGCCGCAGACGCCCTCGCGGCAGGAGCGGCGAAACGACAGCGAGGGGTCTTGCTGCTTGAGCTTGAGCAGCGCGTCGAGCAGCATGCGTTCGTGGCCGTCGAGCCCGATCTCGACGGTCTGCATGCGGGGCTTGGCGTCCTTGTCCGGGTCGTAGCGGTAGATGTGGAATGTGCGCTGTTGCATGGCTTGTGCTCTCCTGGGGCTGCTCTGCTCAGAATGTCCGGACCTTCGGAGGAATGCTGTCCACCGTCAGCGGCTTGAGGTTCACCGGCTTGTAGCTGAGCCGGTTGCCGGCGCTGTGCCAGAGGCTGTGCTTGAGCCACTGCGCGTCGTTGCGGCCCAGCGGTGCGGTCGGGTGGTCGTCGGGGTGCTCGTAGTCGTGCACCGTGTGCGCGCCACGGCATTCCTTGCGGGCGGCGGCCGAGACCATGGTCGCTTGGGCGACTTCGATCAGGTTGTCCACTTCCAGCGCTTCGACACGCGCCGTGTTGAACACCCGGGATTTGTCTTGCAGCGTGACGGCGCCCGCCTGCGCGCGCAGCGCGGCGATTTTGCGCACGCCTTCGTCCATGCCGGCCTGGGTGCGGAACACGCCGGCGTGCTGCTGCATCGCGGCGCGGATGTCGCCGGCCAGGGTCTGCGAGTAGATGCCGCCGCTGGATTGGTCGAGTTGGTTCAGCCGCTCGAGCGTGCGCTCGGCGGCATTCG
This sequence comes from Verminephrobacter eiseniae EF01-2, assembly GCF_000015565.1. Classification (NCBI taxonomy): domain Bacteria; kingdom Pseudomonadati; phylum Pseudomonadota; class Betaproteobacteria; order Burkholderiales; family Comamonadaceae; genus Verminephrobacter; species Verminephrobacter eiseniae. Next base: position 4,795,730 of record NC_008786.1, read on the forward strand.
CGGGCAGGGGTTTGTGCTCCCGCTGGCGCTGGTTGAACTCGACGATGTGGCGGCCAGCGGCCTTGCCGAACACCAGCAGGTCGAGCAGCGAATTGGTGCCCAGGCGGTTGGCGCCGTGCACGCTCACGCAGGAGCATTCGCCGACCGCGTACAGGCCGTTGACGACCTGGTTGGCCGTGCCGTCGTGGGTCACGACCTGGCCGTGGATGTTGGTCGGCACGCCGCCCATCTGGTAGTGGATGGTGGGCACCACCGGGATCGGCTCGCGGGTGATGTCGACGTTGGCGAAGTTGACGCCGATTTCGTACACCGAGGGCAGGCGCTTGTGGATGGTCTCCGCGCCCAGGTGGTCGAGCTTGAGCAGCACGTAGTCTTTGTTCGGGCCGCAGCCACGGCCTTCCTTGATTTCCTGGTCCATCGCGCGCGAGACGAAATCGCGCGGCGCCAGGTCTTTGTAGGTGGGCGCATAGCGCTCCATGAAGCGCTCGCCTTTGCTGTTGACCAGGATCGCGCCTTCGCCCCGGCAGCCTTCGGTCAGCAGCACGCCGGCGCCGGCCACGCCGGTGGGGTGGAACTGCCAGAACTCCATGTCTTGCAGCGGGACGCCGGCGCGCGCCGCCATGCCCAGGCCGTCTCCGGTGTTGATGAAGGCGTTGGTGCTGGCCGCGAAGATGCGGCCCGCGCCGCCGGTGGCCAGCAACACGGTCTTGGCTTGCAGGATATGCAGTTCGCCGCTTTCCATTTCGAGCGCGGTGACGCCGACCACGTCGCCGTCGGCGTCGCGGATCAGGTCCAGGGCCATCCATTCGACAAAGAAGTTGGTCCTGGCCTTGAGGTTTTGCTGGTACAGCGTGTGCAGCATCGCGTGGCCGGTGCGGTCGGCCGCGGCGCAGGCGCGCTGCACGGGCTTTTCGCCGTAGTTGGCGGTGTGGCCGCCGAACGGGCGCTGGTAGATGCTGCCATCGGGGTTGCGGTCGAACGGCATGCCGAAATGCTCCAGTTCGTACACCACCTGAGGGGCTTGGCGGCACATGAACTCGATGGCGTCCTGGTCGCCGAGCCAGTCCGAGCCTTTGACGGTGTCGTAGAAGTGGTAGTGCCAGTTGTCCTCGCCCATATTGCCCAACGCGGCACCGACACCGCCTTGCGCGGCCACGGTGTGCGAGCGGGTGGGAAATACCTTGGACAGCGCGGCCACGTTCAGGCCGGCGCGCGCGAGTTCCAGCGCGGCGCGCATGCCGGAGCCGCCGGCACCGACGATGACGACATCAAACTTGCGCCGGGTGATGTGGGCTTGCGAGTAGCTCATGGTGGTAGTACCTTGCAGCGCGGGATTCAAAGCCGCCACAACACCTGGATGCCCCAGCCGGCGCAGCCGACGAGCCAGACCAGCGCGCCGACCTGTAGCACCAGGCGCAGGCCCACGGGGTGGATGTAGTCCATGAGGATGTCGCGCACGCCGACCCAGGCATGCCAGGCCAAGGCGACGATGATGGCGAAGGTCAGGGACTTCATCCACTGGCTGTGGAAGATGCCGGCCCATTGGTGGTAGCCGATGGGGCCTTTGCTGAAGATCAGCCGGGCCAGCAGCACCAGCGTGAACAGGGCCATCAGCGCGGCGGTCACGCGCTGGCAGAGCCAGTCGCGCAGACCGTAGTGGGCGCCGACGACGATGCGCTTGGAGCCGTAATTGACGACAGACATGGTGTTCCTCCTTCGTGGGGCTTTGGTGTGGTGCCTGGGTGTTTTCAATACATTCCGAACAGCTTGGCGCCCAGCACCAGGGTCAGGGCCAGGCTGAGCGCCAGCACGGCCAGCGCCGATCTTCTGCCGAATTCCCTGGTGGCGGCGGCGTGGTGGATGTCCAGCCACAGATGGCGCAATCCGGCGCAAAAGTGGTGCAGAAAGGACCAGATCAGCGCCAAGGCCAGCAGTTTGAAGCACCAGCCAGGCACGACACCGGCGCCGGCCTTGAAGATGGCGGTGAACCTGGCGAACGAGATTTCAGACGACAGCGAGGTGTCGAACATCCAGACGATGAACGGCAGCAGCAAGAACATGGCCAAGCCACTGACGCGGTGCAGGATGGAGACCCAGCCGGCCGCCGGCAAGCGGTAGGTTCTCAGGTCCTGCAAGAGGTGGAGGTTGCGAAATTCTGGCCGTTCGGGGGCGGTTTTCGTCATGTCTGTCGCTTTCGTGGAGGTCGTTGCGTTGCCCGTTTCCAATGCAGCCGTTCCTGGGTCCGTTCCGTGGGGGCCGTTTCATCGGGGCCGGGCAAGCAGTGCGCGATTCTATTGCAACGTGGCTCAACTGGATGTCTGTACATGGGTCTGCGCGCGGGTGCCCGGCAGTTCAGTTCAGCGCGTTGCGGTAATGGTGGTTTTCGGTGCGGTACAGCCCGCGGCGCAACTCCATCGGCATGTCGTTGTAGGTGTAGGCAATCCGCTCCACGCTGAGCAGCGGCGTGCCGGCGCCGATTTGCAGCCACTGCGCCTGCTGCGCGTCGGGCAGGACGGCGCGGATTTTCTCTTCGGCCCGCACCATGCGCACGCCGAAGTCGAGCTCGAACATGGCGTAGGTCGGGCCCGGGTAGTTGGCCAGTTGCTCTGCGCTCAGCCCTTTGAACGCCTGCCCGGGCAGCCAGATGTCTTCGAGGATGGTGGGCACGCCGGCAAACGACAGGATGCGCCGGGCCTGCACCACGGCATCGGTGCTGCGCAGCGCCAGCGCGCGCGCCACGTCGGCACTGGCGCGCACGCGCCGGCATTCGATCACGCGGCGCTGGGCCGGGCCTGCGATGCGGTCGTTGCCGGTGTCGGGCAGCAGTTTCAAAAAGCGGTATTGCACCTGCGGCGTCGCATGGGTGGCGACAAAAGTGCCCTTGCCCTGGCGCCGCATCACCAGGTTTTCCGCCGCCAACTCGTCGATGGCCTTGCGCACCGTGCCCTGGCTGACGCGGAATCGGGCGGCCAACTCGGTCTCGCTGGGAATCACCTCGCCGGGCTTCCACTGGCCCTGTTGCAGGCTTTGCAGGATCAGGCCCTTGATCTGCTGGTACAGCGGGCTGAACGCCGGGGTGGCGCCGTTCTGCTCGTCGGGGATGGGCGCAACGGAGGATGACATGGTCGGTGATCATATCTTATATAAGACATAAGACAAATTGGCCGACCCGCCGGATCAGGGCTTGAACAGGGTACACTGCGGGCCGTTTTGCGGGGTCTTCGGGGCCGGGCATGGGCGGCTGGTCAGGCGGCTGCCACAGGCGCAGCACAGGCGCCGGTGCCCGCGTTGCAGCCCCCGGTGTGTTTTCATTTCCTGGAGTTTTCACCATGAACAAGAAGCCTGTTCGCGTGGCCGTCACCGGCGCCGCTGGCCAGATCGGTTACGCGCTGCTGTTTCGCATTGCCTCGGGCGAGATGCTGGGCAAGGACCAGCCCGTCATCTTGCAACTGCTCGAAGTGCCCGCAGAAGGCCCGCAAAAAGCGCTCAACGGCGTGATGATGGAGCTTGACGATTGCGCCTTCCCGCTGCTGGCCGGCATGACGGCGCACAGCGACCCGATGGCGGCGTTCAAGGACGCGGACTACGCGCTGCTGGTCGGCTCGCGCCCGCGCGGGCCGGGCATGGAACGCGCCGAGTTGCTGGCCGTCAACGGCGCCATCTTCATCGCGCAGGGCAAGGCCCTGAACGCCGTGGCCAGCCGCCAGGTGAAGGTGCTGGTGGTGGGCAACCCGGCCAACACCAACGCTTTCATTGCGATGCAGAGCGCGCCCGACCTGCCGCGCAAGAATTTCACGGCCATGCTGCGCCTGGACCATAACCGCGCTGTCAGCCAGATCGCGGCCAAGACCGGCCAGGCCGTGGCCGACATCGAAAAACTGACGGTCTGGGGCAACCACTCGCCGACGATGTATGCCGACTACCGTTTCGCCACCGCCGGCGGCCAGAGCGTGGCGGCGATGATCAACGACCAGGCGTGGAACGCGAATGTCTTTCTGCCCACCGTGGGCAAGCGGGGGGCGGCGATCATCGAAGCGCGCGGCCTGTCGTCAGCGGCTTCGGCGGCCAACGCGGCCATCGACCATATGCGTGACTGGGCCTTGGGCAGCAACGGCAGATGGGTCACGATGGGCATTGCTTCGGATGGCCAGTACGGCATTCCGAAAGACATCGTGTTCGGCTTCCCGGTCACCTGCGCCAACGGCGAGTACCAACTGGTGCAGGGCCTGGCGCTGGATGCGTTCTCGCAACAGCGCATCCAGGCCACGCTGGCCGAGCTTCAGGCCGAGCAAGACGGCGTCAGGCATCTGCTGTAAGCCACCGAGCGCACGCCATGCTGCCGACGCCACAAGCCCGCACCCCGTCCACGCTGGCGCAGCAGCGCACGGCGCCAGCCCCGCTCGCCTGCGCCCTGGCGCTGGTGATTGCACCGGTCGCCGCGCTGGCGCAGGTGCCGGCGGTCGAGACCGTCGCCAAGACATCTGCCGCCCCGGCGCCGGCTGACAGGAGGCCGCTGCGCGCCAAAAGCGCGCGCCGGACCCCGGCCACCTCGGCCTCACTTGGCGCCATCAAGGCCACGCTCTCGGCGGCCGAATTGGCCATCGCCGAGCATGTGCATGTGGGCCGCATGCCTTGCGAGTTGGGCGCTTTCGTGACGGTCACGGCCGATCCTGCCACGCCCGGTTACTTTCATGTGCAGGGCAAGGGCTTCAAGTACCACATGGCGCCGGTGCTCACGTCCACCGGCACGGCGCGGCTGGAGGACACCAAGGGCGGCGCCGTCTGGCTGCAAATTGCGAACAAGTCGATGCTGATGAGCCAGCGGCTGGGCCGGCGCCTGGCCGATGCGTGCATGAGCCCGGCGCAGATGCTGGCGGCCGAGGCCTTCGGCAAGAACCCGCCGCCGAGCCTTCTGGAGCCGCTGCCTGCGCCCCCGGTGGCGCCCCGGGCGGCACCCACGGAATACCCGACTGACGCCCAAGTGGCCCCCCAGTGACCCGGCAAGCCACGCGGCGCGCCCCCTCCCCCCGATTCGAATGACTCCCCTCACTGGAGAAAAAAGATGTTGCAAGCCTACAGAGACCATGCCGCCGAGCGCGCTGCCCTGGGCATTCCCCCGCTGCCCCTGAATGCCGGGCAGGTTGCCGCATTGGTCGATCTGATCCGGAATCCGCCGGCTGGCGAAGCCGCTTTCTTGCTCGATCTGCTGGCCCGGCGCGTGCCGCCGGGGGTGGACGACGCGGCCAAGGTCAAGGCCAGTTTTCTGGCTGCGGTCGCGCATGGCGAGTTGGCGGTCGAGTCGATCTCCAAGGCCCGGGCGACCGAGTTGTTGGGCACCATGGTCGGCGGCTACAACGTGCAGCCGTTGATCGAGTTGCTCGATGACGCGCCAGTGGCTGACGTGGCCGCCGAGGGCCTGAAGAAAACCCTGCTGATGTTCGACTTCTTCAACGATGTCGCGGCCAAGGCCCGGGCCGGCCACGCCAAGGCGCTGGAGGTGATGCACGGCTGGGCCGATGCCCAGTGGTTCACCTGCCGGCCCGAGGTCGCCCAAAAGATCACCGTCACCGTGTTCAAGGTGCCCGGCGAGACCAATACCGATGACCTGTCGCCGGCGCCTGACGCCTGGAGCCGCCCGGACATTCCGCTGCACGCGCTGGCGATGCTCAAGAACCGCCGCGAGGGCGCGGCCTTCACGCCCGAAAAAGACGGCCAGCGCGGCCCGATGCAGTTCATTGCAGACCTCAAGAGCCGGGGCCATCTGGTGGCCTATGTGGGCGATGTGGTGGGCACGGGGTCGAGCCGCAAGTCCGCCTCCAACAGTCTGATCTGGGCCACGGGCCAGGACATTCCGTTCGTGCCGAACAAGCGCTTTGGCGGGGTGACTTTGGGCGGCAAGATCGCGCCGATCTTTTTCAACACCCAGGAAGATTCCGGCGCGCTGCCGATCGAGGTCGATGTGTCGCGGCTGGAAATGGGCGATGTGCTCGACATCCTGCCCTACGAGGGACTGATCCTGCGCGGTGGCCAGACCGTGGCCGAGTTCCGGCTCAAGAGCCAGGTGCTGTTGGACGAAGTACGCGCCGGCGGCCGCATCAACCTGATCATTGGCCGCTCGCTGACCGCCAAGGCGCGCGAATTCCTGGGCCTGGCGGCCGCCACCTGCTTTCGTCTGCCGGCCGCCCCGGTGGCCACCCAGGCCGGTTTCACGCTGGCGCAAAAGATGGTCGGCCGCGCCGTCGGCCTGCCCGAAGGCCAGGGCGTGCGCCCCGGCACCTACTGCGAGCCCCGGATGACGACCGTAGGCTCGCAAGACACCACCGGCCCGATGACCCGCGATGAGTTGAAAGACCTGGCCTGCCTGGGTTTTTCGGCCGATCTGGTGATGCAGTCGTTTTGCCACACCGCCGCTTACCCCAAGCCGGTGGACGTGAAGACGCACCGCGAACTGCCGGCCTTCATCAGCCACCGTGGCGGCGTGGCGCTGCGCCCCGGCGACGGCGTGATCCACAGTTGGCTCAACCGCTTGTTGCTGCCCGACACCGTGGGCACCGGCGCCGACTCGCACACGCGCTTTCCGATCGGCATTTCATTCCCCGCAGGCTCGGGCCTGGTGGCCTTCGGCGCGGCCACCGGCGTGATGCCGCTGGACATGCCCGAATCGGTGCTGGTGCGCTTCAAAGGCCGGATGCAGCCGGGCGTGACGCTGCGCGACCTGGTGCACGCGATTGCGCTGTACGCGATCCGCGCCGGTCTGCTGACCGTGGCCAAGGCCGGCAAGAAGAACATCTTCTCGGGCCGCATTCTGGAAATCGAGGGTCTGCCGGACTTGAAGGTCGAGCAGGCTTTCGAGCTGTCGGATGCGTCGGCAGAGCGCTCTGCCGCAGGCTGCACGATTGCGCTGAACCCGGCCCCGGTCCAAGAGTATCTGCGCAGCAACCTGGTGCTGATGAAGCGCATGATTGCCGACGGTTATGCCGACGCCCGCACGCTGCAACGGCGCATCGACAAGGTTCAGGCCTGGCTGGACCAGCCCAAGTTGCTCCAAGCCGACCGGGACGCCGAATACGCGGCCGTGATCGACATCGATCTGGCCGACATCGAGGAGCCTGTCTTGTGCTGCCCGAACGACCCGGACGACGCCAAGACCCTGTCCGAGGTGGCCGGCACGAAGATCGATGAGGCGTTCATCGGTTCCTGCATGACCAATATCGGCCATTTCCGTGCCGCCGCGAAGCTGCTCGGCGGCAGCCGCGACATTCCCGTCAAGCTGTGGGTGGCGCCGCCGACCCGGATGGACCAGAGCGAGTTGATCAAGGAAGGCCACTATGCGAGCTTCGGCGCCGCCGGCGCCCGCACCGAAATGCCCGGCTGCTCGCTGTGCATGGGCAATCAGGCCCAGGTTCGGGAAGGCGCCACTGTGGTCTCGACCTCCACGCGCAACTTCCCGAACCGCCTGGGCAAGAACACCCAGGTGTTCCTGGCCTCGGCGGAACTGGCTGCGGTGGCGTCCAAGCTGGGCCGGCTGCCGACGCTGGCCGAGTACCAGCAGGCCATGGGCATCATCGCCCAGGATGCGGCCGACACCTACCGCTATCTGAACTTCGACCAGATCGAGGAATACGCCAGCGCGGCCAACGGCGTTGCGGCCTAGGCCGCAACGCCGTTGGCCATATGGGCCACATGGGCCACCTCACGGCGGCGCGACCTCGGCGAGCGGCGCGCCGAACTGGCGCAGCACCTCGCGCACCAGCCGGGCGCGTTCTGCGGGCTGCGCGGTGGCGCGCTCGATGCGCAGCTTTTCGTTGCCCACCAGTTTGATGTGCGCGTTCTTGCGGATCAGTTCGATGATGCGCAGGCTGTCCACCGGGGGCTGGGGGCGGAAGGTGATGTGGATCACGCCCGGCGCCGCATCCACCTTCACCACGCCATAGGGCCGGCTGAGCACGCGCAGGCGGTGCACGTCGATCAGCGTTTGCGCCTGCGGCGGCAGTTTGCCGAAGCGGTCGACGAGTTCTTCGAGCAGGCCGTCGATCTGCTCGGGCGTCTTCGCGCTGGCCAGTTTCTTGTAGAACGACAGGCGCAGTTGCACGTCGCCGCAGTAGTGCTCGGGCAGCAATGCCGGGGCGTGCAGGTTGATGTCGGTGGTCGCGCTCAACGGGCCGAGCAGGTCGGGCTCCTTGCCGGCCCGCAGCGCCTTGACGGCTTCGGCCAGCATTTCGTTGTACAACTGAAAGCCCACCTCCAGCATGTTGCCGCTCTGGTTTTCGCCCAGCACCTGGCCCGCGCCACGGATCTCCAGGTCGTGCAGCGCCAGGTAAAAGCCGCTGCCCAATTCCTCCATCTGCTGTATCGCGTCGAGCCGCTGGGCCGCCTGCCTGGTCAGGCCCTCGGTGTCGGGCACCATCAGGTAGGCGTAGGCCTGGTGGTGGCTGCGGCCCACGCGCCCGCGCAACTGGTGCAACTGCGCCAGGCCGAACTTGTCGGCCCGGCTCATCAGGATGGTGTTGGCCGTGGGCACATCGATGCCGGTCTCGATGATGGTCGAGCACAGCAGCAGGTTGTAGCGCTGGGCCACGAAGTCGCGCATCACGCGCTCGAGCGCGCGCTCGGGCATCTGGCCATGGGCCACGGCGATGCGCGCCTCGGGCAGTATTTCTTCGAGCCTTTGGCGCCGGTGTTCTATGGTCTCGACCTCGTTGTGCAGGAAGTACACCTGCCCGCCGCGCTTGAGCTCGCGCAGCACGGCCTCGCGGATCACGCCCGTGCCTTCGTTGCGCACGAAGGTCTTGATGGCCAGGCGCCGCTGCGGCGCGGTGGCGATCACGCTCAGGTCGCGCAGTCCTTCGAGCGCCATGCCCAGCGTGCGCGGGATCGGCGTGGCGGTGAGGGTGAGCACGTCGACCTCGGCGCGCAACTGCTTCATCTGCTCCTTGTGGCGCACGCCAAAGCGGTGCTCCTCGTCGATGATCAACAGGCCCAGGTCGTGGAACCGGATCGCGCCGGACAGCAGCTTGTGCGTGCCGACCACGATGTCCACCGTGCCGTCGCCAATGCCCGCCAGGCTGGCCGCGACCTCCTTGCCCGAGCGAAAGCGCGAGACCTCGGCCACCTTCACCGGCCATGGGCCAAAGCGGTCGAGCAGGGTCTGGTAATGCTGCTCGGCCAGCAGCGTGGTCGGCGCCAGGAACGCCACCTGCCGGCCGCCGCTGACCGCCACGAAGGCCGCGCGCAGCGCCACCTCGGTTTTGCCGAAGCCGACATCGCCGCAGACCAGGCGGTCCATCGGGCGCGGCGAGACCATGTCCTGGATCACGGCCTCGATCGCGGCGCGCTGGTCGGCGGTTTCCTCGAAACCGAATTCGTCGGCAAAAGCCTCGTAGTCCTGCGTTGCCAGGCGAAACGCATGGCCCTCGCGCGCGGCACGGCGCGCGTAGATGTCGAGCAGTTCGGCGGCGCTGTCGCGCACCTGCTCGGCGGCCTTGCGCCTGGCCTTTTCCCACTGGCCGCTGCCGAGCTTGTGCAGCGGGGCCTCGTCGGCGCCTACGCCGGTGTAGCGGCTGATCTGCTGCAACTGGCTCACGGGCACGTACAGCACGGCCTGGTCGGCGTATTCCAGGTGCAAGAACTCCTGCAGCGCCGGTGTGCCGTCGGGGTTCGGCTGGCCCAGGTCCATATGGACCAGCCCCCGGTAGCGGCCAATGCCATGCGCGCTGTGCACCACCGGGTCGCCAAGGTTCAGTTCCGCCAGGTCTTTGATCAGCGCCTCGACATCGCTGACCTGCTCTTGCTTTTTGCGCCGGCGCGTGCTCGGGCCGGCGGCGAACAGCTCGGTTTCGGTGACGAAATCGATGCCCTCGGCGATGGCGCCAAAGCCCACGCTCAGCGCTGCCGTGGCAATGCCCAGCGGCGCGCCGGCGGCGCCCTGGAACGCGGCCAGCGAGTCGAACACCGGCGGGTCGATCTGCGCGGCGCGCAGAAAATCGAGCAGGCTCTCGCGCCGGCCAGCGCTTTCGGCCAGCAGCAGCACGCGGCGCGGCGTGCTGCGGATATGGGCCTGCAAGCGGGCCAGCGGGTCATCGGCGGCGCGCAGCACGGACAAATCGCCCAAGCGGCAAAAAGCCCCGTCCCCGGCCTGCTCCGGCGCGCCCGGGCGCAGCGACAACTGCGCATACGCATTGGCCCGGGTGTAGAACTGCTCGATCGACAAAAACAGCGCCTCGGGCGGCAGCGCGGGGCGTTCAGGGTCGGCGCTGGTCAGGCGAAAGCGCTCTTTGGTGTCTTGCCAGAAGCGCTGGAAAACCGGCTCCAGGTCGCCATGCAGCACCACGATGGCGGCGCTGCCCAGGTAGTCGAACATGCTGGCGGTGTCGTCAAAGAACAACGGCAGGTAATACTCGATACCGGCCGTGGCCACGCCGTTGCCCATGTCCTTGTAGATGCGGCTCTTGGTCGGGTCGCCCTCGATCAGTTCGCGCCAGCGGCTTCTGAACTTGGCGCGCGCGGCCTCGTCCATCGGAAACTCGCGCCCGGGCAGCAGGCGCACTTCGGGCACCGGGTGCAGGCTGCGCTGGTTGTCGGGGTCGAAGCTGCGGATCGAGTCGATCTCGTCGTCGAACAGGTCCACCCGGTACGGCACGCTCGCGCCCATCGGGAACAGGTCGATCAGCCCGCCGCGCACTGCGTACTCGCCGGGGCTGACCACCTGCGATACATGGCTGTAGCCGGCCAGCGTGAGCTGGGCCTTGAATTGGGCCGCATCGAGCTTTTGCCCGAGCGCAAAGTGAAAGGTATAGCCGGCCAGAAACGCCGGCGGCGCCAGCCGGTACAGCGCCGTGGTGGCCGGCACCAGCACCACATCGGCCTGGCCCTGCCGGATGCGCCACAGCGTCGCCAGCCGCTCGCTGATCAGGTCCTGGTGCGGCGAGAAACTGTCATAGGGCAGCGTTTCCCAGTCGGGAAACAGCGCGCAGCGCAGGGCCGGGGCAAAAAACGCGAACTCGTCGATCAGGCGCTGCGCGTCGCTGGCGTCGGCCACCACGATGGCCGTGGCGCGCCCGGCGGCGCGTTCGCGTTCGGCCAGGCGGGCCAGCAGCAGGGAATCGGCGCTGCCCGCAGGGCGGGCCAGGGTGAATCGTTTTCCGGGGGAGAGTGTGGGCAGTTCCATGCAGACGCTGGTGTCGAACTCGCCGCACCCCCCGGGACGCGGAGCGCGCACGGGCCAGATGGGCAAGCAGCGGCCATTTTAAATTCCGCCGCCAGGGCGCTTGGCCGCCCGCTGCCCGCACCGCCATGGCACGCCACGGCAAACCACGGCCTGCGGCAGAGCGCCATGCATGACACCATGTGCGACAGAAAGCGGATGGAGCGTGCCAGGCCCCCGTTCAAACCCCTGCCGGGCGGGCCAAGGCTGGCAGCGCCGGCCCGGGGGCCGTGCTTTTTGCGCGTCTTGCGCTTCTTACAATGGCCCGATGACCGATCCCTTGCCGTCATCTTCCCCGCTCGCCCCTTCTTTGCCGCCGTCTCCATCCCGGTCTGCCCCGGCGCGCTTTTGGGCGCTGCTGCCCTGCGCCGGGGTGGGCACGCGGGCTGCGGCGGCGGGCGGCGCTGCCAGTTCCTGCCCCGTGTCGGCCCCCTGCCCTGCCCTCGCGCCTGCGCTGCCCAAGCAGTACCAGTTGCTCGCCGGGCGCCCGATGGTGCTGCACACGCTGGCCGCTTTTGCCGGGGTGGGTCGGCTGCTGGGCACGCTGGTGGCGGTGGCGCCCGGGGATCATTTTCTGGCGCAGCATGCGCAGCCGGCTTTCTTTGTCGTGCCATGCGGCGGCCCCCGGCGTGCCGACACGGTGCTGGGCGGTCTGCGGGCCTTGCTCGCGCGCGGCGCGCAGCCCGATGACTGGGTGCTGGTGCACGATGCCGCGCGCTGTCTGGTGACCTCCGGGCAGATCGAGGCGCTGATGGAGCAATGCGCCAACGACAGCGTCGGCGGCTTGCTGGCGCTGCGGCTGACCGATACCCTGAAGGCCGCCAGCGACGGCCCGGGCGGCCTGCGCGTGGCCGGCACGCTCGAGCGCAGCGACAAATGGCTGGCGCAGACGCCGCAGATGTTTCGCATCGGCCCGCTGCTGGCGGCCATCGAGCAAGCGGGCGGCGACATTACCGACGAGGCCAGCGCGATGGAGGCGCAGGGCCTGCGGCCGCGCCTGGTGCCCGGCGGGGCGCAGAACTTCAAGGTGACTTATCCCGATGACTTCGCGCTGGCGGCGGCGGTGCTGGCACAGCGCGTGCCGGGCGGGCAGCGGGCAGAGTCGCTCGTGCGATGACGACACGGGAGCAGATGATGAATCTCAGAATCGGCGAAGGTTGGGATGTGCACGCCCTGGTGCCCGGCCGCAGGTTGGTCATCGGCGGCGTGGAGTTGGAGCACCCGATGGGGTTGGGGTTGCTCGGCCACTCGGATGCCGATGTGCTGCTGCATGCGATCACCGATGCGCTGCTGGGCGCCGCCGCGTTGGGCGATATCGGCCGCCATTTCCCCGACACCGATGCCGCGTTTCGGGCTGCGGATTCGCGCCTGCTGCTGGCCGAGGCGGCGCGGCGCGTGCGCGCTGCCGGCTACGAGATCGGCAACATCGACAGCACCGTGGTGGCGCAGGCGCCGCGCCTGGCGGCGCATATTCCGGCGATGCGCCTGGCCATCGCCCGCGCGCTGGGCGTGGATCAGGGCCAGGTCAACGTGAAGGCCAAGACGGCCGAGGGCTTGGGGCCGGTGGGGCAGAATCTGGCGATCGAGGCGCGGGCCGTGGCACTGATCTGCGCCACGCCGGGGGCCGGCGCAATCGGGCCGGCGGCTCAGCGCGTGTCGAGCGCCTGGTCGGGCTCGGGCGCCTGAAGCGGCGGCAGTTGGCGCTTGATCGCAGGCCGCAGCAGGCGCTGCTTGAGGCCCGTCGCCTTGGGCGGCACGATGGCGCGCTGCAATCGCAAAAGGACCACCAGGCCGCCGGCGCTGTCGTTGGCATTGGTCAACGACAGAACGCCGCCCATGCGCTGCATGGTCTTGTCGACGATCGATAGCCCCAGGCCCGCGCCGGTGGCCGATGTGCGCGCCATGTCGCCGCGAAAGAACGGCTTGATCAGGTAAGACAGTTGCTCGGGCGGCACCCCTGCGCCATGGTCGCGCAGTTTGACCAGCACCTGGTCCTCGCTGCTTTTGGCCTCGATGTCCACGCTGGCGATGCCGGTGTCTGGCGTCTTGCCATAGCGCCTGGCGTTCTCCAGCAGGTTGGAGATCACGCGCGCGAGTTCCACTTCGTCGACCAGCACGTTCAGGTCTTCGGGCACCGACAGCGTGATTTGCAACTCGTGGTGCTCCTGCACGGCGTAGACGCACGATGACACCACGGCATGCAGGTTGATCGGCTCCAGCGTCACATGGTCGGGCCGGGCGTAGTCCAGGAATTTGTCGATGGTGGCGTCGAGCTGCACGATGTCGGCCACCATATGCTCGCGCGCCACCTCGTCGGCGACGCTCATTTCGGTTTCCAGCCGCAGCCGCGCCAGCGGCGTGCGCAGGTCGTGCGAAATGCCGGCCAGCATCACGGCCCGGTCTTGTTCGAGTTTGGCCAGCTTTTGGGCCATGCGGTTGAAGCCGATGTTGACCTCGCGGATCTCGCTGGCCGCCACTTCTTCGTCCAGATGGCTGGCGGCAAAGTCGCCGTCCTTGACCCGGTTGGCGGCGTATGACAGTTGTTTCAGCGGCCGGTTGACCAGCCGCGCAATCGCGGCGGCCCCGGTCAGCGACAGTGCTGTCGCCATGATCAGCCAGACCAGCCAGGTGCCGCCATCGGTCGGACTGAAGCGCGAGCGCTCCATCAGCAGCCAGTTGGGGGCGCCATTGATGTCGAATCCGACCCACAGCCCGTCTTCGCCGTTGACGCTCTGGGCGACGATGGTGTCAGGCCCGAGGCGCTGCGTCAGTTCCTCGGTCAGGCGATGGCCCAGCGCTGTCGGGTCGAGCAGCGCATATTTGTCCCTGGGCTCGCGCGGCAGGATGCGCACGCTCTCTTGGTCGACCATGGTTTTCATCAGCGACACGCGCGTTATCGCGTCCGCATGCACCAGCGCCGCCCGACTCAGGTTGACCAGCGAAGCGATCTGCTGCGCGGTTTGCAGCGTGCGCGGCTCGAACTCCAGCGCGCGCAGCGTCTGCAACCAGGCCAGGATGCTGCCCACCAGCAGCACGGCCAGCAGGAAGAAGGTGCGCCAAAAAAGGCTCTTGCCCAGGCGCGTGCATTGCTCGCGCGCCCGGCGCAGGGCCGTCAGCGGCACCCACCAGCCTTTGCCCATGTGTATGTCCATGTGCATGTCCATGTGCATGGGCATGCGCGATCAATTGGTTCCGTCCGGCACGAACACGTAGCCCACACCCCACACGGTCTGTATATAGCGCGGCGCGGCGGCGTCTGCCTCGACCATCTTGCGCAGGCGCGAGACCTGCACGTCGAGGCTGCGGTCGAACGGCTCGAACTCGCGGCCACGCGCCAGCAAGGCCAGCTTTTCGCGCGACAGCGGCTGGCGCGGGTGGCGCACCAGGGCCTTGAGCATCGCGAATTCGCCGGTGGTCAGGACCAGTTCCTCGCCATTGCGCTGCAGCGCGCGGGTGCCCAGGTCGAAGACGAAGGGGCCGAAGGTGACCACCTCGTTGTCCCCGGAGGGCGCGCCCGGCGCTTCCTGCGCCGGCCGGCGGCGCAGCACCGCGTGGATGCGCGCGAGCAACTCGCGCGGGTTGAAGGGCTTGCCCAGGTAGTCGTCGGCCCCCACCTCCAGGCCGACGATGCGATCGACATCCTCGCCCTTGGCGGTGAGCATGATGATCGGCGTGCGGTCATTGGCCGCGCGCAGACGGCGGCAGATCGATAGGCCGTCTTCGCCGGGCATCATCAGGTCGAGCACGATGATGTCCACCGTTTCGCGCAGCAACAGGCGGTTGAGCGCCTTGCCGTCCTCGGCGGCCATGACATCGAAGCCCTCCTGCGTCAGGTATCGGTGCAGCAGATCACGAATGCGGGCATCGTCATCTACCACCAGCACTTTGTCGGTGCGATTGGTTGTTGTGGTCATCTGTCAATCCTTGGTCGAATTTGTAAGCCGATTCTGACCACTTTGAAAACCGAAATTCCGGTTTCGTCGCGCAACCTGACCAACTGTTACAAGCTTTGCACCAGCTTGCCACGGCGAGGGTCGGCGCTTGAATGTTGTATCCCGGGCGCGCACGCGCTCACCCGATTTCGCTGCAAAGACGGCCGCCGGGCGCAGGAGGCATACGCTCCATCAGCTATCAAAAATGGCAGCGCCATCCGGATTCAAGTGTTTCAAACGTCTGAAACACGGGCCGCCCCGTTGGGGCAGGGCCGGATTTTGTTGTCGCTCAGCGGCGGCTGTCAAGGCGCGGGCAATCCCGGTCTGACCGTGGGGTTTGCCAGGACAGACCACGCCGGTAGCCGGACGGCGACACGAACCACCGGGGTTTCCGGGGAACGGCAGGGCCGATATGAACACGCCACGGGCCGGGCGAGCGGAATCCGGTCGGCCATGGGCCTTGGCACACCCCATCCGGGTACCCGGGGAAACAGTAACCCGCTGTTGTCATCCCGTGGCGGCGCGTCGGGCAGCGCCACGGGAGCGCCTCATTCAGACTTGTTTCGGCTGGCCTGCCGCTGCGCGCTCTTGCGCCAGGCGCTCCTTGAACTTTCGGACACCGACCCCGCCTATCGCGATGCCGTCGCCGGGCATCTCGTGGATCGACACGATTTCTCCCTTTGAACCGAAGTCACTGCGCAGCCCAGCCGCCGTCCATGTTCCAGGCCACGCCGCGCACGTTGTTGGCGGCGGGGGAACACAGGAACAGGGCCAACTCGCCCAGTTCTTCGGGCGTGGTGAACTGCATCGAGGGCTCTTTCTCGCGCAGCAGCTGTTGCTTGGCTTGTTCGTTCGACAGGCCATGCTGCACGGCCTTGGCGTCCACCTGCTGCTGCACCAGCGGCGTCAGCACCCAGCCGGGGCAGATGGCGTTGCAGGTGACGCCGGTGGTGGCGTTCTCCAGCGCGATGACCTTGGTCAGGCCCACCAGGCCATGCTTGGCGGCCACATAGGCCGATTTGCCGGCCGAGCCGACCAGGCCATGCACCGATGCCAGGTTGATGATGCGGCCCCAGTTGGCGCTTCTCATCGCCGGCAGCGCCAGGCGGGCGGTGTGAAAGGCGCTCGTGAGGTTGATGGCGATCACCGCATCCCAGCGCGCGGGCGGAAAATCCTGCACATCGTCCACATGCTGTATGCCGGCGTTGTTCACCAGGATGTCGACGCGCCCGAACTGCGCGGCGCTGTACTTCATCAGGTCTTCGATGTCGGCCATGCGGCCCATGTCGGCGCCGTGGTAGGCCACCTGAACGCCGATGGCCAGCAGTTCGGCGCGCGCGCCGTCGATGTCGCCAAAGCCGTTGAGCACGATGTTCGCGCCCTGGCGCGCCAGGGCCTTGGCCAGGCCCAGGCCAATGCCACTGGTGGAGCCGGTGACGAGGGCGGTTTTGCCTTGTAGCATGGGATTTCCTCCGAATGAATTACGATGCAATTACGATGCAATTAACGATGCACCTGCCGCCCATTATTCCAGCGCCAGCGCGCTCTTGCCGGATGCTACACCCATGATCGAACCCAGGCTCCATCGCGTACTGTGCCCCGGCCCTGCGTCGCCGGCCACCCCGGCCACATCCGGCACCGATGCGCCCGCCCCGGCAGGCATGCACCGCATGGCCTATTGGGAGTGGCGCGGGTGGGGAGCGTGGAATGACACCGGCCACCCGGCCCATTCCCGGGTGGTGGTGTGCGTGCATGGCCTGGCGCGCCAGGGGCGGGATTTCGACAGCCTGGCCCGCGCCCTCAGCCCGCATGCGCGCGTGATTTGCCCCGACGTGGCCGGGCGCGGCCAAAGCGACTGGCTGGCCGACCCGATGGCCTACCAGATCCCGCAGTACGCCAGCGACATGCTGGCCCTGCTGGCGCAACTGCAGCAAAGCGGCCCGATCAGCACGCTGGACTGGGTGGGCACCAGCATGGGGGGGCTGATCGGCCTGGTCATCGCCGGCCAGCCGGGGCTGCCGTTGCCGGTGCCGGTGCGCCGACTGGTGCTCAACGATGTAGGCCCGGTGATTCAGTGGCAGGCATTGCAGCGCATTGCACAGTACCTGGGCCGGTGGGGGCAGTTCGATTCGTTGCAGCAGGCCGCCGACGCGCTGTGGAGCGTTTCCAGCAGTTTCGGGCCGCACACGCCCGCGCAGTGGCTGGAGCTGTCGCGCGCCATGGTGCGGCCCCTGCCGCAAGGCGGGTTGGCACTGCACTACGACCCGGCGATTGCCGTGCCATTCAGGTCCGCGTACTCCACGCCAGAGTCTGTCACTGCGGGCGAGGCCGCCCTGTGGCGCTTGTACGATCAGATCACGGCCCGCACGCTGCTGCTGCGCGGCGTGCAGTCCGACCTGCTCGCGCCAGCGACGGCGCAGGCGATGGCCGGGCGCGGACCCCGGGCGCATGTCGTCGAGTTCGAAGGCGTGGGGCATGCCCCCATGCTGATGGCGGCCGATCAACTCGCCGCCGTCACGCAGTTCCTGCTGGCGCAATGAAAATCCACCCGCCAACCCAGCCCCCAGCCCTGTCCGACGCTGCGGCGCAGCTCATCGCCGCCACCGCACCACACCCGTTGCCCGAGCCAGCGCATGCGCTGGCGCACGCGCGCGCCTTTGCCGAGCCGCTGCTGGCCGGCGCAAGCCTGGACTCCGGCGAGAACACCTTGGCCCACGCCGACGCCGTGGCCGCCATCCTCAAAGGCATTGGCGGCTCCGAGGCGATGCAGGCCGCCAGCTACCTGGTGCAAGCCTGCATCCACCTGAACAAACCCGAAGAACTGATCACCAAGACCTTTGGCGCCAACTTTGCCACGCTGGCGCTGGAGACCACCCAACTCATGCGCGTGCAGCGGCAAGCGCGCGCGGCGCAGCCGGTCGACGACCCTGCGCTACAGACCGAGAACGTGCGCAAGATGCTGCTGGCCTTCTCGCGCGACCTGCGCGTGGTGCTGCTGCACCTGGCCTCGCGCTTGCAGACGCTGCGCTTTCATGCGGCCAGCAAACGCCCCGTCTCACCCGGCCTGGTGCGCGAATCGCTGCAGGTATTTGCGCCGCTGGCCAACCGCCTGGGCATCTGGCAGATGAAATGGGAGTTGGAAGACCTGTGCCTGCGCTTTCTCGAACCCGATGTCTACAAGCAGGTGGCCCGCCTGCTCGACGAAAAGCGCGGCGAACGCGAACTGTGCATAGAGCAGTTGCGCGCCCGGCTCGAAGCCGAGTTGCGCGCGCGCAGCATCAGCGCCAGCGTGCAGGGGCGCCCCAAGCATATCTACAGCATCGTCAGAAAGATGCGCGGCAAGGCGCTGAACTTCGACCAGGTGTTCGACATCCGCGCGCTGCGCGTGGTGGTGCCCACGGTCAAGGACTGCTACGCCGCGCTGAGTTGGGTGCACCAGCAGTTCAAGCCCATCGAGCAAGAATTCGACGACTACATCGCCCGGCCCAAGCCCAACGGCTATCAGTCGCTGCACACCGTCGTGCGCGACGACAACGGCAAGCCGATCGAGATCCAGCTCCGCACCCAGGCCATGCACCGACATGCCGAGCATGGCATGGCCGCGCACTGGGTCTACAAGGAGGCCGGCAGCAAAGGTTACGCCGGCGTGTCTGCCAGCAGCGCCTATGACGCCAAGATTGCCGTGCTGCGCCAACTGCTGGCCTGGGAGCGTGACCTGTCAGGCGCCCTGCCCCAGCGGGCCCTGTTCGAAGACCGCATCTACGTGCTGACGCCCGATGCCGCCGTGGTGGAACTGCCCCAGGGCGCGACGCCGGTCGACTTTGCCTATGCCGTGCACACCAGCGTCGGGCACCGCTGCCGGGGCGCGCGCGTGGACGGCGCCATCGTGCCGCTGAACACGGCGTTGCAAAACGGGCAGACGGTGGAGATCTCCACCGTCAAGGAAGGCCGCCCCTCGCGCGACTGGCTCAACGCCGAGTTGGGCTACCTGGTCAGCTACCGCGCCAAGGCCAAGGTGCGCGCCTGGTTCAACGCCCAGGCCACGCACGAAACCATGGCCCGGGGCCGCGAAGCGGTAGAAAAACTGTTGCAGCGTGAGGGCAAGACCGCCCTCAAGCTCGACGACCTGGCCGCACAGTTGGGCTTCAAATCGGCCGACGCGCTGTTCGAGGTGGTGGGCAAGGACGAGTTCTCGCTGCGCAGCATCGAGGCCGTGCTGCGCCCGCCCGAACCCGCCCCGCCACCGAGCACGCAGTTGCTGCACAAAAAGACGCGCAGCCACGACCCGCCGCGCAAAGACGGCGTGCTGGTGGTGGGCATCGAATCGCTGCTGACCGAACTGGCCAAATGCTGCCGCCCCGCGCCGCCCGACGCCATCGTCGGCTTCGTCACACGCGGCAAGGGGGTCAGCGTGCACCGCGCCGATTGCAGCAACCTGCGCGAGATGGCCGCGCGCAGCATCGAGCGCGTGATCGATGTCGAGTGGGGCCAGCCCCGGCCAGCCGTATCGGCCGCCGTCTACCCGGTCAACGTCGCGGTGCAGGCCGCCGACCGCCAGGGCCTGCTGCGCGACATCTCGGAAGTCTTCGCGCGCGAAAAGACCAATGTGATCGGCGTGCAGACCCGCTCGGTCAAAGGCACGGCATGGATGACCTTTACCGTGGAGGTCACCGACGCCATCCGCCTGAACAAGGTGCTGGGCATCGTGGCCGACGTGCCGGGCGTGCGCTCGGCGCGCCGCCCCTGAGACCGCCGCAGCCGATGGGCGGCCTTGGAGAGTGGTGATCACAGCCCGATTTTGCTGGCTATAATCGCCGGCCAGACAAACGACAGGCGCGTAGCTCAGCTGGTTAGAGCACCACCTTGACATGGTGGGGGTCGTTGGTTCGAGTCCAATCGCGCCTACCAATGAAATCAACGGGTTACAGCGCTGTCGCTGTAACCCGTTTTTCGTTTTCCGCCCCGAAGGGTCCACCGCTCGCGGGCTTTCGTTGGACGTTATGGCGCCTCTGCGGTGCAGGCGTTCCGCACCGACGGCGCCATCGCCAAATCGCAGGCGACCGTGACGGAATACGGCCATGTTCGCGCGTATTTCTACGCGCTTACTGACCGACAGACGCCTCTCGTTTCCTGGGGTCCAGCGCCGGCAACGACCTGACGGCGACTCGGCCGGTCAACGACCCGCGCTGTCGGGTACGCGACAACGGCGCGGCTGCGATCAGGTGCTCGAATCGTTCCCACGGCCATCGATGCGCAAGTACGCCGACGCCTGACATTTCGGGGCGGAGCAGAGCGCCGGGGACGGCGTGCACCAGCCGGCACTGCCTGTTGCTTGCATTCCGGCGTATCACGCGCCCTGCTTGTCGTCTTCGTCATTTCCGTTCGTGGATGAACGGCGTGCGCGGTTTTTCGGCAGGGGCATCGACCACCAGGGTCATGGGCCGCATGGGTCTTCGTGGCATCATTGGCCATCGGGCAGACACATGCGATTACGGCCCGGAGCATTTTGCAATCATCCACTGCGCGCGTTGCGATGAATCCACCCCATACACCACCCGCATCCGTCGAGCAGTTCCTGCAATGCATCTCGCAGGAATACGAGGGCCTGAGCAAACAGCTCAAGGCTATCTCGCGCCATGTCGAGGCCCACCGCGACCACCTGGGGCTGCAGGGCATACAGTCGGTGGCCGAGCAATGCGGTGTGCAGCCGTCGGCGATGGTGCGCTTTGCCAAGCATTTCGGTTTTTCGGGTTTTTCGGAGATGCAGCGGCTGTTTCGCGAAGGGCTGGCCGAGCAGATCGCGCCGGGGCGCGCTTACAACCTGCGCTTGCGCGACGTGATCGAGGCTGGCTCGACCAGCCTGCAGTCGCCGCAGATCGCCGATGAGTTCATCAAAGGCAGCATCGCCGGGATGCAGCAGTTGCGCCAGGAGTTGGACCAGCAGGCCTTCGCCCGCGCCGTGGAACTGCTGGCGGACACGCAGGCGATCTGGATCGCCGGCTCGCGCCGCTCTTTTCCGGTGGCGGTGTACCTGGACTACGCCTTGCAGCACACCGAAAAGCGCATCGGCCTGCTCAATGCGCTGGGCAGCATGCAGCAGGGGCAGATACGCTCGGTGCGCGCCGGCGATGTGCTGATCGCGATCTCGTTCAACCCCTACGCCGAAGAAACCCTGCAGGTGGCGCAGCAGGCCACGCAGCGCGGCGCGCGGGTGATCGCCATCACCGACAGCCGCATGGGCCCGCTGGCGCGCACGGCCGAGGCGACGCTGATCGTGCAAGACAGCGCCACCTTCGGTTTTCGCGCCCTCACGGCCACCATGGGTCTGGCGCAAAGCCTGTTCGTTGCGCTGGCCTACCGGCTGGAAATTTCCTCCCAGCCCACCAGCACCGGGCGCCACAGAGGCGCGCTCAGGGCCGTCGCACAGTTGCCGCCGTTGCTCAAGGCGGCCAATTCATGAGCTGACGCGCGTGTGCAGCGCGCCGTTGCCGGTGCTGCCGGTGCTGCCGGTGCTGTTCGCTCCGGTTGTTGCTCGTTGCTCGTTTTTTCACATCACCAACGCGCGGCCGATCATGCCCCACCAGTCCCGGGCATGCAGCCGGGGGCGAATGCGCAGGTTGCGGCCCTGGAGCGCGTCGAGCTTGTCGAGAATGCGCAGGCCGCCTTGCACGACCAGGCGCAGTTCCCAGCCTGCGCGGCCGGGCAGGCGGTGCACCAGCGGGGCGCCGCCGTGCATGCAGGCGCGGGCCCAGTCGATGCAGTCAGCGATCAGGCGGGCGCTCTGCGGGGTGCCATGCAGCGCCAGTAGCTGCGCCGGGCTGACGCCATGCGCGGCGCAATCGGCGCGCGGCAGGTAGTAGCGCCCGCGCGGGATGTCCAGGCTCAGGTCTTGCCAGAAGTTGGTCAGTTGCAAGGCGGTGCAGATGGCGTCGCTTTCTTGCAGCGACCGGGCGTCCGTCACGCGATACAGGTGCAATAACAGGCGGCCCACGGGGTTGGCGGAGCGGCGGCAATAGTCCAGCAGTTCGGCGCGGTCGGCATAGCCTGCGCCATCCCGGGTTTTCTCCACATCTTGGACAAAGGCGCTCAGCAGGTCGGCCAGCAGCGGCAGCGGCAAATGCCGGCTGCGCAGCCAGGCGCGCAGCGGCACGAACACCCCGGGCCATCGGGGCGAGGGCGGCAGATCCCGCGCAATGGCCTGCAGGTCGGCCTGGTAGGCGGCCAAGTCCGCCAGACGGCTGGCAGCGGGGGCGTCGCCCTCGTCGGCGATGTCGTCGGCGGTGCGCGCAAAGGCATAGATGGCGGCAATCGGCTGGCGCAACGGCGCCGGGCAGAGCAGCGACGCCACCGGGAAATTCTCGTAATGCGTCACCGGCGCGGCCGTGGCGGCGCCGGGCATGGAATCGAAGCGTTGGTTCACCGCCCGGATTGTCGCCGGACAAGGGGGTAGCGGCCGCATCACGGCATGGGCCTGCATGACTTCGGGCCTGCCCGCATCACAGGGTAAAATCGCGGGCTTGGCCGATTTCACGCAGGCGGCAGTTCAGTCGGCCGCCTGTGGGCAGGGCTGCAAGATCTGCGCGGGTGGCGAAATTGGTAGACGCACCAGGTTTAGGTCCTGACGCCAGCAATGGTGTGGGGGTTCGAGTCCCCCCCCGCGCACCATCCATGCGAGACTTTGCGCAGCCGGCACGGTCCACATTCATACAGAGTCATACAGAGGAAGAGCCATGGCCGTTACTGTTGAAACCCTTGACAAGCTCGAGCGCAAGATGACGCTGAGCCTGCCCGTCACCCTGATCCAGTCCGAAGTCGACATGCGCCTGCGGCGCATGGCACGCACGGTCAAGATGGATGGCTTTCGTCCGGGCAAGGTGCCGATGGCCGTGGTCGCCCGGCGCTATGGCGACGCGGTGCAGTACGAAGTGCTCACCAACAAGGTCGGCGAAGCCTTTACCGTGGCGGCCAACGAGGCCAATCTGCGCGTCGCCGGCCGGCCGCGCATCACCGAGACGCAAGGCACTGCCGAAGGCCATGTCACGTTTGACGCCATCTTCGAGGTGTTCCCTGAAGTCAGGATTGCCGATCTGGCCAATGTCGAAATCGAAAAGCTGTCTACCGAAGTGACCGAAGCCTCCATCGACAAGACGCTGCAGGGGCTGCGCAAGCAGCGCCGCAGCTTTGCGCAGCGCGCCCATGATGCGCCGGCGCAAGATGGCGACGGCGTGACGGTCGACTTCGAGGGCAAGATCGATGGCGAGCCGTTTGCCAATGGCAAGGCGGAGAACTTCCGTTTCGTGATCGGCGAAGGCCCGATGCCCAAGGAATTCGAGGACGCCGTGCGCGGCATGAAGTCGGGCGAGAGCAAGACCTTTCCGCTGGCATTCCCGACCCAATACCATGGCCAGGAGGTGGCCGGCAAGACGGCGGACTTCCTGGTGACGGTCAAGAAGATCGAATCCGCCCACCTGCCCGAAGTGGGCGAGGCCCTGGCCAGGTCGCTCGGTAGCGCCGACGGTTCCATCGAGGGCCTGCGCGCTGACATCAGGAAGACCCTGGAGCGCGAAATCAGATCCCACCTGCGCGCGCGCAACAGGCGGGCCGTAATGAACGCCCTGCTCGCCAACGCCGATCTGGAACTGCCCAAGGCCAGCGTGCAGGACGAAATCGCCCGCCTGAAGGCCAACGCCTACGCCGACCTCAAGCAAAGAGGCGTCAAGGACCCCGAAAGGCTCGAGATTCCCGAAGACAAGGTGCGGCCCACGGCCGAGCGCAATGTGCGCCTGCGACTGATCTTTTCGGAAATGGTGCGCGCCCATGGACTGCGGGCCAAGCCCGAGCAGGTCAGGGCCTATGTCGAGGAATTGGCGGCCAGCTACGAAAAGCCCGCCGAGATGGTGCGCGGGTACTACGGCGACCGTCGGCGGATGCTCGAAATCGAATCCTCCGTGAGCGAGGACAACGTGACCGAATTCGTTTTCGCCCGGGCCAAAGTGGTCGCAAGGACCATCTCGGTCGACGAGTTGCTCAATCCAAAGGATCCAAAGGACTGACGCCACGGACCGGTTTCTGACTACAGGCATCTGCCCGACGGGAGAAAAGACATGAATGCATTGGAAACACAGGGCCTGGGGATGATCCCCATGGTCATCGAGCAGTCGGGCCGTGGCGAGCGGTCCTACGACATCTACTCGCGCCTGCTCAAGGAGCGCGTGATTTTTCTGGTCGGACCGGTCAATGACCAGACCGCCAACCTGGTGGTGGCGCAGTTGCTGTTTCTCGAAAGCGAGAACCCGGACAAGGACATCTCGTTTTACATCAACTCCCCGGGCGGCTCGGTGAGCGCGGGCATGGCGATCTTCGACACCATGAATTTCATCAAGCCCGATGTCTCGACCCTGTGCACCGGCATGGCGGCCAGCATGGGCGCCTTCCTGCTGGCGGCCGGGGCCAAGGGCAAGCGTTTTGCACTGCCCAACTCCAAGGTCATGATCCACCAGCCCCTGGGCGGCATGCAGGGCCAGGCGACCGAGATCGAGATCCACGCGCGCGAAATCCTCAAGACCCGCGAGCAGCTCAACAAGATACTGGCCGAGCGCACCGGCCAGCCGCTGGAGAAGATCCAGCGCGACACCGAGCGCGACTATTTCCTGTCGGCCGACGAGTCGCGGGAATACGGTCTGGTCGATCAGGTGATCCACCGACGATCCTGACGCCCGCCGGGTCACGGCGGCATTGTCCTGTTGGGCAGGGCGCCACTGTCATTTGGTTATCATCCCGACCACTTTCCGTCACAAGCAAGGCATTGCCCCCATGGCCGAGATAAAAGGCGCCCCCAGCGAAAAATCCCTTTACTGCTCTTTCTGCAGCAAAAGCCAGCATGAAGTGCGAAAGCTGATCGCTGGCCCGTCGGTCTTTATCTGCGACGAGTGCATCGACCTGTGCAACGAGATCATCCGCCATGACTTGCCGGTGGCTCATCCGGCGCGGGAAATCCTCAATGGCCTGCCCACCCCGGCAGAGATCAAGAACAACCTGGACAACTATGTGATCGGCCAGGAGGAGGCCAAGCGCACGCTGGCCGTGGCGGTGTACAACCACTACAAGCGCCTGCGCTACAAGGAAAAGGCGCGCAAGAACGATGTCGAGCTGTCCAAGAGCAACATCTTGCTGATCGGCCCCACAGGCTCGGGCAAGACGCTGCTGGCGCAAACCCTGGCCCGCATGCTCGATGTGCCCTTCGTGATGGCAGACGCCACGACGCTGACCGAGGCCGGTTATGTGGGCGAAGATGTGGAGAACATCATCCAGAAGCTGCTGCAAAGCTGCGGCTACAAAGTCGAACCGGCCCAGCGCGGCATCGTCTACATCGACGAGATCGACAAGATCTCGCGCAAGTCGGACAACCCCAGCATCACCCGCGATGTATCGGGCGAGGGGGTGCAGCAGGCGTTGCTCAAGCTCATCGAAGGCACCATGGTCAGCGTGCCGCCGCAGGGCGGGCGCAAGCACCCGAACCAGGACTTCCTGCAAATCGACACCAGCGACATCCTGTTCATTTGCGGAGGCGCGTTTGCCGGGCTGGAAAAGGTCATAGAAAACCGCACCGAAGCCTCGGGCATCGGTTTCGGCGCCTCGGTCAAAAGCAAAAAGCAGCGCTCGCTGACCGATGTGTTTGCCGAGGTCGAACCGGAAGACCTGATCAAGTTCGGCCTGATCCCCGAGTTGGTGGGCCGCATGCCGGTGGTGACGGCCCTGGCCGAACTGAGCGAGCAAGCGCTGATACAGATCCTGACCGAGCCGAGAAACGCGCTGATCAAGCAGTACGGCAAGCTGTTGGCGATGGAAGGCGTGAACCTGGAGATTCGCCCGGCAGCGATGCAGTCGATTGCCCGCAAGGCCCTGGCACGCAAGACCGGCGCCCGCGGCCTGCGCTCGATCCTGGAGCAATCGCTGATCGGCACCATGTTCGACCTGCCCAACACCAGCAATGTCGAAAGGGTGGTGATCGACGAGTCCACCATCGAAGAAAACAAACCCCCGCTGCTCGTTTACCGCGAGACGGCCAGGAAAGCCTGAAATCCCCGGATCGCGGGCGCCTTTGCTGCCCGCAGCCCCTGCACCCCGGATACAGTTGCCGTGCAAGGGATTGAAAAACCCCGCTTGCGGGCCATATTCCACAGAGCACTTTGAGGACTCCCATGCCCGGATATACCCCCCTGCCAGCCATCGCCCTGAACCTGCCGCTGTTGCCGCTGCGCGATGTGGTGGTGTTCCCCCACATGGTCATCCCGCTGTTCGTCGGCCGCCCCAAGAGCATCAAGGCGCTGGAAAAAGCGATGGAGGCCGACCGCCGCATCATGCTGGTGGCGCAGAAAGCGGCGGCCAAGGACGAGCCCTCGGTGTCGGACATGTTCGATGTCGGCTGCGTCTCGACCATCTTGCAGATGCTCAAGCTGCCCGACGGCACGGTCAAGGTGCTGGTCGAAGGCCAGCAGCGTGCCCAGGTGGCAGCGATCGAAGACGCCCAGACCCATTTCACGGCCACCGTGACACCGGTCGAGGCGAGCAAGCCCGGCGAGACCGAGACCCGCATGCCCTCCCGGGAGATAGAAGCCCTGCGCCGCGCGGTAATGCAGCAGTTTGACCAATACGTCAAGATCAACAAGAAGATTCCGCCGGAGATCCTGACCTCGATCGCCAGCATCGATGATCCCGGCCGCCTGGCCGACACCATTGCCGCCCATCTGCCGCTCAAGCTGGAAAACAAACAGTTGGTGCTGGACCTGGCCGACGTGAAAGCCCGTCTGGAATACCTGTTCGAGCAGCTCGACCGCGAGGTCGACATCCTGAACGTGGACCGGAAAATCCGCGGGCGCGTGAAGCGCCAGATGGAAAAGAACCAGCGCGACTTCTACCTGAACGAGCAGGTCAAGGCCATACAAAAGGAACTCGGCGAGGGCGAAGAAGGCGCCGACATCGACGAGATCGAGAAAAAAATCAAACTCGCCAAGATGCCCGCCGAAGCGCGCAAGAAGGCCGATGGCGAGCTCAAAAAACTCAAGCTGATGTCGCCCATGTCTGCCGAGGCGACCGTGGTGCGCAACTACATCGACGTGCTCTCCAACCTGCCCTGGAGCAAGAAAACCAAGATCAAGTACGACCTGGTCAATGCCGAGGAGGTGCTCAACGCCGACCACTTCGGCCTGGACAAGGTCAAGGACCGCATCCTGGAATACCTGGCCGTGCAGCAGCGCGTGGACAAGGTCAAAGCGCCGATCCTGTGTCTGGTCGGCCCGCCCGGCGTGGGCAAGACCTCGCTGGGCCAGTCGATCGCCCGGGCCACCGGCCGCAAATATGTGCGCATGGCCCTGGGCGGCATGCGCGACGAGGCCGAGATTCGCGGCCACCGCCGCACCTACATCGGCGCGCTGCCGGGCAAGGTGCTGCAAAGCCTGTCCAAGGTCGGCACGCGCAACCCGCTGTTCCTGCTCGACGAGATCGACAAACTGGGCACCGACTTCCGGGGCGACCCCGCCAGTGCGCTGCTGGAGGTGCTGGATCCGGAACAGAACCACACCTTCGGCGACCACTATGTGGAGGTCGACTTCGACCTCTCGGACGTGATGTTCGTCGCCACCTCGAACTCGATGAGCATCCCGCCCGCGTTGCTCGACCGCATGGAAGTCATCCGCCTGTCGGGCTACACCGAGGACGAAAAGATCAGCATCGCGATGAAGTACCTGCTGCCCAAGCAGCTCAAGAACAATGGCGTCAAGGACGAGGAACTGCTGGTCACCGAGGCCGCCGTGCGCGACATGGTGCGCTACTACACCCGCGAGGCCGGCGTGCGCTCGCTCGAACGCGAGCTGTCCAAGATCTGCCGCAAACTGGTCAAGGGCCTGCAACTCAAGAAGCTCGAACCGCAGGTGGTGCTGACAGCCGACAACCTGCCCGACTACCTGGGCGTGCACAAATACACCTACGGCCGCGCCGAACTGCAAAACCAGGTCGGGCAGGTGGTGGGCCTGGCCTGGACCGAAGTCGGCGGCGACCTGCTGACCATCGAAGTGGCCACCATGCCCGGCAAGGGCGTGATCACGCGCACCGGCTCGCTCGGCGATGTGATGAAGGAATCCGTCGAGGCGGCACGCACGGTGGTGCGCAGCCGCTCGCGCATGCTCGGCATCAAGGATGAGACCTTCGAGAAGCGCGACATCCATATCCATGTGCCGGACGGCGCCACGCCCAAAGACGGCCCGAGCGCCGGCGCCGCGATGACCACGGCGTTCGTTTCGGCCCTCACCGGCATCCCCGTGCGCGGCGATGTGGCGATGACCGGCGAAATCACGCTGCGCGGCGAAGTCACGGCCATTGGTGGCCTGAAGGAAAAACTGCTGGCCGCATTGCGCGGCGGCATCAAGACCGTGCTGATCCCCCAGGAAAATGTCAAGGACTTGCAGGAAATTCCGGACAACGTCAAAAACGGCCTGGAGATCGTGCCCGTGCGCTGGATCGACAAGGTGCTGGAAGTGGCGCTGGAACGCAAGCCCGTGCCGCTGACAGACGAAGAAGTGACCGTGATGGTCGCCGCCGCTGCGGCAGACAAGACCGTGGCCGCAGCGGTGCTCACCGATGGCCTGAAGCATTGACGCCCCATTTTTTCCAGGCACCCCAAAAAAACACGCTACAATCGAAGCCATCGCGGCCAACTGCATTTACAATGCAAGGCTTCGGTAGAGCGCTGGCGATCAGCGCGAGACCTGCGGGAGTAGCTCAGTTGGTAGAGCGCAACCTTGCCAAGGTTGAGGTCGAGAGTTCGAGACTCTTTTCCCGCTCCAATTTCCAAGCAAGGGAAGCAACCGCTTCCCTTCTTTTTTTGTCAGAGGAGCCTGGTTTCGGCGCGGTAGCAAAGCGGTTATGCCCCGGATTGCAAATCCGGTCAGTCCGGTTCGACTCCGGACCGCGCCTTTCAGATCCACACGGACGCCTGTGTTGCAGCACACGACGGTTCTCACCGATACCGCAGTCCGTCCAGCCCAGCCTCGATCGCAAGAATCGCGCGCCCCGCTCCACGGCCCCGTTGACCCGTCGCTGCATGTGCACGCGCGAAGTGGCATCCGGACCAGGGCAGACCGCGACACCGGCCGATAGCCACAGGCAGGAACGCAACGCAGCGGCTGCGCCATGGAACAATGGCTTTTTGCAGCCCGCCACGCTTGGCTGCTTGCCGCACCCCGATTCAGCCCGCGCACTGCAGACTCCCCCGAATGCCCGCTCCATCCCCGACCCCCCTGACCCATATCCGCCCCGATGTGCGCGCCATGCGCGCATACCATGTGCAGCCGGCCACCGGCATGCTCAAGATGGACGCGATGGAAAACCCGTTCCGGCTGCCGGCCGATCTGCAAACCGCGCTCGGCCAGCGCCTGGGCGCTCTGGCGCTCAACCGCTACCCGAGCGACGCGCGCCTGGCCGAGCTGCAGGCCGCGCTGGCGCGCTACGCCGGCCTGCCCGAAGGCCATCGCATCATGCTCGGCAATGGCTCGGACGAACTCATCGCGCTGCTGGCCCTGGCCTGCGCCCGGCCCGGCAGCGGCGAGCGCCCCGGCGTGCTGGCTCCGCTGCCCGGCTTTGTGATGTATGCGTTGAGCGCGCAATTGCAGGGCCTGGACTTCGTCGGCGTGCCGCTGACGGCCGATTTCGAGCTGGACGAGCCGGCGATGCTGGCCGCCATCGCCCGGCACCGGCCCGCGCTCACCTACATCGCCTACCCCAACAACCCCACGGCCACGCTGTGGGACGAAGGCGCGGTGCAGCGCATCATCGACGCGGTCGGCACGCAGGGCGGCATCGTGGTGATGGATGAAGCCTATCAGCCCTTTGCCTGCCGTAGCTGGATCGGGCGCCTGCACGCCGAACCCGGGCGCAATGCCCATGTGCTGCTGATGCGCACGCTCAGCAAGTTCGGCCTGGCCGGTGTGCGCCTGGGCTACCTGATCGGCCCGGCGGCCCTGGTCAACGAGATCGACAAGGTGCGCCCGCCCTACAACGTGAACCTGCTCAGTTGCGAAACCGCGCTGTTTGCGCTCGAACATGCCCCGGTGTTCGCCGCCCAGGCGGCCGAACTGCGCACCCAGCGCGACCTGCTGATCGGTGCGCTGCGCCAGTTGCCCGGCATCGCAAAATGCTGGGACAGCCAGGCCAACATGGTGCTGGTGCGGGTGGCCGATGCCAGCCGCACCTACGAGGGCATGAAAACCCTGAAGGTCTTGGTCCGGAACGTTTCTACAATGCACCCCTTGCTGAGCAACTGCCTGCGCCTGACGGTCGGCAGTGCCGACGACAACGCACAAATGCTGGCTGCACTCCAGGCCTCTTCATGACCTCCTCCGCCCTCGTGCCCTCGGGCCTGCCCGGTTCGCTCGACCGCATCGCCGAGGTCAGCCGCAACACCGCCGAGACCCGCGTCAGCGTGCGCGTCAACCTCGACGGCACCGGCCAGGCCAAGCTGCGCACCGGCATCGGTTTCTTTGACCATATGCTCGATCAAACCGCCCGCCACGGGCTGATCGACCTGGATGTCGACTGCGCCGGCGACCTGCACATCGACGGCCACCACACGGTCGAGGACGTGGGCATCACGCTGGGCCAGGCGCTGGCGCGGGCCATGGGCGACAAAAAAGGCATCTGCCGCTACGCCCATGCCTATGTGCCGCTGGACGAGGCGCTCTCGCGCGTGGTGGTCGATATCTCGGGCCGCCCGGGGCTGCACCTGCATATCCCGTTCAGCGCCGGCCGCATTGGCGACTTCGACACCCAACTGACCCACGAATTCTTCCAGGGCTTCGTGAACCACGCGGGCATCACGCTGCACATCGACAACCTCAAGGGCGTCAACGCGCACCACCAGTGCGAGTCCGTGTTCAAGGCCTTTGCCCGCGCGCTGCGCGCGGCGCTCGAACGCGACCCCCGCTCGGCGGGCCGCATCGCCTCGACCAAAGGCTCTTTGTAAAGTGCTGTGAACCGTGTTGATTTCCGTGATTGAATCCGGGCACTGAGCGCTTTCGACACACGCTGGCTGCCATGAATACGCAAGCAAAAACCGTCGCCGTGGTGGACTACGGCATGGGCAACCTGCGCTCGGTCGCGCAGGCCGTGCAGGCCGCCGCCCAGGGCACGGGCTGGACCGTCGTGGTCACGCAGCGCCCGGAGGTCGTGCGCGCCGCGCAGCGCGTCGTGCTGCCCGGCCAGGGCGCCATGCCCGACTGCATGCATGAATTGCGTGCCTCGGGCCTGCAACCGGCGGTGCTCGAAGCCGCCGCCAGCAAGCCCCTGTTCGGCATCTGCGTGGGCATGCAGATGCTGCTCGAGCACAGTGCCGAGGGCGACACGCCCGGCCTCGGGTTGATCCGCGGCGTGGTGCGCCGATTCGATCTGAGCGGCCAAACCCAGCCTGACGGCAGCCGCTACAAGGTGCCCCAGATGGGTTGGAACCAGGTGCGCCAGATGGCGCACGGCGGCGCCGTCCACCCCTTGTGGGCGGCGGTGCCCGACGACAGCCATTTCTACTTCGTGCACAGCTTGTATGCCATCCCGCAATCTGCGGCCCATTGCGCCGGGCAGGCCGACTATGGCGGCTGGTTTGCCGCCGCGATTGCACGCGATAATATTTTTGCCACGCAATTTCACCCGGAAAAGAGTGCCGAGCACGGCCTGACTCTGTACCGCAATTTTCTGCACTGGAACCCCTGACCCTTTCAACCTCGTTCGGGCCGAGTTCCGTCTCGCCCTTTTCCACCCGAACCCACCATGCTGCTCATCCCCGCCATCGATCTCAAGGACGGTCATTGCGTGCGCCTCAGGCAAGGCGATATGGACCAATCCACCACCTTTGGGGAAAACCCCGCTGCGATGGCGCGCCAATGGATCGACGCCGGCGCCCGGCGCCTGCACCTGGTGGACCTGAACGGCGCCTTGGCCGGCATGCCCAAGAACTACGGCGCCATCAAATCCATCCTCAAGGAGGTGGGCGACGACATTCCGGTGCAGCTCGGCGGCGGCATCCGCGACCTGGACACCATCGAAAAATACATCGATGGCGGCCTGCGCTACGTCATCATCGGCACTGCTGCGGTGAAGAATCCCGGCTTTCTGAAAGACGCCTGCAGCGCCTTTGGCGGCCACATCATCGTCGGGCTCGACGCCCGGGACGGCAAGGTGGCCACGGACGGCTGGAGCAAGCTCACCGGCCACGGAGTGGTCGACCTGGCCCGAAAGTTCGAGGACTGGGGCGTAGAGTCCATCATCTACACCGACATCGGCCGCGACGGCATGCTCTCGGGCATCAACATCGACGCCACGGTCGCGCTCGCGCAGGCGCTGAGCATCCCCGTGATCGCCTCGGGCGGCCTGTCGGGCATGGCCGACATCGAGCAACTGTGCGCCGTGCAGGACGAGGGCATAGAAGGCGTGATCTGCGGCCGCGCGATCTACAGCGGCGACCTGGACTTTGCCGCAGCACAGGCGCGCGCCGATGAAATGGGTTGACTGTCCTTGCCAAGCCGCCGCAGGCTGCCCTCCTGCCGGAGCGGCTGCCGCAGGCTGCCCT
The DNA here is from genome assembly GCF_000015565.1 of Verminephrobacter eiseniae EF01-2. Taxonomy (NCBI): domain Bacteria; kingdom Pseudomonadati; phylum Pseudomonadota; class Betaproteobacteria; order Burkholderiales; family Comamonadaceae; genus Verminephrobacter; species Verminephrobacter eiseniae. The sequence continues at coordinate 4,828,476 of NC_008786.1, forward strand.
CGCGTCGAAATCTGCCGCAGGCAGACCCCCTGCCCCGATGCCGCCTGCGGCTGCATCGATCCAACCGGTGACCTGGCTTGCTGACCAAACGCATCATTGCCTGTCTGGACGTGACCGGTGGCCGTGTGGTCAAGGGCGTCAACTTCGTCGGACTGCGCGACGCCGGGGATCCGGTCGCGGTCGCTGCGCGCTACAACGCCCAGGGGGCCGACGAGCTTGCCTTTTTGGACATCACCGCCACCAGCGACGAGCGCGACCTGATCCTGCCCATCATCGAGGCCGTGGCCAGCCAGGTGTTCATCCCGCTGACCGTCGGCGGCGGTGTGCGCACGCAGGCGGATGTGCGCCGCCTGCTCAACGCGGGCGCGGACAAGGTCAGCTTCAACTCGGCCGCGATTGCCGACCCGCAGGTGATCGATACCGCATCCGCCAAGTACGGCGCGCAGTGCATCGTGGTCGCCATCGACGCGCGGCGCCGCTCGGCCGAGGAGTCCCGGCGCATCACCGCCGGGGGCCGGGCCATCGGCCCGGGCTGGGATGTCTACAGCCATGGCGGGCGCAGGAACACCGGGCTCGACGCGCTGGCCTGGGCCGTCGAGATGCAGCGGCGTGGCGCCGGCGAGATCCTGCTCACCAGCATGGACCGCGACGGCACCAGAATCGGCTTTGATCTGGAGCTGACACGCGCCGTCAGCGACGCCGTGGGCCTGCCGGTGATCGCCTCGGGTGGCGTGGGCACACTCGATCATCTGGCCGACGGCATACAGACCGGCGGCGCCGACGCCGTGCTGGCCGCCAGCATCTTCCATTACGGTGAATACACGGTGGGCCAGGCCAAGCAGCATCTGGCCGGACGCGGCATTGCGGTGCGGCGCTGATGCGGCGCAATGGCCGCCCCGGGCTAGTGTCGCGTCACGGATCAGATGTCGTAGGCTGCGCGCAGCCATCCGAGCGCAGCGCAAGGCGCAGCGCGCAGCCAATAGGCCCTGAAGACCCAGTTCCTGATCGAGACAGTCGAGAGCCTGTCCGAAGGCGACAAGATCATCATCTTCTGCGAGTACATGGCTACTGTGCAGGCCATGAAAACCGCCTTCAGCGCCGCCGGCATCCAGTGGGTGACCCTGGTGGGATCGGACTCGGCCAAGCGGCGCCAGCAGGCCATTGATGCATTCCAGAACGACCCGGCCGTGACGGTGTTCATCGGCACCACGTCGGCCGCCGGCGTCGGCATTTGCGTCGGGTGCATTGATGTGCTAGTTTGTGTACTTGGCTACTGAACAGATGCCGTTACGCACTATGCGCAGCGAAATCTGAGGGAGAGTAAATTGAATTCCGATTCGAACGGAAACGGCGGTGCACTGCCGCCTGAAGGCTATCTGCCGCTTTTTCGCAGTAGTGCCTTCCTAGATCTGGTTGGCCCACTCTTCTACCGTCCCGAAGGCGAGTCCTTCTGTATCGGTATGCGCGTGCTCGCGCAACACGTCAACAGCGGCGGCACCGCACACGGTGGCCTGCTTGCCACGCTGGCTGACGTCTCTCTCGGCTATGTGACCGCCTCCTCTCGCGAGCCGGCGTTGCGCATGTCCACTGCCAGTTTGACGATCGACTACTTTGGCGCAGCACCCTTAGGCAGTTGGGTCGAATCGCAAGTGTCCATCGGCAAGATCGGGCGACATTTGGCGTTCGCGGACGCGGCGATCTTCGCCGACGCCCGTCCCGTGGCAAGAGCGCGCGCGCTGTTCGCCATCTCCGATGCACCGCAGACTGTCGGTGCCAAGTAGCACAGGGAGTGACAACATGAGCTTCGAATCCGAATTCCAGTCCGTCTATACGCGCGAGACGCTGGGCAGGTCTAGTGCCAGGCAAGGGTGTGTTAACAATCAAATAATCCAGATATAAGTACAAACCAGATTGAGAAACGACAGGTAGTTACGCGCCAGCTTTTCATAACGAGTTGCGATTCTTCGGAATTGCTTGATCCGATTAAAAAAACGCTCGACCAAATTGCGCTCCTCATACAGATGTCGATCATAACTTCGCTGCACCACACGATTGCGCCTGGGTGGAATGACCGCCGTCGCACCAGCGACCTGAATGCTGTCAATCAGGGCATCGGCATCGTAGCCCTTGTCAGCCAGTACCGCATCGGCTTTCAAGCCTTCCAACAGCGACTTGGCTTGTGTAATATCGGCTACCTCGCCACCAGTGAGCAGCCAACGCACTGGGCTACCGAGCGCATCGACAACGACGTGAATCTTGCTCGTCCATCCACCACGCGAACGGCCTATTGCCTGTGGCCCCTCTTTTTTTTGGCACCAGCAGCGTGTTGATGTGCACGCACCACCGTACTATCGATCATCAGCATTTTCAAATCTCTGTCGCCACTGACAATTTCGCAGACCCGCTGCCATACGCCCGACTCGCCCCAGCGTTTGAACCGCGTGTATGTCGTGTGCCAGTTGCCCAATTCTGCAGGCAAGTCTCGCCATGGTGAACCCGTGCGCATGATCCACAACACCGCTTCCAAAAATAGCCGATTGTCCTGGGCGGTCGCCCCAGGATCGCTCGGCTTACCCGGTAATAACGGAGATAATTTCTCCCATTGTTCATCACATAGTAGTTTTCTGACTTCTTGCATTTTGGACCCCTATTCATTCAAAGATCAAGTATAGACATAACCCATTGATTGTTAACACGCCCTAGGCACTGTGGTGGCGTTTTCGCTGGACGAAGACCGGGTCGGCCTCGTGGTCGAAGTGGGCCGGCATTCCCGCAGAAGATTCGACCTGCTGCCGGCGACTGAGGCAGTGCGGAAGACTGTGATGCAAGAATTTGAAGTATCGCTGCACGCAGTGCGCTTTGTTGCGCCAGGCAGTGTGCCGGTTACGTCCAGCGGCAAAATCCGACGCAAGGAGACACAGCACCGCTTTGTCGCGGATGCGCTTGAGGAAGTCAGCGCCACGGCGCACAATCAGACAGTAACAACGGAGGCATCATGAGTACTACACCAGAGAACAACGCGAACGCGGTGATACCGCTTGCGCGCGCGGACCTCGAGGCCGTGATTCAGAAGACACCATTTGCGCTATTGCTGGGCGCGAAGCTGGAGGAGTATGGCGATGGCGTCGCCAACCTCTCGGTGGCGTTGCGGCCTGATCTGACCATGCACATGGGCTTCGCGCATGGCGCGGTGGTTGGGTTCCTGGCTGACAGTGCCTGTGCGTGGGCCGCAGCGTCTACGGTCGGCAACGTGGTTACCTCGGAATACAAGCTCAACCTAATTGCTCCCGGAATCGGCGAGCAGTTGCGTGCCGAAGGTCGGGTGCTGAAAGCGGCTGGTCGCAACTTGGTGTGCATGGCCAATGTGTACGCCGTGAACCAGGGCAAGTCCACCCTAGTCGCAGTAGCGTTGGCCACCATCGCACGCTTCAACAAATAAGGTGCTGCCCCGTGCGGCACCGCTGGTGATGGACGGAGGCATGGACCGCGACGGCACCAGAATCGGCTTTGATCTGGAGCTGACACGCGCCGTCAACGACGCCGTGGGCCTGCCGGTGATCGCCTCGGGCGGCGTGGGCACACTCGATCATCTGGCCGATGGCATACAGACCGGCGGCGCCGACGCCGTGCTGGCCGCCAGCATCTTCCATTACGGTGAATACACGGTGGGCCAGGCCAAGCAGCATCTGGCCGGACGCGGCATTGCGGTGCGGCGCTGATGCGGCGCAATGGCCGCCCCGGGCTGGCGCCCGGGGTCAATGGGCCGGCGCCGGCAGGCATTTGAATGCCAGCGCCCCCAAGACCAGCATCAGCGCAATGGTCAGCATCACCGCCGCATAAGGCTCGACCCCCCGGGCGGTGGCCAGCGAGGCGGCCATGCCCGTCACCCACTGCATCAGCGCCACACCCAGGAACAGCGCCATCGTGAACGCCGCCATCGCGCGCCCGGTCAGTGCCGCCGGGTAGGCCGAGCGCACGTCCGCATATTGCAGCACCATGTAGCCCGACAGCAGCGCCACCGCCATCGGGCCGCCCACGTCCAGCCATTCCCGTTGCAACAGGCCGATGGCGGCAAACAATGCGGCCAGCAGCAGCGTGCAGCCGACCAGCCAGCGCCTGCGCGTTGCCGGCCCCGGATCGAGCCGGCCAAAGCAGGCCGGGCTGAACAGGGAGATCAGCGATGCGAACAGCGCCACATGGCCGCTGGCCAGCAGCGAGTAGCCATGCCGCTCGATCAACAGCGGCCCCAGCCACAGCCCGCGCAAGCTCAGGAACGAGGCATAGGTGGTCAGCGCCAGCAGCATGATGCCGGCGGTGTGCGGCAGCAAAAACAAGGCGCCCAAGCCGCGCACCGCGTCCCGCACCGGTGCGCGCGCTGCGGCCGCGGGCGGGGGCTGCGCCGCCTCGTGCACCTGGCGCCACACCAGCAGCCAGGCCAGCGCCGCCAACGCGGCCAGCAGGCCAAAGCCCAGGCGCCACGAGGACTGCTGCACCAGCCAGGCCAGCGGTGTGCCGGTCAGCAGCAGACCCAGCCCGCTGATGCCCATGACCACGCCGGAGATCGCGGCAAATCGCGCCGGCTCGAAATGGCGCGCAATGAACACGGTGCACACCAGAAAGGCCGGCGCACAGCCGACCCCGATCAGCACCTGCCCGAACAGCACCACGCCGTAGCCCGGCGCCAGCGCCGACAGCAGCGCCCCGGCCAGCGTCAGCGGAGACACCGCCAGCAGCGTGCGCCGCAGGCCATACAGGTCGATGGCGATGCCGATGAAAAGCTGCATCGCGCCGAAGGCAAAGGCGAAGGCCCCGGCAAGCACCCCCAGCGCCTGCGCCGACAGCGCAAAGTCGGCCCGCAGGCCGGTGGCCATGATGGCCGTGGTGCTGCGAAACGCCTGGCTCAGCGCAAAGCCGCAAGACAAGGCCAGCAACATGCCCCAGGCGCTGCGCGCGGACAACGCGGCGCAAGGCGGCGGTGCCGGCACGCGGGCGCTCATCGAAAGCCGGGGTGCTCTGCGCCCATCAAGACCCCCGGTAGGTGCAATAGCTCCAGGGGCTGACCAGCAGCGGCACATGGTAGTGCTGGGCGGCATCGGCAATGCCGAAGTCCAGGTTCACCTGGTTCAGAAACTGCGGCTCGGGCAGTGCCAGGCCCCGGGCCTTGAAGTAGCCCGCCACATCGAAGCACAGCCGGAAGGTGCCGGTGCGCAGGCTGGCGTCGTCGAACAGGGGCGCGTCGGTGCGGCCGTCCCGGTTCAGCACCAGGCGCTTGAGCAGCGTGGCCGCAGCGCCATCGGTGGCATACAGGGCCAGCGCCATGCCGGCGGCAGGGCAGCCATGCATGGTGTCCAGAACATGGGTGCTCAGTCCCATGAGGGTCGGGGCAGAAAGCGCCGGGTCGTGGGGGCCGTGCGGATCGTCATATGCAGCGGAAAATTGTATACACTTTCGCGCCCCCCTGCCCCTGACCTGCGCGCCGCCAACCTGCGCCGGCCTGCGCCCACCGCTTGCCATGATCTACGACTGCACCCAAGCCTACCCCCGCGATCTGATCGGTTATGGCCCGCACCCGCCGCCGGCCCAATGGCCGGGCGGCGCCCGCATTGCCGTGCAGTTCGTGCTCAACTACGAGGAAGGCGGCGAAAACGCCGTGCTGCATGGCGATGCAGGCTCCGAGCAGTTCCTGTCGGAGATGTTCAACCCGGCCAGCTACGCCGGGCGGCATATGAGCATGGAAGGCATCTATGAATACGGCGCGCGCGCGGGCGTTTGGCGCATCCTGCGCGAGTTTGAAAAACGCGCCCTGCCGCTGACCGTGTTTGGCGTGGCCAGCGCATTGCAGCGCCACCCGGAACTGGCCCGGGCCATGGTCGAACTCGGTCACGAGATCGCCTGCCACGGCCTCAAGTGGATCCACTACCAGGATATCCCGCCAGAGGTCGAGCGCGCGCACATGGCCCAGGCCATGGCCATCATCAAGCGCCTGACCGGCACGCGCGCGCTGGGCTGGTACACCGGGCGCGACAGCCCCAACACCCACCGCCTGGTGGCCGACTATGGCGGCTTTGCCTACGACAGCGACTACTACGGCGATGACCTGCCGTTCTGGATGAAGCTCAGGCGCACCGACGGCAGCGCCGTGCACCAGCTCATCGTGCCGTACACCCTGGACTGCAACGACATGCGCTTTGCGCTGCCCCAGGGCTATGCGTATGCCGACCCGTTCTTCCAGTACCTGAAAGACAGCTTCGACACGCTGTACGCCGAAGGCGACCCGGCCGGCGCCAACGCCCCCAAGATGATGAGCGTAGGCATGCACTGCCGCCTGCTCGGCCGGCCCGGGCGCATCACCGCCTTGCAGCGCTTTCTCGACCACCTACAGCAGCACGACAAGGTCTGGGTGGCCCGGCGCATCGACATCGCGCGCCACTGGCAAGCGCTGCACCCCTGCCCCGACCCTGCCCAAGACAAGGGCCTGAAATGATGGCATTGACCCTGGAGCAATTGAACCGCGCCACCCCCGAGCAGGCCCTGCAGTGGCTCGACGGCCTGTACGAGCATTCGCCCTGGGTGCTCGGGCAGGCACTGTCCGAGCGCCCGTTTCTGTCGCTGGCGCACCTGCGCCACGCGCTGGCGCAGGTGGTGCGCAGGGCCGGCGCCGATGCGCAACGGGGCCTGATCCGCGCCCACCCCGAACTGGCCGGCCCGGCCATGCTGGCGCACAGCCTGAGCGCCGCATCGGCCCGCGAGCAAACGCAGGCCGGCCTGGCGCAGTGCAGCGCCGAGGAACTGGCCCGGCTGAGGCAGCTCGATGCCGACTACCAGGCCCGCTTCGGTTTTCCGTTCATCCTGGCGCTGCGCGGCCCGCGCGGCAGCGGCCTGACCCGGCAGCAAATCCTGGCCTGCTTTGCGCGGCGCCTGGACAACCCCCCGGACTTCGAGCATGCCGAGGCCCTGCGCCAGATCCACCGCATCGCCGAACTGCGCCTGAACGACAGGTTCGGCGCCCAGCCCCGGCTGGGCAATGACCTGTGGGACTGGCACGAACGGTTGGCCGCGCATTCCGATCCCGGCTTTGCCGAGCAGGGCCAGCTCACCGTCACCTACCTGACGGACGCGCACCGCGCCTGCGCCCGAACGCTGAGCGGCTGGATGCGCGCCTGCGGCTTCGACGAGGTGCACATCGATGCCGTGGGCAACGTGGTCGGCCGCTACCACGCCAGCGACCCGCACGCCCGGGCCTTGCTGACCGGCAGCCACTACGACACCGTGCGCAATGGCGGCAAGTACGACGGCCGCCTGGGCATCCTGGTGCCGATGGTCTGTGTGCGCGAATTGCAGCGCGCCGGCCGGCGCCTGCCCTTCGGCATCGAAGTGGTGGCGTTCGCCGAAGAGGAGGGCCAGCGCTACCAGACCGCCTTTCTCGGCTCGGGCGCGCTGATCGGGCAGTTCGATCCGGCATGGCTGGCGCAGCAGGACGCCGACGGCATCACGCTGCGCAGCGCCATGCAGCAGGCGGGCCTGTGCGTCGCCGACATCGCCCGCTTGCAGCGCGACCCGGCCCGCTACCTGGGCTTTGTCGAAGTGCATATCGAGCAAGGCCCGGTGCTGGGCGCGCTCGACCTGCCGCTGGGCGTGGTCAGTTCGATCAATGGCGGCCTGCGCTTGAGCGGCGAAATACAGGGCCTGGCCAGCCACGCCGGCACCACCCCGATGGGACGCCGCCGCGACGCCGCGCTGGCGGTGGCCGAACTGGCGCTGTACGTCGAGCAGCGCGCCGCGCAGGACGGCGACTCGGTGGGCACCATCGGCCTGCTGGAAGTGCCGGGCGGCTCGGTGAATGTGGTGCCGGGGCGTTGCCGGTTCAGTCTGGACCTGCGCGCGCCGGTCGATGCACAGCGCGACGCGCTGGCGCGGGACGTGCTCGCGCAACTGGAGCGGATTGCCGCCAGGCGCGGGCTGCGCTACCAGTTGGCAGAAACGATGCGCGTCGCCGCCGCCCCCTGCGCGCCCGCTTGGCAGCGCCGTTGGGAACGCGCCGTGGCCCGGCTCGGCCTGCCGGTATGGCGCATGCCCAGTGGCGCCGGCCATGACGCAATGCAATTGCACGCCATCATGCCGCAGGCGATGCTGTTCGTGCGCGGCGAAAACGCCGGCATCAGCCACAACCCGCTCGAATCGACCACCAGCGACGACATGCAACTGGCCGCAGAGGCGTTCACCGAATTGCTGCACCAACTGGCCGAAGAGCAGGCCGAAGAACACACCGGAAAAGCCGTATGACGCCCGCCTGCCCCTACACCGCGCTCGATGCCTGGATCGAGCAGCATTTCGACGAACAAGTGCGCTTCTTGCAAGCGCTGGTGCGCGTGCCCACCGACACCCCCCCCGGCGACAACGCGCCCCATGCCGAGCGCACGGCCGAACTATTGCAGGACTTTGGCTACGGCGCCGAAAAGCATGCCGTGCCCGCCGACCTGGTGCGCGCTTGCGGCATGGCATCGATCACCAACCTGATCGTGCGCCGCCACTACGGCCCGGCCGGCTCGGGGCGCACCATCGCGCTGAACGCCCATGGCGATGTGGTGCCGCCCGGCGAAGGCTGGACCCATGACCCCTATGGCGCCGACATCGTGCAGGGCCGGATGTACGGCCGCGCCACGGCCGTCAGCAAAAGCGATTTCGCCAGCTTCACCTTCGCCGTGCGCGCGCTCGAAGCCGTGGCCCGACCCCGGCGCGGCGCGGTGGAATTGCATTTCACCTACGACGAAGAGTTCGGCGGCGAACTCGGCCCGGGCTGGCTGCTCGACAACGGCCTGACCCGCCCCGACCTGGTCATCGCCGCCGGCTTTTCTTACGAACTGATCACCGCCCACAACGGCTGTCTGCAACTGGAGGTGACGGTGCACGGCAAGATGGCGCATGCGGCGGTGGCGCACACCGGCGTCGATGCGCTGCAAGGCGCGGTGCAGATACTGAACGCGCTGTACGCACAGAACCGGCAGTACCAGCAGATCTGCTCCCGGGTGCCGGGCATCACGCACCCGTATCTGAACGTGGGGCGCATCGAAGGCGGCATCAACACCAATGTGGTGCCCGGCAAAATCAGCTTCAAACTCGACCGCCGCATGATCCCCGAAGAAAACCCGGTCGAGGTCGAAGCCCAACTGCGCAGCGTGATCGAACAGGCCGCCAGCGCGCAGGCAGGCATCTCGGTCGACATCCAACGCCTGCTGCTGGCCCGCGCGATGATGCCGCTGGCGGGCAACCAGCCGCTGGTCGAGGCCATCCAGAAGCACGGCCAGGCGGTGCTTGGCGTGCCCATCGCCACCCGGGGCACACCGCTGTATACCGATGCGCGCCTGTACGCAGAGCGCGGCATTCCGGGCGTGATCTATGGCGCCGGCCCGCGCACCGTGCTCGAATCGCACGCCAAGCGCGCCGATGAGCGCCTGGAACTGCAAGACCTGCGCCGCGCCACCCAGGTGATTGCCCGCAGCTTGCATGACTTGCTGATGTGACTTGCTGATGTGACCTGGCTGATGTGGGTGCCGGCCCGGGGGGGAGGTGCGCGGGACGCAAAGACCCTCTTTTTTGCGGGTCTCTGGTGCGGGAAAGCACGCGGGTGCCTGCCCGCTTCATCGTGATACAAAAAGAGTTCCGGTCAGCGGACATGAACCCATGTCCACCGCTGTGTCGGGCCATCACGATCCACCCCCCATTGAAGAGGCATACCCATGATCGATCTGTCACCGACACAGCAAGTGAGCCACTGGCTCACAGCCTTTGAGCAGGCGCTGGCAAAAGGCGATGTCGCCCAAGCCGCCGCCATGTTCGACGCCGACAGCTACTGGCGCGATCTGGTCGCATTCACCTGGAACATCAAGACCTGCGAAGGCCAGGCCGCCATCGCCGACATGCTCGGCACCGTGCTCGCCGGCGTGCAGCCGTCGAACTGGCGCCTGGAGGGCGAAGCCAGCCAGGCCAATGGCCTGACCGAAGCCTGGTTCACTTTCGAGACCGCCACCGCCCGGGGCCTGGGCCAGTTGCGGCTCAAGGGCGACAAATGCTGGACCCTGCTGACCACCATGGCCGAGCTCAAAGACTTCCCGGAGCGCAAAGGGCCGGCGCGGGCGCTGGGCACCGTCCATGGCGTCGTGCGCGGGCGCAAAAACTGGCTCGACCACAAAACCGAGGAAGAAGCCACCCTGGGCTACAGCCGGCAGCCCTACTGCCTGATCATCGGCGGCGGCCAATGCGGCATTGCGCTGGCCGCCCGGTTGCGCCGCCTCGATGTCCCGACCATCGTCATCGAAAGGCAGGCCCGCGCCGGCGATTCCTGGCGCAACCGCTACAAGTCGCTGTGCCTGCATGACCCGGTCTGGTACGACCATCTGCCCTACCTGCCCTTCCCCGACGACTGGCCGGTGTTTGCGCCCAAGGACAAGATCGGCGACTGGCTGGAGATGTACACCAAGGTCATGGAGATCAATTACTGGGCCTCGACCGAATGCAAAAGCGCGCAGTACGACGAGGCCGCAGGGCAATGGACCGTCAACGTCGAACGCGCAGGCCAGCCGGTCACGCTGCGGCCCACGCAACTGGTGCTGGCCACCGGCATCGCCTCGTTTCCGAACCTGGTCCGCTTCCCGGGCGCCGAGCGCTTCAAGGGCGTGCAGCACCACTCCAGCCGCCATCCCGGCGGCGATGGCTATGCCGGCAAGGACTGCATCGTCATCGGCTCCAACAACTCGGCCCATGACATCAGCGCCGACCTGTGGGAGCATGGCGCCAACGTCACCATGGTGCAGCGCTCCTCGACCCTGGTCGCCAAATCCGAAACACTGATGGAACTGGGCCTGGGCGACCTGTACTCCGAGCGCGCGCTCAGCAACGGCATCAGCACCGACAAGGCCGACCTGATTTTTGCCTCGCTGCCCTACAAAGTCCTGCCGGCCCTGCAAGTGCCGGTCTATCAGGAGATGGCGCGGCGCGATGCCGACCTGTACGAACGGCTGAAAAAGGTCGGCTTCAAGCTCGACTTCGGCGAGGACGACTCCGGCGTGTTCATGAAAGCCGTGCGCCGTGGCGGCGGCTACTACATCGATGTCGGCGCCTCGGAGTTGGTCGCCACAGGCAAGATCAAATTGAAAAGCGGCGTCACCGTCAAAGAAATCAAGGAGCATTCGGTGCTCTTTAGCGACGGCACCGAGTTGCCGGCCGATCTGATCGTCTATGCCACGGGCTACGGCTCGATGGATGGCTGGATCGCCCAGTTGATCTCGCAGCAAGTGGCCGACAAGGTCGGACTGTGCTGGGGCCTGGGCTCGGGCACCACCAAAGACCCCGGCCCCTGGGAAGGCGAACTGCGCAACATGTGGAAGCCGACCCGGCAACCCGGCCTGTGGCTGCATGGCGGCAACCTGCACCTGTCGCGCCACTATTCACAATTCCTGGCGTTGCAGCTCAAGGCCCGCATGGAAAACCTGCCGACGCCGGTCTATGGCATGAGTCCGGTGCCGCAGACCGCTTGAGCCAGCGCCCGCCAACCGCCCGGAGTGCGCGCCCCCCGGGCGGTTGGTTCCACATGAAGTGGCCAAACGAGGCCGCCGGCATCGGCGGCAATGCGCGCCAAGCGCAGTTTGCCGCCATTGGTTGGTGCGGCTCGGCGCGTCTCGTTAGACATAGCCTGCGGCCTCATTCTTCTCATTCCATTTCCCAATCGTTCGGGAACGCGAAGGCGGAGCGCAGGCAGTACCGATGCACGGCAAGCGACGCCGACAAAGGGCACGGATGGTTCAGGAATGGAATCATTGCCAGAAAAAGCTCAGGCTGCCCATTTCGATAGCGCCATGAATGCGCCCAAGGCGACGACGACGATGGTGCCCAGTTTGATGCTCAGGCGCAGCTCCATTTCTTCAAATCTGGCTGTCATTTTTTCAAACCTGGTTTCCATTTCCTTGCGCAAGTCATCGATGTCGCGCTTGGTTGCCACGTCTACGAATTCATGCGCATCGCGCACGGCCGCCGAGAAAGCCTCGGCCTGTGGCGCAGGAACGCCGGCAACTTCCAGGGTTTTGACGAATTTCAAGGTGTCGAATGGGATATTTGCCATATCCTATTCTCCTGCTGGCGCCATTTCAGCACCCGGTATGAAGGCTGAAACGGCTCCGTGGGGATATCGAGCGCGTTGTCATGTACTGTCTGCGTTCCGCCTTCGCTTTCACGAATGATTCAAAAATGGAATTTCGATAGCGCCGTGAATGCACCCAAGGCGACTACGACGATGGTGCCCAGTTTGATGGTCAGGCGCAGCTCCATTTCTTCAAATCTGGCTGCCATTTTTTCAAACCTGGCTTCCATTTCCTTGCGCAAATCATCGATATCGCGCTTGGTTGCCACGTCTGAGAATTCATGCGAATCGCGCACGGCCGCCGAGAAAGCCTCGGCCTGTGGCGCAGGAACGCCGGCAGCCTCCAGGGTTTTGACGAATTTCAAGGTATCGAATGGGATACTTGCCATGTCCAATCCTCCTGCTGGAGCCATCTTAGCACCCGGTATGAAGGCTGAAACGGCTCCATGGGGATATCGAGCGCGTTGTCATGGCCCGCCCGATCGGGCTTTGCGGCCTGACGATTCAGCGCAGCAGGGCCAGAACGCCTTGGTGCAACTGGTTCGCCTGGGCCACCATCGCGGCGCCGGCCTGTTGCAGGATTTGGCTGCGCGCCAGATTCGCAGTTTCGGCGGCAAAGTCGGTATCGAGGATGCGCGAGCGCGATGCCGACAGGTTTTCCGAGATCACCTGCAAGTTGTCGATCAAAGTTTTCAAAGCGCGACTGCAACGCGCCGAGCGTGGCCCGCTGGTTGTTGATAAAGGCCAGCCCGGCATCCACGGTTTTCAGTGCCTCGGTCGCTTTTTTGAAAGTCGTTACCTCCAGACCGGCAACTTCTTGCAGGGAGGAGGCTGAGTCGGCGGAAGCCGTGGCGTCGGAAGCGTTCGTGGTGGTGACGACAGTGGAGAAGGACTTGTCGGCATCGAGCACCACGCAACCACTGACGCTCGCATTGCCGACAGCATCGATGCTGACGCCAGAAATAATGGTCAAAACGGCTGCGTTGCCAACGAACGGGCCATCGGCTTGCAGAATGGCCTACCCCAGCGCTGCCCCCGATGGAGCATTGTCCGAGCGCAGTTGAAAGGTGTAGGCCCCGGCCACTGTGAACTGCAGTTGCACTTCGGTGCGCGCCGAGGCCGTGACGCCGGTATTGGCGCTTTCCCGATGGATCAGGTCGGCCATCGCATGGGCCGTGCTCCCGCGGCCGATGGTGAAATTGCCCGTGCCCAGTGCGCCGTTGACAGTCGATATGCCAGCGGTCACGCCATTGCTCCCCCAGCCGGCAGCGTTCGCCGCAGCGCCGGAACCATTGGCCGCAGTATTTTGATAGTTGCCATACATGCCCCCCCAGGCCGCGCACTGAAAAACACGGCCGTTGGGCAACGATGGGGGGGTTCGGTGGGTTCGCGGGCCATCCCGCTGTCCCACTCTCCTGCTCTTGCGCCATTGCTCTGTCCCAGTCCCTCTCTCGCGCTATTTGTTTGCCCACTCGCCCGAACCGTGACCTGTCTTGGCACCGTCGATCGCGCCAGCGCTGCCTAGCGTCGCGTCACCGATCATCTGTCGGTCTGCGCTGGCCATCGAAGCGCATCGCGGCGTTGCATCGCTTGCCAATACAGCTCGGTATGGGCTGCGCGATGCGCCTTGCGCTGCGCTCCGATGGCTGCGCGCAGCCTACGACATCTGATCGGTGACGCGGCACTAGCAGTGCGCCGGCCGGCCTCAACGGGGCGGCGGCTTGTTCCAGATGGCAACCTGTTGCGAGATATAGGCGTTCAAGCCATTCAGGCTGCTCAGTTGGGTGTCGAGCGCGTTGTAGCGCTGCGTGATCCGTTGCTCGAAGGCGTCCGCCGCCGCGTTCACCTGCGCCTGGTCCCGGCTGTTGCGCGCCAGGCTTTGCTGTAGCGTGTCGTACTTGGACTGGAAGAAGCCGGTGCCCGACAGCAGCGCGCTGGTCAGCGCCTTCATCTGCACGGCAATGCCGTTGGCCGAACCGCCGCCGGTGCTGCTCAGCAGGTTTTTCACATCGCCCGGTCTTTCGGCCAGCGCCCGGTTCAGCCGGCCGGTATCGACGCTCAGGCCGCCGCCGAGCTGCTGCGTGATGCCGACATCGGCCAGGCGCTGGAACGCGCCGCCGCTGGTGCTGACCGATCGCAGCACACGGAGCAGCGAGTTTTGCAGCGCCAGCGCCGTCGCATCGCCCTGCAGCAAGCCGGCCGTCCGGGTCTTGGCGTCGTACTTGGTGGCGTCTTGCAGCAGATCGTTGATCGCGTTGTAGGCTTTGACGAAGTCGCCGATACGCGCCACGGTGGCCGAATCGTCCTTGCTGACGGAGATTTCCACCGGGGCCTGGGTCACTTGCAGGGCCTGAAAGCCCACGCCGGAGACGGTGCTGGCAAAGGTATTGCTCGCCGATGTCACCGCAATGCCGTTGACCGTGGCCTGCGCATCGGCCGCCGCCTGTGTCACCGTGCTGCTGTCCGTCGCCAGGCTCGACAGGTCGAGCGCCGCCGTATCGGCCGCAGCGCCGTCGGCGCCGCCGGAGGCCGCGCCCTGCGGCAGCACGCTCAGGCGAAAGCCCGCTGCCTGGCCGGTGTTCTGGCTGCGCAGCAGCAGGCGCTCGCCCGAGGGGTCGGACAAAACGGCGGCGCTCACTGCGGCGCCGGCGCCATTGATCTTGCTGGCGACATCGACGAGCTTGTCGCCGGCGCTGATGCGGATGTCCACGGGCTGGCCGCTGGCCGGGATGAAGGAATGGGGGGCCACGCTCCATTGGCCCAGTTCCAGGCGCAATGTGCCGGCGCGCAGCGCAGCGCCGACCGGCAGCAGCGTCCCGGAGGCCGTGGCCTGCGCCTTGGCCAGGCTTTGCACCTCGACGTCGAAGCGGGTCGGCAAGGTGCCGCCCGGCGCCGTGGCCGAGACATATTTGCTGTCCGACGATGCGGTGCTGACGCTGTTCCAGCCCGTGACGCTGGCCAATGCGCGGGTGCTGTCGTCGAGCGTGGCGACCAGCGATTTGAGCTGGCCAAACGCAGAGATTTTGGTATTGACCGTGGTCGCTTGCTGCTTGAGCGCATCCAGCGGCTTTCTTTCCAGCGCCACCAACTGGGAGATGATGTTCTTGACATCCAGGCCGCTGCTGCCGATGCCGGGCGATGAAATGGTGGCCATACCCAACCTCCAGGTTCGACGGGCATTGTGGCGTCCGATGGCGCTGAGCAAACGGCGCCGGCAGGCCGGAAAACCCGTCTCATCGGGCTTTGCCGGCCCCGGGATTCAGCGCAGCAGGGCCAGAACGCTTTGGGGCAACTGGTTCGCCTGGGCCACCATCGCGGTGCCGGCCTGTTGCAGGATTTGGGCGCGCGACAGGTTGGCGGTTTCGGCGGCGAAGTCGGCGTCGAGGATGCGCGAGCGCGATGCCGACAGGTTTTCCGAGGTCACCTGCAGGTTGTCGATCGAGGTTTCAAAGCGCGACTGCAACGCGCCGAGCTTGGCCCGCTGGCTGTTGATGAAAGCCAGCCCGGCATCCACGGTTTTCAGGGCCTCGGTCGCTTTTTTGAAAGTCGTCACATCCAGACCGGCAACTTCTCGCAGAGAGGAGGCCGGGGCGGCAGTCGTGTTGAAAGCGTTCGTGGTGGTGGCGGTAGTGGAGAAGGACTTGTCGGAATCGAGCACCACGTAACCACTGACGGTCGCACTTTGGGCCGCAGTGTCGGTGGTTATGGTTGCTGCGGCGCCAACGGCCGATCCATCGGCTTGCAGTTTCTGGACAGTGATCACGCCTACATTGGTTGCGTCAGTCTCGGCTCTATACAGACCAATGTCCTGTCCTGTGGCATTGGTCAAGACCACTCGATTGTTGGACGCATTCAGCGCGGCGGTGACCCCGGTTTTCGAGGTCTGCTCATTGATCGCCGACACCGCATTCGACAAGCCGTCGGCGGTCGCGGTATTCGCCACCGAGAAAGAAATGGCCTGCCCCAGCGCTGCCCCCGACGGGGTATTGTCCGAGCGCAGTTGAAGGGTGTAGGCCCCGACCGCTCCGAACCCCAGTTCCACCTCGGTGCGCGCCGAGGCCGTGACGCCGGTATTGGCGGTCTGCAGATTGATCATGTCGGTGGTGGCCTTGGCCGTGGCGTTGTCAGTGACGACGATGTTGGCCGAACCCAGTGCGCCGTTGATGGCCAATGTGCCAGTGGTCACGCCATTGGTCCCCCAAGCGGCAGTGGCCGCAGAAACTCCGGCACCATTGGACGACGTATTTTGGTTGTTGCCATACCTGCTGGTGCGCAGATTGGCCGTGGCCGCGACAATGGTCTGGTTGGCATTGGCGCCCACCTGGAACGGCTGTGTGCCAAAGCTGCCATCGATCAGCTTGGCGCCATTGAATTCGGTGGTTTGCGCAATGCGATCGAGCTCGCTGACCAGTTGGCTGACCTCGGCTTGCAGCGCCTGGCGGTCGCTCGAGCTGTTGGTTGCGTTGGCCGACTGCACGGCCAGTTCGCGCACCCGTTGCAGGATGTCCCCCGAGGACTTGAGCGCGCCTTCGGTGGTTTGCGCCAGCGAGATGCCGTCGTTGGCGTTGCGCACCGCCTGGTTCAGGCCGCGAATCTGGCTGCTGAAGCGCTCGGAAATCGCCAGCCCCGCCGCATCGTCCTTGGCGCTGTTGATGCGCAGGCCCGAGGACAGCCGCTGTATCGAGGTGTTCAGCGACGACTGGCTCAGGCCCAGGTTGCGCTGTGCGGTCAGCGATGCAATGTTGGTGTTGATGATCGATGCCATGGCGAATCTCCTGCAAAAAAGCGGCCTGTCGGATGGCGGATGGCCTGCGCCTTCCGTTGCCGATGTTTTCGACCCCGGCCCGGGAAACTTGAGGGACTTCGGGACCGATGGCCGGCGCTGCGGCGCTGCGGCGCAGTAGCGTAGCCGCCCGGCGGCAAGCCGCAAACAGCGCGGTCTTGGTGCGGTTCATTGCGCCAACGCAGCCAGGCGGCACTGCCGACAATGCCCGTCACCCCTGTCCGGCTCAAGGAGCATCTGCCATGGCTGCCACGATCAACACCAATATTGCGTCGCTGACCGCACAGCGCAATCTGGGCCTGAGCCAGTCGTCGCTGAACACCTCGATACAGCGCCTGTCCTCGGGCCTGCGCATCAACAGCGCCAAGGACGATGCGGCGGGGCTGGCGATTTCCGAGCGCTTTACGAGCCAGATTCGCGGCCTGGACCAGGCGGCGCGCAACGCCAATGACGGCATCTCGCTGGCCCAGGTCACCGAAGGGGCGATGAAGTCGGCCAGCGACATCTTGCAGCGGGTGCGCGAGTTGGCGGTGCAGTCGGCCAATGCGTCCAACAGCCCCGGCGACCGCCAGGCGCTGAACCAGGAAGTGGGCCAGTTGGTCAGCGAGCTCGATCGCATTGCGCAAACCACTGAATTCAACGGCGCCAAATTGCTCGACGGCAGCTTTGGCACGCAGCAGTTCCAGGTGGGCGCCAATGCCAACCAGACCATCGTCGCGGCCACGGCCAATCTGCGCACCGGCGTGTATGGCAACAACCAAAACACGGCGGCCAATGGCGCCGGCGCCGATGCCAACATGGGCGCCGATGCCGCCTGGGGGAGCAACGGTGTCGGCACCGGGGCATTGGCCATCAGCGGCGCGCTCGGCTCGGCCAGCATCGGCATCGAGGCGAACCACACGGCCAAGGCCATGGCCGACGCCATCAACCTGAAAACCGCCGATACCGGCGTCACGGCCTCGGCGCGCACCGAGGTGCAGTTGTCCTTTTCTGCGCCCGGCGCTTACACCTTCCAGTTGCGCAGCGAAAACCGCCCGAACCCGCCCGCGCTCGGGCAGCCGATGGCGTTCCATGTGACGGCGACCGGTACGATCGACGGCTTGTCGAACGCGATTGCCGCGATCAATGAGCAATCGGCCAAGACCGGGGTCACCGCCGCGCTGAACCCGGGCGCCACCGGCATCGTGCTGACCAACACCACGGGGCAGGACATCGGCCTGTACAAAAGCGCCAGTGACAGCGGCAATGCGGGCACGATCACTGTCCAAAAGCAAAACGCCGATGGCCTGCCCGCAGGCAGCGCGGGCGCCTTGGCGGCCGCCGCCGGCGTTGGCAATGCCACCGTCAGCGGGTATGTGGTGCTCGATGCGAACAAGCCCTTTTCCACGACCGTCACCACCACGAACGCTTTCAACACCACGGCTCCCGCCGACTCCGCCTCCTCGCTGCAAGAAGTGGCCGGCCTGGATGTGACGACATTCAAAAATGCGACCGAGGCCCTCAAGACCGTGGACTCTGCGCTGTCGTTCATCAATGGCGAGCGCGCCAAGCTCGGCGCGTTGCAGTCGCGCTTCGAGAGCACCATCGCCTCGCTGAACATCACCTCGGAAAACCTGTCGGCATCGCGCTCGCGCATCCTCGACGCCGACTTCGCCACCGAGACGGCGAACCTGTCGCGCGCCCAAATCCTGCAACAGGCCGGCACCGCGATGGTGGCCCAGGCGAACCAGATTCCGCAAGGCGTGCTCAAGCTGTTGCAGTAGCCGTGCCCCGAGCCGTGCCCCGCACAGTACCCCGTACAACGCCCCGTACAACGCCCCGAACGGCGGCCCGGCCAAGGACGCAGCGTGCAAGACAGCCACCCGGCCCCCGGCGCCACGGTCGATGGCCGGTTCCAGCACGCGCTGCAAAGCGCCGATTGGCCCTTGCTGGCGCGCCTGTGCCAGCGGGCGTTGCGCAAAAACCCGCGTGACCTGCCGGCCACGCGGCTGCTCGGCCATGCGCTGGAACGCCTGGGCAAGACTGCCGCGTGCGGGCAGGTCTACCGCCGCGGCGCGCTGCTGTGGCCCAACGATGCCGAGCTGCTGATCAACTACGCCAGCATGTTGCTCAAGCATGCGCACACTGCGCAGGCGCTGCCGGTTCTGGAGCAGGTCTGCGCGCTGCGGCCTGACAAGGCGGTGTGCTGGCTCCAACTGTCGCAATGCTGCTATTTGCTGACGCTGCACGAAAGGGGTTTGCAAGCGGCCGAACGAGCCGCTGCGCTGGCCACGGAGCCGGGCGAAAAATCGGCCGCGCTGACCCAGAAAGCAATCCATGGCCGCGAGCTGGGGCAGGTCCGGCAGGCGGTGCAGGACTGTCTGCAAGCCATTGCGCTGACGCCCGGGGATCTGTCGAACCACACCAACCGGCTGCTGTTCATGCTGGCCGACCCGCAGGCCGACGCCGCCAGCCTGGCGCAGGCCGCGCGCGACTATGCGGCGGTCGTCGAGCCGCCGCTGAAACCGCACTGGCCCGGCTTTGCCGAGCACCAAGGCGCGCCATGGCGCCGGCTGCGCGTCGGGTTTTTGTCGCCTGATTTCCGCACGCACTCGGTGATGTACTTCGTCGAGGGCTTGCTGGCGCAGTTGGACCGGCGCCAGTTCGAGGTCTTTGCCTTTTATCTGTTCCCGCGCGACGACCCGGTGACCGAACGGGTGCGGCGCCATGCCGATCGCTTCGTGCGCCTGGCGGGGCTGGGCGCCGAGCAGCAGGCGCAGGCGATTCGGGCGCAGCGCATCGACATCCTGATCGACCTGGCCGGGCACACCGGCTACAACGGCTTGCAGGCCATGGCCCACAAGGCGGCTCCGGTGCAGGTGTCGTGGCTCGGGTTTCCGGCGACGACCGGGCTGCAGGCCGTGGATTACAAGCTCAGCGACGAGATCACCGACCCGCCCGAGGCCCAGGCGCATTACACCGAGCAGTTGTACCGCCTGCCGACGCTGTTTGCCTGCTACCGCCCGATGAGCCGACACCCCCTTTGGCGCTACCAGCCGCGCTACCAGGTGCAGCCCACGCCGGCGCTGGACAAGGGCCACATCACCTTTGGCTGCTGCAACAACCTGGGCAAGCTCGGCGACGAAGTGCTGGCGCTGTGGGGCCAGTTGCTGCAAGCGCTGCCGGACGCGCGCCTGCTGATCGAGGGCAAGAACCTCGATGGCCCGGACTTCGCCGGCGCCTACCGCCAGCGCTGCCAGGGCCTGGGGCTGGACCCCGAGCGGCTGGAACTGGTGGCGCAGCAGGGCGACAACCAGTACCTGACCTACCACCGCATCGATATCGCGCTCGACCCCTTTCCGCTGGTCGGCGGCACGACCACGTTCGACGCGCTGTGGATGGGCCTGCCCGTGGTCTCGATGGTCGGCCAGAGCTTCAAGAGCCGCATGGGCCTGGGCCTGCTGAGCTATCTGGGGCGCACCGAATGGCTGGCCGCAACGCCCGCCGACTATCTGCGCATTGCCTGCGCGCTGGCCGCCGACAGGCAGGCGCTGAACCGCCTGCGCCTGGGATTGCGCGCCGAGGTCGAGCGCTCGGTGCTGATGCGCGAGGACCTCTTCAACCACCATTTCGGCGAGGGCCTGCGCGCGATGTGGCTGCTGTGGCTGGCCCGGGCCAAGCACCCGGATGACGCCCAGGCCCAGGCGCAGGCCCTGGACGATTGGCTGCCCGGCTTGCCCGACGCCTGGCGCCAGCCCCCCGCGCCGGGGGTGGGGCTGGGGCCGGGCCAGCGCATCAGCCTGGCGCAGGCGCACCAGCGCTTGCAGGCGCTGGTGGCCAAAGCCCGGGCCAGCACGGCGGCCATGCCCGCAGGCGCCACCATCACCGGCCGCCACTGGAAGGCGCTGACCCTGCTGGCCGAAACCGTGCTGAACGCGGTGCCGAATGACCCCGTGGCGCTGGCCTGCCTGGCCGAGGTGGAGCACGCCCATGGTCACAGCGAATTTGCCGTGACCTACCTGTGGCATGCGACGCAGGCGATGGGATCGTGAATCGCGGTATCGAGGGCCGCCCGGGATCGTCGGCACACAGGCCGGGCGCCCGCCCCTCGGGGATGGGGCGCGGTCATGCGCGTCAGCGAAGCCGTCACGGAGCACTGGCCGCAAGCTCTGACCGAAAGCACTGACCGAAAGCTCTTGCCGCAAGCACTGGCCGGAAAACCGCCCGTCCCGGCCTCATTCGCCCGTCGGTTTGGCGATGACCCCCGGTTGATAGAGTTCCAGCTTGCGATACAGCGTGCTGCGCGAGACCCCCAATGAACGGGCGGCCTGGGCGAGATTGCCGTGGGCGCCCTGCACTGCCCGGACGATGGCCAAACGTTCCGTTTCCTCCAGCCGGCCCGATGGCTCCTGCACCGGCGGCGCAACGGCTGCGGCCGTGCCCGTGAGCAGTTCGGCCGGCAGTTCATCGAGCGTGACCAGCTCTGCGCTGGATGTCAGCAGCAGATTTTCGATCACGTTGCGTATCTCCCTGACATTGCCGGGCCAGGAATAAGCGCGCAGCACCGCCATGATCTCGGCGCTCAGCCGTCGCTCGGGAACCGCGTGGCGCTGGGCCAGCCGCCGGTTGAAAAACGCGACGAGGAGATCGATGTCGATGTCCCGTTCGCGCAGCGGCGGAATCCGCATGCGCGTCACGCTGATGCGGTAATAGAGATCGCGCCGGAAATGGCCCGAGCCGACATCTTCGCGCAGATTGCGGTTGGTCATCGCCAGCAAGCGCACATCGACGCGCCGCGGCTGAGTGTCCCCCAGCCGGTAAACGATGCCCTCCTCCAGTGCGCGCAGCAGCACCGGCTGTAGTTCGAGCGGCATTTCACCGATTTCGTCCAGACACAGCGTGCCGCCGTGCGCCAGTTCGAAGCGGCCTGGACGGCCCTCGGCCGTCGCCCCGGTAAACGCGCCGCGCACATGGCCGAACAATTCGCTGGCGATCAGTTCTTTCGACGCGGCCCCGCAGTTGTATGCGACGAACGGCCCGCCGCCCCCTTCCTCGCCATGTATGGCGCGCGCGAACAGCTCTTTGCCGACCCCGGTTTCGCCCTCGATCAGAACCGGCACGCGCTTGCGCGCAAGCTGCCGGCCCCGGTTGATCGCGGCCAGTATCGCCGCACTTTGCCCCTGTATCTGCGCGAAGCCGCTGCGCTGCGGATCGGCCTCGTCGCTGCGCTCGGCGAGGCGGGCGTTGATGGGTCGTGAGCGCATGGGGACGACCAGCATGGCGCCGATCGTGCTGCCATCGACCACGACCGGGCTGAACCAATCGGCATGCAGGCCTTTGGGCAGGCGTTGCGCCCAGTCCTCGACAGCGGTGCCCTCATCCATGCCGGGCAAGCGCTCGCCAATGCCGACCGGCAATGGCACCCGGCTCGTGGTGTGCACGAGCCGCCCGGCCCGGTCGATCAGCACCATCCCGGTGGCATCGGACGACGACAGGCGCTGCAGGCAGAAGCTGAGCAGGCGCACATGCTCACGCGTGGCCTGCTCGGCCAGCACCATTTGAATCTGGTGCGCGGCGGTGACCGCCAAGGTGAGGTTGTTGATTTGATAGGTGGAAGGCGGCCCGGAAATGTCGAGCACGCCGAGAATCTTGCCGGTGCCGGGCTCGAAAATCGGCGCTGCGGCGCAACTCCACGATTTGATTCCTTCGCAGAAATGCTCCGCGCCGTGGATATAGGTGGGCTGGCCGGTGGCCAGCGTGGTGCCGATGCCGTTGGTGCCGGCCCGGTTTTCACGCCAGTCGCCGCCGGATGTCAAATGAATTTTTTCGCCCGCCGCCAGCGTGCGCAAGTCCCCCGCCGCCTTGAGAATCACGCCGTCCTGGTTGGTCAGCAGCAGGATCGACCGCGAATCCGCAAACAGATCTGCGGTCACGGAGAAAAGGCGATCGGATGCCGTCAGCAATTCCCGATGCCGCCAGCACAGCGCCGCGACCGCGTCGCCTTGGACCGCGACCGGTGCCGATTCCGCCGTGGGACTGACGCCGGATTGCAGACTGCGTTGCCAGGAGTCGATCAGGGCCGAAGGCGTGGACGTCAGCGGCTCGCCCGAGAGAAAACGCTCCCATGCGCGCATCGTGGCCCGGTCGGAATGACAGGCGTTCGCGCGCCGCGCCCTGGCCACGATACGGCCCATGATGGTCTGATTGCCAAGACCCGACATGGCATCGAACCGCTGTCTCATCATCATTCTCCTCGGGCCAGCCCGGAACCGGCGCTGCTGCCGGCTGCGGCGTGACCTGCATGTGTATGTCGCGCTCCGGTTTTTTGCCCGATCGCCGGCCGAACCCGGCAGCGCGATTACCGATCGATATAGGCCTGCATCGCCCCATTCAGCCTGGCAAGCCAGGAATATCGACGCCGAACGTTTGCAGAATCAGCACGGCATTGAACGCCAGAACGGCGCATGCCGCCAGCGTGGCGATCACGGCGATGAATACGCGATTTTTGTATGCTCCCATCACCTCCCTGCTGCAGGTAAACCATAACAGCGCGGCCATCGGCAGCGGCAGCGCGAGGCTCAATACCACCTGGCTGAGGACGAGCGCCTGGGTCACATTGACCCCGAGCGCCACCACGGCGAAACTCGGCGCCATCGTCACGGCCCGGCGCAACCATAACGGAATGCGAAATTCCACGAACCCTTGCATGATTATTTGACCGGCCATCGTGCCGACCACGGAACTCGATATGCCCGAAGCGATCAGCGACAACAGAAAAACCCCTGCCGCCCCAATGCCCAATAACGGCGCCAATGTGTGATAGGCGGTTTCTATCTCCGCCACCTCGGGATGCCCGTGATGAAATGCACCTGCGGCCATGATGACCATCGCCATATTGATGAGACCGGCGATGGCCAGCGCGACGACGACCTCGATGTTCGAGAATTTCAGCAATACCGCCCGCTCGCGCTCGGTTCTTGCGGGCGTGCGCCGCTGCGTCAAGCCCGAATGCAGAAAAAGTGCATGCGGCATCACCGTCGCACCGACGATGCCGACAGCAATCAGGAGTGCATTTGCATCGGGAAATCGGGGGGAAACCGTATGGGCCAGAACACTCGACCAGGCAATCGGCGTAATGAACAACTCGGCAAGGTAGGACAAGCCAATGATGCCGACGAGCGCCCCGATCGCCAGCTCAAGGGGGCGGAAACCGGCGTCCTCAAGCAACAGCAGGCCATATGTCACGATCGCCGTGACCACCATGCCGCCGAGCAAGGGCATGCGAAACAGCAGCGACAGTCCGATGGCGCCGCCGAGAAATGCGGCCAGATCGGTTGCCATCGCGGCGATTTCGCTGACGACCCACATGGCCAGCGCGACAGGTCTGGAAAACCGTTCACGGCACAGCTCGGCGAGGTTTCGCCCGGTGACGATGCCGAGCTTGGCCGAGAGCGACTGAAACAGCATCGCCACGACATTGGCCAACAGCACCACCCACAGCAAGGCATATCCGTACCGGGCGCCCGCCTGGATATTCGTCGCGAGATTGCCCGGATCCATATAGGCAACGGAGACGACCACGGCAGGCCCGGCAAATGGCAATAGCATCGACGCGCCACGGCGGCGACCTTCCAGCACCGCCCTCACCGCAAGCGCCGTGCGCTCGGTTCGCGCTGCCGATCCGACCGTCTTGTGAACGCAGTCATCCAAGCTGTCGCTCCCTGCCGATGAAAATGACCGTGGTGCCCGGTTTACCGGCGGGCCTGGCATTCACGATATTCATGATATTCACGGCATTCACGGCATTGCACCGCTGATTGCACTGAAGACACGGCGCAGCCACTGAACGGTCAGCGCACCCGCATCGATCATCATGATGAATACACCGGAGAGTGTGATTGTCCACCCCGATGCGAATTTGAGCAGGCGAATCAAGGACATTGCACCGAGGTGCCGGACCGTCGCCGCGAGAGCTGCGTCGATACTCATCGTCGTTTATATGGGCGCATCCCGTTTGCGAAGACCGATCTGAATGGAACCTTCGCAACCTTTGGACAGCGCGCCAATCCTTTCCATACGTTCGTTGCCATTGACCGTGAAACCTGCCCTGCGCGGGCTGGCCCACGGCCCCCTTTGCATCGATGGCCGCCCGCAAAACGCCGGAAGCGGCTTTTTTTTCAGCAGGCCCCGGACTCCAAAATCGGTCGTGGCGATCGTGGCGGCTGTGATGGCTGTGGCGGCTGTGCCATCACTATTTCCGCCCGAGCAATTCGGCGCCGGCGCCAAGCGCCGGGCCAGCGGTCGGGTCGATCGTTTCCGGCTTTTTGGCAATCAGCGTCTGGGTGGTCAGGATCAAGCCGGCAACCGAAGCCGCGTTGCGCACTGCGCTGTAACTGACCTTGACCGGATCGATGATGCCCGCCTCCATCAGGTTGACGAACTGGCCCGTGCGCGCGTCCAGACCGTGGCCCGGTTTCGCGCGCACCGCCCTGGACACGATCGCCGCGCCGTCGAGACCGCAATTGGTCGCGATGTGATAAAGCGGTTTCGTCAGCACGCGCTGCAGCAGCCTGACCCCCTGCTGGACACTGCCCTGGGTCCGCGCAATCACGCTTTCGAGTTCGTCCGACACGCGCAGCAGCGCCATTCCGCCACCTGGCACGACACCCTCGGCAATCGCCGCGCGTGCCGCATTGATCGCATCCTCGATCAAGTGCAGCCGGCGCTTTTGTTCGACTGGCGTGGCGCCGCCGGCGAAGATCATCGCGGTGCCGCCGGACAACTTGGCGATACGCACCTGAAATTTGTCGCGTTCGACATTTTCCGGGGCCATCTCATACTGGCGCGCGACCTGCTGACGGCGCGCGGCAACGGCGGCCGGGTCGCCGCCGCCAGCGGTAATGATGGTCTGGTTCGACGAGATACGCACTTGCCGCGCGCTGCCGAGATCGCGCAGTTCCGTGGCTTCGAGCTTGCCGCCCAGATCGCGGGCGATCACCCGGCCGCCGGTGACGATGGCGATGTCTTCGAGCATGGCCTTGCGCCAATGCCCGTATTCCGGCGGATGAATCGCCGCCACCGGCATCCCGCCCTTGTCCCGCCACGCAAGCAGGGTCATGACACAGGCCGGGGCAACCTCCTCCGCAATGATCAGCAGCGGGCGTTTGCCGTGCACGGCCAGCGCCTGAAGCGCCGCCACCTCTTCCGGCGACTGCAGCCGCTGGTCGGTCATCAGGATCAGCGGGTTGTCCAGCACCACCTGCATTCTCTCGATGTCCGTGACCATATGGTGCGAGAGGTAGCCGCGATCGAACGCCATCCCGTCGACCACTTCGAGACGGGTTTCGACCGTCGTGCCGAATTCGACATCGACGATGCCATCGGGCCCCACCCGCTCGAGCGCTTCGGCCACTATCGCGCCGGTGACCTCGTCATTGGCGGCGACCACGGCCACCGCGCGCACCTCTTTGCCCCCGCGCAGCGGTGTCGCTGCGCGCCTGAGCGCGGCGATCACCTCTTGCACCGCGATCTCCAGGCCCTGAACCAGCTCGACGGGGTTGGCGCCGGCCACGAGACTGGCAAGGCCGTCCTGGACCAGCGCATCGGCCAGCACGGTGGCCGTGGTAGTGCCGTCGCCGGCGACTTCATTGGTCTGCTTCGAGACTTCGCGCAGCACCTGCGCGCCGATGTTTTCGAACGGGTCTTCCAGCTCGATCTCGTTGGCGATGCTGACGCCATCGCGCGAGATGATCGGCGTGCCAATCGGGCGGTCGATGATCGCATTCATTCCGCGCGGGCCGAGCGTGCCGCGCACCGCTTTGGCCAGTTTGGCGACCCCGCGACCGAGGGCCATGCGGGCCTCGTCGTCGTGCAGCATGATATTCGGCATGGTTCACTTCCTTGGGTTTGAACATCATGGATTGCCACGATTCAAGCCGATGCGTTGCCCGATCGCGTAGCCTCGACGGTCTCTTTCCAGTCGCCCGCCGACACGAAGTGCACGGGCTCGATCCCGGCCTGCGGCGCGGCTGCGTCGCCGTACCGTGCCGCCAGCAAGCCGCGGCACAGCGCACTGTTGAATTGCGCATTCACGCCGACCCGCCGCAAGGCACGCAGGTAAGCGCCAAGCCCGTCCGCATCGAGCAACGCCCCTCGAGCGTCGACGAAAGCGGTTTCGTTGGCCTGCGCCGCAGCATTGGCGCCGCTGGCGACGACGGTGCGCCGCTCCAGGTAGCGCTCCACGAGCCGCCGGCTGGCGCAATCGCCCGGCAAGCCGGCGAGTTCCGCCACGCTCATGCGCACCAGCCGCGCAGGTTCATGGCCGTGTTCGAGCAGAGAGGTCAGAAGCGCTTCCTGCCGCCGCTGAAAGGCCTTGACCATGAAAGTCCGGCGGATGCCATCGAGCTCGCCGCTGGCCTGCGCGCCAAAGCTGTCCTGAAATGAGCGCCCGGCCGCCACGCCGCGATTGATCTCGCCGGCATACATATGGTCGGCAAGTTCGATGGCCACGTTCGTCACCCACGGCAGGCCGGCGACGGCAACGCGCATGTCGTCGGCCATCAGGAAGGCGAAGTTGGCGGCGCACCAGTAGGTCGGCAACCGGAACCCGATCTGCACAGCGCCGGCTGCGTCCACCTCCACATGGGTAACGAAGCCCAACCCGGTCACCGATTCGTCGAGTTCGGGATCGGTGACCGACGCGAGCCGGTCCCATACCTCGGCGATTCGGGTCGATGGGCGATCGACGGCGGCCGTTGCGTTTGCGGTGGTCATGGGGGTCTTGGGGGTCTTCATGCCCCGACCGCAGCCGCTTTCCGAACACCTCCCAGCAACTTCTTCTGCGCCTCGACATCGATGCCGTACAACCGTGCCGCGTTGAGCCCGAGGATTTTTTTCTTCGCCGTCAGCGACAGTTGCACGCCGGTTTCCTTGCTGACGGATTCCGGCAATTCGAAGGCCATGAATTTCTCGATCAACCACTTGGGCGACCAGATGCCGTAATCGCTGCCGTAGAGTATCTTGTCCTCGCCGATCCAGAACAGCAACTCCGAGATCACATGCGCGAAGTATTCCGGACGCGAGTGAATGAATGGCAGCACGACCGCCAGGCCGCCATAGACGTTCGTCTCCTGGGTAGCGATCCAGCAAAAATCGTCCAGACGCGGCAGACCACAGTGCTCGACGATAAAGTTCAGATTCTGAAAGTTGGTCGCCGCGTCGTCGATATCGGCAACGTCGAAAGCATCGAGGTTCAGCGGCAAAATCGTCGGGCCCTTGTGCACATGGATGTTCTTGATGCCCAGTTTCCCGCAACGTTCGAGATACTTTTGCGCACCCGGGTCCGACAGTTTGTAGCCCTTGCTGTCACCGCGCCATTCTGCCGTATAGAGCTTGACGCCCTTGATGCCATATGTCTCGGACAACTCGTCCAGATAGTCGAGTCCGGCTTCGCCGTCGCGCGGATCGAAGGCGCCGTTGACGATGAAACGATCCGGATGCCTTTTCTTCATCTCATAATTTCTCTCGGTCGTGTTGAAGCCGTTCTTGTAAAAGTCCGTCAGGTAAGTCGGCTGGCAGATCGCCATGTCGTCGTAGCCCTTGACGAACAGGTCGTCATACATGACTTCCGGGCCGTAGTTGTCGAACTTCTCCTTCGGCCACAGATACTCCTTGGGACTCAGGTTCGAGTGGTACGCATAAAAGCAATCGATGAACTGCTGACCATGCACGTTCTTCAGATTGGCCTTGCTGCCGTCCCACAGATGGACATGTCCATCGATGATGAAAATGTCTTCACCGCTCTTGGTTCGATACATGGTATGTGTCTCCTTATATCTTTCAGATCATTCAAACTTCAGTGGTCAAGGCGTGGTTGCCAGCCTTGATTGCTGAACTGGTTGACTCACCACCGTGCAGCCTGTGTCTCCTGCGAGCCCGAGCTCGAATCTCAGCCCAGGGCGCACGGTGGTGGTCTGTTTGTTCTGCCGCATCCCGAATGGTTGACCGAACACATTTCGTATTCATAAGGCTGGGAGCCACAGGACTTGTATGAGTGAACCCGTTTATGTAGGTATCGACGTGGCCAAGCGCACCTTCGAGGTGGCCACCACTGGTCAAGCACAGACCTCGAGTCTTGGCAACGATGAGGCCGGGCATGCCCGGCTGTGCCAACTGCTGGCGCCGCTGTCGCCGCGCCTGGTGCTGCTGGAGGCCACCGGCGGCTACGAGCAGGACCTGGCGCTTGCCTTGTCCGCGGCAGGCTTGCGTGTGTCGGTGATCAATCCGCGCCAGGCGCGTGACTTTGCCCGCTGCATGGGCAAACTGGCCAAGACCGATCGCATCGATGCGCAGGCGCTGCGCGGCTTTGCCGCCTTGCTGGACGCCCAGGGTCACGAGCCGCGCATGCTGGCCGACGAGCAGCAGCGCGAGTTGACCGCCCTGGTGGTGCGCCGCCGCCAACTCGTAGCCATGCTGGTGGCCGAACGCCAGCGACTGGCCCTGGCACATCCCAAGGCCAAGCCCAGCATCTTGCGGATCATGGCTACCATTGCCGAGCAACTCAACGACTTGGACGGGCAGCTCAAGGAGCATGTCCTGGCACACCACGCCGATCTGGCGGCCTTGCTGACCTCGGTCAAGGGCGTGGGTCCCACCACGGCCAGCACGCTGCTGGCGCAACTGCCCGAGTTGGGCCAGCTCAATCGCAAGCAGATCACCTCGCTGGTGGGCTTGGCCCCCATCAATCGGGACTCGGGCACGCTGCGTGGGCAGCGCCACATCTTCGGCGGTCGCGCCGACGTGCGCCGCGTGCTGTTCGTGGCCGCCTTGGTAGGCACGCGCTTCAATCCCGTGCTCAAAGCCTTCTATGCAAGGCTGCTGGCCGCCGGCAAGCCCAAAAAGGTCGCTCTGGTCGCTTGCATGCACAAGCTGTTGGTCATTTTGAACGCCATCGCTCGCACCAAGTCGCCTTGGCGCAACGAACTTGCTGAAGCGGTTTGACTTAGTCATTCAAGATGGTTGCTGGGTTATTCATTGCGGGCGATCAGCCTCCCGCCAAGGCGGCTGATCGGCTTGTGGTCCGATGGGGTCTGGTGGGGTCTGATGGCCGGGCTGCACGCTTACTCGTAGGCCATCGCGTCCTCCATATTGCCGAACAATACGACGGTCTCGTCATCGACCATCACCATTCGCCCATAGTGGGTCGATGTGGATATCTCGAACAGATGCGGGGTCATCTCCCGGCCCAGCGCTTCGCTGATCTCGCCCATTTTGAATTCGATCTTGCCCTGCCCATCGATCCTGATCATGGCGGGCAGATAGGTCACCGTGATGCCGCTCTTGCGGGCCATCAATTCGGCAATCACGCGGGCCTCCACGCTGTCGTTCATCGTGACACCGCACTGGTTGGAAATGGTCTGCTCGAAGCGGACATCTTTCATCGACTTGAAGATATTGTCGTTATGCACTGACATTGCGTACTCCTGTTCGCGCTTGAATCGCGAGGTTGGTCAAATCCACCGAGCCAGAAAACCGTCAGGCCTGGAGTGCCGACGGAAAGCCGATGCCAATCTCTCTGGCAATCATTTCTGCCCGCTCGATCGAACTTTTCAGGCAGTCATTGAATTGCGCCGTCTTCACATGTGGAATCGACCAGATCGGCTGCAACTGCCTGGCCGCAGCAGCGGCAAGCGCACCGTGCTTGTCCAGCCATTGGCCGAACAGTTTCCGATTGGCCTGGCCGTGCCCGGGATCGTTGGCCAGCATGTGAAACAACTCCACTGCATTGGCCAGATTGCGCTCGTAGTCCCCTTCCGCAGCGGACACGACCGTCGGCGTCGGAAAGTCGTTCTGCGCAGCGGCGACCCGCATGATGAAACCGCTGCGAAACAGCTCCGCCACCATCGGCTCGAACACGATATTGACCGCAAAGTACTTTTCGAGAAAATCCGTCGCGCCGCCAATCGCTTCGATCGCCTGGCGTGTTGCCTGCCAGACGGGATCGTTCAGCCAATGCTCCTTGCCGGCGTCGAGGTTCATATTCGGCAGATCCAGCGCGATCTCCGCCAAATAGAGCGTCAAATCCTGGGCGAAGCGCAGCTTGTAGGAAGAATTGGTCAAAATTGCGCTATTGATCATCTGCGTGTAGCCATAGCGCTGCGCGTGCATGGTGGCAGTGCCAAGACCAAACTCCGCATGTTTGTACGCGCCGAGATGCTGCTCCAGCACCTTGATCCAGGTTTTATCGAAGCGCTTCACCGCACCCGATCGCCGGGCGTTGTCGACCGCGCCGGAGATCATGCCGACGATCGTCGACTGGCGCTGGTAATGCGTGCGTTCCCACTCTTCGTCGACTGCGCGGAATTTATGCCAGTCGGTGCTTTTGGCTGCGGTCCATGTTTCCGAATAGGTCGGCGTACCGTCCGCGAACGAGAGAATCCAGTCCTGGAGCAGATAGCGCTTCGGGTCCGGCTGGACATCGACGGTCATGTCCTCGTAATGGGTCGCCTTGCGCCCCTTGGGTTCGAAGTAGTTGTACTTGCGGCTATCCGAACCCGCAAACCGGGCTGCGCCGGCCGCGCCTGACTTCAGCGGTGCTGCTTCCTGTCGCGTTGTGCTCATGTTGCTTTCCTCTTTACGGTTATCGGACTTTCGATCTGGCGCGATGCGTTGGTGTGCATCAACGGACAGCCTGGGTAAATTTGTCAAAATAGAGACGCTCGGGCGCGACGCCGGCCATTTGCAGAACCGGTATCACCGCGTCGATCATCGGCGTTGGACCACATGTGTACGCATCGATCTCGCCGGCCAGCGCTTGCTCACGCAGTGCGCGGCCCAGCACTTCATGGATGAGGCCGGTCGCGCCGCTCCAGTCATCGCCCGGCTCGGCATTCGAAAGCGCCGGAATGAAGCGGAAATCAGGCAGCTTATCCTCCAATTCCGCAAAATCGTCGAGATAAAACAGATCGCGACGACTGCGGGCACCATAGAAAAAACGAATCGGCCGTTCTTCGCCGCTTTGCACATGGTCGTTGAGAATCGCCCACAGCGGAGACATTCCCGACCCTCCGCCTACCAGCACCATCGGCCCCGGCTGCTCTTCGCGCCGGAAACAAGTGCCGTATGGCCCTTTCGCCACCAGCCTGGCGCCAGGCTTCAGAGCGCCATCGAGTTGCGACGAGAACGCGCCGTTCGGATATTTCTTGATGACGAATTCGAGCTTCCTCTGACCGTTCGGCGTGCTCGCCATCGAAAACGACCGCGTGATGCCCGAACCCGGAATCGTCAGCTCCACATACTGCCCCGCCCAAAAGCTCAGCGGCCGGGACAACTCCACTTCCAGCAGCCTGATGTCATGTGTCAGCGCGCTGATCTTCGTCAGCGTTGCGTCGTATTCACTCACTGCCATCGAGCGGCGCATGAGGTCTTCGTCGTAGTTCAGCAATTCGACCGTCAAATCGCTGAAGGCGAGCGTCCGGCACAGCAAAATGTGATGGCTCTCGCGCTCGTAGTCAGGCAAGGCGAAGGTCGAATATTTTTTCATTTCGACATCGCCATCGATCAGCAATGACTTGCAACTGCTGCATTGCCCCTCTTTGCAGCCATGCATTACCGCAATACCCTGGCGAAAAGCGGCATCGAGCACGGTTTCGCCTTCCGCGACCGTCATTTCCACACCGACCGGTTCGAATCGCACGGTATGCAGCATCCGACCCTCTTTTGCATCCGGCATGCCGGCCTTCCTTTCTTGCAAGTCACTCACACCCATACCCATACCCATGTCGCCTGCCGCGCGCTCCCCGGACGACATCGCCGCGTCAGTTCACCGGATTGATTTTGAAACCGGCGCGGTACTCGGCGATATGCTTCTCACGCTGTTGCGGCGTCATGTTGCGCAGCAAAACGATGGGACTCTGGATCATGTGCCCGCGAACATGATCAAGCGTCCACATGTTCCTGTCGTCGAACCGCAAATGTGGCTGCGGCACCAGCGTCTTGCCATCGCTGCGCACGAAGCCGAGGTCCTTGATGCAATCGGCCAAATCCCAGCCGTGGTAGCACTCTTCCCATTCGCGGCGTCCGCTGAAGCGCCCCATGGCCGGCGTCGGCCGCCCTTCATATTCCGAGGCGAACGCCACCTTGTGGGTCCAGTGGCACATCTCCGAGCAGTAGGTGTAAATCTGGCCGTCGACCTCGTCGACCACGAAATCTTCACGGATCAGGCATGGCACCAGACAGCTCCAGCAGCGATGCGGGTACACGTAACCGCATTCCTGGTCGAACAGCATGTTCGTCTGGCCCGGAACGCTCTTTTTCGCATACCACTTCCAGAAGTCGCCGAATTCGGCGTACCAGCCCGGATATTTGTGCTCGAACCATTCGAAGTCTTTTTCGGTCTGCGCCTCGATGCGCCAGAAGTTGACCGGCCAGCCCACGGCAAAGAACTGCGCGACCTTGTGGACATAGTTCTGTTTGACGATGCGATCCCACGCGGCGACGATATCGTCATGGTGAATCTTGATGCCGTACTTTTCCAGCGGCAGCATGTAAGTGCGGTAGTAATCCTCATAAATCCACCGGTGCCACAGTTCGGCATACGATTCCTTGTTCTTGTCACGATCCACGGTGCCGTATTCGATGAAGGTGCCGATGGCCGCATCGACGATCGCGTGGTTTTGCCAGAAGGCGTAGCGCAGGTCGCGCTCGAGCAGCAGGTGATTGTCCGGGTCGTTGATGATCGACATCACGAGCGAATGGCCATTGCCGATGTGCCGGCTTTCGTCGGACTGCACCGATAAAAATACCGTCGGCAACGCATAGTCGCCATTGCGTGCCGCTTCCGACGGCATCGCGACAAACAGCGTATTGGTGAATGCCGTTTCGGCGACCACCTGCAGAAACACGTTGGCTGCGGTCACCGCATCGCCGGTGAGAAACCCTTCGGCGAACTGGCGCCCAATGGTGGTGGCGTAGCATTTGCCAAATGCCGCCTCGGTAATATCGAACCCGGCCGGGTCGATATAGTTTTCCATGTACCACTTCTTCAGATTCATCTGAATCGTCGAGTGCCGGAACTCATCGACCATCTGCATCGTGAAGCCGGTCCGCAGTTCTTCGCCGGGCGCGAGCCGTCCGAGCATCGCCATCGAACGTGCTGCCGAGATTTCGGGGAACGGGATGATCGCGAGAAACAGCTTCATCCACTCGATCCAGCGCGGCTCGACATTGCGGAACATATCGCCGCGCAGCGCCGCATCCAGCGCGCCATAGACGCGGTTGTCCTTTTCCTCCTGCATCGGAAAATACGAGCGCAGCACCTGCTTCATCGGATCGCGCGGCGCCTTGCTGATTTTGTAGTCGGTCGGGAAGGTCATGGCCTCCTGAACGTAACTGGGTGTCCAGCCGAGGTCGGCGATGCGGCGGGCCGCTTCGCCAATACTGATCCCTCGCTGGGAGGTGATCTTGTTGAGTGTCAATCCATCAGACATTGGTCTCTCCTTGTTCCATTTTCCATTTCACGACATCTGTCTTGCAGCGACCGATGGGTCTGCGACGCAACGGCGCGGAACGACGCGGATATGGCCGCGCCACGCCAACCTGAAAGTGGCGGGAGCAATTCAGAGGGCCTGTGTCCAGACCGGCTGCCCATGGGTGTGTCTCCTGCCATTTTCGTTTTGCGTTTCGGGACTGCAACGCTTTGTGATAGAGCGATAAACGTGCCAGGCAACTGCTGATTCAGGATGGATGAGGCCGGGCTGTGCAAACCGTCTTTTTCGCAACCATCGCTGTGCGTATTCTGTTGTGTTATGCGACATGCCTGCCCTATGGAACTGTCCGATATTGGGACGCATCCGCTGCCGAATACGCTGACCGCGCTCATGGGTTCGTGGATGACGGCAGCGGCGAGAACCTCAGGCGCCGACCTTTTCAGGGATCACACCGGGAAAGTGATCGCCCAACGGCTTGCCCTCGGCGACAAAGCGCACGGCGAGAATCATCGCACCCATGGCGAAGTCCTTGCCATAGGCCGCGATCATCGCATCTGTCAGCGCGCCCAAGCGCTCGAAGAACTGCTCTTTGGACGGGTATTGCTGGTTCATCATCGTCTCCTTCCGCGCGCATGATGGCTCGTTGCGCACTCATTCCGAACTTTCCGAATTTCTGAAACGAAACAACGGATCCAGCCAATGCAAAAAGAGATGGCGCCCGGGGTGCGCCGTCCCCCATTGGGGCAGCGGCACCACGCAAATCGACTCTCTGCGCACCTGGCAGCAGAGGCAACCGTCAAGCAGCCATTGATTCCCAGCCGATCGGCTACGGAATCAGCACTGCGCGGCCCTTGATCTTGCCGTGGTGCAGGTCCTTGAGCGCCTGGTTCGCCTCACTCAAGCGATATTCCCGGGTTGCCAGATGAACCAGTCCGCGATCGGCCAGTGCCATCAATTCGACCAGTTCGGGATAGGTGCCCACCAGATTGCCGACGATCGTCTTTTCGCTGGTAATCATGTCCATGGTCGGCAATTCGATCTTCCCGCCATAACCGACGATGTAATAAAACCCGCCATTGCGCGTCATGGCCAGGCCCTTGGCGACTGCATCGCCTTCGCCGACGAAATCGATGACCGCCTCCGCGCCGCTGCCTCCAGTCAACCCAAGCACGCTCTCGACTTCATTTCCATCGCCCTCGACGGTGTGGTGCGCGCCGCATTCCTTTGCAAGCTGCAGCGCGGTCTCGGAGCGATCGACGACGATGATTTCCGCCGCGCACAATGCGTTCAAGACCTGGATGCCGATGTGACCCAAGCCGCCGGCACCGATCACGACCGCAAACTGGCCGGGAAGCAGATGGCGCGACGCTTTTTTTGCAGCGCGATAGGCTGTGAGTCCGGCATCGGTATAAGGCGCGACATCCTTGGGCGCGAGCGACTTCGGCAGTCGAATCAGCGAGCGTTCGCCGGTCGACAGATACTGGGCATAGCCGCCATTGGCGTTGATGCCGGGAAATCGGCTGTCGCTCGCATGCATATCGTCACCGCGACGGCACGCAAGACAATGGCCGCTCGTCACCAGCGGATGGCAAATCACCGGATCGCCGACTTTCACGCTTTCGACGCCGCGCCCGACGGCCTCGACCCAGCCGGCATTTTCATGGCCCATGACGTAGGGCAAAGCGACATCGACCTTGCTGCGCCATATGCCTTCGACGACGTGGAGATCGGTGCGGCAGACGCCGGCGCCGCCAATACGGACGATCACGTCGGTAGGCCGCTCGATTTTCGGGTCTGCGAAATCTTCGTAGCGCACGAACTCGTCACGGGTCAATGATTCGTCGTACTGATGCAGCACTGCAGCTTTCACGTTGGGTCTCCTCGATCATTCATGTCGTGTTCCGGGTGAGCGCGGGTCACGGCAAGATTCACCCCGAACGTTTGCGGCCCTGCCATATTTCCGTCCGAGCAAGCCTTGTGCCAATGGCCCTGAAATCACCAGGCGTGGACGCGGTCTGCGTGATGGACAAGGAGCGACCGATACGATAACGCCGGCCGCGCATGGCCCGTGCTGTCGCAAAATCGGACATATCATCGAGCGCAGGTCACCGGGTTTGTTTCAAAATGGGACATATCGCTTTTGCCTGCATGTGCCTGCATGCCCGCATCGGGGCGGGCTGGTCCCGGCGCGACGACCGTCTTGCACGGGCCTGCTGATGGGTGTCTTGGGTGTCTTGCCCTTGGGGTGAGCCGCGGCCGGGTATATCGATACATTCTGATCACCCGGCGTGGCTTTGATTGGCCCAAACGCTGGGGGCATTGCTGGCCGAATTGCCGTCTTCCATCAGGAAATGGGGGCCAATGAAAAACCCCGGATAAAGGCATAAAGGCATAAAGGCAATCAGGGCCGCCGGCCTGCCGGCGGGTGCCGGGGCGCTACTGAATTCAGTCGCTTTCAGCGCAAGCAGATAATGCGCCCGCCGGCATTTTTATCACCCCATGCGGCGCAGGAATCCCTGCGGTGCGGCGGTCAGTTGCAGGCGCTGCTCCATTTCGGCGTCGATCTCGAAGTCGGTCTGCCCGGCCAGCCATTGCCGAACGGCGGTCTTCGGGTTGTTGCCCCGGTCCCAGGGGCGGTCGGGAAAGAACCGGGGCGGCAGGTCCTCGATGAAGGTGTCGAACACCACGCAGTAGCTGCCGGGCGTGACCAGCGGCGCATAGGCGTTCAGTTCGCCGAGCACATGCTCGTGCGTGTGCATGGAGTCCAGGCACAGCAGCACGCGCCGGTAGCCCTGGGCAAAGGCGCGCACCTGCTGCACCACCTCGGGCGCCAGCGACGAGCCTTCGATCATCGCAATGCGGCTGGCCATCGGGTGGGCCTCGATGGCGGCGCGGTTGTGGGCGCGGATGTCGATGTCGACACCCAGCACCTTGCGCCGGGAGGCGCGTGGATCGAGCATGTCGCCGGCCTCGATGGCATCGCTCAGGTCCAGCAAGGCCAGTAGCGAGGCGCTGAGCACCAGCGAGCCACCATGGGCGATGCCGGTCTCGATGATCAGGTCCGGCCGCAGGCGCCAGACCAGCGCTTGCAGCGCCACCATGTCCTGCGGGTACTGGATGATGGGGCGCCCGAGCCAGTCGAAGTTGTAGACATACCGGCGCTGCATCGAGGCGCGCACCCAGTGGCGCGACAGGGCCTGGAATGGGGTGTCCAGCGCATAGCCGGCCAGGCGCTCGCGGCGTTCCTGGGCCAAGGGGTCGGGGTGGCTCATTGCGGTGTGCTCCTGCACTGTTTTTCATCACGCGGGCAACGGGCGCAGCCCGGGCCGCAAGGGTCGCATCCAGGGCCGGCGCTGCGGGGGCTGGTGCAGCAGCGCCGCGATCCGCGCCCCCTTGCCCGCCGCCGGCCGAGGCACC
Source organism: Verminephrobacter eiseniae EF01-2 (assembly GCF_000015565.1). Taxonomy (NCBI): domain Bacteria; kingdom Pseudomonadati; phylum Pseudomonadota; class Betaproteobacteria; order Burkholderiales; family Comamonadaceae; genus Verminephrobacter; species Verminephrobacter eiseniae. The sequence goes on from NC_008786.1 coordinate 4,866,274, forward strand.
TGCATCGGCCACCGATGCGTCGGCCCGTCATCGGGAACCTGCCTTTGCGGCGCCGACGAAAGCGGCAGCCGGCACAGCCGGCACAGAGGGCACAGAGGGCACAGAGGGCGCGGCGGGCATGGATGGCGCCAGGGGCGCGGCGGGCGCAGGCGCGGCCACGAACAAATCGTCACTGAACACCGGGCGTGGCCGCCAACCCCATTCGGCGCGCAGCCGGTGCACCGCAATCGGCGCGAACTGCTGCAACGGGGCGTCCTCGGGCCAGTGCACCGTGCAGCCGGTGCGCTGTTGCAGCCAGGCCAGCCACTGGGCATGGCTGGTCTGCAAGCCGCTGGCGACGTTGTAGACCGTGGCGCGGCCCGTCAGCGCGATCTGCGGCAACCAGTCGAGCAGGTCGGCCAGATGCAGGTAGTCCTTGACCGAGCGCGGGTCGCTGCGCAACTGCACATGGCCTTGGCGCGCCTGCTGCACCAGGCTGGCCAGCAGGTTGCCCGATGCCGCGTCCATGCCCGGCCCGACCACGTTCGATAGCCGCGCCACGCGCACGCCGGCCCGCCCGCTGGCGTGGCACAGTGCTTCGCCGCAGAGCTTGGACAGGTTGTACAGGCCACACGGCTGGCCCGGCAGCAACGCCAGCGGCGCGTCCTCGTCGGTGCGCCCGGCCCCCTGGTAGACCCGCGTCGAGGACAGGTACAGCAGCGAGTCGAACCGAGCGCGCCGCAGCAGTTCGGCCAGCAGCCCGACATGGGCCGCCACGGTGTCGAACGGGCGCGTGCGGAAGTCGCCCGTCAGGCCCACGCAGTACAGCACATGGCCGAGCGGCCGGGTCAGCACCTCGGCCGCGCCGCGCGCCGGCGCCCACACGCTGTGCCCGAGCGCGCGCAGATGCGGCACCAGATGGCTGCCGATATAGCCCGATGCGCCCAGCACGGTAAAGCCGCTCACCGCCGCTGCCCCAGCACGCGCAGCGCGGTGGCCGACTGGGCGGCGTACACGGTGTAGGCGCGCAGTTCGCCGTGCACGATGGCGCCGGCCCCGAGCACGCAGCCCTGGCGCAGCACGGCGCCGTCGAGCAGCACGCAGTGGGCGCCGATCCACACATCGTCCTCGATCACGATGCCGCCCCGGCTGGGCGCAAAGCCTTGCGCGCGGATCAGCCGCCCGCGCTCGGCATAGGCGTGGTTGACCGGCGCCAGCGTGCACTGGGCCGCCAGCGCGACATGGTTGCCGATGCGGATGCCATGGCCGGTGTACAGCACGCAGCCGGCGTTGATGACCACATGCTCGCCCAGCAGCAAATCGCCGCTGCCGCCTGCGGGCTTGACCTTGACGAAGCTGTCGATCACCGAATGCGCGCCGACCACGATGCGGCTGCCGCGCACCGAATCTTCGATGTCGGCCAGCGGCGAAACCCGGGCCGTGGCGTGGATGCTGATCACTCAAAACCGCTCCAGCCGGGGCACGGCCACCACGAACTGCCCGCCCCAGCGGCGCACACCAGCGAGTTGGCGCGCCAGTTCCTCGCGCAGGTTCCAGGGCAGGAGCAGCACCCGCTGCGGGCGCCGGGCTTGCAGGTGCGCCGGATCGACCACCGGGATGCGGCTGCCGGGCAGAAAGCGCCCCTGCTTGGCCGGGTTGCCGTCGGCCACATAGGGCAGCAGGTCCGGGCGCACGCCGGCATAGTTGAGCAGCGTATTGCCCTTGGCCGCCGCGCCATAGGCGCCAACGCTGATGCCGGCGGCCTGGCAGTGCAGCAAAAAGCCCAACAGCTCGCTTTTGACCCGCACCGCCTGCGCCTGGAAGGCGCGGTAAAAATCCGGCCCGCACAGCCCCGCCTGCCGCTCGCCGGCCAGCAGCCGGGCCACGCGCTCGGCGCCCTGCGCGCTGGCCTGGGGGTGGCCGACGGCATCGGCGCGCGCCGCCAACAGCCGCAGACTGCCGCCATGCGTGGGCAGTTCCTGCACGTCGAGCAGCGCCAGGCCATTGGCGGCCAGGATGCGCGCTGCGGCGGTCAGCGAAAGATAGGAGTAATGCTCGTGGTACGCGGTGTCGAACTGGCAGCCCTGCACCATGCGCAGCAGGTGCGCAAACTCGAAGCTGGCCAGGCCCTGCGGCTTGAGCAGCCAGGCGCAGCCGGCAACGAAGTCATCGATGTCGGGCACATGCGCGAGCACGTTGTTGGCCACCAGCAGGTCGGCCTGCCGGCCGGCGGCGGCCAGTTCTTGCGCCAGCGCCAGGCCAAAAAAGCGCTCGACCACGGTCAGGCCGCGCGAGCGCGCCGCCGCCGCCGTGCTGGCCGTCGGCTCCACGCCGTAGCAGGGGATGCCCGCCGCCTGCACGTATTGCAGCAGGTAGCCGTCGTTGGCGCCGACCTCGACCACGCAACTGTGCGCCGTCAGCCCCAGGCGCTCGCGCAGCGTTTGCACCAGGCGCTGCGCGTGGCCCAGCCAGGAGGTGGAAAACGCGCTGAAGTAGGCGTAGTCCCCGGTGAACAGGGCTTCGCGCCCGACCGGGTCTTGCGTCTGCACCAGCCAGCAGCACTCGCACACCAGCAGGCGCAGCGGGAACCAGGCTTGCGGCAGGCGCAGCCCGTCCTGGCTCAGGAAGGCGTTGGACGGCGGGGCGCTGCCCAGGTCGAGAAACGGCAGTTGCAGCGGGCTGCCGCAGTGGCGGCATCGGGGCCGGGCGGCGCTCGCTGGAGCACCTTCGCCTGCGGCGACGGTGTGCGCGCCTTCGGGCGGCCGGGCGGCGCTCACAGGCACAGCCCCTGAAAGTCTGGTGTCAGCCAGGCCTGGCCCGCGTCACGCGGCGAGATGCGGCCCGCAGGCAGCGGCCAGCCAATCGCCAGCCGAGGCTCCAGCGGGTGCAGCCCGGCCTGCGCCGCCGGCGCATGGGCGCACCAGTGGCAGTACAGCAGTTCGGCGTCATCGGTCAGTGCCTGAAAGCCATGGGCAAAGCCCGGCGGGATCAGCAGCGCGCAGCCGTTGTCGGCCGACAGGCATTCGGCGTGCCAGTGCAAAAAGGTCGGCGAGCCTTGGCGCAGGTCCAGCGCCACATCCCAGACCGCGCCGCGCAGGCAACTGACCAGTTTGCCTTCGGCATGTGGCGGGCGCTGGTAGTGCAGGCCACGCAGCGTGCCGCGCAGCGCGGTGTGGCTGTGGTTGATCTGTGCGATCTGCGCCGGGGGCGCCAGCCAGGCGGTCGGTCCATGGGGCGGCCCATTGCCCGCCGCGCCGGGCGCCGCGCCAGCCACTCCAGCAGCCCCGTCGGGCATCCCGTCGAGCATCCCGTCGCGCAGTTCCTGCGCGCAAAACAGGCGCGCGAAGGCTCCGCGCTCGTCCACCAGCGGCTGGCGCTGCACGCGCAGCAGACCGGCCAGTGGCAGCGTGCTCAGGCGCAGGCGGCTCATCGCGGCGTCTGCCCTGCTGGCGCGGCCTGCCCGGCCTCCCAGGCGTCGATGTCGGCCAGGCACAGCGCGCGTGCATCGGCGCCGCCTTGCTGCTGGCGGTACCAGTGCAGGGTGCGCTGCAAAGCCTCGGCCAAGGCCCAGTGCGCGCTCACGCCCAGCGCCTGGCGGGCATGGGCGGTCTCCAGCGCCAGGGCATCCACCTCGGGCCCCGGGTCAGCCTCATTTCCATAGTCGATGGCGCATGCAGGGCCATCGCCGGCGGCCGATTCGATCAGATTGCCGACACTGACCGCCGCCTGCGGCAGCGGGCCGAAGTTGTAGGCCCCGGCCAGCGCCGGCTGCTCCCACAGGCGCTGTGCCAGGCGCAGATAGGCCGCCAGCGCTTCGAGCACATGCTGCCAGGGGCGGGTGGCCTGCCGGCGGCGGATGCGCAGGGGCTGCCCCTGGCTCCAGGCGCGCATCGCGTCGGGCAGCAGCCGGTCTTGCGCCCAGTCGCCACCGCCGATCACATTGCCGGCCCGGGCCGTGGCCACGGCCACGCCCTGCGCGGCCAGGAACGAGTCGCGGTAGCTGGCGGTCGCCAGTTCGGCGGCGGCCTTGCTCGCGCCATAGGGGTCGCTCGCGCCCAGCGCGTCGTCTTCCCGGTACGGGTAGGCCCAGGCACGGTGGCGGTAGACCTTGTCGGTGGTCACCACCACGGCCACGCGCAGATCGGCCTGGCCGCGCAGCGCGTCGAGCAGATGGACCGTGCCCATGACGTTGGTGGCAAAGGTTTGCAGCGGCGCTGCGTGGCCGGCCCGCACCAGGGCCTGGGCGGCCAGGTGCAGCACCAGTTCGGGCCGCGCGGCGCGCACGCGCCGTGCCAGGGCCGGGGCGTTGCGCAGGTCGCAAAAATGGCTGTCCAGGCCCGACCCGACCCGGGCCAGGTGAAACAGGTTGGGCGCGCCCGCAGGCGGCAGCGCAATGGCGCTGACCCGGGCGCCGAGGCGTTGCAGCCACAGCGCCAGCCAGGCGCCCTTGAAGCCGGTGTGGCCGGTCAGCAGCACGCGCTTGCCGCGCCAGAAGCCGGGGTCGGGGCGCATGTCCGGCCGGCCCTCTACCAGCATTTCCATGGCGCCCGGCCCGAGCGCCACAGCTGTTCGAGCAGATTCTTCTCGCGCAGCGTGTCCATCGGCTGCCAAAAGCCCCGGTGCTCGAACGCGCGCAGTTGGTCGCTGCCGGCCAGCCGGGCCATCGGCTCTTGCTCCCAACTGCTGGCGTCACCGTCGATCCGGGCGATCACCTCGGGCTGGAGCACGAAGAAGCCGCCATTGATCCAGCCGCCGTCGCCGCGCGGTTTTTCTTCAAACCCGGTCACGGCCGCGCCTGCGCGCCGCAGCGCGCCGAACCGGCCCGGCGGCTGCACCGCAGTCACCGTGGCCTGGCGCCCATGGGCGCGGTGAAAGGCGAGCTGGGCGCCCATGTCCAGGTCGGCCAGGCCGTCGCCATAGGTAAAGCAAAAGGGCTCGTCCGCCGGCAGGTATTGCTGCACGCGGCGCAGGCGCCCGCCGGTCAGCGTGTGCTCGCCGGTGTCCACCAGCGTCACGCACCAAGGCTCGGCGTGGCGCTGGTGCACTTGCATGCGGTTGTGGGCCAGATCGAAGCTCACGTCGGACATGTGCAGGAAGTAGTTGGCAAAGTACTCCTTGATCAGATAGCCCCGGTGGCCCAGGCAGATGATGAAGTCGTTCACGCCATGGGCGGCGTAGAGCTTCATGATGTGCCAAAGGATCGGCCGGCCTCCGATCTCGATCATCGGCTTGGGGGTCAGGTGCGACTCTGGCGCGATGCGGGTTCCCAGCCCGCCCGCGAGCAGTACGGCTTTCATGCCCGCAGCATAAGCGCCGCCGGCGCGCGCCCAAAGGCGCTGTCATGGGGCAAACAGGGGCCAAATCCGGCAATCGGCGACCGGCGACCGGCATCCCGGCGCCTGGGCGGGCGCCGGGCGGTTAGCAGCATTTACCGGATAAGCCCCGTTTTGACGCCCTTGTCGCGGCCTTGGGCGCCTGGCGATCCCGATACAGTCATTTCAAGGTCGAGCGCATTGACCACTGGCCTGCCCTCCTTCGTTTTTGCTGCCTGCCCCACATGTACGTCTGCATCGGCTACCTCCTCTGCCTGGGCTGCATCTTCGGCGCGTACATCTTGCATGGCGGCAATATCGGCGTGATCCTGAAGGCCTTGCCATACGAGCTCGTCATCATTGGCGGCGGCGCCCTGGGCGCCTTCGTGGTGAACAACCAGGGCAAGGTGATCAAGGCCACGCTGCGGGCGATACCGAGTGCGTTCCCTGCGTCCAGATACACCAAGGAGCGCTACATGGAACTGATGGCAATGCTCCATGAGTTGCTGCAAAAAATCCGCCGGGAGGGGCTGCTGAAGATCGAAAAGGATGTCGACGATCCCCAGGGATCGCCGATCTTCAGCAAATACCCCACGGTGGGCCGCGACCCGCGTGTGATCGAGTTCATGACCGACTACCTGCGCATGATGGTCTCGGGCAACCTGAACGCGCACGAAATCGAGGCCCTGATGGACAGCGAAATCGACACCTACCACCAGGAATCCCATGCCCCGGTGGCGGCGCTGGCCCGGCTGGCCGGCGCCTTGCCCGCGTTCGGCATCGTCGCCGCCGTGCTCGGCGTGGTCAACACCATGAGCGCCATGGGCCAGCCGCCGGCGGTGCTCGGCGCGATGATCGGCTCGGCGCTGCTCGGCACCTTCCTGGGCATCTTGCTCGCCTATGGCGTGGTCGAGCCGTTTGGCGGTCTGCTCGAGCAAAGGGCCGACGATGCCGGCAAAGAGCTGCAATGCATCAAGTCCACGCTGCTGGCCAGCATGCAGGGCTACAACCCGGCCACGGCCATAGAGTTCGGCCGCAAGGTGCTTTTCAGCAGCGTGCGCCCGGGCTTTCTGGAACTGGAAAAGCATGTGAAGGAGCGCAAATGACTGCGCCGGTTGCCGTCACGGCAGAAAAGAAACTCCAGCCCATCATCGTCCGGCGCGTGCACAGGGCCGCGCCTGCCGGGCATATGGGCACCTGGAAAATCGCCTATGCCGATTTCGTCACGGCCATGATGGCGTTCTTTCTGCTGCTGTGGCTGCTGGGCTCGACCGCCAAGGGCGATCTGCAAGAGATTGCCGCCTACTTCGCCGCGCCGCTGGGCGCGTCGATGGTCGGCACGGACGGCGCGGGCCGCAGTTCCAGCGTGATTCCCGCAGGGGGCGAAGACCTGACGAAGGCGCTCGGCCAGAGCCGGCGCTCGGGCGCGCAGGCATCCGGGCAGCGGCGCATCGGCCTGGACGCCGAGTACGCGCGCCAGGACCGCCAGCGCATCGAGGCCCTGCGGGCCAAGTTCGATGCGCTGATGGCCAGCAACCCGCGGCTGAACGAATACCGCTCGCAAATCCGCATCCGCATCACGCCCGACGGCCTGCAGATACAGATCATCGACGAACAAAACCGCCCGATGTTCGACAGCGGCAGCGCGCGCGTGCTGCCGCATATGCGCGACATACTGCACGCCATCGGCGCAGCGCTCGGCGGCGTGAAAAACCGCATCAGCCTGGCCGGCCATACCGACGCCGTGCCCTATGGCAAATACGGCCCGCACGACGAGCCGGGCTACAGCAACTGGGAACTATCGGCCGACCGCGCCAATGCCTCGCGCCGCGAACTGGTCTCGGCCGGGATGCCGGACGACCAACTCGGCCGCGTGGTGGGCCTGGCGGCCAGCGATCCGCTGGCGCCTGACGACCCGCTCGCGCCGGCCAACCGGCGCATCTCCATCACGGTGCTGACCCACGAGGCCGAAGAGCGGCTGATGGCCCGGGAACTGCCCGCGATCACGGCGACGCAACTGCTGCATGACGCCCAGGCCAGGCCGGCCCTGCACCCCGAGCCGCCCCGCCCCGCCCCGAGCCGGTAGCCGTTACGAATCGACAAGCCTTGCATGCAGCCATCTCCGACCGAAAGGCGACCCTGTGACCACTGACCTTCGTTTTCTGATCGTCGACGACTTTTCCACCATGCGCCGCATCGTGCGCAATCTGCTCAAGGAAAGCGGGTTCACCGACGCCGACGAGGCCGAAGACGGCGTGGTGGCGCTGCACAAGCTGCGCGCCGGCAAGTTCGACTTCGTGGTGGCCGACATCAACATGCCGAACATGAACGGCTTTCAACTGCTGGCCGAGATCAAGAAAGACGGCAAGCTCAAGCACCTGCCGGTGCTGATGGTCACCGCCGAAGCCCGCAAGGAAGACATCGTGGCCGCAGCCCAGGCCGGGGCCGCCGGCTACATCGTCAAACCCTTCACCAAGGCCACGCTCGAAGAAAAAGTGAGCCTGATCCTCAAGAAAGTGGGGTTATGACACCATGAACGACCTCCCGGACGACGACCTGCCGCCGGCCGACGTGCACCAGAAAATCGGCCTGCTGACGCGCCAACTGCACGACGCGCTCAACGAGTTGGGCTATGCCGACAAACTGCGCGACTCGATGCACGAACTGCCCGATGCCCAGAGCCGGCTGTCCTACATCGCCCGCCTGACCGGCGCAGCGGCCGAAAAGGTGCTCAGCCGCGTCGAGCAGGCCAAGGCGCAGCACGGCTACATCGCCACCGAAACGCGCCGCGTGGTGACCGCCCTGGTGCACGACCCGGTCGCCGCCGTGGCCCGGGGCGACATCATGAACTTCCTGTCCGATGTCGAGCGCGTGACCCAGGAAGCGGACATCCACCTGACCGAAATCATGATGGCGCAGGACTTCCATGACCTGACCGGCCAGGTCATCGCCCGCGTGGTGCACCTGGCCGCCACGCTGGAAGCCCAATTGGTGCAGTTGCTGATACAAACTGCCCCGCCGGGTGCGCAAGCGCCCGCCACGGCGCTGCCGCCCCCGGCCCGCCTGCAAGGCCCGGTGGTAGACCCGGGCCACCGCACCGACGTGGTCACCGACCAATCGCAGGTCGACGACCTGCTGGCCAGCCTGGGGTTTTGAAAACCCGGCGCGCCGGCCGGGCGCCGAAGCGGCTCCGCCCAGGGCGGCAGCGGGTCGGCAGCAGGACACCGCAGGACGACCGCAGGACAGCAGCAGGCTGGCGCGCATGCTTATTGCATACTCCTGCGCGGCGGACCTTCCCGGAACCGTTTTTTTCCCCCTCCATCGACGACGCCACACCACCATGACCACTCGCCGCCTCTTGAGCGCCAGCCTGCTGTGCACTGCGCTGGCCTTGTCGATCGCCGCCGGGCCGGCCACGGCGCAGCCCAAGCTGCGGGTGGCGGCGATCTACACGGTGCCTTTCGAGCAGCAGTGGGCCAGCCGCATCCACAAGGCGCTGAAAGCGGCGCAGGCGCGCGGCGAGATCGACTACCGGGCCAGCGAGAATGTCGCCAACGCCGATTACGAGCGCGTGCTGCGCGAGTACGCCACCGGCGGCAACCAGCTCATCGTCGGCGAGGTCTTTGCGGTGGAGGCTGCGGCGCGCAGGGTGGCCAGGGATTTCCCCAAAACGGCGTTTCTGTTCGGCTCCTCGGGCAAGCCGCAGGCGCCCAACTTCAGCGTGTTCGACAACTACATCCAGGAGCCGGCCTATCTGTCGGGCATGGTCGCCGGGGGCATGACCCGATCGAACAAGATCGGCATGGTGGGCGGCTTTCCGATCCCCGAGGTGAACCGCCTGATGCAGGCTTTCATGGCCGGCGCCCGCGAGACCAACCCCAAGGTCGAGTTCACCGTGACTTTCATCAACAGTTGGTTTGACCCGCCCAAGGCCAAGGAGGCCAGCCTGGCGCTGATCGACAAGGGCGCCGACATACTCTATGCCGAGCGCTTCGGCGTGAGCGACGCCGCCCGGGAAAAAGGCAAACTGGCCATCGGCAATGTGCTCGACACGCAGCCGCAATACCCCGACACCGTGGTGACCTCGGCCCTGTGGCATATGGAGCCGAGCATCGACCGGGCCTTGAAACTGCTGCGCGAAGGCCGCTTCAGCGCCGAGGACTACGGCCCGTATTCGATGATGCGGCACAAAGGCTCGGAGCTTGCCCCGCTGGGCACTTTCGCGAACAAGGTGCCCGCCGACCTGAGCGCCAAGGTCCGGGCCAGGCAGGCGGATATCCTGGCCGGCCGGTTTACCGTGAAGATCGACGACAGCCAACCCCAATCCACGGCCGCGACAGCCGCCAAATAAAAGCAAGGAACCCGGCCATGCACCACACCGCGCACGCGCCACGCCCTGGCCTGATCCAACGCAGCATCCGCCGGCTGGGCCTGTGGGCGCTGGCCATGCTCGTCACCGGCTGCGCGTCGGTGCCGCCCGACAAGCAGGCGCTGCGGCTCGATGACCAGCCGCGCATCGCCGTGATCTCGGCCTTTGCGCCCGAACTCGCGCTGCTGCTGGCGCAGTTGCAGCAGCCGGTGTCGCACCGCATCGGCGGCGTGGAGTTCAGCACCGGCCTGTTGGCCGGCAAGCCGGTGGTGCTGTTCCTGTCGGGCATAAGCATGACCAATGCGGCGATGAACACGCAGCGGGTGCTGGACCGCTTCGACATCAGCCACATCATGTTCAGCGGCATCGCCGGCGGCGTGAACCCCGGCCTGCATATCGGCGATGTCAGCGTGCCGGCGCAGTGGGGCCAGTACATGGAATGGCTGATGGCCCGCGAAGGCCCGCCCGGCCAGTACAGCGTGCCGGAATGGATGAAAAGCGAACTGCTGCCCCTGCCGGCCTTCGGCATGATGCACCCGCGTTCGGTGCAAGTGCGCTCGGCCGCCAGCCCGCAGATCAGCCAACAGTTCTGGTTTGCCGCCGATGCCCGGATGCTGGCGCTGGCGCGCAGCCTGCAAGACATCGATCTGGCGCATTGCCACGCCGGCCAATGCCTGCAACGGCGCCCGCGCGTGGTGGTGGGCGGCAACGGCGTATCCGGCCCGGCCTTCGTGGACAACAAGGCGTTTCGCGAATACACGTTCAACACCTTCGAGGCCCAGGTGCTGGACATGGAAACCGCCGCCACCGCGATGGTCGCGCATGGCAACGGCGTGCCTTTCATCGCCTTCCGCTCGCTCAGCGATCTGGCCGGCGGCGGCGCGGGCGACAACGAGATGGCGACCTTCATGCAGTTGGCCGCAGCCAATTCGGCCAAGGTGCTGCTGGCCTTTCTCGCCGCCTGGCAATGACGGCGCCGGGCGCTCCCGTGCTGCGCCTGTGCGGCATCAGCAAGCGCTTTGGCCCGCTGCTGGCCAATGACGACATCAGCCTGGACTTGCAGCGCGGCCAGGTGCTGGCGCTGCTGGGCGAAAACGGCGCGGGCAAATCGACGCTGATGGCGATTTTGTTCGGGCATTACCGGGCCGACGCAGGCCATATCGAGGTCTTTGGCCGGCGCCTGCCGCCGGGCCAGCCGCGCGCGGCGCTGGCGGCGGGCATCGGCATGGTGCACCAGCACTGCACGCTGGCCGACAACCTGACGGTGCTGGACAACCTGATGCTGGGCAGCGAGCCGCTGTGGCAGCCGTTCTCGCGCCACAGCCGGGGGCGTGCCAAGCTGCTGGCCGTGGCGCGGCAGTTTGGCCTGCCGGTGCAGCCCGATGCGCGCGTGGGCAGCCTGTCGGTGGGCGAGCGCCAGCGGGTCGAGATCCTCAAGGCGCTGTACCGGGGCGCGCGCATCCTGATCCTGGACGAGCCCACGGCCATGCTCACACCGCAAGAAAGCCAGGCGCTGTTCGACACGCTGGCGCAGATGGTGGCGCAGGGCCTGGCCATCATCTTCATCAGCCACAAGCTCGCCGAAGTGCTGCGCGTCTCGCACCGCGTGGCCGTGCTGCGCCAGGGCCGGCTGGTCGCCCAAATGCCGGCACAGGGCGCGACGCCGGGCCAGTTGGCGCAGTCGATGGTCGGCCATGCCGGCGCTGGCGCCGATCTGGCCCATCTTGCCGACCTTGCAGATACCGTCGATGCCAGCGCGCGCCGCCGCCCGGCCCTGCGGGTGGGCGCGCCGGTCTGCACGCTGCGCCAGGTCAGCACCGCCCCCGCCGGACGTGCCGGGCGCCATGGCGCCGCCAGTGCGCATGGCGACAGCGCACCCGCCGGGCGCGGGCACCTGCGCCAGGTATCACTGACGCTGCTGGCCGGCGAGATCATGGCCATTGCCGGCGTCTCGGGCAACGGGCAGCGGGCGCTGGCCGATCTGCTGTGCGGCCTGTGCGCGGCCAGCGCCGGCCAGGTGACGCTGCGCGGCGTGCCGCTGCGGGCCAGCCCGGCCTGGGTCGTGCGCCAGGGCGTGGCGCGCATCCCCGAAGACCGCCATGCCGTCGGCCTGGTGGGCGAGTTGCCGGTGTGGGAGAACGCCGTCTCCGAACGCCTGCGCAGCCGCTGGTTCGCCCACCCCTGGTTTCTGGCCTCCTGGGTCAAGCGCCGCACAGCGCACGCACATGCCCGGCGCGTGATCGACACCTTCGACGTGCGCGGCGGCGGGCCCGACGCCCCGGCCCGGTCGCTGTCGGGCGGCAACATGCAAAAGCTGATCCTGGGCCGCGCCCTGCTGCCCGTGCCGGACGGCAGCGCCGCCGCGCCGGCGCCGGGCCTGATCGTCGCGCACCAGCCCTGCTGGGGGCTGGACATTGGCGCGGTGCTGTTCGTGCAGCAGCAACTGCTGGCCGCGCGCGACGCCGGCGCGGCCGTGCTGCTGATCTCCGACGACCTCGATGAAGTGCTGGCGCTGGGCGACCGCGTGGCGGTGCTGCATGACGGGCAGTTGAGCGCGGCGCGGCCGGCGCAGGACTGGACACGCGAGGCGATCGGGCTGGCGATGGCCGGGGCCGGGGCCGGGACCAGTACCGCCGCCACGATGCAGGACGGACACCAGAGGCGGCCATGAGACTGGAAAAACGCCACCCCCACGGCGCCGGCCCGCTGGCCGCCTGCATCGCGGCCAGCGCAGCGCCGCTGGGCGCGCTGCTGTTCACGCTGCTGGTCAGCGGCCTGCTGGTGCTCTGGGCCGGGGCGCCGGTGGGGCGCAGCTACGCGCTGCTGCTGCAAGGCGCGGCCGGCTCGGTGTTTGCGCTGAGCGAAACCCTCACGCGCGCCACGCCGCTGATCCTGACCGGGCTGGCGGCGGCAGTGGCCTTCAAGGCGCGGCTGATGAACATCGGCGCCGAGGGGCAGTTGTATGCCGGCGCGCTGGCCGCCGTGGCCGTGGGCGGCCTGCATGGCGGCACGGGGCTGGCGTGGCCGGCGCCGCTGCTGTTTGCCGCGATGATGCTGGCGGCCGCATTGGCCGGCGCGCTGCTGCTGCTAGGCCCGGCGCTGCTGAAGTCGCACCTGGGCGTGGACGAGGTGGTGACCACGCTGCTGCTGAACTTCGTCATGCTGCTGCTGGTCTCGGCCCTGCTCGACGGCAGCATGAAAGACCCGCTGGCCATGGGCTGGCCGCAGAGCGTGGCGCTGCAAGGCCGTCTGGAACTGTCCCGGCTGCTGCCCCCGACGCGGCTGCACACCGGGCTGCTGTGGGCGCTGGCATTGGCGCTGCTGCTGTGGGCGCTGCTGTGGCGCACGGTGCCGGGGTTCGACATCCGCGCCGCCGGCGCGAACGCGCGCGCCGCCGCCTTTGCCGGCGTGCCGGTCACGCGCACCGTGGTGCTGGTGGCGCTGCTCTCGGGCGGGCTGGCCGGGCTGGCCGGCGCCATCGAAGTGGCAGGCCGCACCGGCTACCTGACGCTGGACATGTCGCCCGGCTACGGCTACGGCGGCATCGTGATTGCGATGCTGGCGGGCCTGCACCCGCTGGGCGTGGCCGCTGCCGGCTGCTTCGTCGCCGGCCTGCTGGTCGGCGCCGACAGCATGGGCCGCGCCGTGGGCGTGCCGACCTATATCGCCGACGTGATCGTCGCCACCGCGCTGCTGGCCGTGCTGGTGGCCAGGCTGCTGACACAGTACCGGGTGCGCTGGCGCTGACGCCCGATGACCGAACTGCTCGACATCTTGCTCAACCCGTCCTTCTGGGGCGCCACGCTGCGCCTGGCCACGCCGCTGATCCTGGGCACCCTGGGCGTGCTGCTGTGCGAGCGCGCCGGGGTGCTGCACCTGGGCGTGGAAGGCATCATGGTGGCCGGGGCCTATACCGGCTGGCTCACGGTGTATGCCGGCCATGGCCTGTGGTCGGGGGTGCTGGCGGCGGCGCTGACGGGCGCGCTGTTCGGGCTGCTGCATGCCTGGCTGACCGTCGGGCTGGCGCTGGCGCAGCATGTCTCGGGCCTGGGCATCACGCTGCTGGCCACGGCGCTGAGTTACTACGGCTACCGCGTCGGCTTTGCCCAGGTGCAGACGCCGCCGACCATCGAGCCTTTTGCGCCGATGCAATGGCTGGGCATCCCGATCATCTCGACGCAAACCCCGCTGACGCTGCTGGCGCTGCTGCTGGTGCCCGGCCTGGCCTGGGTGCTGATGCGCACGCCGCTGGGCCTGGCCCTGCGCATGGTGGGCGAGAACCCGCAGGCGGCCGAAGGCCAGGGCATCCCGGTGGCGCCGCTGCGCACCGGCGCCATCGTCGCCGGCTCGGCGCTGATGGGCGTGGCGGGGGCCTTTCTGACGCTGTCGGCGTTCAATGCCTTCTTCTTTCATATGGTCAACGGGCGCGGCTGGATCTGCGTGGCGCTGGTGGTGTTTGCCTCCTGGCGGCCCGGCAAGGCCCTGCTGGGCGCCCTGCTGTTCGCCTTTTTCGATGCGCTGCAACTGCGGCTGCAACAGGCCGGCGCTGTCTGGCTGCCGTACCAGTTGTATCTGATGCTGCCCTATCTGCTGTCCATCCTGGCGCTGGTGCTGGTGGCGCGCAAGGCGGCGTATCCGCAGGCGCTGATGCAGCCTTACCGCAAGGAATGACGGCGCGCCTTCATTCACCCCCTTCACCTTCACCCCCCCATTCGCCCCATTCGCCCCCTGCCGGCAGCGCGGCCCTGGCGCACGCACAGCGCCAGCGCAGGCCATGAAGAGCGCCCGCCAGTGCCGGCCAAAATCCCCTGCCAAAGCCCGATAGACCCCAAGCCATACCAAAGGCCGCCACCATGCTCGACCTGCTGATCACCCACGCCAGCTTGCCCGACGGGCGCAGCGACATCTCCATCGCCGTGCAGGACGGCCGCATCAGCGCCGTCAGCGCCGGTCTGCAAGCCCCCGCGCATGAGCGCCTGGACGCCGGCGGCCTGCTGGTCAGCCCGCCGTTCGTGGATGCGCATTTCCACCTGGACAGCGCGCTGACCTACGGCCAGCCACGGGTCAACGAGAGCGGCACGCTGCTCGAAGGCATTGCGCTGTGGGGCGAGCTCAAACCCCGGCTCCGGCATGAAAGCATCGTGCAGCGCGCGCTGCAATACTGCGACTGGGCCGTGGCGCGCGGGCTGCTGGCGATTCGCTCGCATGTCGACTGCAGCCACCCCGACCTGCTGCCGGTGCACGCGCTGCTGGAGGTGCGCCAGCGCGTCGCGCCGTATCTGGATTTGCAATTGGTGGCCTTCCCGCAAGACGGCGTGCTGCGCACCCCCGGCGGGCTGGACAACCTCCAGCGCGCGCTGGCGCTGGGCGTGGACGTGGTCGGCGGCATTCCCCACTTCGAGCGCACCAGCGCCCAGGGCAGCGAGAGCATCCGGCTGCTGTGCGGTTTGGCCGCCGCCCAAGGCAAGCGGGTGGACATGCACTGCGACGAGAGCGACGACCCGCAGTCGCGCCATGTCGAAACCCTGGCCTTCGAGACCCGGCGCCTGGGCCTGCATGGCCGGGTGACAGGCTCGCACCTGTGCTCGATGCACAGCATGGACAACTACTACGCGAGCCAACTGATCCCGCTGATGGCCGAGGCGCAACTGGGCGTGGTCGCCAACCCGCTGGTCAACATCACGCTGCAAGGCCGCCACGACAGCTACCCCAAGCGCCGAGGCATGACCCGCGTGCCCGAACTGATGGCCGCCGGCCTGACGGTGGCCTTTGGCCACGACTGCGTGCTCGACCCCTGGTACGGCGGCGGCAGCGGCGACATGCTGGAGGCCGCCCACATGGGCCTGCACATCGCCCAGATGACCAGCCAGAGCGCGATGCGCCAATGCTTTGACGCCATCACCACCCACCCTGCCCGGCTGCTCGGCCTGCAAGACTATGGCCTGGCGCCCGGCTGCCATGCCGACCTGGTGCTGCTGCATGCGCGCACCCCGGCGGAAGCCATCCGCCTGCGCGCAGCGCGCCTGGCGGTCTACCGGCGCGGCAAAAAAATCGCCGGCAGCCCGGCACCGGTGGCCGCGCTGAACCTGCCGGGACGGCCCGGGCAGGTGGATTTTCTGGCGCGTTGAGAACGCCCGGGAACCGGCCTGCGGCAGGTTCGGGCACGGCAGACCGGTTTTGCGCACAAGCCATCGATGTGCCATCACCACCGCGCCGGGACGCCGCGTGCCAGCACGAGCACCAATTACAAGCACCAATTGCAAGCACAAGCGACACTGCAACGGCAAGCGGCATGGCCCCCGCAACAAAGCCAGGCCACAGCGCCCCGCGCATGGTGATCGACCGATGGGGCCGACCGATGGGCCGGTAGCGCATGGCATGCCTGCGCCGCCAGCCATCGATCGGGGCGCCATCGGGCAGCAAGCAGGCCGCCATCGGGCCATCGGGCAGATAGGCCGGCACCGGCCCGGCGGGCACCGCGCTTGCCTGGCAAAGCCAATCACCCCGGCGGGCACCAACGCTGGCGTCAGAACCAGAACCCGCCGTGCCCCGCATCGGGCGCCTGCCCGACGATGGACAGCGACATATGCGCCACTGCAACCTCGGCTTTGACGGTGACCACGCCATCGGGCGTGCCGTCCGCATCGAAATGCGCGCCAGCGGGCAGATGGAAGTCCAGCCTGAGCCGGTCGCCCTCCATCACCATCTTGCCGCCGTAAGGCGCGCTGGCCAGGTTCGTCCAGACACCGGTGCTGCCGTTCTGCACCCAGATGCCGTTGACGCTCAGCACCGCCGGGTCGACATACAGGCTCAGGCTCAAGGGCTGGCTGCTGTCTGCGATGGTCTGCGTCGCATCGAAATGCAGCAGTCCGATGGGCATCTGCATCCCCTGTGGCAGCAGGACCGGGGCATCCTTTTGTGCCAGGCGGGTGATACGTGCATCGCTGTCGGGGCTTACCTTGCCGTCCTGGCTATCGCCCACCAGGGTGACGAAGGTGGCCGGCGCGTCTGCCGGATTGCTGGCGCCGGTGGGGCTGAACGCGATGTGGGTCGAATTCACCGCCGACTGCATGCGGTCCTGAATGCCATCGCCATTGCCATCGCCAATCACCGGGGCTGCGCCATCGGGGCCGGGCAGGCCGGGAACCCGGTCTTCGATGGTGTCGGGCTGGCCGTCCTTGTCGCTGTCCTGCGCTGACGCGCCGGGTGTCGGTGCAACGGGTGTCGGCGGGACGGAGAGGGCCGGCGTGTGGTTATCCACCGCACGGGCCGGAAAGCCGGGCGCGTGGTTCTGGGCAACGTCCTGGATGGCCGCGTTGCCGCTTGTCGGGGCGGCGTAGGCAACGGCCACCGCCTGGCCATTGGCCACGGGGGTGGCCAACGTCAGCGTGACCGTCTTGGCCGCTGCATCCACGGCGACCGTGCGGACGGCGTTGGGTTGCCCATCCACCGATACCGTAAAGTCCCCGGGGGCCGGCTTGTGGGTGTCGTCCAGGTGGTTCGCTTCACTGAAGCTGAGCACCAATTGGTCGCCGTTGACTTGGGGGGCGGCAGCGCCGGTGGTGATCAATGCCGGTGGTGTGGTGTCTGGCGTCTCGCTGTTTACGGCTTGGCCCGTGAAACTGGCCGCGTCGTTGCCGGCGGCGTCTTGCACGACATTGCCGCTGGTCGGCTTGGTGTAACTGACGCTGACCTGCTCGCCGTTATCCACCGGGCGGCTGAGGGTCAGCGTGATGGTCTTGTTTGCCGCATTCACGCTGGCGCTGTCGACGGTGATGGGGGTGCTGCCGGGGCTGGTGCTGGTCACGGTAAAGCCGGCGTCGCCCGTCAGGGCGGCAGGGTCCAGGCTATTGGCTCCGGTGTAGCTGAGCACCAGTTCACGAGCGTTGACCTTGGGGGCGGAAGTGCCGGTGGTGATCAGCGCCAGGGGCGTGGTGTCCGATGTCTCGCTGTTTACGGCTTGGCCCGTGAAGCTGGCCGCGTCGTTGCCGGCTGTGTCCTGCACGACATTGCCACTGGTCGGCTTGGTGTAACTGACGCTGACCTGCTCGCCGTTGTCCACGGGTCGGCTGAGCGTCAGCGTGATGGTCTTGTTTGCCGCATTCACGCTGGCGCTGTCGACGGTGATGGGGGTGCTGCCGGGGCTGGTGCTGGTCACGGTAAAGCCGGCGTCGCCCGTCAGGGCGGCAGGATTCAGGCTATTGGCTCCGCTGTAGCTGAGCACCAGTTCACGACCGTTGACCTTCGGCGCGGAAGTGCCGGTGGTGATCAGCGCCGGGGGCGTGGTGTCCGGTGTCTCGGTGTTTACGGCTTGGCCCGTGAAGCTGGCCGCGTCGTTGCCGGCTGTGTCCTGCACGACATTGCCGCTGGTCGGCTTGGTGTAACTGACGCTGACCTGCTCGCCGTTATCCACCGGGCGGCTGAGGGTCAGCGTGATGGTCTTGTTTGCCGCATTCACGCTGGCGCTGTCGACGGTGATGGGGGTGCTGCCGGGGCTGGTGCTGGTCACGGTAAAACCGGCATTGCCCGTCAGGGCGGCAGGGTCCAGGCTATTGGCTCCGGTGTAGCTGAGCACCAGTTGGGGGCCGTTGACCTTGGGGGCGGAAGTGCCGGTGGTGATCAGCGCCAGGGGCGTGGTGTCCGATGTCTCGCTGTTTACGGCTTGGCCCGTGAAGCTGGCCGCGTCGTTGCCGGCTGTGTCCTGCACGACATTGCCGCTGGTCGGCTTGGTGTAACTGACGCTGACCTGCTCGCCGTTATCCACCGGGCGGCTGAGGGTCAGCGTGATGGTCTTGTTTGCCGCATTCACGCTGGCGCTGTCGACGGTGATGGGGGTGCTGCCGGGGCTGGTGCTGGTCACGGTAAAACCGGCGTTGCCCGTCAGGGCGGCAGGGTTCAGGCTATTGGCTTCTGTGTAGCTGAGCACCAGTTGGGTGCCGTTGACCTTGGGGGCGGCATCGCCGGTGGTGATCAGCGCCGGTGGTGTGGTGTCCGGTGTCTCGTTGTTTACGGACTGGTCTGTGAAGTTGGCCGCGTCGTTGCCGGCGGCATCTTGCACGACATTGCCGGTGGCGGGCTTGGTGTAGCTGACGCTGACCTGCTCCAGGTTTTCCACGGCACGACTGAG
Source organism: Verminephrobacter eiseniae EF01-2 (assembly GCF_000015565.1). Lineage (NCBI taxonomy): Bacteria > Pseudomonadati > Pseudomonadota > Betaproteobacteria > Burkholderiales > Comamonadaceae > Verminephrobacter > Verminephrobacter eiseniae. Next base: position 4,885,061 of record NC_008786.1, read on the forward strand.
CGTCAGCGTGACGGTTTTGTTTGCAGCATTGACGATGGCACCGGTGACGGTGATGGGGGTGCCAGTGACGCTGGTCACGGTAAAACCGGCGCTGCCCGTCAGGGCGGCAGGGTCCAGGCTATTGGCTTCGGTGTAGCTGAGCACCAGTTGGGTGCCGTTGACCTTGGGGGCGGTATTGCCGGTGATGATCAGCACCGGGGGCGTGGTGTCTGGTGTCTTGTTGTTCACGGCCTGGCCCGTGAAGTCGTCCGCTTTGTTGCCGAAGGCGTCTT